>JAKUTK010000005.1:0-27283 GCA_022448005.1 Pseudomonas sp.
GCCGGGGTCGGGCCGTCCGGCAACCGCAGCAGGCGGGTGATGGTGCCGTAGCGCTGGTGATCGATGGAGACCTCCACGGCTAGCGGCAACCGCCGCGCCTGCTCGTCCGGATCACCGCGGCCAAACTCGAAGGGTGGCCATTCCTCATGCCAGGCGTTCTCCGCGTCCAGATAGCGCAGCCGCAGCGCCTGCACGTTATCAAGCACAGGCTGCACCCGTGGCTCGCTGTCCACGTCGCGGTCGAGCACGACCCAGTAGACCCGTTCCAGCGTGTCGCCAGCCAGCCGCCAGCGCACCCGCTGCAGGTTGGCCCGGCGCATACCGGTGGGGTTTCGCCAGCCGCTGCGGGTCAGCTCCAGCGACACGCCGTCTGCGGCGCCGGCCATCTGGCCGATGAACGCGTTCTGCTCGTCGCCATAGCCGTCGCGCACCGGTCGTGGCATGGCCTGGATGAGGTCGCGTTCCAAACTCCACATCGCGCGCCCCAGTTCTCGCAGCTGGACTTCCTGTGCGCGGACCACTTCGTCGCTGCGCATCACCGCTTCGAGCATGCGGTAGGTGGCCAGGCCCAGCAGTGCGAACAGCGCAATGGCAATCAGCAGTTCAAGCAGCGTGAAACCCGCCATGGCGCGACGCGTCTGGATGCTCATGGGTCGACGCCAACGAAGCCCGTAAGGCTGGTCACCGCGCGCTCTTCGATTGGCCCAGCGCCGACACCCCGCCGCTGCTCGGCGGCCGCGACCCAGACGCGGATGCGCAGAAGACCGGGCGTACCGCTGGTTTCCACTTCGCTCAGGGTCTGCCATTGACGCCCACCAAACTCCAGGCGGGTATCTTCCCGGCCAACGCTCGGTGCCGGTTGTTGCAGCTGCAGCTCGGTGAGACGGTTGTCGGCGATCCAGCCGGCCAGAGTCAGCGCTTCCAGCCGCCCGGCATTGCTCACGCTGCGCGCGGCCGCGGTCAACACCACAGCCGCGACGATGGCGAAGATCGCCAGCGCCACCAGCACTTCAAGCAGGGTAAAGCCGCGCGAGCGCGCCGGACGATGACTCATCGACGGGTCTCCACGGGTTCGGCACGCGGCATGCGAAAGCCATCGCTGGATACCGTCCAGCGGCTCCCTCTAGGTCGCTGATCGGACAGGGTCAGGGTGAACGGAGACAGCTCACCGCTGGAAAGGATCAGCAGCTGCGGTTGCACGCGAGGGGCTCGCCGACGCTCTCGGTCCTCGTCGTTGGACAGCCCGGCCGGGTCATCCTCGCGCTTGACCGGCGCCACCAATTGCAACGGGGTGCCGTCGAGTTCCAGCTCCAGGCGCATCCATTCGGGAGCCTGGTGCGCCTCGCGATCACCAACATCGCGCCAGCGCGCATCGGCTTCGTCGTAGTGCATCACCCGGTAACCGTCCCGGTCGAACCGCAGGCCATATTCGCGGCTATCGAGTACGGCTTCGTCGGCCATCAGGCTGATCAGGGTAGCCACGCGCTGCGCTTCATCACGGATTTCACGCGACGAGCTGGTGTTACCGGTCGATAGCACCGCCAGGCCCACCAGGCTGCCAAGGATGACGATCACCACCAGCAGCTCGATCAGCGTGAAGCCACCGTCCCGGCGCGCCTGGGGCATGGATCAGAGGTCCCAGTTACCGATGTCCGCGTTCAGCTCGGAGCCGCCCTGCTTACCGTCGGCACCATAGGAGTACAGGTCGTACGGGCCTTGGGTGCCGGGCGACAGGTACTGGTATTCGTTGCCCCATGGATCCTTCGGCACACGCTTGAGGTAGCCGTCGCGGTTCCAGTTCTTCGGCTGCGGATTGCCGCCCGGCTTCTCCACCAGCGCATCCAGCCCCTGTTGGGTGCTGGGATAGGCGTAGTTATCCAGCTTGTACATGTCGAGGGCGGCGCCGATAGCCTTGATATCGCCCTTGGCCACGGTGACCTTGGCCTGATCCGGGCGGTTCATCACCTGCGGCACCACCAGTGCGGCGAGAATCCCCAGGATCACCACCACCACCATGATTTCGATAAGGGTGAAGCCACCCTGTTTGCGACTGTTCAACGTCATTCTCACTAGCCCACCAGTTGATTGAGAGAAAGGATCGGCAGCAGGATCGCCAGCACGATTACCAATACCACAGCCCCCATGAACACCAGCATGAAGGGCTCGAAAAGTCCCACCATCAGGGAGATTTGCGCGGCCAGGTCGTTTTCCTGGTTACGGGCGGTGCGCGCCAGCATCTGGTCCAACTCGCCGGATTTCTCGCCGCTGGCGATCATGTGCAGCATCATCGGCGGAAACTCGCCCGTCGCGTCCAGCGCGCGGGTCAGGCTGCCGCCTTCGCGCACGCGCTGCGCCGCCTCGATGACCTTGTCACGAATGCGCAGGTTGGCGATCACCGCCGCGGCGATCCCCAGCGCATCTACCAGCGGCACGCCGCTGCGCGTGAGGATTGCCAGCGTCGAGGCGAAGCGCGCGGTGTTGGTCGCCCGGGCCAGCCGCCCCACCAGCGGAATCCGAAGGATGAAGGCATGCCAGCGGCGCTTGATCTTCTCATCACGCAACGCCTGCCGCATGGCCAGGGCGGCGGCCACGATGCCAATGAGCATCAGCCAACCCCATTGCTGCACCACTTCACTCACCGCGATCAGCCCGGTGGTCAGGGCCGGCAGTTCCTGGCCTGTATTGACGAACACTTTCACCACATCCGGCACCACATAACCCAGCAGCAACACCACGATGGCCAGCGAGGCCACCAACAGGATCACCGGGTACAGCAGCGCCAGTTGAATCTTCTGCCGCGACTGCTGGCGCTGGTCGGTGTAATCGGCCAGCTGATCGAGCACCAGCCCGAGGTGACCAGCATGTTCGCCCGCCGCGACGGTGGCGCGGTAAAGCTCGGGGAACGCCGAGGGATATTCACGCAGCGACCCCGCCAGGCTGTGCCCTTCCATTACCCGCGCCCGGACGGCCAGCAGCATCGACTTGATCTTCTGGGACGACGACTGTGCCGCCGCCGCACGCAACGCTTCCTCGATAGGCAACGCCGCCTGCACCAGAGTCGCCAGCTGCCGGGTCACCAGCGCCAGGTCTCGCGCCGACAGCCCACGGCCAAAGGCGAAGCCGCCCCCGCCAGTGTCTTCCTTGGCCTTGGCCTGCTTGACGTCCAGTGGCGACCATTGCTTCTCGCGCAACAGCTGCCGCGCCTGGCGTGCGCTGTCCGCCTCGATCAGGCCCTTCTGCTCGCGACCACGGGGGTCGAGGGCGATGTATTCGAAGGCTGCCATCAGCGCTCAGCCGTTAGAGTCAGGCGCGGCAATGTGCAGCCGTCCGGGCAAAAGCGCCTCGGGGAGGTCGCCTGCCCAACGCCGCCGTGGGCACTGGGGATGTATTCAGAGCTGATCATGGCCTGGGCTGCGGTCCTCCTGCCGGTCTGCTCATGCGCTTATTCCTCGCGCGTCACGCGCAACACTTCTTCGATGGTGGTCACGCCCTCTCGCACCTTGCGCAGGCCATCCTCACGAATGCTCGGGCCCAGGCGGCGGGCATGGCGAACCATGTCCTGCTCGGCGGCGCGGGTGTGGATCATGCTGCGCAGGGTGTCGTCGAACAGCACCAGTTCGTAGATGCCGGTCCGCCCACGGTAGCCCAACTGGCGACAAACGTCGCAGCCTTCGGCGTGGTACAGCGTCGGGGCTTCGCTCGGGTCGAGACCGAAGAGCGCGCACTCGGCCTCGTCGGCGACATAGGCGCGTTTGCAGTCATTACACAGCACCCGGACGAGGCGTTGGGCCAGCACACCGAGCAGCGACGAGGAAATCAGGAACGGTTCAACGCCCATGTCCACCAGGCGGGTGACCGCACCGATGGCGCTGTTGGTGTGCAGGGTCGAGAGCACCAGATGACCGGTTAGCGAAGCCTGCACGGCCATGTCGGCGGTTTCCTGGTCGCGGATCTCGCCGACCATCACCACGTCGGGGTCCTGGCGCAAAATGGCGCGCAGGCCCCGCGCGAAGGTCATGTCGACCTTGGTGTTGACCTGGGTCTGGCCGATGCCCTCGAGGTTGTATTCGATCGGGTCCTCGACGGTGAGGATGTTGCGCGTACGGTCATTGAGCGTGACCAGGCTGGCGTACAGCGTGGTGGTCTTACCCGAGCCGGTCGGGCCGGTGACGAGGATGATCCCGTGCGGTTTCTGCACCGCCTGTTCCATGACCTTGCGATCACGGTCGCTCATGCCCAGATGGCGGAGCGTGAGCCGGCCGGCCTGCTTGTCCAGCAGACGCAGTACAACCCGCTCGCCGTTGGCCGATGGCAGGGTCGACACACGGATATCCACCTCGCGGCCACCGACGCGCAGGGAAATGCGCCCATCCTGCGGGATGCGCTTCTCGGCGATGTCGAGCCGCGCCATAACCTTGATCCGCGACACCAGCAGTGCCGCCAGCTCGCGCTTGGGCTGCACCACTTCGCGCAGAATGCCGTCGATGCGAAAGCGAATGACCAGACGCTTTTCGAAGGTTTCGACGTGGATATCGGAGGCGTTCTCCTTGATCGCCTCGCCCAGGATGGCGTTGATCAGGCGAATGATCGGGGCGTCGTCTTCCTGTTCCAGCAGATCCTCGGTTTCCTGGATCTGATCAGCCAGGCTGTGCAGGTCCATATCATCGCCGAGGCCTTCGACCATCTGCATCGCAGCGGAAGAGTCGTGCTGATAGGCCGCACTCAGGGCCTGCTCGAATTCATCCTGCGCCAGCCATTGCATCGCCAACGGGCCGCCGGCGACACGCTGGGCCTCCTGCACAGCGGTCAGCGGCGCACCTTCGCGGGCGCACAAACGCAGGCCCTCCGGGCGCTCCAGCAGAAGCACGCCGTGGCGGCGAGCGAAAGCGAACGGCAGCCGCCTGGGCTGAGATTCCTCCATCAGGATCATTTCATTCACGTCTAGATCGGCCATGTGAATTTCTCATGAGTAATGCGATCGAACGTCGTCGGCATTCCGAAGCCAGCGCAACCAAACGCATTGGACTACAGGGAATTCATGACATTACAGGCTCTGATCCGTTTTTTTTGCACATGCGCCGCGCCGACCGGCACCAAGGTCGCATACAGACAAGCCCGCCGACGAATACAACGTCTATGGTCCGTCATTCATGATTGCGCCGCGCATAACCGGGTACGGAACCTTAGACAAAGGTCGAACCCAATACCGACGCAGCCTGCAGCGATACAAAGCAACCTAATGGTCACGACGTGAACGAACATCCGCCGTTGCGTTCAGATTAAAACAGTTGTTTGATTTCCATGGCCCTTGCAGAATGCCGCGCCGCATCAGGCAAACCGGCAAGTGCAGGGGCCCGTTAGCCGATTCACACCCAGCCGCCATCCGCAGTGGCCGGGCGAAAAGTAACGCCAGCGTTGCGATAGCCGGGTTACCGCGCAGCACGCTGGTTACGATCAAGCAGGAGAACAAGAACAATGCACATTGGTGTTCCTCTCGAAACCAGGCCCGGTGAAACGCGCGTTGCCGCGACACCGGAAACCATCAAGAAGCTGATCGGGCAAGGGCATCGGGTGACGGTGCAGAGCGGAGCTGGCGTACAGGCCAGTGTTCCGGACAGTGCCTTCGAAGCGGCAGGCGCAACCATCGCCGATGCCGCTGCGGCGTTCGCAGCAGAGATCCTGCTGAAGGTGAACGCACCGAGCGAAACCGAACTGGCGCAGATGCAGCCAGGCACGGTCTTGGTCGGCATGCTCAATCCCTTCGACAATGAAAACATCGCACGCATGGCCGAACGCGGGATCACCGCCTTCGCCCTGGAAGCCGCGCCGCGCACCTCGCGCGCGCAAAGCCTCGACGTGCTCTCCTCACAGGCCAACATCGCCGGCTACAAGGCAGTGATGGTTGCCGCCAACCAGTACCCGCGCTTCATGCCGATGCTGATGACCGCCGCCGGTACGGTGAAAGCCGCACGGGTGCTGATCCTCGGTGCCGGTGTAGCGGGTCTGCAGGCCATCGCCACGGCCAAGCGTCTGGGCGCGGTCATCGAAGCCTCGGACGTACGTCCGGCGGTGAAAGAGCAAATCGAATCGCTCGGCGCCAAGTTCGTTGATGTGCCCTGCGAGACCGATGAAGAGCGCGAGTGCGCCGAAGGTGTCGGCGGCTATGCCCGGCCCATGCCAGCAAGCTGGATGGCGCGACAGGCCCAGGCCGTGCACGAGCGCGCCAAGCAGGCCGACATCATCATCACCACCGCGCTGATCCCGGGCCGCAAGGCGCCGACGCTGCTGCAGGAAGAAACCGTGCAGCAGATGAAGCCCGGCTCGGTGGTGATCGACCTCGCCGCCTCTCAGGGCGGTAACTGTCCATTGACCGAAGCCGATCAGGTGGTGGTCAAGCACGGCGTGACCCTGGTTGGCTACACCAACCTGGCGACGCACGTGCCGGCGGATGCCTCGGCGCTATACGCACGCAACCTGCTGGACTTCCTCAAGCTGGTGATCGATGGCGAAGCCAAGTTCCAGCTCAATCTCGAAGACGACATCGTCGCCGCGTGCCTGATGTGCCGCGACGGCCAGGTCGTGCGCACCAACGGTTAAGGGAGCCCGAAAGAATGGACCTGATATCTGATGGCATCTACAACCTGATCATCTTTGTGCTGGCGATCTACGTCGGCTACCACGTGGTCTGGAACGTCACCCCCGCGCTGCACACGCCGCTGATGGCAGTCACCAACGCCATCTCGGCGATCGTCATCGTCGGCGCCATGCTCGCTGCCGCCCTGACTGTCACCCCGATGGGCAAGCTGATGGGCACCCTGGCCGTGACCCTGGCTGCGGTAAATGTTTTCGGTGGCTTCCTGGTCACTCGCCGCATGCTGGAAATGTTCAAGAAGAAGGAGCGCGCAGGCGCCAAGGCGGAGGTCAAGCCATGAGCATGAATCTGATTACCCTGCTCTACCTCGTCGCCTCGGTGAGTTTCATCCAGGCGTTGAAAGGCCTGTCGCACCCCACCACCTCGCGTCGCGGCAACCTGTTCGGCATGATCGGCATGGGCATTGCCGTGGTTACCACGGTGTTCCTGGTGTTCAAACTGGGCGCGCAGCTGGTCGAGAGCGCCAGCCCTTGGAGCGGTCTGGGCTTCATCGTCTTTGGCCTGCTGGTCGGCGGCACCATCGGCACACTGATGGCCAAGCGCGTCGAGATGACCAAGATGCCCGAACTGGTCGCCTTCATGCATAGCATGATCGGCCTGGCCGCGGTGTTCATCGCCATCGCTGCCGTGCTCGAGCCGCAATCGCTGGGTATCGTCCAGGCCATCGGCTACCCGATCCCTGCCGGTAACCGTCTGGAGCTGTTCCTCGGTGCAGCCATCGGCGCCATCACCTTCTCCGGTTCGGTGATCGCCTTCGGCAAGCTGTCGGGCAAGTACAAGTTCCGCCTGTTCCAGGGCGCGCCTGTGTCGTTCCCCAACCAGCACAAGATCAACCTCGCCGTTGGCGTGGCGATTCTGGTGCTGGGCCTGATCTACACCTTCAGCGGCAACTTCACCGCGTTCCTGATCCTTGTGGCGCTGGCGTTCGTGATCGGCGTGCTGATCATCATCCCCATCGGTGGCGCGGACATGCCGGTGGTTGTATCGATGCTCAACAGCTACTCGGGCTGGGCAGCGGCCGGTATCGGCTTCTCGCTGAACAACTCGATGCTGATCATCGCCGGTTCGCTGGTGGGCTCGAGCGGTGCGATCCTCTCGTACATCATGTGCAAGGCGATGAACCGTTCGTTCTTCAACGTCATTCTCGGCGGCTTTGGTGGCGAGGCCGATGCCGGCCCGGCAAAAGGCAGCCAGGAGCAGCGTCCGGTCAAATCCGGCTCCAGCGATGACGCCGCCTTCCTGCTGTCGAACGCCGATACCGTGATCATCGTTCCCGGCTATGGCCTGGCGGTGGCGCGTGCACAGCACGCACTGATGGAACTGGCCGAGAAGCTGACGCACATGGGCGTGACCGTGAAGTACGCGATCCACCCCGTCGCCGGTCGTATGCCCGGCCACATGAACGTGTTGCTGGCCGAGGCCGAAGTGCCGTACGAGATGGTCTTCGAGATGGACGACATCAACTCCGAGTTCGGCCAGGCCGACGTGGTGCTGGTGCTTGGCGCCAACGACGTGGTCAACCCAGCGGCGAAGAACGATCCCAAATCGCCTATCGCCGGCATGCCGATCCTCGAGGCGTACAAAGCCAAGACGGTCATCGTCAACAAGCGCTCCATGGCCAGCGGCTATGCCGGCCTGGATAACGAACTGTTCTACATGGACAAGACCATGATGGTCTTCGGCGATGCCAAGAAGGTCGTCGAGGACATGGTCAAAGCAGTCGAATAAGCGACACCCGCTGCACCAGAACCCCTCGCGGCTCAGCCTCGAGGGGTTTTTTATGCACCCTCAACCGAACAATTCGGTGCCTGAAGCACCGGTACAGTAGGTCTGCTCGCACAACTGGACCGGCACAATTCAGATTCCCTGTGGCTGTTACGCAACAGCCCGGCACGCGACTCTATCTGCCCATAACCCATCCCCGTGAATTGCGGGAAGGAGCGGCTCATGGAGCGCGTACTGACTTGGAGGCAAAAAACAGCAATCGGCTTGCCGCCGCTGCACCGGGTATTGCAGCAGCTACGTCTGTGGCAGCGACGCGCACGAACCGCCAGCACCTGGCTGCGCTCGATGAGCGTCAGTTGGCCGATGTCGGGATCAGCCAGAGCGAGCGGATGGACGAGCTGAGCAAGCCCTTCTGGCGCGGATAAGCGGCTTCCAGGCGGCCTCGTCGAGCCGTAAGCTGAACGGCACGCTGGCCCAAAGGTCATAGCGAGTAACGGCGAAAATTGCGTCTAGCCTGGAGAACACCATGAACAAGTATCTGTTGTCAGTTGCCACCGCGGCCTGCCTGGTCGCGGGCACCGCGTCAGCCGGAAGCATCACCGGCACCATTGATGCCATCGGCGCCTCGCTGGTCAACACCGTCGAAGGCACCTCGGACATCACCTCGAACCTGGGCGACGACAAGCTGGTGCTCGACGCCAAGGACGATGCGGCGCGTTTCGTCGCCAGTAATGGCGAGGCGCGCGGCGCTCACCTGGAAGCGGCGCTGAAACACATCCGCACCCAGGCCCCAACCCTGCACGCCAGCGATCTGCAACTGGCCGGGGCGATTCTGGCGCTCTGACACGCACGACCGATTAAGCGCAGTGCTGGTTCTGGGGCTGGCGTTTCGCTAGCCTTGGCGGCTGTTTCTCTGGCTCCAGGATTTGCATGCGTTCGCTCTATCTAGCACTTGTCAGCTGCTGCTTCTGCGGTGGCGCCCAGGCCTTCGACACCACCCTCGCTGGCACCGTCGCCTCCAGTTACGTTGCCAGCCAGGTGACCAGCGCCCCTTTCGACAACAAGCTGATCCTCGACGCCCGCGACGACGCGGCCGGGTTCGTTGCGACTCAAGGACAGATCCGAGGCGCCCGCCTGGACGCTGCACTGCGTTGGCTGCGCGAGCGGCAACCGCAGCTGCTGGCCGGTGACCTTGAACTGGCCGAGGCAATTCTCGTCCAACCATCGACCCCGCTCCCCCGAGACAGATCATGAACTTCAAGCTGATCGCCGCATCTTTCGCCCTGACCCTTTTCGCCGGCGGTGTTCAGGCGCAGACGCTGGTGGCTACCAGCAATATCGTCGTCAACGCCTTGGACCGCAGCATCAACTTCACCTCCGACGTGACCAGCCGCATCAGCGACATGAAAGTCGTCGGCGAAGCCCGAGACGAGGCGGCCGGCTTTGTTGCCAGCGGCGGTGAAATACGCGGCGCGCGACTGGAAGCAGCCCTTGGTCGCTTACGTGATGCCTTCCCGGCAGCCCAGCAGGCCAGTGACCTCGCCTTGGCCGAAGCCATCCTCGCTCAGTGAAATCATCTCGGGCCCAGTGGCTGGGCGTTGCGCTCACCCTTGTCATGCCGTTCGCTAATCTGTGCCAGGCCGAGCTGCGCCTGACGCTTGATAGTGCCGAGCTGCAACCGGCCGAACGCGCCGCCAGTCAGCAATTGCTGGACGAAACGCTGGCCGCGTTGCCGCCGCGAATGCTCGAGCGTCTCGACCGAGACGTCCGCGTCCGCTGGCATGACGGGCTGACACACGATGTCTATGGCAGCGCCGGAGGCAACCTGCTGCTGCTCAACCGGCGCCTGCTGCCGGCACTCACCGATGGCAGCGCAGCCGCTCAACGCACCGAGCGGCCGCACGGCACGGTGCGTCAGGAAATGCTGGCGACGCTTATTCACGAAGTGGCTCATCTCTATGACCGCGCCCAGCTCTGGTCGCCGGAAATCCATCGACAGCAGGCTTTCTGTGGACAGCGCGCCAGCAGTCTCGGCCTGGTCGGCTTGCCGGACAGCTGCCGAGGGCAGACCGAGCGCCGCTTCACCCTCAGCGACGACCCGCGCCTGCTCGATTTGGCCGGCTGGCCACAGCGCGTTGGCCAGCGCGGCGCACGCGAGCAAGACAACGCCCAGCAGGCACGCAGCCCCGATGCCTACGAGCTGAGCAACCCGCTGGAATTCGTAGCGGTGAACCTGGAGTACTTTCTCCTCGACCCCCGCTACGCCTGCCGTCGCCCTTTGCTGCATCACTATTTCAGCCAGCATTTCGGCTGGCAGCCAGCCGGGATCGGAGCCTGCAAAAGCGCCTTGCCGATCCTCAACGCCGGGCATGACTTCGCGCGCACCCCGCTCATCGAGCTCGACCCCGAGCGCGTCTACGAAGTCGACTATCTGTTTGCCGAAGCCAACGACGCCTGGGTCAGCCGCTGGGGCCACAGCATGCTGCGCCTGGTGATCTGCGCGCCAGGCCGCCCGCGCGGGCCGGACTGCCGCCTGGATCTGGACCATCACCTGGTGCTGTCTTTCCGCGCATTCGTCGGCGATGTACAGCTGTCGAGCTGGGACGGCCTCACCGGCGTCTATCCTTCTCGCCTGTTCGTCCTGCCGCTGGGCCAGGTGATTGATGAGTACACCAAGGTCGAACTGCGCAGCCTCGCCTCGATTCCGCTGAAGCTGCAGCGCGAGGAGATCGAAAACCTGGTGATCCGCAGCGCCGAAATGCACTGGAGCTACGACGGCGACTATTACTTCCTGTCGAATAACTGCGCGGTCGAAACCCTCAAGCTGCTGCGTAGCGGCACCGCCCGCCCCGAACTCGCCGCCCTCGACAGCATCCTGCCCAGCGGGCTTCTGGAAATACTGATCAATCGCGGCCTGGCCGACGCCAACGTGCTCGACGACCCACAGGAGGCATTGCGCCTGGGGTATCGCTTCGATTCCTACCGTGATCGTTACCAGGCCATGTTCGCCGTGCTTCGCGAACGCCTGGGCCTGCCGCAAACCGATGTGCAAGCCTGGCTGGAACTAAGCGCTGAAGCACGACGCCCCTGGATCGAGCAGGCCGACCTGCGCGCCAGCGCGGCGCTGCTGTTGGTGGAGCAGGCCGCACTGCGCCGGCACCTGCTACTTGCGCAGGAAGAGTTGAAAAACCGCTACCTGAGCGGCCGCCAACAGGGCGACCAGACGCTGAATAAGGCGGACGAGACCCTGCAGGGCATTCTCGCCAACAGCGGTTATCTGAGCCAGCCAGCGCAATTGCTGGACGGAAGCGGCTACGGGTTGCCGCAGGCCAGCGAATGGCAACGCCTGGAACAGGAAAGCAGTCAGCGACAGGCGCGCCTGAGCCAGCTCACCGATGCGCTTAACGAAGAAGTGCGTCTGTTGCTGAGCAAGGAGCGCCAACAGGAGCTGGATGCGGTGGAGGTCAATCTGGCGCAGATCGGCAAACATCTTCGCAGGCTGCACAAGGCAGGCGGTGGTCTGCAGTTGCCGTAATACGGCACGACACCACTCTCATGAAGCCAGGAAGGCGCCTGGTCTTTACCGCCGATCCAGCACGTGCAGGCCAGGATCGCGAGCAAGCTCGCTCCTACAGGCGCTGGCGAAACCATCGTGCTTCAAACGCGGTTAGCCATCGCACAGGCACAGGCTGATTTTGTAGGCGCGAGCTTGCTCGCGATCCGTTACGGCGAAGAGCTGATGGGCAAGCAGCTTGGCGTCGCGCTGCCGCTTATCTGTTTGGAGCGGCCACAAATTTTGGCTGATAGTCGCGCTCGCAGCCGCCCAGCACATTTCTTCAGGCAAAAAAAAACCTCGAACTTCGTTGGGGGAGGGGGAAGTTCGAGGTCTAAATCCGGAACGCCATAGGCGTATCCAGAGATCTGCCAACACTTAACACAACAAGGAGCATCGAAGGGTTTTTACACCCTCCGTAGCCTATGACCAGGCTTTCGATCCGTCAGTTCAATGAGGCTCGAAAAATAATTTCATGATGGGGCGTGGCCGCTCTAAAACGGGGCGTCCCGAGGCTGCACGAACGCGACGCGCCCTTGCCCAGCCGCCCCTCACCGCGTTTTCACGCAGCGTTCCTAACCTGGCGCATTCCCCCAATGCCCTTTCCGACTATCTGCGCAAAGCTGAGCTCTGCTCGTCGCTGAGCGACCCGACTGCAGAACGTCGACTCACAGGTGCCGTCAGTGCGCCTCGTCCCAGTTGTTGCCCACCCCGGCTTCGACCAGCAGCGGCACATCCAGCTCAGCGGCCCCGCTCATCAACGGAAGGATCTGCGCGCGGACCTTTTCGACCAGATCCTCACGAACCTCCACCACCAATTCATCGTGGACCTGCAGGATCACGCGTGCATCCAATCCGCTCTCCTGCAGCCAGTTATCCACGGCGATCATGGCGCGTTTGATGATATCCGCCGCGGTGCCCTGCATCGGTGCGTTGATGGCGGTGCGCTCAGCGCCTTTACGCATGGCGCCGTTCTTCGAATTGATCTCCGGCAGGTACAGCCGACGGCCAAACAGCGTTTCCACGAAGCCCTGCTCTGCAGCTTGCGTGCGCGTACGCTCCATGTAGGCGAGCACGCCGGGATAGCGGGCGAAGTAGCGGTCGATGTAGGCCTGCGCCTCACCGCGACCGACGTCAATCTGCTTGGCCAGGCCGAACGCGCTCATGCCGTAGATCAGGCCGAAGTTGATCGCCTTGGCGCTACGGCGTTGATCGTTGCTGACCTGATCCAGTTCAACACCGAACACTTCCGCCGCCGTGGCGCGGTGCACGTCCAGGTCATTCTGGAACGCGTGCAACAGGCCGGCATCCTGGGCCAGGTGCGCCATGATGCGTAGTTCGATCTGCGAGTAGTCGGCTGCCAGCAGCTTGTAGCCCGGCGCCGCGATAAAGGCCTGACGGATCCGTCGGCCTTCAGCCGTGCGGATCGGGATGTTTTGCAGGTTCGGGTCGCTAGAGGACAGCCGCCCAGTCGCTGTCACGGCCTGGTGATAGCTGGTGTGGATGCGGCCGGTGCGCGGATTGATCTGCTGCGGCAGCTTGTCGGTGTAGGTGCCCTTGAGCTTGCTCAGAGAGCGGTGCTGCATGATCACCTTCGGCAGCGGGTAATCCTTTTCAGCCAGCTCGGCCAGCACGCTTTCGGCGGTAGACGGCTGACCGCCTGCGGTCTTCGACAGCACCGGGCAGCCGAGCTTGTCATAGAGAATCGCGCAGAGCTGCTTGGGCGAGCCGAGGTTGAACTCTTCACCAGCGATGTCGAAGGCCTCACGCTCCAGCTCGACCAGTTTGTTGCCCAGCTCGACGCTCTGCAGGCCGAGCAGGTTGGCGTCGACCAGCGCGCCGTTGCGCTCGATGCGCGCCAGCACCGGCACCAGTGGCATCTCGATCTCGTTCAGGACCTTGAGCAGCGAAGGCGTGGCCTCCAGCTTGTTCATCAGGGTCTGATGCAGGCGCAGAGTGACATCGGCGTCTTCGGCGGCATAAGGACCAGCCTGCTCTACGGCAATCTGATCGAAGGTCAGCTGTTTGGCGCCCTTGCCGGCGATGTCTTCGAAACGGATGGTGCCGCGGCCGAGGTACTTGAGGGCCAGGCTGTCCATGTCGTGGCGCGTGGCTGTGGCGTCGAGCACATAGGATTCGAGCATGGTGTCGAAGGTCATGCCGCGCATCTCGATGCCGTAGTGCATCAGCACGTTCATGTCGTACTTGCCGTGCTGGCAGATCTTGCGCTTGCCCGGGTCTTCGAGCAGCGGCTTGAGCGCGGCCAGCACCGCGTCACGATCAAGCTGCTGCGGCACGCCCATGTAGCTGTGGCCGAGCGGCACGTAGGCGGCCTGGCCTGCCTCAATGGCGAAGGAGACGCCGACCAACTGGGCCTTCTGTGCATCGATACTGGTGGTCTCGGTGTCAAAGGCGAAGCAATCGGCCGCCTTCAGCCGTGCGAGCCAGGCGTCGAATTCGGCCTGATCGAAAAGGGTGCGGTATTCGGCTTCAGCCTGGATCGAGCAACCCTCGGGCTGCACCTCGCAGTCTTCACCGGTAGCCTTGGCCTCACGTAGCAAATCGTCGAGCCAGTTCTTGAACTCCAGCTCGCGGTACAGCGCAATCAATGCCTCACGGTGCGGCTCGCCCGGCATCAGATCGCCGACCTGAACATCCAGCGGTACGTCGATCTTGATCGTGGCCAGCTCATAGGACATGAACGCCGCGTCGCGATGTTCTTCAAGCTTGGCGGCCAGCGACTTAGCGCCGCGGATCGGCAGGCCAGAGACCTTGTCGAGATTGTCGTAGAGCCCTTTGATGCCGCCTTCGATGCCGTTGAGCAAGCCGCACGCGGTCTTCTCGCCAACCCCGGGTACACCTGGGATGTTGTCGACCTTGTCGCCCATCAGCGCGAGGAAGTCGATGATCAGCTCCGGGCCGACGCCGAACTTGTTCTTCACGCCTTCGATGTCATAGACACTGCCAGTCATGGTGTTGACCAGGGTGACGTGCGGGCAGACCAGCTGGGCCATGTCCTTGTCGCCAGTGGAGATGATCACGTCGCGCTTGAGCGCGGCACACTGCCGCGCCAGTGTTCCAATCACGTCGTCCGCCTCGACGCCTTCAACGCACAGCAGTGGCATACCCAGCGCACGCACACTGGCATGCAGCGGCTCGACCTGGCCACGCAGGTCGTCGGGCATCGGTGGACGATGGGACTTGTATTCAGCGAACAGTGTGTCTCGGAAGGTCGGGCCCTTGGCGTCGAAAACCACTGCGAAGGGGCTGTCCGGATACTGCCGACGAAGGGACAACAGCATGTTCAGCACGCCCTTCACGGCGCCGGTGGGCTTGCCGGTAGAGGTGGTCAGCGGAGGCAGGGCGTGGAAGGCGCGGTAGAGGTAGGACGAACCGTCCACCAGAACGAGGGGCGCTTGGCTCATGAGCAGGATCAACCTTTTCGACGGGTCCGCAGCTAGAATGCACAGGACCACTTGACGACAAAGGGACAAGGTTATCATGCGCACATTCAAACCTTTGCTGCTGGCCGGGCTGCTGGCAATGATGCCGCTGAGCGGTTTCGCCCAGGAATCGGTCGATGGCGAGCCTGACGTCACGATTCGCCAGGACGGCGACCGTACGGTCGAGGAGTATCGCGTCAACGGCTTCCTCTATGCGGTGAAGATCACGCCCAAGACCGGCAAGCCGTACTTCCTGGTCCGCGCCGATGGCGACAGCAACTTCATCCGCGCCGACCGCCCGGACATGCTGATCCCGGCCTGGGAAATCTTCAGCTGGTAACCCAGCCTAGACACTAACGGAAGACATTCATGTCGGTTTTCACGCCCCTGCAACGCGAAGAACTCGAAGCCTTTCTGGCGCCTTACGAGCTGGGGCGCCTGCGTGACTTCGAGGGTATCGCCGCCGGCAGCGAGAACAGCAACTTCTTCGTCAGCCTGGAGCGGGGCGAGTACGTTCTGACGCTGATCGAGCGCGGCCCGAGCCAGGACCTGCCGTTCTTCATAGAGCTGCTCGACGTGCTGCACCGCGCCGGCCTGCCGGTGCCCTATGCGCTGCGCACGGATCGCGGCGACGCCTTGCGTTCGCTGGCCGAGAAACCAGCGCTGCTGCAGCCCAGGCTGTCGGGCAAGCACATCACCGCACCCAATCCGCACCACTGCGCGGAAGTCGGTCGGATGCTGGCGCGGCTGCATCTGGCCACCCGCGAGCAGATACTGGAACGCCGCAGCGACCGCGGCCTGGACTGGATGCAGCAGGAAGGCCCGAGCCTGGCACTGTCTCTCGGTGAGGATCAGCTGCCGCTGCTGCGCGACGGCCTGGCAGAAATCGCCGAGCTGAAGCCAAAGATCCTGGCCCTGCCGCGGGCCAACCTGCACGCCGACCTGTTTCGTGACAACGTGCTTTTTGATGGCAACCACCTGACCGGCGTGATCGACTTCTACAACGCCTGCTCGGGGCCGATGCTCTACGATCTTGCGATCGCCGTGAACGACTGGTGCTCGCACCCCAACGGCGAACTCGACGAGGAGCGCAGCCAGGCGCTGCTTGCCGCCTACTCCAGCCTGCGCCGCTTCACCCCCGCCGAGGCCGAACTGTGGCGACCGATGCTGCGCGTGGCCTGCGTGCGGTTCTGGCTGTCGCGCCTGATCGCCGCCCAGAGGTTCGCGGGGCAATCGGTTCTGATCAAGGACCCGGCCGAATTCGGTCGGCTGCTGCAAGTTCGCCAGCGTTGCCACAGCGCCCTGCCGTTTGCCTTTTGACGCCCGCTGCAACCTGAAGACCGCGGCGGCACCCGTGGCGGAAAAACCATTTGCTCCGTGTGCAATCAAACAGCCATGCTCGCTGTCAAAACGCCTGACACCTACGACCGTACGGGATGTACGCATGAGCAGAGCCACGCCCCAGGAGGGGCTTTCAGGAACGTTTTCACCGTTTGAACGTCAAGTATTGCCCGTCCAGCCGCACCGTTGCGCCTGCATTGATAGCGCCCGCCTCAGCAAGCAGCGTACAACGACGGGTTCAGCCGCTGCGCCCGGTAGCATCCCTGCCCAGTCGCGCAATGCCCGTTCGGACGGCCCTTTCGATATGTCGCTGCCCCAGGCCGCGGCGCTCAACATCCTGATGCACCTGCCCGTCCCGGCCAGGCCGCATTGCTTTCAGGGAAAACAAGCATGACCTCACGCTATGTAATCAATGCCTCGGTTAGCCCGAAAGGTAGCCTGGAGACACTGTCCCAACGGGAAGTCCAGCAACTGAGCGAAGCCGGTTGTGGCAGCACTTACACGCTGTTCCGCCAGTGCGCCCTGGCGATCCTCAATACCGGCACGCGCATCGATAACGCCAAGACCATCCTCGAGGCCTACGACGACTTCGAAGTTCGCATCCATCAGCAGGATCGCGGCGTACGCCTGGAATTGCTCAACGCACCGGCCGATGCCTTCGTCGACGGCGAGATGATCGCCAGCACCCGCGAAATGCTCTTCAGCGCGCTGCGCGACATCGTCTACACCGAAAGCGAGCTGGGCAGCCCGCGCATCGACCTGAGCAGTTCCCAGGGCATCACCGATTACGTCTTCCACCTGTTGCGCAACGCCCGCACCCTGCGTCCCGGCGTCGAGCCCAACATGGTGGTGTGCTGGGGCGGGCACTCGATCAGCACCGAGGAGTACAAGTACAGCAAGCGTGTCGGCCACGAGTTGGGCCTGCGCAACCTGAACATCTGCACCGGCTGCGGTCCTGGCGTGATGAAGGGCCCGATGAAGGGCGCAACCATCGCCCATGCCAAGCAGCGCATCGTCGGCGGCCGGTATCTGGGCCTGACCGAGCCGGGCATCATCGCCGCCGAGGCACCGAACCCGATCGTCAACGAGCTGGTGATCCTGCCGGATATCGAAAAGCGCCTGGAAGCCTTCGTCCGTGTCGGCCACGGCATCATCATTTTCCCCGGCGGTGTCGGTACGGCAGAGGAATTCCTCTACCTGCTGGGCATCCTGCTGCACCCGGACAACCGCGACGTTCCGTTCCCGGTCATTCTCACCGGCCCTGAAAGCGCTGCGCCCTATCTTGAGCAGATTCGCGAATTCGTCGGTGCCACGCTCGGGGAGAAAGCCCAGGGGCTGTACCAGATCATCATCGACAATCCGACTGAGGTGGCCCGGCAGATGTCCGAGGGGCTGAAAGCCGTCAAACAGTTCCGTCGTGAGCGCAACGATGCCTTCCATTTCAACTGGCTGCTGAAGATCGAGGATGGCTTCCAGCACCCCTTCGATCCGACCCACGAGAACATGGCCAGCCTGCAGCTGACGCGCGACGTGCCGCCCCACCTGCTGGCAGCGAACCTGCGCCGAGCGTTCTCCGGGATCGTGGCGGGCAACGTCAAGGACAAGGGCATTCGCCGTATCGAGCAGTTCGGCCGCTACGAGATACACGGCGACCAGTCGATCATGAAGCCGCTGGACGCCCTATTGCAGGCGTTCGTCGAACAGCATCGGATGAAACTGCCCGGCGGCCGGCCGTACGAGCCCTGCTACCGCGTCGTGACTTGATGAGATGGGTTGAGCCGATGGGCGCGCCCCGCCCGCCGGCTCGATCCTAGCGGCTTAGCCGCACTTCGAATTGCCGCAATTCAGGCAGGTAGCGCAGCCATCCATCTGCACCACCGCCTGGGTGTTGCACTTGCTGCACAGCTGCGCGCCGGCTGGAAATCCTTCGCCCGGCTCCACAGTGACCGCACCCTGGCTGGCCTCGTAGGCGGCGCGCTTTTCCGCCAGGTACTTGAGCTGGGTTTCGTCCAGCGCATGCCCTTCGAGCATGCCGATATGGATCAGGTGGCGCTCCAGTACCCCGCCGATCTCCGCCACGATGGACGGCATATAGACGCCGCCTTTCTTCAGGTAGCCGCCACGCGGATCGAACACCGCTTTCAGCTCCTCGACGAGAAAGGTGCAATCACCGCCCTTGCGGAACACTGCGGACATGATTCGGGTGAGCGCGACGATCCACTGGAAGTGGTCCATGTTTTTCGAATTGATGAAAATCTCGAACGGCCGGCGCTGCTCATGGGGCGTGCCGGCATTGAGCACGACGTCGTTGACGGTGACGTAGAGCGCATGTTCGAACAGCGGTGACTTGATCTTGTAGGTCATCCCGACCAGGGTTTCCGGGCGCTGCAGGCTCTCATCCATCTCCACCACGTTGGCCTTGGCGGTGGGTTGGTCAGCGGTGACGGCAGGCCGCTCGAGGGTCTCGTCGACGACCTTGAAGCCCTTGATGCGCTGAGTGATCTTTACGGTCATTGCGGGTTCTCCATCCGGACGACAGGTGCCGCCCGGCTATCAGTCGGGGCTCAATATTTGCCGTAGTAGCCTTCTTTGAGGGCGTCGAACAGGTTGGCGGCGGAATTGACTTCCCCGTCATATTCGACCTCTTCGTTGCCTTTCAGCTCGACCACGCTGCCGTCTTCGAGAATGAAGCGGTACAGGGTCTTTTCCAGATCGGCCTCCTTGACCAGCACGCCCTGGAACGCCGCCGGATTGAAGCGGAAGGTGGTGCAGCCCTTGAGGCCCTGGCGCCAGGCGTAGCGGTAAATGTCCTTGAAGGCCTCGAACGGATAGTCGGTGGGCACGTTGGCGGTCTTGGATATCGACGAGTCGACCCACTTTTGCGCCGCGGCCTGGATGTCCACGTGCTGGGTCGGGGTGACGTCGTCGGCGGTGATGAAATACTCAGGCAGCTGCTCGCCCGGCTCGGTCGAGCCGGGTTTGGCGCGCGAGTTGATCAACGTGCGATAGGCCAGCAGTTCGTAGCTGAACACCTCGATCTTTTCCTTGGCCTTGCGCCCGGCGCGGATCAGGTTGCGCGAGTAATGATGCGCGAAGCTCGGCTCGATACCGTTTGAGGCGTTGTTGGCAAGGCTCAGGCTGATGGTGCCGGTGGGCGCGATGGAGCTGTGATGGGTGAAGCGCGCGCCCTGCTCGGCCAGTGCCTCGATCAGCTCCGGCGCGTATTCGGCGAGCTTCTGCATGTAACGGGAGTATTTGGCGTGCAGCACGCGCCCCGGCACCTGGTCGCCGATCTGGTAACCGTCCTTGGCCATTTCCGGGCGCTTGCGCAGCATTTCAGCGGTCACTTCAAAAGTTTCCGCGAGCAGCGGCGCCGGCCCCTTTTCCTTGGACAGATCCAACGCCACTTCCCAGCCAACCAGCGCCATCTCTCGCGCAACCTCTTCGGTGAACACGCAGGCTTCGGCGCTGCCATAGCGCAGCTTGAGCAAGGTCAGTGCCGAGCCGAGCCCGAGGAAACCCATGCCGTGGCGGCGCTTGCTTTCGATTTCGTGACGCTGCTGCGCCAGCGGCAGGCCGTTGATCTCCACCACGTTGTCCAGCATGCGGGTGAATACCCGCACCACCTCACGGTATTTGTCCCAGTCGAAGCGCGCGTCGGCGCCGAAAGGGTCGATGACGAAATGGGTGAGGTTGATCGAGCCCAGCAGGCAGGATCCATAGGGCGGCAGCGGTTGCTCGCCGCAGGGATTGGTCGCGCGAATCGCTTCGCACCACCAGTTGTTGTTCAGCTGGTTGACCCGGTCGATAAGAATGAAGCCCGGCTCGGCGTAATCGTAGGTGGAGACCATGATCATGTCCCACAGATGTCGCGCCTTGACTCGCCCGTAGATCTTGCAGGCCACCAGTCCGTCGTCGCGCACGATGTAGCCGTCATGGCTCGGCCATTCGCGCCACAGCACCTGCTCGGCGTCGGCCAGATCCAGCTCGGCTTCTTCCTTCAGGTGCAGCGGAAAGATCAACGGCCAATCCGCGTCGGCTTCTACCGCCTGCATGAATTCGTCGGTGATCAGCAAGCTGAGGTTGAATTGCCGCAGCCGGCCGTCTTCGCGCTTGGCGCGGATGAATTCCCGCACGTCCGGATGACCGACATCAAAGGTGCCCATTTGCGCACCCCGGCGCCCGCCGGCAGAGCTGACGGTAAAGCACATCTTGTCGAAGATATCCATGAACGACAGCGGGCCGCTGGTATGCGCGCCAGCGCCGGACACAAAGGAGCCGCGCGGGCGCAGGGTGCTGAATTCGTAACCGATGCCGCAGCCGGCCTTTAGCGTCAAGCCAGCCTCATGGACCTTGCCGAGAATGTCGTCCATCGAGTCGGCAATGGTGCCGGAAACGGTGCAGTTGATCGTCGAGGTGGCCGGTTTGTAGTCCTGCGCGCCAGCGTTGGAGATGATCCGCCCGGCGGGGATGGCGCCATTGCGCAGCGCCCAGAGAAATTGCTGATACCAGAGCTCGCGGGTTTCCGCATGTTCGACATCAGCGAGTGCCCGCGCGACCCGCTGCCAGGTGTCGTCGACGCTGTCGTCGACGGCGCTGCCATCTTTGCGGGTTAGCCGGTATTTCTGCGCCCAGATGTCTTCGGAGGCCACCTGCAGGGCTATGTCAGGGGTGGTTTTCGTCTCTGCCGCGATGGGCCCGTCCGTCTTCGCCATGCGCTGCGCATCCTCGTGTCGATGGAGTGGAAACCAAAGCACGAAGCATAGCCAGGGGCGCCAGAAGCACTATGACGCGCATCAAGTCGGCCGACGGACGACCCGCAAAGGCGCCCGCCGGCGCGAGGCCTTTGGGCACTGCGAGCTGAGGGTCAGAGCGATTCCAGACATTCCGCCAGCGAGCTGCCGAGATCCTCGATCAACTGCTCGTAGCCGCTCGCCGAGGCGTCGATGCCATAACCCAGCGCGTCCAGCTCGGTGACCGTCACTGGCAATCCACGGATCAGGCTATCCGCCAGACGCGGACGAACCGGAGGCTCGTAGAACACGCAGCTCGGACCGGCCTGCTCCAAGCGCTCACGCATGGCGGCCACATGCCGCGCGCCGGGCTGGGCTTCGCCGCCGGCACTGAAGACGCCGGCGTGTTTGAGCCCATAAGCGGTTTCGAAATAATCGAAGGCCTCGTGAAAGACGAAGAACGGCTTGCTTCGGGTTTCGCTCAGGCGCTGGCTGAGCCGCTTATCGAGCGCATCCAGCCGCTGCTTGAATGCGGACAGGTTGGCTCGGTAGCGCTCGGCGTTGGCCGGATCAGCCTCTGCCATGTCCTGCGCCATGCCTTCGGCGATGGTTAGCGCGTTGGCAGGCAACAACCAGAGGTGCGCGTCCAGGCTGCCGGGACGATGGGCGTGGTCGTGTTCGTCGTGGTCGGCGGCCTGAGCGTGAGTGGCTTCATGAGCGTGGTCGTCATGCTCATCATGGGCCTGTTCTGAATGCTCGGCGTGCTCATCGTCGTGCGCATCATGTGCATGCTCGTCGTGGGCATCGTGCTCGGCCTCGTGATCATGGTCGTGCTCGCTGGCTGCCTCGCCGAAATGGCGCAGGGTCAGTCCGGGCAGCGACTGTATCGCCACGCTCGGCCGTTTGCGGCCGTCCAGCACCGGCGCGAGAAAACCTTCCATGTCCGGGCCGATCCAGTAGAGCAGATCGGCGCTGCGAATCTGCCGTACGTCGGACGGGCGCATGGCGTAATGGTGGGGCGAGGCACCCGGCGGCAGCAGAACGGCGGGCTTGCCGACACCGTCCTGAACGGCAGCGGCGATCAGCTGCAGCGGCTTGATGCTGGTCAGCACCTCGATCTCGGCATGGGCCTGGGCGCTGCTGAAAAGACTGGCGGTCACTAGAAGCGGTATCGAAAAAAGACGAAACACGGGCAACACTCGATTGAACTGAATGGGTAACATAATAACGTCTCTCAGCCACATCGTCTTCGCTCATGCCCAAGTCTCCGCTGGCCTGCACGCCCCACGATCACCACCACTGCGTCAGCCATGCACTGGCCGAAGCCGACCTCCTGTGCGAGCGCTCGGGCGTGCGCCTGACTGCTCTGCGCAAGCGCGTGCTGGAGCTGGTCTGGCAAAGCCACAAGCCGCTCGGCGCCTATGACATCCTCGCCGAGCTGACGGCGCAGGACGGCCGCCGCGCCGCGCCGCCCACGGTATACCGCGCACTGGATTTTCTGCTTGAGAACGGGCTGGTGCACCGCATCGCTTCGCTCAACGCGTTCATCGGCTGCAATCACCCCGAACACCCTCACCAGGGCCAGTTTCTGATCTGCCGCAACTGCCACACCGCCATTGAGCTCGAACAAGCTGCCATCAGCGAGGCCATTGACCAGGCCGCGCGCAGCGTCGGCTTCCAGGTCGAAGGCCAGACGGTCGAGGTGGTCGGCCTGTGCGCACCCTGCAGGAACGCGGCATGAGCGAAGCGCTGATCCGCCTGGACGATATTCATGTCCGCTTCGCCAACCAGGCGGTGCTCGAAGGCGCTCAGTTGCAGGTCCATCGTGGCGAGATCGTGACCCTGATCGGCCCCAACGGCGCCGGCAAGACCACCTTGGTGCGCGCCGTGCTCGGCCTGCTCAAGCCGGACAGCGGCACCGTCTGGCGCAAACCCAAACTGCGCGTCGGCTACATGCCGCAGAAGCTGAACGTCGACCCGACCCTGCCACTGTCGGTGCTGCGCTTCCTGCGCCTGGTGCCGGGGGTGAACCGCGCTGCGGCACTCGCGGCGCTCAAGGAAGTGGGCGCCGAGCACGTTATCGACAGTCCGCTGCAATCAGTTTCCGGCGGCGAGATGCAACGGGTGCTGCTGGCCCGCGCCTTGCTGCGTGAGCCGGAGCTGCTGGTGCTGGACGAGCCGGTGCAAGGTGTCGATGTGGCCGGCCAGGCTGAGCTCTACCGACTGATCGGGCGGCTGCGCGAGCGCTACGGTTGCGGCGTACTGATGGTCTCCCATGACCTGCATCTGGTAATGAGCGCCACCGATCAGGTGGTCTGCCTGAATCGCCACGTCTGCTGCTCCGGTCATCCGGAACAGGTCAGCGCTGACCCGGCGTTCGTCGAACTGTTCGGCCAGGACGCGCGCAGCCTGGCCGTCTATCACCATCAGCACGACCACAGCCACGACCTGCACGGCAGCGTGGTTACCGCCAAACCCCATATTCACGGCCCGAACTGCAAGCACTGATGCCTGACTTTCTTCTCAACGCCCTGCTCGCCGGCCTCGCGCTGGCGCTGGTCGCCGGCCCGCTTGGCTCGTTCGTGGTCTGGCGGCGCATGGCCTATTTCGGTGACACCCTGTCGCATTCCGCGCTGCTTGGCGTAGCGCTGGGCTTGATGCTGGAGGTCAACCTGACCCTGGCGGTCATCGTCTGCTGCGTGCTGCTGGCGGTGCTGCTGGTGACCCTGCAACAGCGCCAGCCACTGGCCTCCGATACGCTGCTGGGCATCCTCGCCCATAGCACGCTGTCGCTCGGACTGGTCTCGCTGAGCTTTATGCAGGATGTTCGCATCGACCTGATGGGCTATCTGTTCGGCGATCTGCTGGCGGTCAGCCCCAGCGACCTGGCCTGGATCGTGGGCGGCAGCGCGCTGGTGCTGCTGGCGCTCATCCCGCTGTGGCGGCCCCTGCTGGCGGTGACGGTGCACGAGGAGCTGGCCAAGGTCGAAGGCCTGCCGGTGGCGGCGATCCGCTTGGCCCTGATGCTGTTGATTGCAATGGTGATTGCTGTGGCGATGAAGATTGTCGGGGTGCTGCTGATCACTTCGCTGCTGATCATCCCGGCCGCGGCGGCCCAGCGCCATGCCCGCACGCCGGAACAGATGGCCCTGGGTGCCAGCCTGATCGGGCTGCTCGCCGTGTGCATGGGCTTGTCATTGTCCTGGTACGAGGACACCCCCGCCGGTCCATCCATCGTGGTGTCGGCCGCGGCGCTGTTCCTGCTCAGCTTTGCCTGGCGGCGCAGGACCTGATCGGATGACGCCTCTGAAATACCTGAGCGGCTACCCCGAGTCGCTGCAGCAGCAGATCCGCCAGTTGATCGCTGAGAAACGCCTAGGCGATTACCTCGAGCGACGTTATCCGCAACGCCACCAGGTACAAAGCGACAAGGCGCTGTACGGCTATGTGCAGCAGCTGCGCCAGAGCCATCTGAAAAGCGCGCCGAACATCGAAAAGGTGCTCTACGACAACCGCCTCGACCTGACCCACCGCGCCCTCGGCCTGCACACCGCGGTGTCGCGGGTGCAAGGCGGCAAGCTCAAGGCAAAAAAGGAAATCCGTGTCGCCGCGCTGTTCAAGGAAGCGGCACCGGAATTCCTCCAGATGATCGTCGTGCACGAGCTGGCGCACCTGCGCGAGAGTGATCACAACCGCGCCTTCTACAAACTCTGCGAGCACATGATGCCGGGCTACGCGCAGACCGAGTTCGACCTGCGCTGCTACCTGCACTGGCGTGAGCTGAGCTGACAGCACGGCCTACACCATCGTCCAGGCGCAAAAAAGGCGGCCCGGGATCAACCGAGCCGCCTCGTTTCACGCTATCGCGATCAGGCTGGCACTTGCTCCGCAGCCGCCTCGCGCGCCCAGACACGGTGCTGCGAGAGCGCCTGAGCAAAGGCCAAGAACACCGTCGCGACATCGCCGTCGTCACCGGTGACCAGACCGGCATCTTCCGGCAGATTCAGCGCCGTGAGCAGCTGCCGCGCCTCGCCCAACACCGCGATCGGCTTGAGGTGCTTGTAGGCTTCGAGCAGGTAATGCTTGGCCACGCCATTCTTGGCCATGGCCTGCACGCTCTGCGCGCCACCGGGCACGAACACCGCGTCGAAGGCAATCGAAGGCATGCCGTCCATCGCCGCGTCAGGCGTGAGCATCTTGCCATCGGCCGTCTTGACCGGCGCCGGCGACGGACCGATCAACTTGGCCATCGCCCCTTCGTCAGCCAGCTTCTGCTTGAACGCCTCGATGGCATCACCGTCGACGCCATTGGCGATGAGGATCGCCACCTTGCGCGACTTGATGTTGCCGGACAGGTGATTCATCAGGCTCAGCGCGGGCGAACTGGCCGGTGTCGGCTGTTTCAGGGACACTGTCGGCGCCGTCGGCGGCGTTACGCCGATGTTCTCGGCGACGCGGCGCGCCAGTTCCAGATCGATATTGGCGAGAATCTCATTGACCTGACGCTCACGGATAAACACTCGCTCAACCTTGCCCAGTTCGAAGCTGTAGGCACCGATGATGTGCTCCTTCTCCGGCGTGCTCATGCTGTTCCAGAACAGCGTGGCCTGGGAGAAGTGGTCACCGAACGATGGGCTGCGCGCCCGTACCTTGTGTCCCTCCATACGCTCCGGATAGCTCTCGAAGCCGCCACCGCTGGCAGCTGGCGGCGTTTCCTTGGGCCAGCCGCTGTCGACGGAGTTGGGCTCGTAATTGGCGCGGCCCTTGTTGATCGTCTGGCGATGGAAGGCATCGCGCTGGTTGTTGTGCACCGGCGCAATGGAGCGGTTGATCGGGATCTCGTGGAAGTTCGGCCCGCCCAGGCGCAGCAGCTGGGTATCGGTGTAGGAAAACAGCCGGCCCTGCAGCAATGGATCGTTGCTGAAATCGATGCCCGGCACGATGTGACCGATATGGAAAGCGGCCTGCTCGGTCTCGGCGAAGAAGTTGTCGGGGTTGCGGTTGAGGGTCATCTTGCCGAGCTTCTGCACCGGCACCAGTTCTTCGGGGATGATCTTGGTCGGGTCGAGCAGGTCGAAGTCGAATTTGTGCTCGTCGGCCTCTTCCACCACCTGCACGCCCAGTTCCCACTCGAAGTAGTCGCCCATTTCGATGGACTCCCACATGTCACGGCGGTTGAAGTCCGGGTCCTTGCCGGCCAGCTTCAGCGTCTCATCCCAGACCAGCGAGAAGGCACCTGCGACGGGCTTCCAGTGGAATTTGACGAAGCGGCTCACGCCCTCGGCATTGATCAGGCGGAAGGTGTGCACGCCGAAGCCTTCCATGGCGCGCAGGCTGCGCGGGATGCCGCGGTCGGACATGGCCCAAATGACCATGTGCGCCGACTCCGGCGTCAGCGAGACGAAATCCCAGAAGCTGTCGTGCGCCGACTGCCCCTGTGGGATTTCATTGTGCGGCTCGGGCTTCACCGCGTGGACAAAGTCGGGAAACTTGATGGCGTCCTGGATAAAGAACACCGGCATGTTGTTGCCGACCAGGTCGAAAATGCCTTCGTCGGTGTAGAACTTGGTGGCGAAACCGCGCACATCGCGCACGGTATCAGCCGAGCCGCGAGAGCCCTGTACGGTGGAGAAACGCGTGAATACCGGCGTCTCCTTGCCCTTGCTCGCGAGAAAAGACGCCTTGGTCAGGGCGCTGTGGTCGTCGTAGCTGACGAACACGCCATGGGCAGCCGAACCACGGGCGTGCACGATGCGCTCGGGAATGCGCTCGTGGTCGAAGTGCGTGAGTTTCTCGCGCATGATGAAATCTTCGAGCAGCGAGCGGCCGCGTTCAC
>JAKUTK010000005.1:27293-209285 GCA_022448005.1 Pseudomonas sp.
CGGCACTCAAGGTGTTCTGGTTGTCAGCGATTTTCACGCCCTGGTTGGTGGTCAACGCTTCACCGGTGGCGTCGCTGCGTGCGCCCTCGAGCTGATCGAGCTTGGCGTTGTGGTTCTTGCGGTCGACGGTATCGGTACCGGCAACTTCGCTGTGTTTTGGATCTTTGTTGTCCGTCATCTTGGGCCTCGGTTGAGCGTATGTGCCTAACCGCGAAGGGACCTGGCCGATCTGGGCCGGATGCATCAATTCACGGCATACCGGTTAGTGACCCTATAAAGCCTCTCAAGGTTGCGCCTTACGTCGATTAGCTCCCGCTATCGCACCGATGGCCTACCTCAATCGCAGCAGTTCCCTACGCCCAGGTGCCGTAAACGCGTAGAATGCATGCCTTTCGCCACTACCCAGGCACATACGACCGCACCCACAAGGTTCGCCCGTGATCGAATTTCAGCAAGTCCACAAAACCTATCGGGTGGCCGGCCGGGGCACCGCTCGTGAAGTGCCTGCGCTCAAGCCGACCGAACTGACCATCGGTGCCGGTGAAGTGTTCGGCCTGATCGGCCACTCCGGCGCCGGCAAGAGCACCCTGCTGCGCCTGATCAACCGTCTGGAAGAACCGTCTGGTGGGCGCATCCTGGTGAATGGAGAAGACGTCACCGCACTCGACGCCAACGGTCTTCGTCGCTTCCGTCAGCGGGTCGGGATGATCTTCCAGCATTTCAATCTGCTGATGTCCAAGACCGTCGCCGATAACGTCGCCATGCCGCTGCGCCTGGCGGATAACCACTCACGCAGCGAGATCGACAGCCGCGTCGCCGCCCTGCTCGATCGCGTCGGGCTGAAAGACCAGGCGCGCAAATACCCGGCGCAATTGTCGGGCGGGCAGAAGCAACGCGTCGGCATCGCCCGCGCGCTGGCCACCGAGCCGGACATCCTGCTCTGCGACGAAGCCACCAGCGCCCTCGATCCGCAGACCACCGCCTCGGTACTGCAGTTGCTCGCCGAGATCAATGCCGAGCTGAAGCTGACCATCGTGTTGATCACTCACGAGATGGACGTGATTCGCCGCGTGTGCGACCGCGTCGCGGTGATGGACGGCGGCGCCATCGTCGAGCAGGGCCCGGTGACGGACGTATTCCTGCACCCGAAGCACCCCACCACCCAACGCTTCGTGCTTGAAGACGAAGCGGTCGACGAAGGTGAGCAGCACGACGATTTCGCCCATGTGCCCGGCCGAATTCTGCGCCTGACGTTCCAAGGTGAAGCCACCTACAAACCACTGCTCGGCACCGTCGCTCGGGAGACCGGTGTGGATTTCAGCATCCTCTCGGGGCGCATCGACCGTATCAAGGACACGCCCTACGGCCAGCTGACCCTGGCCCTGGTGGGCGGCGACATGGCCGCGGCCCTGGCCCAGCTGGATGCCGCTGACGTTCACGTGGAGGTACTGCGCTGATGGACGCCTTGTTCAGCTCTTTATTGGGGAATGTCGACTGGTACGAGATCTGGCTGGCGACCCTGGACACCTTGCTGATGCTCGGCGGATCGCTGCTGTTCACCATCATCCTCGGCCTGCCGCTGGGCGTGCTGCTGTTTCTCACCGGCCCGCGCCAACTGTTCGAGAACGGCCCGCTGTATGGCTTTCTGTCCTTTGTGGTGAACGTGCTGCGCTCGTTGCCGTTCATCATTCTGCTGATCGTGATGATCCCCTTCACGGTGCTGGTTACCGGCACCTCGCTGGGGGTGGCCGGGGCGATCCCGCCGCTGGTGGTGGGCGCAGCGCCATTCTTTGCGCGACTGGTGGAAACCGCACTGCGTGAGGTCGATCGGGGCATCATCGAAGCCACCCAGGCCATGGGCGCCACCACCCGGCAGATCATCTTCAACGCCCTGTTGCCGGAGGCTCGTCCAGGCATCATTGCCGCCGTGACCGTCACCGCCATCACCCTGGTGTCCTACACCGCCATGGCCGGCGTGGTCGGTGCGGGCGGGCTCGGCGATCTTGCTATCCGCTTCGGCTATCAACGTTTCCAGACTGACGTCATGGTCGTCACCGTGGTGCTGCTACTGGTCCTGGTTCAGGTACTGCAGAGCGTCGGCGACAAGTTGGTAACGCATTTTTCACGAAAATAACTGCCTAACCGGCACCGATACTGGAACCCACAAGGAACCCTCCATGAAAAAACTGCTTGCTGCCTTTGCCGCTGTCGCGGCTTTCTCCACCCAAGCCGCCGACGAACTGAACGTCGCCGCGACGGCTGTTCCACACGCGGAAATCCTCGAATTCGTCAAACCTCAGCTGACCGAACAAGGCGTCGACCTAGAGGTGAAAGTCTTCACCGACTATGTGCAGCCGAACATCCAGGTGTCCGAGAAGCGCCTGGACGCCAACTTCTTCCAGCACCAGCCGTACCTGGATGAGTTCAACAAGGGCAAGGGCACCGAACTGGTCAGTGTGGCTGGCGTACACATCGAGCCCTTCGGCGCTTACTCGAGCAAGCACAAGTCGCTGGACGAGCTGCCAAAAGGCGCGACCGTCGTGATCCCCAACGACGCCACCAATGGCGGCCGTGCGCTGCTGCTGCTGCAGAAGGCTGGTGTGATCAAACTGAAGGACGGCGCCGGCATCACTGCCACGCCAAAGGACATCGCCGAGAACCCGAAGAACATCAAGATTCGTGAGCTGGAAGCCGCGACTCTTCCGCGCGTGCTGACCCAGGTCGACCTGGCGCTGATCAACACCAACTACGCCCTCGAAGCCAAGCTCAACCCCACCGAAGACGCCCTGTTCATCGAAGGCAACGACTCGCCGTACGTGAACATCTTGGTGGCCCGTCCGGACAACAAGGACAGCGCCGCCATGCAGAAGCTGATCGAAGCGCTGCACAGCGAAGAGGTGAAGCAGTTCATCAATGAGAAGTACAAGGGCGCCGTCGTACCGGCGTTCTAATCGCGACGGAAGAGGAGCGGCCTACAGCGCTGCCCCTTTGCACTTGAGACAGGCCCGCCACGTGCGGGCCTTGTTGTTTCTGTTAGCAGCACGTTGGGGCGATGCTTAACCGCAGCTGAGTGCGGTGAATGGTTACTCCAGCGCCAGCACTGCCGGCAGCTGCTCGGCCAACTTTTCGGTACGCAGCGGCGCGCGGACGAAGCCGCGCAGGCGGCCGTCGGGGCCGATCAGGGCGAGGTTGCCGCCGTGGTCGACCGTGTAATTGTCCTTCGAAGTATCAGCCGGAATGAAGGGTACGCCGGCAGCGTTGGCCAAGGTCTGAATGTCGTCCAGCGAGCCGGTCAGGCCGATGAACTCGGCTCCGAAATACTCCAGGTACTTTTTCAATTGCGCGGGCGTATCACGCTCGGGATCGACGCTGACCAGAATCGGTTGCATCCGCTGTCTCGCGTCTTCCGGCAGTTTAGTGCGCAGCTGCCGCAGTTCCGCGAGCGTCGCGGGGCAGATATCCGGGCAGAAGGTGTAGCCGAAGAACAGTAGATTCCAGCGTCCTTCAAGGCTCTTCAGCGACACGGGCTCGCCGTTCTGATTGGTCAGTGTCAGGTTGGGCACATCGCGGCCCTGAGGCAGCATGACGATGCCGGCGTCGAGCAGGTCGGCGGTGTCGAGCTGCTGTTCGGTGTTGAGGACCTTGTAAACCGTCAGGCCGATGACCAGCGCAACCAGCGCCACGAGAATGAATACGGTTTTCTGGATGCGTGTCATGAAGGTCCTTGTCGGCCGGCTTAAAAGGTCAGCGGCAAATAATGATCAACCAGCAAGGCGATGAACAGCGCGAACAAGTACCAGATGCTGAATTTGAAGGTTTTGATGGCGGCATGAGGGCGGCTGTCGCGATAGAGCACGACCGTCCAGAACAGGAAGCGTGCGCCCAGCAGCACGGCGGCAGCGAGGTACAGCGAGCCACTCATGTGGATGGCAAAGGGCATGACGCTGACCGCCAGCAACATCGCGGTATAGAGCAGGATATGCACCTTGGTGTAGTGCTCGCCGTGGGTCACCGGCAGCATCGGCACGTTGACCTTGGCGTACTCGTCCTTGCGGTGGATGGCCAGGGCCCAGAAGTGCGGCGGGGTCCAGGCGAAGATGATCAGCACCAGCAACAGCGGTTCGGCCGTCACCTGACCGGTCACCGCGACCCAGCCCAGCAGCGGCGGCGCAGCGCCGGCCAACCCGCCAATAACGATATTCTGCGGCGTGGCGCGCTTGAGAAAGCCGGTATAGATCACCGCATAACCGATCAGCGAGGCCAGCGTCAGCCAGGCCGCTAGCGCATTGGTAAAGGTCAGCAGCAGGGCCATCCCGGCAACACTGAGCACCAGGGCAAACAGCAACGCAGCGGCCGGCGCGACCCGGCCTTGTGCCAACGGCCGCTTATGGGTGCGCGCCATTTCCAGGTCGATGCGCCGGTCCACCACATGGTTGATTGCCGCCGCGCCACCGGCACAGAGCGCGATGCCCAGGTTGCCAAACAACAGAACTGTCCAGGGCACACCCGAGCGTGTCGCGAGAAACATGCCCACCAATGAAGTGATGAGCATCAGGACCACCACCCTGGGCTTTGTCAGCTCGAGGTAGTCGCGCCAGATGGCCTGGGCGCCGCGTTCGCTGATGAGAGTGGCCATGGGATTCTCCTTATGCGCGAGGCAGGTCGAGCCTGCTCGTCGTGTTCGAATTCAGATGCAACTGGGACGCCGGAACGCCCGCAGTTGTCGGGCTCAGCCGCAAGCGATGGTTGATCAGCACGGTGACCAGCAGCAGCAGCGCACCGCCGCCGTTGTGAGCGACCGCAACGGCCAATGGCAGATTGAGCAGCACATTGCTGATGCCGAGCCCGATCTGCAGCGCCAACGAGGCCACAAGCAGGCCGGCCAGCCGCGGCAATCCGTGGCGCAAGAGCTGCCAGCAGAGCGCCAGCAGGATCAGCGTCACGCTGAGCGCGCCCAGCCGATGAGTCAGGTGAATGGCGGTACGCGCCTCGCCATAGAGCATGCCGCCGAGGTAGTTGGGGCCGATATCGTGATGGGTCAGGTTGAAGGCGTTGGCAAAGTCCATCTGCGGCCACCACTGGCCATGGCAGGTAGGGAAATCGGTGCAGGCCACCGCCGCGTAATTGCTGCTGACCCAGCCGCCCAGCGCCACCTGGACGATCACTGCGAGCATGCCGATCAGCGCCAAAGTTCTGAGCCTCCCCGGCACGCTCGGCATCATTGGACGCTGGCCGGACAGGCGCAGCGTCAGCAGGAACAGGAGACTCAAGGTGGTGAAGCCACCGAGCAGATGCGCCGTGACCACCTGCGGCCAGAGTTGCAGGGTCACCGTCCACATGCCGAACGCCGCCTGGGCGATGACGACCGCGAGCAGCAGCAAGGGAAGTTTGAGCGGCTGTCCCGGCTCGTTGCGGCGGCGAAGCGCCTGCACCGCAAGCCCGAGAATGACCAGCCCCAGCGCACCGGCGAAGTAGCGATGCACCATTTCGTTCCAGCCCTTGTGCACCTCCAGCGGGGCATCCGGGAAGCGCATCGCGGCCAGACTCTGCTTGTCCTCGCTCATAGGAACGCTGAGAAATCCGTAGCAACCGGGCCAGTCCGGGCAGCCCAAGCCGGCATGGGTCAGCCGTGTATAGGCGCCGAGCAACACCACCACGACAGCCAATAGCGTGGCGACAAAGGCGAGGCGGTAGCCGGGTTTTGCCATCTGCTTCTCCTTGAGCGACCTCTTTGGGACTCCAGCGAGGCGGCTGAGTGCCTTGGATCAACCGATCTGGGAGATTTTCAGCAGGTGTTTGAGGTCATCGAGGATCGCCTTGCCATTGGCCTTGCCGTCATAACGCAGCACCAGATTGCCGTGGGGATCGACTATCCACAGCTGTGCACCCTGCGGTAACTCAGGATTGGCGCCGTATACGCCAGGGTCCAGGGCGTAGCGCTGCAGTTGCGGATACTCGCGCTGCAGGCGCCGGTCGTACTCGGCTGCCAAAGGCTGCGCACTGGCGAGGGCATGGCTGGCCCGGCCTGCTTCGCGGGCCAGGCCGATGTTGATCTGGCGGGCCAGGTAGACCAGCTGCTGACAGTCTTCGGCGCAACCTTGCGGTGCGGTGACCAGCAATTCCCAGCGCGGCTCGGCAGCCACCGGCGCGGTGACACCCAGAGCATCGCGGCCCTGGCCGGTGGCAACCAGCGCACCGTCGTAGGTACGGGTTTCGGGCACCCAGAAACCGAAGCGGTACATGGCGCTCGCCAGCAGCATGGGGCCGATCACCACCGCAAGGATCAGCAGCAATTGCAAACGTCCCCGGCGCCGTTGTGCCGGTGCAGCCTTGAAGGTCGGATTCATCGCGGTCACTGCTTGCTCCCCCGTGCCTGATGCACGCCGAAGTAGATGAACAACGCCAGCAGTGCCACTGCCAGCGCAAACCACTGCACGGCATAGCCGACGTGCTGCTGCGGCTGCATGAAGGTCACCGGCCAGTCGGCGCGATACGCTGCCGGGCCTGGCTCCAGCCGCAGCTGATATTTAGTGCCGTCGCGGTCGAGCAACTGCCAGATGTCTTTCACGTCGACGTGGTTGATCAGCCGCGGCCAGCCTTCTGCCATCCGCCGGTTGAGAATGAACGGGTCGCCGGAGGGCGCGTAGATCCAGGCGGACAGCTTCAGCGGGCGATCCGGGGTGTCGAATTTCGGGGGGATGCGCCGGTCCGGCCAGGGCAACCAGCCGCGGTTGACCAGCACCCAACGGCCGCTGGGCTGATCCTGAAACGGCTGCAGCAACTCGACACCAACGCGACCATCGCGGGTGCGGCTGTCCAGCAGGAAGCTGTGCTCGGCGTCGAAGCTGCCCTGCAAGTTGACGCGTGTATAGGCCGGCTCTTGGAGCGTGTCGATCTGCTCCGGGCCGATGGGAGCAGCGGCCTCGCGCGCTTCCTGACGAGCCAGCATGTCGCGCTTCTGCTCACCGCGCTCCAGCTGCCAGAAACCCAGCCAGACCAGTAACGGCAACAGACACAGCACCACAAGCGTGGGTATGACGCCCGGCTTGAAGCCGTTCATACCCTGCCCCGCGGCGTATTGATCGGGCTGGCTATACTGCACCCCCACTTCTCCCAGTTCCCCTGTTACGGCGGACCGCTCATGCTCAAGGCGGCAATTGTTCTGTTATTAGTAGCCACACTGGTCAGTCTGTTCAGTGGTCTGTTTTTTCTGGTCAAGGACGAAGGCCGAACCTCACGTGTGCTCACCGCCCTCTTCGTTCGCGTCTCCCTCACGGCATTGACGGTCGCCCTGATTGCATGGGGCTTCTATAGCGGGCAGCTGCAACCCGGTTTCGGCGCCTGATCGGCTTAAATCACGTAGACGAATACGAACAGGCCAATCCACACCACATCCACGAAATGCCAGTACCAGGCTGCAGCCTCGAAACCGAAATGCTGCTCAGGTGTGAAATGGCCGCGAAAGCTGCGTACCAGCATGACCGTCAGGATGATCGCGCCCATGGTCACGTGGGCGCCATGGAAGCCCGTGAGCATGAAGAAGGTTGCGCCGTAGATGCCCGAGCCCAGCGTCAGCCCAAGCTCGGTGTAGGCGTGTATGTATTCTTCTATCTGCAATATCAGGAAGGCGACGCCCAGCAGCACGGTGATTCCCAGCCCCAACTTGAGCTGCTTGCGATGTGCCTTGCGCAGCGCGTGGTGCGCCCAGGTCAGGGTGAAGCTGGAGGTCACCAGCAGGATGGTGTTGATCAGTGGCAGGCCCCACGGGCTGATGGTGCCCTCCGGCGCGGGATAGACACCCGGGTCGGGATTGTTCAGCAGCGGCCAGCTGTACTCGAAGTTCGGCCAGAGCATGGCGCTGACACCCTTGTCGCCTTCACCATCTAGCCAGGGGCCGACCCAGTAACGGATGTAGAACAGCACGCCGAAAAAGGCGAGAAAGAACATCACCTCGGAAAAGATGAACCAGCTCATCCCCCAGCGGAACGAGCGGTCCATCTGCGCGCTGTACAGTCCCGCGCGGCCCTCACGGACCACCGCCCCGAACCAGCCGAACATCATGTAAGCGATCAGCAATGCGCCGATAAAAAAGATGATCGGCCCGCTGATCTCGTCGCGGCCAGCCTTGAGGTCGTTGAACCAGCTGCCCAGGCCGAAGACGGTAGTCAGCAGCGCCAACGTTCCCACAATCGGCCATTTGCTCTGGGCGGGAACGTAGTAGTTCTCGTGCGTAGTGGTCTGTCGGCTCATTGCAGACTCTCCTTGGTCGCCACCAGATGCGCCGGATCAACGAGGGCGACGGGAGGTTGGCGGGACGTGATGTCGAACAGGGTGTAGGCGAGCGTCAGGTGACGCACATCCGCAGGCAGATCACGATCGACGATGAAACGCACCGGCATTTCGATACGCTCACCGGGTTGCAGCACTTGCTGGGTAAAGCAGAAACATTCGGTCTTGTGGAAATAGGCCGCCGCCTTAGAGGGCGACACACTGGGCACCGCCTGCGCTGTCATTGGCTTGTCTGTCGGGTTGTAGGCGATGAAGCGCATTTCGCGGCTTGAGCCGGGATGAACATTGAGCTGGTCTGCAACCGGCTTGAATTCCCAGACCATCCCTGAGGCGTTGGTGGCGAGAAACTGCACCCGCACCTCACGCGCCTCGTCTACAGTCTGCGCCCCTTCATAGGCACCCGCCGTCTTGCCGTTGATGCCGAAGGCCTTGCACATGACGTCATAGATCGGCACCAGCGCGAAGCCGAAGGCGAACATCGCCACGACCACCAGCAACAGTCGACGTACCAGGCGGCCCAGCGGCAGCTCAGTGTTCATGGCGAGTCCTCAGAGCCGGTAGGCTAGTCATGTTTCGGACCTGTCCGATGCTCGTGCAGCTCCTCCACCGAAGGCGGCACGCTGAAGGTGTGGTACGGCGCCGGTGACGGCACACTCCACTCCAGGCCCTCCGCACCGTCCCAGGGCTTGGCAGCAGCAATCGGGCCGCCACGGATGCACTTGATCACGATGAACAGGAACAATAGCTGCGTTGCGCCGAACATGAAGGCCCCGATGCTGGAGACCATGTTGAAGTTGGCGAACATCATGTTGTAGTCCGGAATACGCCGCGGCATGCCGGCGAGCCCGACAAAGTGCATCGGGAAAAACGCCAGGTTCATGCCGACGAAACTCATCCAGAAATGCAGCTTGGCCAGCGTTTCGTCATACATGTGCCCGGTCCACTTCGGCAGCCAGTAGTAGGCCGAAGCGAAGATGCCGAAGATCGCGCCGGGCACCAGCACATAGTGGAAATGCGCCACCACGAAGTAGGTGTCGTGGTACTGGAAGTCCGCCGGCGCGATGGCCAGCATCAACCCGGAAAAACCGCCGATGGTGAAGAGAATCACGAAGGCCACGGCGAACAGCATCGGCGCCTCGAAGGTCAGCGAGCCGCGCCACATGGTCGACACCCAGTTGAACACCTTCACCCCGGTGGGCACTGCAATCAGCATGGTGGCGTACATGAAGAACAGCTCGCCGGTCAGCGGGATGCCGACGGTGAACATGTGGTGCGACCAGACAATGAACGACAAGAAGGCGATCGCGCCGGTGGCGTAGACCATCGAGGTGTAGCCGAACAGCGGCTTGCGGCTGAAGGCCGGAATGATCGAGCTGACCGCGCCGAACGCCGGCAGGATCATGATGTACACCTCGGGGTGACCGAAGAACCAGAACACATGCTGGAACAGCACCGGGTCGCCGCCGCCGGCCGCGCTGAAGAAGCTGGTACCGAAGTGGATGTCCATCAGCATCATGGTCACCACGCCGGCCAGCACCGGCATCACCGCGATCAGCAGAAAGGCGGTGATCAGCCAGGTCCAGACGAACAGGGGCATCTTCATCAGCGTCATGCCCGGTGCACGCAGGTTGAGCACGGTGGCGACCACGTTGATCGCCCCCATGATCGAACTGATGCCCATCAGGTGAATGGCGAAGATAAAGAAGGTCACCGACTCCGGCGCGTAGGTTGTCGACAGCGGCGCGTAGAAGGTCCAACCGAAGTTGGGTCCGCCGCCCTCCATGAACAAGGTGGAGACCAGCAACCCGAACGCTGCCGGCAGTAGCCAGAAGCTGAAGTTGTTCATCCGCGGCAAGGCCATGTCCGGCGCGCCGATCATCAACGGGATCATCCAGTTCGCCAGCCCGACGAAAGCCGGCATCACCGCGCCGAAGACCATGATCAGCCCATGCATGGTGGTCATCTGGTTGAAGAATTCCGGCTGCACGATCTGCAAGCCCGGCTGGAACAGCTCGGCGCGGATCACCATCGCCATCGAACCGCCCAGTAGGAAGGCGCAGAAGCTGAACCACAGATACATCGAACCGATGTCCTTGTGGTTGGTGGTCAGCAGCCAGCGGGAGAGGCCCTTGGCCGGGCCGTGGTGATGGTCATGCCCGGCATGACCATGATCGTCGATCACTGCACTCATCACCTGATCCTCTTACTGGGTGGCTTCTTCGGCCTGTTTGAAGATGAGCACGTCTCTCGGCGTGACCATGTCGCCCGTGTCGTTACCCCAGGCGTGACGCTCGTAGGTCACTACTGCAGCGATATCGACTTCCGAGAGTTGCGGGCCGAAAGCAGGCATCGATGTGCCGGGAGAGCCCTTTACGACGATGCTGATATGGTTTTCCGCATCCCCCGTCGCTATCGGCGAGCCCTTCAGCGCCGGGAACATCGGCGGCAGCCCTTCGCCCGAAGCCTGGTGACAGGCCGCGCAGTTGGTCTGGTAGACATTTTCACCCCGAGCGGTCAGCTCTTCGAGCGTCCATTCCTTGCTAGTCAGTTCGGCCAGCTTGGCGGCTTCAGCCTTTTTCTCGTCGAGCCAGGTGGCGTAGTCCTCCTGGGATTTGACCTCGACCACCACCGGCATGAAGCCGTGGTCCTTGCCGCACAGCTCGGTGCACTGGCCGCGGTAAATGCCGGGCTGCTCGACGCGGGTCCAGGATTCGTTGATAAAGCCGGGGATGGCGTCCTTCTTCACCGCCAGATCCGGTACCCACCAGGAATGGATGACGTCCGCAGCAGTGATCAGGAAGCGCACCTTGGCGCCGACGGGAATCACCAGCGGCTCGTCCACCTCCAGCAGGTAGTGCTCGCCCTTGGGGGCCAGGTTGTTGATCTGATCGCGGGGAGTGGTGAGGTTGCTGAAGAACTCGACGTCCTCACCCAAGTATTTGTAGTGCCATTTCCATTGGTAGCCGGTGATCTGGATGTCCACGTCCGATTCGGTGGGATCGTAGATATGGATGAGCGTGCGGGTGGCCGGCACGGCCATACCGACCAGAATCAGCAGCGGAATGATGGTCCAGAGCACCTCGACCTTGGTGTTCTCGTGGAAATGTGCCGAATCCAGCCGCTTGGAGCGGCGGTGGGCGAACATCGACCAGAACATCACCGCGAACACCAGCACGCCGATGATTACGCAGATCCAGAAGATGGTCATGTGCAGATCGAATACGGAGCGACTGACGTCCGTGGCGCCGGCGCGCATGTTCACGTCCCAGGCTGCCTGGGCCTGACCGAACAGCGACCACAGCCCCATCCCCATCCAGACTCGTGGATGTCGCGACATTGCGGGTTCCCCTTATGGTTCTTGTTATCCCGCCGACTACCTGTCCGGCCGCAGAGCGGAGCGAAACGCTCGCTAGGACGGCCTGACTACGCTCTGATCTGGCTCCCCCCAATGCCTGGTTGCCAGTCCTCGCTTTGCACGCGCAGTCGGATTCAATCGGTACGCTTACGATCGGAGTATAGACAGCGATGCAAGACTGGCAATTTCGTCAGGATCAGGCGCTGGCTTCTGCCGTGTGGTCGTTCTTTTTCACGCCGCGGATGTTCATCAACGCCAGGCACACCTGCAGCGTGATCAGCGCCCAGGCTTCGGCGGACCAGCCCCAGATGACCCACAGCAGGTTACTGAGCAGGAAGCACCAGAAGCCCACCGTTCGCCGTTGCGGTTTGAGCGAGCCGATCAGCCACGCTGCCAGAACCGTGACCACCATTGCCGGCCATTGCAGAAGATCGATAAAGACGTCCAATTCAGTCCTCCAGAACGAGCAGCAGCGCATCGGGGTCGCCGATGCGCTGCAATCAGAGAACGCGTCCCAAGCGCGCCCTTACCTGACAATGAGGGCGTCACCGCTGTGATTAGTTCCCGCCGTCCTGTCAGAGTGATGCAAGCGCTGCCTCGGACAGCTTGAGCGAGAGCTATTCGCGAGCAAGCTCGCTCCTACAGCAGCCGCACACGAGCCAGCGCTTCGTTCCGGCACCTTGCTCCCTGTAGCAGCCAGCTTGCTGGCGAACCGAAACCTACTCTCTATAGGCGTTAGATCAGGCTCATCTGTTGCCCGGGCGGCGCGAAGCGACTGCAATCGAGACCGTAATTCTGGTCGCGGCGGTTGTAGCCCAACCGCTTGCAGGCCAGCTGGAAGCGCTGCGCCAAGAGCTGGGCGAACTGCCCTTCGCCGCGCATGCGGCTGCCGAAGCGGCTGTCGTAATCCTTGCCACCGCGCGACTGCCGTACCAGGCTCATGACATGCGCGGCACGCTGTGGCAAATGCTCCTGCAGCCACTCGTCGAACAGCGTGGCCACTTCATGCGGCAACCGCAGCAGCACGTAGCCGGCCGAGCGAGCACCGGCCTCCCGCGCGGCTTCGAGCATGCGCTCCAGCTCCATGTCATTAACCATCGGAATCATCGGCGCGCACATCACGCTGACCGGTACGCCCGCTTCATGCAGGGTCCGCAACACCCGCAGCCGTGCCGCGGGGGACGCGGCACGAGGTTCCATGATGCGCTTGAGCTCGTCGTCCAACGTAGTGAGGCTGACCGAGACGCTGACCAGCCGTTGCTCGGCCAGCGGCACCAACAGATCCAGATCGCGCAGCACCAGCGAGCCCTTGGTGATGATGTGAACCGGATGCTTGAAACGCAGCAGAATTTCCAGTGCCTGGCGCGTCAATCGTTGCTCGCGCTCGAGCGGCTGATAGGCATCGGTATTCACCCCTAGCGCGATGGGCTGCGGCACGTAACCGGGCTTGCTCAGCTCCTGCTCCAGGCGCTCGGCAAGGTTGGTCTTGGCGATCAACCGTGTCTCGAAATCGATCCCTGGCGACATGTCCCAATAGGCATGGCTGGGCCGCGCGAAGCAGTAGATGCAGCCATGTTCACAGCCACGATAGGGGTTTACCGAACGATCGAAGCCGACATCCGGTGACTGGTTGCGGGTGAGCACGGTCTTGGCTGTTTCGAAGCGTACCTCGGTGGCGCGCGTCGGTGGCACATCCTGTTCCCAGCCGTCGTCATACGCCTCGCTACGGGTGGCGGCGAAGCGGTTGTCCGGATTGATGGCAGTGCCACGGCCGCGAGGAGTGGGAGATGGTGTGGACATGTGCAAGCCTCGAATACTGTCTATACGTACAGTACACGAGAACAACTCAAACGTGTGTCAGCCCCGACCAGCGTTATTTGAGGTTCAGCGCAACTCCAACGATTGCGGCCCTTCTACTCCTTGCCAGGTTCCGCTGAGCTGGCCATCGTGGCCAAGCCGAAGCTCGGCTATCGCAGCGTCGTCTGCCAAGTTTCTAAGCTTGGCGAGATTCCCATCGTCGGAATGCTGAAGCGAAAGTTCGGCCATGCGAGCCGTATCGTCGCGGAAATACAGAGCTCTGGATGCACCATCGGCGCTCGGTGGCGTGATGACCAGTGTCGCTCGGCGATGATTGATATCGCGGTGGTAAACGCCAGCGATTTGAGGCTTGCGGAGCTTCGCGCAATCGCCTCGCTGCTTCAACAACAGGCAACGACCGTATGGGCTTAGATCGTCGGTGAGATCGGCATAAGCGAAGCTGTTGGAAAACGGCCCAAGATCATCCAGTGCGCGTATCGCATGGGCAGAGCATCGACCTGCAATCAGCGTGAGCTGCGTTTGTTCGAGCACAAGCCTGTCATGCTCGATACCCGCATCACGTATGAGCGGCAAGCAGCGCTCATACATATCGCGCTGTATGGCAACCGTCTCGGCATCTTCACCGGGAGTGTCCGTTGCCACTTGAGCGGGAAAATCCTCGATGCGGGCCACTCGGGCTTCGCTGATCCGCTTCTGCAGACGCTGCAAACCCGGCTCGCTTAACAAGGCCGGCAAGGAGAGCGGTTGCCCATCGGCCAGATCGAACGCATAACTGCGATTACCCAGGCTGAGATAAGCGCCCACGTACTCGCTCATGATGTCCACCGAAACGAACCCTGCGTTCTGCTCATGGATTTCGTAATCCAGGCTCGTCACCCCCGGCCCCACATCCTCCTTTGGCCAGACCTGCTCAAACGGAGACTGCTCAAAGCTGGCGGGCAAACCGTCAAGCTCAAGCACGTGGAGGTAGGTATTAATTCGATCCAGCGCAGGCGATGCGCCTTCGAACAGTGGGAAGCGATAGGTCGACCATTCGCTACGCGTGGCTTCGAGGGCCTTAACCCTTGGCTCGCCAAGCGCGTACATCGGCAACTGGACAAGCAGGCAAAAAGACACCAGCGGCAAGAATCCTTTCATGGCGTGTACCTTTCAAAGCGGCATTCAGCATGGAGAAGGTAGCGAAACGCCTGAGGATAAAATGCTAACTGGCAGCAGGAGTTTCAGGTTGATAGCGTCCGAACTCACGGGCCAGTTTGTAGCAGCGGAGCGGCGAAAATGTGGTCTCGTGCAGTGACTGGTTATGGGGCTGTTTCACTTAACCTATGGGCTAACGCCGATCAGAGCCTCGATACCCTCATCCCGGATAGTGGCCAGTACTTCTTCCAGGGCTGCGCCGTCTGTATCAAATTCGTCGTCCCACACCGTGGAAGTTCCAAACTCATCGACCACTTCTAAAAGCCAGCCTCCTTTATCGCCACGGTAAATTTCCACCTCGACGGTTCTCCCGTCAGCAGTCAGTTTCTGGCATAGAGCGCTCATCTCGAGTTCAAAATCATCTTTCATTACCAATCTCCGAGCTGCTGTTCCTATACCCATAACTCAATGTTCTTCTTTGAGCTTGGCAAGACCACTCACCTGCCACGATCAGCGTCGAAGGCAGCATAGACGCGATCTGGACTTTCCCAATCAGAGGCGCCGTACCTGCACGCTTTGATAACCCTCGCCCTTATCACCGCCCAGCGCGAGGACACCCTGCCGCGCCAGCTCCCGCGCGCGCCAGTAGAGGTACATGTCGGTGGCGAAAATCCCGTCGCAGTCGCCCATCACTTCGGCCATGACGCGGCCCAGTGGCCTATTGTCCTGGCTGCAGGCTTCGGTCAGCTGGTGGTCGATTCGCTGATGATCCTCACCGTGGAAACGCCCATCGATCCAACGCCTTATCGCTGCGTTCTCTTCAACGGCGGCCCGCCATTGGTTAGCGAGGTCGGCGATGCGCACTGGCTCGACGAGGCGCGGCTGATAAAGCGCGGCCAGGGTCTCGGGCGCACGCATCGACACCGCCATGCGCGTGCTCACCCGGCTGTCGCCCGTACCGCAGACGACCTCTTGGATTGGCAACGCCGAGCCTTCGAGGGCCGCAGCCACGCGAGCGAGCATCAGTTGCTCGGACGCGCTGTCGCCATGCCAGACAGTCACGGGCCTGGAATGGCTGGCCAATGCCACCAACCACTCGGCGTCGGCTGCTACACCAGCGAAGTCGGGACGCGGCGTCATACCGGTCGGCCAGACGCCTTCCCAGAACGCCACGCGTTCGGCGCATGGCGGGGTCTCGATATCCGCAAGAGGCCCGACGGCCAAGTCGTCGCGCAGCACCCGCACCTCGCTGCCGTCAGCCAGCAGGGGCCGAACGCTCTCCGCGGCGAGGTCGCCACAGGTGATGTGCCACATGGCGAACCCCTCGTATCAGTCGGGTTTTTTCTTCAGCTTGGGATTGGGGAAAAACTGCACGGCCTGGACCTGCGGATCAGCCGCCTTCGGCTTGGCGTGGTTGACGCGCGTGCCCAGTTCCGAAGGCACCGATTGGCCCTGGGCGTTGAGGGTGTCAGCGTAGCCGCACTCCACGCATTCGCGGTGGGGAACGCCCTCGACGTCCCACATCTTGATGCTGTCGCTGGCGCTGCAGGCCGGGCACACAGCCCCGGCGATAAAGCGCTTGGTGGTCACCTTCGGCTCGTCGCTCATGCCACTTCCTCGGTCAGACCGAGATGGCGCAGCAGCGCATCGGTAGACGGCTCACGACCACGGAAGTCGACGAACAGCACCATCGGCTCCTGCGAGCCGCCGCGCGCCAGAATTGCCTCGCGGAAGGCGCGACCCGTCTCGGCGTTGAATACGCCCTCTTCCTCGAAGCGCGAGAAGGCGTCGGACGACAGCACCTCAGCCCACTTGTAGCTGTAGTAGCCCGCCGCGTAACCACCGGAGAAGATGTGCGCGAAGCTGTTGGGGAAGCGGTTGCTGGCTGGCGGACGCATCACCGAGACCTCATCGCGGATGCTTTCCAGCACCTGGAGCACGCTGCGGCCGTCTCCGTGAGTAGCGTGCAGTTCGAAGTCGAACAGTGAGAATTCCAGCTGACGCACCATCATCAGGCCGGACTGGAAATTCTTCGCCGCCAGCATCTTGTCGAGCAGATCCTGCGGCAGGGTTTCGCCGGTCTGGTAGTGGCCGGAGATCAGCGCCAGACCTTCGGGCTCCCAGCACCAGTTCTCCATGAACTGACTCGGCAGCTCGACTGCGTCCCAGGCCACGCCATTGATGCCCGACGCACCGGCATGCTCGACCTGGGTCAGCAGGTGGTGCAGGCCATGGCCGAACTCGTGGAACAGCGTAGTGACTTCATCGTGGGTCAACAGCGCCGGGCGCTCGCCCACCGGTGGGGTAAAGTTGCAGACCAGATTGGCCACCGGCGTCTGCAGCGTCCCGAGGCAGGTGCGGCGCTTGTCACGCGCGCCATCCATCCAGGCGCCACCACGCTTGTTGGCCCGCGCATAGAGGTCGAAGAAGAAGCGCCCGACGTGCTCGCCTTTCTCACGGATTTCAAACAGACGCACGTCCGGATGCCAACCGTCGAAGCTTTCCAGCTCGTGAATCTCGATGCCGTACAGGCGCTTGACGATGGCAAACAGGCCGGACAGCACCTTGTCCACCGGGAAGTAGGCGCGCAGCTCTTCCTGGCTCAGGCTGTAGCGGGCCTGGCGCAGCTTCTCGCCGAAGTAATTGACGTCCCAGCTCTGCAGATCGGAAACGCCCTGCTCGGCGGCAAAGGCGCGCAGCTCCTTCAGGTCGCGCTCGGCGAACGGCTTGCTGCGCTGGGCCAGATCACGCAGGAAACCCAGCACCTGATCGGTGCTGTCGGCCATCTTGGTTGCCAGCGACAGCTCGGCGTAGTTGCCGAAGCCCAGCAGCTGGGCCAGTTCCTGACGCAGGTCGAGGATCTGCTCCATCACCGGGCCATTGTCGAACTGGCCGGCATTCGGGCCCTGATCGGAGGCGCGGGTGGAATAGGCGACGTAGACCTCTTCACGCAACTTGCGATTGTCGGCGTAGGTCATCACCGCGTAGTAGCTGGGGAATTCGAGGCTGATCAGCCAACCGTCTAGCTCCTTGGCCTTGGCCGCTTCGGCCATCTGCGCCTTGGACGACTCGGTAATACCGGCCAGCAGGCTTTCGTCGGTGACATGCTTGGTCCAGGCCTGGGTCGCATCGAGCAGCTGGTTGGAGAAGGTGCTGCCCAGTTCGGCGAGCTTCATGCTGATCGCGCCGAAGCGCTGCTGCTCGGCCGGCGGCAGGTCGATACCGGACAGGCGAAAGTCACGCAGCGCGTGTTCGAGAATGGTCTTCTGCGCCACATCGAAGCCGTCGGCCTCGGCGCTCAGCGACAGCGCCTGGTAGGCGGCGAACAGGTCGGCGTTCTGGCCCAGCTCCGTGGCGTAGGCAGATAGTTTGGGCAGACAGGCCTCGTAAGCGCTGCGCAATTCAGGGTTGTTGCGGACCGCATTGAGGTGGCTGACCGGACCCCAGGCGCGGCTGAGGCGCTCGTTCATTTCGTCGAGGCCTATCACCAGGGTGCCCCAGTCGAGGCTCTCGGCGGGCCGGCTGAGCAATTCCTGCAGGGCGACGCGGTTCTCGCCTAGGACGGTATCGACCGCCGGCTCGACGTGCTCCGGACGAATCTCGGAATACGGCGGCAGGTCGAATTCCCGAAGCAGCGGATTGGTATCGGTCACGGCAGTTGCCCCTTCTGAATAAATGATCACCGGTGCATGTTAAAGACAAATGCCCGACCGCGCAGCTGGGGAACGAAGCGATAGAGCGGCTCTATTCACAACGAAACGGCGCGAGTGACGGGCATCCGTACCGGTTATTGGACCGCCGTCTGCTCGGGCAATTCGGGGCGTCGCGCATAGCGCTGGGCGAGCACCGTGCAGACCATGAGCTGGATCTGATGAAACAGCATCAGCGGCAGGATGATCATGCCGACCGCACTGGTGGCGAACAGCACCTGCGCCATGGGCACGCCGGTCGCCAGGCTCTTCTTCGAACCGGCGAAGAGGATGGTGATGCGGTCTTCCAGATTGAAGCCAAACACTTTGGCCAGCATGGCCGTCAGCCACAGCACGATGGCCAGCAACAGACAGCAGGCCACCACCAACCCGATCAGGTGCTCAACCGGCACGATCTGCCAGAGGCCATCGACCACCGCACCGCTGAACGCGGTGTAAACCACCAGCAGGATCGAGCTCTGATCCACGGTTTTCAGCCAGGTCTTGTTGCGCGTCACCCAGGCGCCGATCCAGCGGCGGGCAATCTGCCCGGCGATAAAGGGCACCAGCAGTTGCAGCACGATCTTGCCGATGGAATCCAGCGTCGAGCCGCTCTCGCCTTCGACGCCCATCAGCAGCAATACCAGCAGCGGCGTGAGGAAGATGCCGATCAGGCTGGACGCCGCGGCGCTGCAGATGGCCGCCGGGACATTACCGCGCGCCAGCGAGGTAAAGGCGATGGCCGATTGCACGGTGGCGGGCAACGCGCAGAGGTAGAGCATGCCCAGGTACAGCTCGTCGCCGACCATAGGGGTCAGCACCGGTTTGAGTGCCAGGCCCAGCAGCGGAAACATGACGAAGGTGCAGGCGAACACCAGCAGGTGCAGGCGCCAGTGGCCGGCACCGGCGAGGATCGCTTCGCGCGACAGCTTGGCGCCGTGCATGAAGAACAGCAGCGCGATGGCGGCTGCCGTCAGCCACTCGAAGAACACCGCGCCGCGCCCTTCGCAGGGAAACAGCGTGGCAATGGCAACCACGGCGAGCAGGGCCAGGGTGAAATTGTCGAAGAGCAGGCGAAGCTTGGCCATATGGATTTCCTTGGGACTTGCAGGCGACAGGGATCGACCTTAACGTGAGCGCTTACTTCCGACTAACGCCAAGCAGGCACGAAATGTCGCCAATCGGACAAGAAGCCGCGTTGATTACGCGCCTTGGCGCACTCAAAGCGCTGCCGCGGCCGGTCTATGGCCAGCTCGACTCGCCGCCCAACCTCAAGCTGGGCTACCGCCACAGCCATCCCTGGGTGCAGCTTTCCCATGCGGTGGAAGGCGTGCTCGAAGTGCGCACCGACAATGGCCGCTTCATCGCACCGCCGCTGCGCGCGGTGTGGATACCAGCCGGCGTGACGCATCAAGTCTTCTGTGCGCCAGACACCTGCATTCGCAGCCTGTATATCGACCGAAGCGTAGCGGGCGATGCGCCCGAGCATTGCCGCGTGCTGCAGGTCAGTCCCCTGCTACGCGAACTGATCCGGCACTTCAGCACCCTGCCCGAAGCCTATGCCGAAGACGGCGCGGAGGGACGACTGGTACAGGTGCTACTCGATCAACTGGGTTGCGCACCGGAGGTCGAACTGGTGCTGCCGCTGCCCGCCGAGCCACGTCTGCATCGGCTGTGCAAAAGCCTGCAGGCGCAACCGGAGTCGCAGGAAGGCCTGGCCGACTGGAGCCGCACCCTGGGCGTCTCGGAACGTACCCTGAGCCGGCTGTTCCTCCGTGAAACCGGACTGACCTTTCGCGCCTGGCGCCAGCGGTTGCGGCTGCTCAGCGCCCTGCCAGCACTGGAGCGCGGCGAGCGGGTGACCGACGTGGCGCTGGGCTGTGGTTATGAGTCCTTGTCGGCCTTCATCGCCGCCTTTCGCGAACAGTTCGGCGCCACGCCGGGCGAATTCTTTCGTCCCGGCAGCAACACACTCGAGGGTCGGGTCTATCAGTGATCGCCCGCCCCACACACGCGCCTACAGGAGCCATCCATGAGCATCCGAACCTTCCAGGAACACACACCGGCACTTGGCGAGCGCGTCTTCGTCGACCCCAGCGCCGTGCTCATCGGCGACATCCAGATCGGCGAAGACAGCTCCGTCTGGCCGCTGACCGTGATTCGCGGCGACATGCACCGCATCCGCATCGGCAAACGCACCAGCATTCAGGACGGCAGCGTGCTGCACATCACTCATGCCGGCCCGTTCAACCCGGATGGTTTTCCGCTGACCATCGGCGACGAAGTCACCGTTGGCCACATGGTCACGCTGCACGGCTGCACCTTGGGCAGCCGGATTCTGGTGGGCATGGGTTCGATCGTGATGGATGGCGCGGTGGTCGAGGACGAGGTGGTCATTGGTGCCGGCAGCCTGGTGCCGCCGGGCAAGACGCTGGAAAGCGGCTACCTCTACGTTGGCAGCCCGGTGAAGCAGGCCCGCCCGCTGACGGAAAAAGAGCGCAGCTTTTTCAGCTATACCGCCGGCAACTACGTGAAGTTGAAGGATCAGCACCTGGCAGAAACGCCTGAAGCCTGAAGCCTGAAGCCTGAAGCCTGAAGCAACAAATCGTGCGCGAGCCGATTGTCGGACTGCGCCCCCACAGGAAATTACCGAGCCCTGCGATGCACCACTCAACCATTCTCTTCGACCTCGACGGCACCTTGACCGACCCACGCGAAGGCATCACCCGCTCGATCCAGCATGCACTGGCGCAGCTCGGCATCGACGAGCCAGATCTGGCCAAACTCGAGCCCTTTATCGGCCCGCCGCTGCTGCAGGCGTTCATGGAGTTCTACGGCTTCGATGAGGCGCGGGCCTGGGAAGCGGTCGGCTATTACCGCGAGCGCTTCAAGACGGTCGGCCTCTACGAAAACCTGCTGTTCGACGGCGTACTGGAGATGCTCGAACACTTGCGCGGGCAAGGCCGGACGCTCTATGTAGCGACCTCGAAACCCTCGGTTTTCGCCCGCGAAATTGCCCGGCATTTCGCCTTCGATCAGCATTTCAAGGTCATCTATGGCAGCGAGCTGGACGGCACCCGCACCAACAAAGTCGAGCTGATCGCCCATGTGATCGCCGAGGAAGGGCTCGATCCGCAGCAAACACTGATGATCGGCGACCGCAAGCATGACCTGATCGGCGCGCACAGCAACGGGTTGCAGGCTGTCGGGGTGGGTTACGGTTTTGGCAGCCATGCCGAGCTGATGGCGCAATCACCGGCGTATTACTACGCCACGCTGCCAGAGCTGCGCACGGCGTTCGGCTAGGCCGTCTTGCCTCGCTCGGGAGCGAAGCTTACAGGCGGTGATCCATCGGCGTTGATCTGCTGAACCTTCGACGGTCGGCCCTCGGCATCGAGCCGGATACGGCCGATGCCCGAGCCGTTCCATAGCCGTTCGCCGGACCGGCTGCGGCTCGGCAGCCACGGCTGGACCCTCACCCGGCGGCGCTTGGTAAACCAGTTCAGTGGCGAGCGCGGCGAATACAGCCAGCGGTTGAGCCTATCGAACAGATCGAGCAAGCGCGGCGGAAACTCGTTCTTCACGCCACTGCTGGTGATCTGCCATAACCGCGGGCCCTGGACACGGCCGCGAATGCGCACTTCATAGGCGAACGAGTAATGCACGTCGCCGGAGAGGATCACGTAGTTACCCGGCGTGCGGGTATGGCGAAAGATATTGAGCATGACCTGCGCCGCGCCACGGTGGGCCATCCAGTTTTCCGCGTCCACCAGCAGGGACAGCCCGGCCAAACTGAATACGCGTTGCACGGTCTCGATCAGCTTGACGCCGAACATCGGCGCCGGCGAGACGATGATCACCGAACGATGGTCGAGCAATTCCTGCTGAAAATCCGTCAGCGCTTCCCAATCCATTAGCCCCGAAGGCCGGCTCAGGTTGCGCTCGCTGCGCCAGCGTCGGGTACGAGTATCGAGCACCACCAGCGCCGGCTCGCTGGGTATGACATAGCCCCAGTCGCCGCGCTCCAGCAGCTCGTCAACCACTTGATCATGCAGCGCGCAATCGAGTCGCCCGTCTTCGCCGCTATTGAACAACGCCTCAACCGCGCTCAAGGACGTGACGCTGGCATCCGGCGCGTTGCCCCAGGCCTGGCACAGCAGATAGCCGAGCAAGGCGTTGCCGATGATGCGCCGGGAAAACGGATGGCCATAGGCGGTTTGCTCCCAGCGGGCGCTGAGGTTCCAGTCATCGGTGATGTCGTGGTCATCGAAGATCATCAGCGACGGCACGTGCGCCAATGCCCGCGCCACCTGCGGCAGGCCGGCCTGGAAAGCATCGATGCAGCTCCGTTCACGCGCCCAGCGCTTGGCCAGCTCGCCGTCGAGCGGCGGCGACTGAAGCTCGATCAGGCCCCAGGGCAGCGGTGACCAGACCAGCAGGTACATCGCCAGCACCTCGCCCAGCGACACCAGATGGTTGTGTGCGCTGGAGGTGGTAAACACCGGTTTTTCCACACCACCGAAGAACCGCTCGCGCAGGGCTTCGTTGGATTTAAACGCCGGCAGCAACTGTTCGCGCTGGTAGTAGGTGGCCGGATGCGCCAGCAATTCATCGCTGCCTGAGACGGTGGCACCCTCAAGACACTCGCCATACAGCCCGAGCCGGCGAATCAGCGCATGGATGGCTACCAGAGTAGGCCCGGCCACGTCGTCGGCGTAGATCTGGTCGCCGGTCATCAGCAGCGCGGCGGGCCAGCGCTCGGGGGCGTGGCGGGTCTCGGCCACCAGCGAATCCACAGTGACCAAGCCGTCCGCCGAGGGGTGGTGCGGCTTGCGGCAGGAGCCGTGCAGCAGATCGTCGTAGCGCGAACGGATGACGAATGCCGGACGCTCGAACCCGTCATGGATAAGGTGCGGCGCCCAATCAGCGATGCCTTGTTCTCCGCCGTCGCGCTGGATCAGCAGGTCGTATTCGATCAACCGATCCACCGACAGCGGCGTAGCCAGATGAAGATCGATCAGGTGCAACCAGGCCGAGGTGCCAACGCGCAGCTGGCGGCAGCATTCGCCTTCCAAAGCCAGCGAAATCGAAACCTCGCCTTCAGGCTGCAGCGTCAGGCGCAACTGCAGCGGCTCGCTGGCTACCAGCCAGAGCACCAGCCGCCCCGCCTCGAGCCGACGCAGCATGGGTCCGGCAAGCACGAGGGGAAGGGAGGCAGCGGTGTCGGATGGTGCGGAGCTGGGCATGCAACTGCTCAATGGCGGCGGTGGAGCATCAGAGTGCAACGAATGGCGCCGGTTCGCCCTGGTTTGTGGCCAGCCTGCTGGGTGGTGAGCCTCAGCCTTCGTAGGGTGGATCGCGCTTCATCGATCCACCGAGCGGTGGCGAATGGCATCTGAAAGAAGGGGCACTCGCCCAATCGACCCAAGAGCCATCAGGCGCGCCGTTGCGCCTGCTCGCCGATCAGCGATTGCAGACGATGAAGAAAGGCCAGCCCCTCCTCCCAGCGATGATGACCAGACTCCACGTTGATGTGCCCCACCCCACTGAGCATGCTCACTTCGCTGCCCCAGGCTTTGCCCATGGCACCTGCACGATTGGCGCTGGCGGCGGGATCGTTGTCGGACCCCACCAGCACGCTGGGAAATGGTAACGCCACCAAGGGCAACGGCGCGAAGTTGCGCAGCGGCTCGGGGCAGCCTGGCCGCTCGACGTCCGCCGGCGCGACCAGCAGCGCGCCCCTCACCCGCCGCAGCGCTTCGGGCGCTGCCTGTGCCACCCAATGTGCGACAGTCGGGCAGCCGAGGCTGTGCGCGATCAGCACCACCGGTTCTGGCGCGCCGGCGATGCCACGACTCAGTTCGGCCACCCAGTCAGCACGCTGCGGCTGTAGCCAATCGGCCTGTTCGACGCGCTGGCTGTGAGGCAGGGTGCGCTGCCAGTGGCTCTGCCAATGATCCTCAGGCGAGCCATGCCAGCCGGGGACGATCAGGTAATGAAACGATCCACGCCGCATGAAATGGCCTCTCGATGGTCACTGAGCCGCGAGTCTATCGTCCGCAGAACTGATACTAGAAAGAATAAGAATGCATTTGCTTATGACTGAAAACGCCTCCTCAGGCGTCCTGCCAGTCGTAGGCGCAAAAAAAGACGCCCCCGAAGGCGCGCCAAGGTTTGAAGCGCACGCGGTATTCATTGCACCTGGCTGAGCAGGTCCTTGCGCAGGAGTGACTTGATCTTCACCACATGGTCATCTTCCTGCGCCTTGGCCTTGTGGAAGCCCTTGGCGATGCGTGGGTGACCACCGGCCTCGGCCAGCTCGATCAGCAGCTCCCAGGCGGCGTTGTCCTCGAGCTCCAGCGTCAGCAAGGCATTGATACCCTGAGCGACGTTCGTCCGCGGGTCGGTCAGCACCTGCATCACGCCCATGGCCTTGACCCCTACGACGTCGGCAGAGGGCGTCTGCGCGGTCGGGTCGGCACCCAGGGTTTCGATCGCTTCGGCGACCATGTTCATGTGCTCGAACTCTTCGTCACGGATGTGCTGCAGCACCTGAACCAGGTCCGATTGGGCGGTTTCGAGTCCCTTGGCTTTGGCAATCATGGCGTCGTACATGCGCACGCCGCTGCGCTCGAAGGCCAGGCGCTCGCCCAGCTTGTCGACCAGCAGCTCGGGGCTCTTGCCCAGCGCCATATCGAAGGTGGATTTGAGCATGCCCTTGGCCGAACCTGGGACCGGCACCGAGCCGATGCGATCGGCTTCCTCGGCGCGGGTCGTGCGTTCGAGCATCATGCCCTTGGAATCGCCTGGGACGTCCGGATGGATCTCGTTGACCGCGTCGAGCAGGCGCTTGGTGTCTTTTGGGGACATCTGTACGCCGGTCACGTTGGAGCCTAGTTTTGCTGAAGTCGCCATGTCTGTTCTCCTCAGGAAGCCCTGCGCATCTGCATGAGTTCACCGCCCGGTGCCCACTGGTAACCGGCCGACACGATGTTCGAGGCGATACCTTCGGAGTTGAGCTGGGCGCGGTAGTCCAGAGAGTTCTGCGGCTCCTGGCTCTTGTCGACGTACTGGGTGCCGCTGGTGCGCAGGTTGACCTCGGCGGCGAGGACCTGACGGACAAACTCACGCTGGCTCTTGAACTCGATCATCTTCGGCAGCGGGCCGCCGAGAATCTCGGCCGGGTCGCGACGCTCGATGTTCTTGAAGTGCTCGCAGGCCACTTGCAGATGGCCCAGTTCGTAATCGAGGAAGCGCTCCCACATGGCCTTGATGCGCGGATTGCTTTCCTGCTCGGCGCAACTGGCGTAGGCATAGACCTCCATCGCCTCGTGCACCAGCCACTTTTCCATGAAGGATTCCTGAGGGTCGGCCAGCGAGCCGTACTGGGTGACGTGCTGCTCTTCGACCGACGCGATTTCGGCGTACAGCTGGCGCGCCAGCGGGTCGGCGAATAGCGGGCCGATATTCATGTAGTAGTCGTGGGTCTGGTACTCGGCAGCGGTGATCATGGCCGCATGGATTTTGGTGATCAGATCCGCCTGCTCTTTCGCATAGCTTTCGCGCAGATCGTTATCGGGATGACGATGATGCTCGGAAGTCTGCCGGCCCGGGACGATGTCGGTGTACCCCTGCAGGATATTGTTCGCATCCTTGCCTTCGAGGCGATCGAGCATGGCCGAGTAGCGATACAGGTGGTCGAAGTCTTCCAGCAGGCCGAAGCGGTAGGTCTGCGCCTGGTAGGGGTCCGGCTCGGTCTGGGCGACGGCCGCGGTCACCTCGATCGCGACCTGCTCGTAGGCGACGGTGGTTTCCAGCGGCGAATGGTCGGCGGAGATCAGCCAGTTGACCATGGTCGCCTGGTGTTGCTCGACTCGGCGGATCTCGGCGAGCGGGCCACGCAGCTGGCCAGTGATGCGGGCGATGCCGTGCTTGAGGCGCAACGCATCGGTTTCGATCCCGTTCATCAGGATGATGCGCACGCGGGTGAAAGCGTCATCGTCGAGCTTGCTGATGGGCTTGCCCGCCATTTCCTTCCAGGTGAACTTCTGCTTATCGAGCGGCGTGCCCTTGTTGTCGAGAATGCCGGTTAGGTTGTCCATGGAGCCTCCGTTTAAACGGCTTGTATTGGTTCGGCGTACGAATCCGTACGGCCTAATCACGGGTCAGCTGAACTGACGGCTTAAAAAAGGGACGGAGGCAAGCGGAAAAGAATTCCGTGAAATCTGGCGCGAACATGCAAAGACTCGACAAGCGGCAGCGCCCAACCCCTTCGAACAGGCTCCGATCAGCGAAGCGTGATCAGCCGCGACGCCTTGCCGCATCGCGCTTCAAACGAAGCGGCGAGAGGTTTCAGCGGGGCGCATCCAGTTGCCGTTTCCGCTCGTCGGCAGGCAGGCGACCCAGGGAGGCCACGGCGGCATAGAAGCGCGACCAATCGCTGCCGACCTGCTCGTATAACGCGGCGAAGGCAGGCACCCATTGGTCGTAGAGGCCAAACGGAACCAGGCTGGCATTGGTCAGTGGCTGAGCCATCCAGCGATCGAAACGGTTGTCGCCGTTCCACGGCCCGTCTCGCAGCTGCAGATAGGTCTGCCGCATGCGCATGAACTCCTCACGTTTGGCGGCGCGCATCGCGGATTCGCTGAGATCGGACGCGTAAATCACGGCCAAGCGGTCACGGGTCGCCAGGGCCAGTTTGCTGAGGTCGGCGTAATGCTTGCGCGCAGTCTCGTTCGGCGCTGGCAGGCCCCGGCTGGCGCGCCACTGCCGCAGCCCTTCGCGCTCGACAAAGGAAGCGAAGGATTCGTTGAACGCCGTATCGTCAGTGACATATAGCTGCTGGTGCGCCAGCTCGTGGAAGATCAACCCGGCCAGGCGATCATCGTCCCAGCGCAGCACCGAGCTGAGCAGCGGATCGTCAAACCAACCCAGGGTGGAATAGGCCGGCACGCCGGAGACCAGCGTGTCGTAGCCCTCGGCTTGCATCAGCGCCGCGGCGCCGCGAGCGCGGCCCTGCTGGTAGTAGCCGCGGTAGGCCACGCAACCGGCTATCGGAAAGCACTGGGTCCGCTGCTCCACCGAAAATTCCTCGGCGACGAACAGATTCCACATCACATACGGCCGCTGGATCTCGGCGTAAACCCGATAACTCTGGTTGTCCGGGAGTGCCAGCGCATCGCTGGCGAAGCCTCTGGCTTGCAGGGCGAGGGCCAGTCGCTGGCGCAACTGCGGCGCGCGTTGCGGATCGTCGACGATTGCCACAATGGGCTCGCGCTGGCGCAGCAGCTCGAGCTGACCGACCGCTAATTGCCCGTAATAGCTGCTGCATCCCGTCAGACCCACCGCCAGCACCAGGGGAACCCAGCGCATTATTCGGGTGTCGACTGCGGCGATTTTCGGCTTCGACATGAACACACGCTGACCTGTCTGCAGACCCCACGGGGCGATGCGCTGAGCCTACAACGAGTTCGAAGCCCGCCCAAATACCGAACACGCCGGTGTCAAACAGCTAGGCCGTCACCGACCGGAGATCCCCTTACATGCGAATCCTGATGCTTGTTGTTGCGCTATCCAGCCTTGGCGGCTGCGCCTTGTGGATGCCCCAGCCCGATCCGAACCAGGCCTGGATCGATCTTGATCCCCACGGAGAAACCGAATTGATGGCCGTGGCGGTCGATGAACGACCGCTGAAGGATGATCGCTACTTTCAGGTCGCCCCCGGCAGCCATCAGCTGGGTATGCGCTATCGCTTCGAAGTCGGCCCGGCTGATGTCGGTCGTGACAGCGAAGCGCTGGCACGCGACTGCCGCCTGACCCTTAGCTATGACAGCTTCAACGCCGGGGCCCGCTATCGGCTGGTTGCTGGCGGCTACGGTTTCCGCCCCTGGGCCAAACTGTATGACCAGCATGACCGCATGCTGGCCAAGGCCACCGAGCGCGGCTGCGGCGGGGTCGCGACCCGCTAGCGTTTCGGTGTGAACCGTTCTGTTGCGGTGCAGTCGTTGAAAAAGAGCCGCAGGTGGCTCAGGCTCATTGGCTGACCGCGACAGCAGAGGCTGATCCTGCGGTTATCCGGAGGATTCATCATGCGTCTGTTCATCGCTCCATTGCTGGCGCTCGGCCTGATCGGCTGTGCCGGCCCCCTGCCTGCACCTGATCCGGACATGGCCTGGGTCGAGCTGAGCGCCCAACCCAGCGACATCTTCATGTCCGACCAGCTGGACGGCGAGCGCACCCCAGACGGTCGCTATTTCCAGGTCAGTCCCGGCGCGCATGAACTCGAGGCACGCTACGAATTCGAAATCAGTAGCGGTGGCTTCGGCGATTTCGGCGATACCCAGTACCTGCGCTGCACCCTGGTGATCAACTACGACGATTTCCAGCCCGGGCGGCGCTATCTGTTCCAGGCCCGCTCGCTGGGCTTCACCCCACAAGGCTGGCTGCGCGACGAAGACCGTAATGTCCTGGCGCGCGCCGAGGCCGAGCACTGCTACTGAGCAGCCGTCAGCAAAGAGGTAGACGATGTCCCGTATCGAACACACCCGTTTCTCCACCCTCGACCTGGCGCCGATCCGCGATGACGGCGATGCCGGTCTGGCCCTGCGCAACTCGCTGGCGCTTGCCCAGCACGTGGAGAAGCTCGGCTTCGAGCGCTTCTGGGTCGCCGAGCACCACAACATGGACGGCATCGCCAGCGCCGCCACGTCCGTGCTGATCGGCTATCTGGCGTCCGGCACGTCGCGGATTCGCCTGGGCGCTGGCGGCGTCATGCTGCCCAACCATGCGCCGCTGGTGGTCGCCGAACAGTTCGGCACGCTGGAAGCGCTCTATCCGGGCCGGATCGAATTGGGTCTGGGCCGCGCGCCGGGGGCTGACCAGTTCACCGCCCACGCCTTGCGCCGCGACCGCATGGGCAATGCCGATGACTTTCCGGTGGATGTGGAAGAGCTGCAGCGGCTGCTCGGCCCGCGCCAGCCCAACCAACGCGTCATCGCCATGCCGGGCATGGGCAGCAATGTCCCGATCTGGCTGCTCGGCTCCAGCCTGTTCAGCGCTCAGCTGGCGGCGGCCAAGGGCTTGCCCTACGCCTTCGCCTCGCATTTCGCGCCGCGCTACATGCACGAGGCGATTCGTCTGTATCGCGAAAACTTCCGCCCGTCCGAGGTGCTGGACAAGCCCTACGTGATGCTCGGCGTGCCGTTGATGGCCGCCGATACCGATGAGCAGGCCGAATACCTGGCCACCACCGCCTACCAGCGCATTCTTGCCCTGATCCGTGGCCAGAGCCTGGTGCTGGTGCCACCGGTCACCAGCATGCAGGGCAAGTGGCTGCCCCATGAGCAGGACGCTGTCGGCAGCTTCCTCGGCATGGCCCTGATTGGCGGGCCGGAAAAGATTCGCGCGCGGCTGGAGATCCTTCTGGAGCAGACAGCGGCCGATGAGCTGATCTTTACCTGCGACCTTTACGAAACCGCCGACCGTCACCGCGCCTTCGACATCCTCGCCAGCCTGCGCTGAAACCAGCGGGGGGTTGGCTCGGACGCGGCAAGCGCGAGCCGGCGCCCTCGCTCACCGCTGTCATTGCCGGCTGCGCTCGGGCAGGTGGCCCACTAGCCGGTCCGGTGGCCGTCCGGCGAACGGCGCTGAACCCCCTCGAGCCAACCCGTTCGAAGCTGCAGCTCATGCGCATTTCTGCGCCTCACGCTCGCTCCGGAACCTTGCATGAATTTTCTCGAATGGATGGCCGTGCTTGGCGTCCTGCTGTTGATCCTCGCCCTGGCATCGGCCTATTTGCGCTGGCTGCCGGTCACCACGTCACTGATCTACCTCGGCTTCGGCCTGCTGATCGGCCAGCTTGGCATCGGCCTGTGGGACATGGATTTCATCCAGATCGCCAGTTGGATGGAACACCTCACCGAGATTGCGGTGCTGGTGTCGCTGTTCGTCAGCGGCCTCAAGCTGCGCATGCCGCTGCGTCACCCGGCGTGGAAAAGCGCCTATGTCCTCGCCGGGCCGGTGATGCTCGCCTGCATCGCCGGCGTCGCCGCCCTCTGCCATTACCTGCTCGGTCTCAGCTGGGGCATTTCGGTACTGATCGGCGCGATCCTGGCGCCCACCGATCCGGTGCTGGCCAGCCTGGTACAGGTCACCAACTCCCGCGACAGCGATCGCGTGCGCTACGGCTTGTCCGGCGAAGCCGGGTTCAACGATGGCACGGCGTTTCCCTTCGTGGTGTTCGGCTTGCTGCTGATCGAACAGGAAACCCTGGCCTCGGGCTGGATCGGCGAATGGGCGTTGCATCGCCTGGTCTGGGCGGTTCCGGCCGGGCTGGCGTTCGGCTACCTGCTGGGCAAATTGATCGGCAAGCTGGCCATCTTTCTGCGAGCACGCAACGCCGATACCTCCATGTCACCCAACGATTCACTGGCCCTGGCACTGATCGCACTGGCTTACGTCGGGGCGGAACTGATCGGCGCCTGGGGCTTTCTCGCCGTGTTCGCCGCGGGGATCGGCTTGCGCCATGCTGAAAAGATCGCCGCCGACGAGTCGGAAACGCCTTCGGAGGAGCTGATCGCCCACGCCTTGCCGCACATGGCCGAAGGCGGCATGGCGCCTCGCGAACTACCGCTGGAAGGTGACAAGCTCGCCGAACCCAAGGTCGCAGCAGGCGTGATGATGGGCGATATTCTGACTTTTGGTGGGCAACTGGAGCGCAGCCTGGAAGTGCTGCTGGTGACCATTCTTGGCGTGCTGGTGTCGGTGCACTGGGATTGGCGTGCGCTACCGCTGGCGCTGGCGCTGTTCGTGGTGATCCGGCCGTTGAGCGTGTGGCTGCTGATGCCGCGCCACTATCTGGATCGTACCCAGCGGCTGACGGTGGGCTGGTTCGGCATCCGCGGTATCGGCAGTCTTTACTACCTCAGCTACGCGGTGACCCATGGCCTATTGCCGGAAGAAGCTGACGACATCATTGCACTGGTCATTTCGGTGGTGGCGCTGAGCATTGTCATCCACGGCCTGAGCACTCAGCCATTGCTACGCCGTTATGAGTGCAGTCGAGGGCAGACGCCCACGACAAGCGGCTGAGCCCTGCTTCGCGGGGCGGCATCCCGGGCAGCTGGCTGAAGAGCCGCTGCCGGGCCGCCTGGACGGCAGATCAGCTGTTCGCGAGGCGGAAGCCGACCTTCATGGTGACCTGGAAATGGCCGACCTTGCCGTTTTCGACATGGCCGCGAATCTCACCCACTTCGAACCATTCGACGTTCTGCAGCTTGCTGCTGGCCTCGGCGATACCGTTCTGAATCGCTTCATCGACGCTGTTGCGCGAAGAACCGACGATTTCAATCTTCTTGTACGTGTGATGGTCTGACATGCGTGTCCCCTTGTGGTCTGTGGAGCCTCCGCTCGGTAATGACGCGTCCTGTCCAATTGAGGCCCGTGCAGCAGGCCGGAAGTTCAGCGCAACGGCTCAATGGAGCCATCGATAAACCATTTGGATAGCGTTTCATGGGCGTTTCCATTCAATGAGCGCCAGCGATCTAGAAACAGCGCCCGCTTGGGGCGGTGGCTGACCGTAGGGTGGGCCGCAGCCCACCGACAACTCAAACCACCCTAAAACTCCTCCCCTACCAACGCGGCAAGCCCTTCGCACCGCTCAATCAATGCGCCGATACGGATACTGCTGCGCCTTGAACACCTGGTTGAAATAGCGCCCGAGGGAATCGGCCTGCAGCAACGCCTGGACCACTTCGGCCGGCACCTGCTCGTAGCGGTACTGCGAGCCGTTGTGAAACTCCACCTCCAGCGCTTTCGCATCCGGGTCATAACCCAGCGCGCGCAGGCTGCTCGATGTCACCGCGACCCGCTTCATACGGTCGGATCGGGCTCATGCTTGAAGCCTTCGGCCTGCATCCGCCAAAGGGCCTCGAAAGCACCGCCGCGGCTGCGCAGCTCCATCGGTGCGCCGTCTTCGATGATCAGTCCGTTGCGCAACACGATGATCCGGTCGAAGCCTGCCAGCGTCGACAGCCGATGGGCGACGGCGACCACGGTGCGGTTGTGTACCAGATTGTTCAGCGCCGCCTGGATTTCCCCTTCCGACTGGGTATCCAGCGCCGAGGTCGCCTCGTCGAGGATGAGAATGGGCGCGTCCTTGAGGAATGCGCGGGCGATTCCCAGCCGCTGACGCTGGCCACCGGAGAGCATCACGCCGCGCTCACCGACCAAGGTGTCGTAGCCCTGCGGAAGCTCGCGGATGAACGCATCGCAGAAAGCCTGGCGGGCCGCTTCCTCCACTTCGCCATCGGTCGCGTCAGGGCGCCCGTAGCGGATGTTCTCGCGGACCGTCCGGTTGAACAGCGCGGTCTCTTGCGGCACCACCGCAATCTTCTCGCGCAGGCTGTTCTGGCTGACGGAGCGGACATCCTGACCGTCGATCAGGATGCGCCCGGCTTGTACGTCGTCCAGCCGTTGCAGCAAATGAATGAGGGTCGACTTGCCCGCCCCGGACGGCCCGACCACGCCGACCTTCTGCCCCGCCGGAATGTGCAGGTTGAGGTGCTCGAAGACCATGCCGCGCTTGGGGTAGCCGAAGCTGATGTCGTCGAAGGTAATGTCCCCCTCGGCCAGCATCAGCTGGGTTTCCGGGTCGTCCAGGCCGTGCGGTTGGACGATGATGCGCAGGGTGTCGTCGATGGCACCGATCTGCTGGGTGGCGTCCACCAACGCCAGCGCCAGATCCCGCGAGCCGTGCAGGATGCGGAAGGTCAACGCGCTGACCAGCACCACGTCACCGGCCGTCACCGAACCGTCCACCCACAGGCTGATCGCCCAGACCAGCATGCCGCCGGCCATCAGCGACAGGCAGATGTCGTGGATGACGCGGGCCTTTTCCAGATACATCCAGCTGCGCCGCTGGGCCTTGGCCTCGTAGCCGATCTCGTTGGCGAGGCGCTCCGCTTCACGGTCACGCGCGGAGAACGCCTTGATGGTCCAGACATTGGAGACCGCATCGACCAGCTCGCCGCCGACCCGCGCCGATTGCGCGGCGAAACGCTGATGCTTGGCGCGGCCACGAATACCGAAGCCGGTGATCAGTGCCGCGACGATGGCCACGAACAGGATCAGGGCAACCGCCATGCGCCAATCCACGGTCAGCAGCACCACCACCGCGCCGATGAAGTCGACGATGGGCGGCACGATCTTCCAGACCAGACCGCCGTAGATCGCGCCTGCCGCGGCACCCAGGGCCGAGATGCGGTTGCCCAGCGAACCGGCGAAGTGCTCGGTGAAGTAGCGCATCGGGTGGCCGGTCAGGTGCTTGAACAGATCGACCCGGATGTCCACCACGCTCGCCACCACCGTGCGGCAGCCAAGCCAGCCGCCGAGGCGCCAGAAGATGTTTTCAACCACGATCAGGCCGATGAACAGCCCCAGTGGAAACCATACATCCGCCGCGCCCCGGTTGGCGCTGCCCTGCGCCATGGCGTCGACCAGCAGCTTCATGCCGTACTGCACCGCCACCGCGCAGGTAGCCGCACCGACGATCAGCAGCAGCAAGCCGCCGAAATGCCAAGGCCGCACGCAAACGTAGTGCCACAAGAAGGCGACCGGCCGATCCGGCAGGAGCGGCACCCGCGGTGGTGTGTGCAGTGCCGGCGCGTTCATGGCAAGGCGTTGGCGAGGTTTGAAACCGGATTCGAGTGGCTGAAGCGCGCCTGCTGCAGCCGCAGCTCATCGGCCAGCCCCTCATGCACACGGCGGTTTCCGGCTTCGTCCGGGAAGCCCAGCAGCCCCACCGGGCAGTGACGGTCGTCGGTCCAGCCCGGGTAATCCACCACCGGGTACAGACAGATACCTTCCACCGGCACGCCACGCTGCATCGCCAGGCCGGCCTGCTCGCTGACGTAGCGCAGCCAGTCACCGCGCACATCGCCTTCGGCGCCGGTTTCGGCGATCACGATGGGGCGCTTGTAGCGCTGCGCGATCTCGCTGAGGATGCCTTTGAAAGGACGATAGTCTGGGCTGTCCCGGCCGATGGTATTACCTGCGCCGTGATACCACTGGTTGTCGGGGTAATAGTTCACACCGAGCAGATCAAGGTATTCCGGCGCGCCGCCGAGACCCGGCCAAAGTTCGCCGCAGAGCATGTCCCAGGCCTCGAACTGCGATTGACGGTAGCGCTCGGCCTCGCGCTGAGGGCCGGGCCGATCATTCGGCGCGACGACGTGAATGGCCGGTTCGACCTGAATGAAACGCGCCCGCGGTTCAATCTCGCGGATCGCCTGCAACGCGGCGATGGTGGCGCGCACCAGCTGATGCTTGAGCTCAAAGCCACGGCCGCGTGCCATGGGGTTGAAGTAAGCCTCGTCGCCGCCAGCCCAGGCCCAGAACGAGATTTCGTTCAACGGCGCGTAGAACGGCACCGTATTGGTCTCGTCCTTGATCAACTGCGCAGCAGCGGCCGCATAGCGGGCGAAGCGCTCGACGAACTGCGGTCGCCAGATGTCGATGTCGTCCGGCCAGCCGTAGTGGCACAGGTCCCAGATCACCTGCGTCCCTTGGCGCTGAGCCGCCTGCAGCATGGGCAGGAAGCTCGACCAGTCGTAGCGGCCCGGTGATGTCTCGATCAGGTGCCAGCGCAGGCCGTCACGCACGGTGTGCAAACTATGTCGATGCAGCACTGCGTAATCATGGGCGGCCCAACGGTCATGCCCGGTGGCTGCCAGCAGGTCTAGGCGTCGGCCATCGCTGCGGCGGTGATTGGAGCATTCAAAGCCACCCATAAAGAAGCTCTGAAATACGCTTGGCTGATGCATCCGTGTGCCTCTCTCAGGGGGCCTGTTCGGCCAGGGACTGACCGTGCGCCGCGTTCTCGCTCGCCGCAGGACCACGCTCGGCCTCTTCGATTCGCTTGTACAGCGCCAGTGCCTGCCCAACCACCTGATCCATGTTGTAGTACTTGTAGGTGCCGAGGCGGCCAACGAAGGTCACGCCGGGCGTCTCATCCGCCAGCTTCTGGTAGCGCTTGTACAGCTCGGCATTCTCCGGCCGCGGAATGGGGTAATAGGGATCGCCCTCCGCCGACGGGTATTCGTAGGTGACGCTGGTTTTCGGATGAACCTGCCCGGTCAGGTGCTTGTACTCGCTGATGCGCGTGTAGGGCACGTCTTCACTCGGGTAGTTGACCGTACCGACGGCCTGGAACTGTTCCTGGTCGAGCTGCTTGTGTTCGAACTTCAGCGAGCGGTACGGCAGCTTGCCGAAGCGGTAGTCGAAGTATTCGTCGATGGGCCCGCAGAAGATCAGGTGGTCGTGCTGCACCTCGTCGCGGATCTCGCGGTAGTCGGTGTTGATCATCACCTTGATGTTCGGGTGCGCGAGCATCTTCTCGAACATCTTGGTGTAGCCATGCTTGGGCATCTGCTGGAAGGTGTCGGTGAAGTAGCGGTCGTCGGTATTGGTGCGCGTCGGGATGCGCGAAGTGACTGACTTGTCCAGCTGCGACGGGTCCAGCCCCCATTGCTTCCGGGTGTAGCCGCGGAAGAACTTCTGGTACAGCTCACGGCCGATGCCGTTGATCACCACGTCCTCGCTGGTCTGGATGTCTTCCACCGGCTCGGCGCGACTGGCGAGGAAGTCCGCCGCTTCCTGTTCGGTGGTCATGTTCAGACCGTAGAGCTTGTTCAGCGTGGTCATGTTGATCGGGATCGGCACTTCCTGACCGTCCACCTGCGCCAGCACGCGGTGCTCGTAGGGGCGCCACTCGGTGAACCGCGACAGGTAGTCGACGATGCGCTGGGCGTTGGTGTGGAAGATGTGCGGGCCGTAGCGGTGGATCAATACGCCGGCTTCGTCGTAGTGATCGTAGGCATTGCCGCCGATATGGGGCCGCCGGTCGACCACCAGCACACGCTTGTTCAGGCCGGCAGCCAGCCGTTCGGCCAGCACGCTGCCGGCGAAACCGGCGCCAACGATCAGGTAGTCGAAGCCGCGCTGGCGGCCCGAAGGCTGATTGCTGGCGCCGCCACCTGCATGCTCGGGATTGCTGTCTCGCAGGCTCACTTCGCGCATTGCATCTTCTCCTTCATCAGCGCCCAGGTGTGGTCCCAGGACATGTCGCCGAGAATTTCGTCAGCAGTCTTCAACAAACGGTCGCGGTCTTCGGCATCGGCCAGTGCCTGTTCTACGGACGCGATGAACGCATCGGGCGTGTCGGCGATGTAGACGATCTCGGTGTCGCCGTAAGTGCGCATCACGTCCTTGATCGGCGTGGACACCACGGGCCGGCCGCCTGCCAGATATTCCGGCGTCTTGGTCGGGCTGATGAAACGGGTCGACTCGTTCATCGCGAACGGCATGATGGCCACGTCCCAGCCGGCCAGGTATTTGGGCAGCTCGTCGTACGTCTTACCGCCCAGGTAGTGGATGTTGTCGCGCTGCGGCAGCTCCGCCGGATCGATCTTGACCACCGGCCCAACCAGCACGAACTGCCAGTCAGGGCGTTTTTCCGCCATGTCGGCCGCCAGTTCAATATCGAAACGCTCGTCGATCACGCCGTAGAAGCCCAGCCGTGGATGAGGGATCTCGGCCTGGTCGTCGGGGTCGGCCTGAGTCCGCCGGGCCTCGGCGAAGTGCGCCACGTCGACGCTGCTGGGAAAGGCGAAGGCGTTGTCGTGCAGTTCGCGCTTGGCTTCCCAGATGCTGTAGCCACCCGTGAAGACCAGATCAGCGCGCTCGAGCAACTCACGCTCGCGCTGCACCAGCTCCGGCGGTGCGCCACGGAATGCCGAGAGTTCGTCCATGCAGTCGTAGACGGTGAGCTTGGGCTTCAGGTGGCCGGTATAACCGAGCGCCATCGGCGTGTAATACCAAAGCATCAGCTCATTGACCCCGAGCTTTGTGAGATAATCGTCGAGCAGATCGCGCTGCACGCGCAGCGCTGCCTCGCCCTCGCAGGCCTGAGGCAAACGCGGAATCAGTACCTGGACGCCATTTTCCTCGGGCCGTACCTCCAGCCAGGGCTGGGCGTCCTCGGTTGGGATCGGCTCTTCGGCAAACAGCACGTTGAAGTCACGGGCGAAGCGCGACATCAGGTGCTGTGGGCGTTGATAGACGAAGCTCCAGCGCAAATGGGAAAGACACAACAAGGTCGGCACCAGCTCATCGAAAATGACTTCAGGTGGCGTCGCTTGTTTATCGTGGGATTTGCCAATTTCGTATTGATAGGGGCCGGCCCAGCTCATGGAAACCTCGTAAAGGGTGGCAATGCCCTCCAGAGTCCCTTCTGCCGCATCGCATAGGCCTGCGCAGCCCGCGCAAAGCAAAACCTGGTGGCGCTCGGCGGCAGAAATGAACAATCCGCGAGCGTTGTCCGCCGGCTATGGACGACAGCTGATGAGCCAAGGTTCCCGATGCCCTACTGCAGAGGTCGGTCATCGGGTGACTGCCGTTTCGTTGGAACTTGCTCACACCTTCCCCCGTCCCTATCACAGGACGCCTGTTTCACCCGGCATCGGTGCTGTGTGCTCCCTGCAGTCAGTACCGCCCGATTCGCCGACCCAACCCTGGAGATGCTTGCAGCGGCCGCGCTCATACGGTCAGCCGTGAGCTCCCGTGTGCGTCAGATAATTCGGTTCATGAGGTAGAGACATGATTCTCGTCACGGGTGGTGCTGGTTATATCGGGTCCCATGCGGTGCTTGAGCTCCTGCTGGCTGGCCATGAAGTGCTGGTGTTGGACGACCTCAGCAACGGTTCGAAAGTGGCACTGGACCGCGTGGAACATCTGGCTGGCCGCACGCTGCAGTTCATCAAGGGTGACGTGCGAAACCGCTCGCTGCTCAAGGCGCTGTTTGCCTCTTACCCCATCACGGCGGTGCTGCACTTCGCCGGTCTCAAGGCGGTCGGTGAAAGCGTGCGTGAACCGCTGCGCTATTACGAAACCAACGTCAGCGGCAGCATCGCGTTGTGTCAGGCCATGGCCGAAGCCGGCGTCTTCAAGTTGGTGTTCAGCTCATCGGCGACTGTCTACGGCGACTCACCGAAGATGCCGATCACCGAGAACTGCCCCACCGGCATTCCAACCAACCCGTACGGCCAATCCAAATTGATGGCGGAGAACGTGCTGAAAGGGCTGGCCGAATCCGACCCGCGCTGGTCGATTGCACTGCTGCGCTACTTCAATCCGATCGGCGCACACGAATCCGGCCTGATCGGCGAGGACCCCAACGGCATTCCCAATAACCTGCTGCCCTACATGCTGCAGGTAGCGGTGGGCCGTCTTAAGCAATTGAACGTATACGGAGCGGACTACCCGACGCCGGACGGCACGGGAGTGCGGGATTACATTCACGTGGTGGACTTGGCCAAGGGGCACCTCAAGGCACTGGAGCGCCTCGACCTGGTTCATGGTGTTTCCACGTGGAACCTCGGCACCGGCCGGGGCTACTCGGTACGCCAGATGATCACAGCGTTCGAAGAAGTGATCGGCAGACCACTCGCCCATGTGTTCAAGGCGCGCCGACCGGGTGACGCCGCACAATGCTGGTCGGACCCGAGCAAGGCCAGTGACGATCTGGGCTGGGAAGCGGAGCGTGACCTGCTGGTAATGCTGACCGACGCCTGGCGCTGGCAGAGCCGCAATCCGCAGGGTTATGGAACGGAGAAGCCCGCGGCCAAGGCTCCGGTGGCCGCGAACAGCAACACCGCCATGGCCAGCTGAGCACCCGCCACGCGGATGCTCAGCCTGCGTCTTACGGTGCGCTGCAGTTCAGTTCAGCGCGGATTTTTGAAACATCGAGCCGGCGGTTCTGCTGTACCGCCCCGGTGAGCTGAGGGTCGATCACCGCGGTGCGCAGCAGCGCCTCGCGGATCTGCGCGCTGCTGGCACAGGGGTTCAGCGAGGCATACAGCGCCGCCGCACCGGTCACGTGAGGCGCCGCCATGGAGGTGCCGCTCATGTAGGCGAAGCCGGCCGCGCCAGTTGAAAGTCCGCACCGTCGAAACGATGTCGACGCCCGGCGCGGCGATGTGCACGTTGTTCACGCCATAGCTCGAGAAACCCGCGCGACGGCCGTTCTGGTCGATCGCGCCTACCGAAACCCTGTATCCCCCGAAAGGCTAAAGCGAAGCCTGACCCAGCTCGCTCCGCAGCCAACCGGAAAGGCGTTCAGCCCGCTGATCGGACCGCCGAGACGGCACCCATAACGCTAGCCGTGCCGGGGTTTCGACAAAGCCCCACGGCGCCAGCAAACGGCCCTGGCGCAGGTCATCGGCGACCAGCTGTTGCGGCGCGATGGCCACGCCCAGTCCGGCCAGCGCCGCTTCCAACAGGAAGTAGAGGTGCTCGAAGCCCTGCCCCATGCGCAACCCATTGGGGTCAAGGTCATTGCCCTGCGCCCAGGCGGGCCACGCCTGCGGTCGGGACGCGGTGTAAAGCAGCGCCTCGTTGAACAGCACCGATGGCGGCGCCTGGCGCAACGCGGCGCAGTTGGGGTGATGCGGGCTGAGCACCGGGCCGATGCATTCGGTGGCCAGCTCGAACACCTGCATATCGGCTGGCCACGGCGGCTCAGCATATAGCAGGGTGGCGTCCAACCCCGGCCGGCGCGGGTCCAGTTCGCCCTCACTGGCCGCCAGCTGGAGATGCAGATCCGGCAGCTCGCGGTTGAGCCGATCCAGCCGAGGGATGAACCAGCGCGCCAGCAGGCTGCCCGGACAGCCGAGCACGAACGGCGCATCGGCGGTCTGCTGGCGCAGATCGGCACAGGCGTCCCGCAACCGCTCGAATGCCTCGCCGGCAGCCTCACGCAATCTCAGTCCTGCATCGGTGAGTTTTACGCCGCGACCGTCTTTGCTGAACAGCGCCACGCCGAGGTCGTCTTCGAGCAGCCGGATCTGCCGACTGACTGCACCGTGGGTCACGCTGAGTTCGGCTGCCGCTTGGCTTACGCTCTGCAGCCGGGCAGCCGCTTCAAAGGCGCGCAACGCGTTGAGGGGAGGAAGGGCTTGGCTCATGCGTGAGATTTCCTGACAGGACCAGGCGATCTTATCGCTTTTTATCCCGGCTCGACTCGGGTAATTTCCTGCCCATCGCGCATGCCTTGGCCAAGCCAGGGCGGCTGCCACTCATTCCCGCAGGAGATGACCATGACTTCATTCCGCAGCGGCCCTGACGCCAGGGGCCTGTTCGGCCGCTTCGGCGGCCAGTTCGTCGCCGAAACCCTGATGCCGCTGATCAACCAGCTGGCCGCCGAATACGAGAAGGCCAAGAGTGATCCAGCATTTCTCGAAGAGCTGGCCTACTTCCAGCGCGACTACATCGGCCGCGCCAGCCCGCTGTATTACGCCGAACGCCTCACCGAGCAGTTCGGCGGCGCCAAGATCTACCTCAAGCGCGAAGACCTGAACCACACCGGCGCGCACAAGATAAACAACTGCATCGGCCAGATCCTGCTGGCCAAGCGCATGGGCAAGCAGCGCATCATCGCCGAGACCGGCGCCGGCATGCACGGCGTGGCCACCGCCACCGTGGCTGCGCGTTTCGGCATGCAGTGCGTGGTCTACATGGGCACCACCGACATCGAGCGCCAGCAGGCCAACGTCTTCCGCATGAAGCTCCTCGGCGCCGAGGTGATCCCGGTCACCGCGGGCACCGGCACGCTGAAGGATGCGATGAACGAAGCCCTGCGCGACTGGGTGACCAACGTCCACAACACCTTCTACCTGATCGGCACGGCCGCCGGCCCGCACCCCTACCCGGCCATGGTGCGCGACTTCCAGTCGGTGATCGGCAACGAAGTACGCGAGCAGATCATGGAGAAGGAAGGCCGCCTGCCCGACTCGCTGGTCGCCTGCATCGGTGGCGGCTCCAACGCCATTGGCCTGTTCCACCCCTTCCTCGATGACGAAGCGGTGCAGATCGTCGGCGTCGAAGCGGCCGGTCACGGCATCGACACCGGCAAGCACGCCGCCAGCATGGCCGGTGGCGCACCGGGTGTACTGCACGGCAACCGCACCTTCCTGCTGCAGGACGCCGACGGCCAGATCACCGACGCACATTCCATCTCCGCCGGCCTCGACTACCCCGGCGTCGGCCCGGAGCACGCCTGGTTGCACGAGATCAAGCGCGTCGAATACGTGCCTTGCACCGATGACGAAGCCTTGAAGGCCTTCCACCAGTGCTGCCGCCTGGAAGGCATCATTCCGGCGCTGGAATCCGCCCACGCCCTGGCCGAAGCCTTCAAGCGCGCGGCGACGCTGCCCAAGGAACACCTGATGGTGATCAACCTCTCCGGCCGCGGCGACAAGGACATGCAAACCGTCATGCACCACTACGACGAACAGGAAGAACACATATGAGCTCGGTAAACGCCCGTTTGCAGACGCGCTTCGACCAGCTGAAGCAGGAAAACCGCGCCGCGCTGGTCACATTCGTGACCGCCGGTGACCCGGACTACGCCACCTCGCTCGCCATCCTCAAGGGCCTGCCGGAGGCCGGCGCCGACGTCATCGAGCTGGGCATGCCGTTCACCGACCCGATGGCCGATGGCCCGGCGATCCAGCTGGCCAACATCCGCGCCCTAGCAGCCAAGCAGAACCTGCCGAAGACGCTGCAGATGGTCCGCGAATTCCGCGAGACCAACAGCAGCACCCCGCTGGTATTGATGGGTTACTACAACCCGATCTTCGCCTATGGCGTCGAGCGCTTCGTCAGCGATGCGAAAGAATCCGGCGTCGACGGCCTGATCGTCGTCGACCTGCCGCCGGAGCATAACGACGAACTCTGCGACCCGGCCCAGAGCGCCGGCATCGACTTCATCCGCCTAACCACCCCGACCACCGACGACCAGCGCTTGCCTACCGTGCTAAACGGCAGCTCGGGCTTCGTCTACTACGTCTCGGTGGCCGGCGTGACCGGTGCCGGTTCCGCCACCCTGGAACACGTCGAAGAAGCCGTGGCGCGCCTCAAGCGCCATACCGATCTGCCCGTATGCGTCGGCTTCGGCATCCGCACACCGGAACAGGCCGCCGCCATCGCCCGACTGACCGAAGGCGTGGTGGTGGGCTCGGCGTTGATCGATCAGATCGCCAATGCCGAAACGTCCGAGCAAGCCGTCGAGGGTGTGCTGGGGCTGTGTCGCGAAATCAGTGCCGGAGTACGCGGCGCGCGCAGCTGACGTTCAACTCGCCAGACCAGAGCCGCTGCCCTTCATCAAGGCAGCGGCTTTTTTGTGCCTGCACCCAAGAGAAGACGGCTATACAGACTTTCGAGTAGGCAATGAAGGCTGCCTTGTTTCACATCGAATAACCCCTAAGGAAGGTTTTTCCCATGCCAATGACGCACCGCCCTGCCACCGGGCAGGATATTCAGACCGTTTGCGGATTCGCTCAGGATGCGCAGGAGCTGTTTTTCTTTTTCCCCAAGGCACAGTTCCCCCTCACGCCACAGCAATTAAGCCAAGCGGTAGAAGAGCGCGCAGACGCGACCGTAGTTGAGCTGGATGGTGAAGTTGTGGCATTCGCCAACTTCTACCGCTGGGAATCTGAAGGGCGCTGTTCGATAGGCAATGTCATCATCGCTCCGGCTGCGCGCGGGCGAGGCGCCGCTCGGTATCTGATGAGGCAGATGATCGACCTTGCGCGCACCAAGTACTGCGCCCGCGAGGTGACGGTTTCCTGCTTCAACCAGAACCTGGCCGGCCTGCTGCTCTATCCCAAGCTGGGATTCGAGCCATTTGCCGTCGAGGAGCGTGTCGACCCGCAAGGCAATCGGGTAGCGCTCATCCATATGCGCCTGTCGAGCGCAGAGGTCGAGGCATGCATGCCCAGCTGAGCTACATCCTTTCGCAATTTGCATCTCAGTGCAAAACAAGAAGTTTCCGCATCGTTTTTTTGCTTTATATTGCAAAATAATCGTGATCCGGCTAGTGTGCTTTGCAATCTTCTGCAAAGTCATGAGCCGCCATGCCCCACTCGCTGACCATTCAGGCGTACATCGATCACAATTGGCAGGATGCGCTGGTCTTGCAGTTCGCCAACCCTGAACAGGTAGACGGGCATCGCTGCGTGAGCGGCTATGTGCAGGATTACCTGCTCAATCACCTGGATTTAATCGATTCGCCGTTCGAGGCGTCGGTCAGCGTCTGTCACCGGCTGGGCTGGAACAGCATCCATACCAACGGCTTTCCCGCATTCGTTTACGACATCATGCCCTCCGGTGCAGCGCGGAAATCACTGGAGCGTCGTTTCGGTCATGAGCGCCCGGCAGGCATGGACCTCAACCTGTTTCTGCTCGAACGGTGTGCGCCGGCGCCCATTGGCCATCTACGCGTCAAGGAATCCATTAGCCACATCGAAGTTGGAAGCAGCGTCGCCTTCGACCGCGCCGAGGTGGTGGAGCGCACCAGCGCGTTTCTTGAATACGCCTATGAGCAGGGCGCAGCCATCGGTGGTGCAACCGGTGCGGGCGGCGAAGCGCCCAAGCTGTTGATGACCGAGGACGCCCGCGGTGACCTGAATGCCGATGCCACCTTGGCCGATGAGCAGGCACACCGTCACTGGCTGGTGAAGTTCGCGCGCAACCAGGCCGGCGAGCGGGACCGCGACATCCTGCGCACCGAATACCACTACTACCAAGCCATCCGGCAGCTTGGACTCGACACCATTCCAGCGGACGGGCTGATGCTCGAAGAAGCCGACAAACCGAGCCTGTGGATGCCGCGCTTTGATCGGCGGGTCAGCAACGGCAAAGTCGAGCGCGTCGCGCTCGAATCCGTCTATTCACTGTGCAACAACACCCGGCCCGGCTCGCACATGCAGCATGAGGAGGTCATCGCCAGGCTCGCGCAGTTGTGGACGGAGGCCGGCCAGCAGGCAGAGACTCCTGACCTAGTGTTCGAGTATGTCCGCCGTGACCTGCTCAATCGCATCCTCGGCAACTCGGACAACCACGGCAGAAACACCTCCATCACCCGTAGCGGTGGTCGGCTGGCCCTGGCACCCATCTACGATCTGGCCCCGATGGTGCTCGACCCGGAAGGCATCAGCCGCGTCACCAAATGGCACGAGGAGCGGCTGGGTGAACCGCAATGGCGAGACGTCTGCGAACGGTTGAAACCCTTCGCCGAGCCCGAAGATACCTATGAACGGCTACGCCAAGCCGCACGGGACTTCCTCGCCCTACCCGATCTGTTGACCGAGATTCCGCCTGCGATCAGACAAGCAACCGGACGCCTGCCGGTGCTGCAGCTGGAGCCCAACCTGAAACGCTGGGGATTGCTGTGAAGACGATGACCATCGAAGAACGCGACCTGTTGATTCGCTCGATCTGCCAGCAGGTGGGCGAGGGCACGTTGAACCTGCATGAGGCCATCAGGCGGCTGCGCGTCGAGGTCACCGGGCTGAACCAGTCCCGCTTCGCCAAGATGTGCAAGATTTCCATGCGTGCCCTCAACCACCTGGAGTATGGCGACGGCAACCCCACGCTGAAGACCCTGGAATCGGTGTTCAAAGTCTTCGGCATGCGGATATCGCTGACGATGATCAATAACCCGCCGCACGCCTAGCGCGACAAAGACCGCTATAGACACGCGCTTGGGGGCGCCCTGGGTGAGTGGGCTGAACGATCAAGCGGCGCCACCAACCGCACACGCCCGAACAAACCACCGCCCATCGATGACCAATATCAACCGGCTCGATTTCGACCGCGCCGTCTGAGCGCGTAGGATGCCCTGCACATCCCCAGTACCCACGCGAGGAGATTGTTCATGCCCGATTGCACTTACGTACCGCCGAAAGTCTGGACCCACGACGCGCCCTCGGGCGGCAAGTTCGCCAGCATCAACGCCCCGACCGCCGGTGCGCGCGAGGACAAGGCGTTTCCGGTGGGCAAGCATCCGCTGCAGCTCTACTCCCTGGCCACGCCCAACGGCGTGAAGGTCAGCATCATGCTTGAGGAGCTGCTTGCCCTTGGCCACAGCGGCGCGGAATACGACGCCTGGCTGATCAAGATCGGTGACGGCGACCAGTTCGGCAGCGGCTTTGTCGAGATCAACCCGAACTCCAAGATCCCGGCACTGGCCGACCACAGCGTCGGCGGCGAGCCATTGCGGGTGTTCGAGTCGGGCTCGATTCTGGTGTACCTGGCCGAGAAGTTTGGCGCCTTCCTGCCGACCGAAACCCGTGCGCGCACCGAAACGATGAACTGGCTGTTCTGGCAGATGGGTTCGGCGCCCTTTCTCGGTGGCGGCTTTGGCCACTTCTATGCCTACGCGCCGGAGAAGTACGAGTACCCGATCAACCGCTACGCGATGGAGGTCAAGCGCCAGCTCGACGTGCTCGATCGCCAACTGGCCGAGAACCGCTACATCGCCGGCGACGAGTACACCATTGCCGACATGGCCATCTGGCCCTGGTACGGCGTGTTGGCCCGCGGTGAGCTGTACCAGGCCGGTGAGTTTCTCTCGGTGCAGGACTACAAACATGTGCAGCGCTGGGCCGCCGAACTGGCCGAGCGACCCGGCGTGATTCGTGGACGCAAGGTCAACCGCACCTGGGGCGAGGAGTCCGAACAGGCACCCGAACGTCACAGCGCAGCGGATCTGGATTAAACACGGCCCCCGATGAGGCAGGCCGCGCGCTAGCGGCCTCACCCCCATGGCGCGGACATTGCGGGTCTCGACCGCGAATTGGGTAGCCGCGCCGCACGAACGTCCACGCCCACTGAGAAGGGCTCTTCGCAAGCCGGTACCGCTTGAGCAAACACTGACTCGTAAGCCGTATCTCAACTCCTATCGCGGTCGAGACCGCTCCCCACTGAAGCCCCTGCACTGAGCACCACTCACAAAAAGCGCGTCGGCGGCTCGCCCTACGACCTGCTGCCTGCTTAACCGAAGCGGTCCGACCTGTACCACTTATTTTTCTGAACTATGGCCGCCCCGCCAGACCCAATATTGATGAGCGCTGCTCCGAGGAGCGGATGAGCCGCCATCACTATGGCAGGTGTCCTCATCAGTCCCGGGATAAGCGCAGTGCTCGGATAACCCAGTTGTTCAACACAACGCGAGGTGAACCATGAAACACACACTAGTAGCGGCGTTTGCGACGTCGACCGATGCCAACCGTACCGTGGGCGACCTGATGTCGCGGGGCATCGCCCGGGAACAGATTCACTCAGTAGGTGCTGACAGCGCGAACATTCATGCCTACGACGCGCCCTACTCCACCGAAGGCGGCACTGTCGACCGCGAGCATCACGAGGGCAAGGTCGCACACTTCTTCAAATCGTTGTTCGGCCATGAGCCGCACGAAGAACACCGTCGCCATGCCACCGCCTATCCGGAAGCCGTACGCCGAGGCTCGCTGGTGATCGCGGTCGACGTGCATGACGACGATCAACTGGTCCGTGCACGCGACGCACTGGAGTACAACGGCGCGCTCAATATCGACGACAACGGCAACGGTGCGGGCGCAACCCCAGGCTATTCCGGTGCAACCAGCCCCTATGCCGGCGCCACCGGTGGTGACAGTCATCTGGACAAGCACTTTGCTAGGGCCGCTGGCCATGCGGGGAACGCAGATCATTCGACCAGCACCCATCGCGATACAGCTGCACCGGTTACCGGCGCAACGGGCGCAACGGGTACAGGCCATACGGCCGACACTCATACCGATTCAGGCGACACCGGTCGCTACGACGTGGGCACCGCGGCAAAACGGGCCGGCACGGGCTACCCGGAAAATACCGGCACAGCCTCCCCGACTGGCGGCGGCCTGGCTGGCGAAACCGTCGGCACCCGCGACGCAACGGAAAGCCTGGACGCCACCCACGCCGGCACCTGCACCGACCGGGTGTGCGTGATCAAGCGGTAGAACCGACCGCTGAGCGATCACGGGCCGCGCCATGCGGCCCGTGTGTTTTCAACCGGCTTCAGCGAGCCGTGCTTACTTCCCTCAGCGCTTGCCCAAAGCGCACCGCAGCCCGGAGTTTCCAATTGCCAGCGCCACGCAATCTTCGGCCAGGCCCAGCGCGGCGTTAACCAGCGGGTCGGATTGATACGGCTTACGCAAGCTCAGCCCCACCTTCGACGCGACTAACGCGGCCGTCGCGCCAATCAACGCCGGCAACGCTATCGGCTGTCGCCGTGCGCTGGCCAGCGCCGCTGCGGTCACGCCGCCCGACACCGCGCGAAACATCATCGACGGCAGGATGGTCCGATCCGGCGCGAAGGGCATCTTGTCGCCCAGCAATTCGCCCGCCGCCATGGGCAGCAGGAATTGCTGTGCACGGTGCGAGGCCAGGGTGCGAGCCGGCTCGTTCGCCTCGTCGATGTCGTCCCGCGCGGCCAATGCCCGGCTGGTCATGGTGGGGGCCAGGGTGCTGCGCATTCCGGTTACCAGGCCTAGCGCCAGCGCGCCCCACAAAACATTGCTCAGAGTGGTCATGCGTATGCCTCCCGATTGCTCTTAGGTGCGACCGGGATAGGGCATCAGCCGTTCATGTTCAGCTCCGAGCGGTCACCTCCCCCGTCAAACTACGCTGTCAGGGCGTAGGTTGGCGCCAACAGCGCCCTGGCAGGCGTAGAACGCCAATACCCGGGCATCCGCTAACAGGCGGCGAAACACTTCTATCCAACATCTGGATGGCTTCTGCGAGGCGAGACACGGCTATCTTGAAGCCGCTTCGGTGGCCAACTGCCCCCCGTCTACCACAAATACGACGGTCAGTATTTGTGTCAGATCATGTCAACCAGCCAGAAATCACCTCAAATGGGCCGCGCCTTCGCCATGGCGCAGAGCACTCAAACGAATGTTTTAGCAGCAGAAAACGTAGATATTGGTGCCAATTATCACCAACTTGCAGGGATCGTATCGCCTTAGCCGCAGGGATCAGCCCCGCAGGTCAAACCAAAACGATCAACACCACTCGTCAAATGATGACATAAGGCCACTATTTGGCTGATAGCATGCCGGCTCTTGTAGCTGAGGTGATCATCATGCGTCAGGTAGGCAGTATTCGGCTTCGTCTGGCGATCCTTGTGATCGCCATGTTGGCCGGCTGTATAGCGATGGGTGTGCTTGGGGTAAGCACGCTGAAGTCAACAGTGGCCGGGCTCAATACGGTCTACCTGGACCGGGTCGTGCCGCTGAGGGATCTGAAAGCGATCTCCGATCTCTATGCGGTGAGCATCGTCGACGCCAGCCATAAGGCGCGCAGCGGTGAGCTAGAGATGTCCGAGGCGGCCGCCATGACGGTCGATTCGCAAAAGCGCATCGATGAATACTGGCAGGCTTACTTGAACACTCACCTCATTCCCGGAGAGCAACGCCTGGTTGCGCGTATCGAACCGCTGATGCAGGCCGCGAAACTGCCGCTGCAAACCTTGGTGCTGGCCCTGCAACGCAATGACCGGCAAGCCCTGGACAGCTTCGTTTCGACCCAGCTGTATCCCGTCATCGACCCCCTGTCATCAGCTTTCAGCGCGCTCATCGACATTCAGCTCGAGGAGTCGCAGCGCGAGTATGAGGCCGGCGCGGCACGCTACGAGCGCAGCCTCATGCTCACACTCGGCCTGGGCGTGTTCGTCTCGCTCGCTGGCGCTGCGTTGGCATTCGCCACCGTACGAGGCATCACTGGCCCGCTGGACTCGCTGAAAATGTCTGCGGCTCGCATCGCCGACGGCGACCTGACCGAAAAAATGACGGTAACCGGCCGCGACGAAGTAACAGATGTCCAACGCTCGCTTCGCCAGATGCAAGCAAACCTGCGCGCCACGCTTGAAGACATCCAGAACTCCGCAGCACAGCTTGCGGCGGCGGCCGAGGAGCTGACCACAGTGACCGCCCAATCGGCTCGCACCATTGAAGAGCAGGATCAACAGGTGCAGCTCGCAGCAACCGCAGTGACCGAGATGTCCGCCGCCGTGGACGAAGTGGCACGCAATGCAGCCAGCACGTCGGAAGCGTCACGCACTGCTGCAGAACTCACCGGTAGCAGCCGTCAGCAGGTCAGCGAGACTCGCCGGACCATCGACCAACTCGGCGAGAAGCTGAGCCAGACCGGCTCGACCGTCAACCGCTTGATCGACGAAACCACACGCATCAATCACGTCCTCGAAGCCATTCACGGCATCGCCGGGCAGACCAATCTGCTCGCCTTGAACGCCGCCATTGAAGCCGCGCGCGCGGGCGAGGCCGGTCGAGGCTTCGCCGTGGTCGCCGACGAGGTGCGCAGCCTCGCACAACGTACCCAGGCTTCCACTGGCGAAGTCGAGAAGATGCTCAGCACCATCCAGCAAGCCGGCGAAGAAGCCGCGCAGAACATGCAAGAGAGCAGCAGCTTGGCCGAGCGTAGCCAAGCCATGGCGGGTCAGGCAGATGCCGCGCTGGATCGCGTCTCCGATCAGGTATCACAGATCAACGACATGAATCTGGTGATCGCCAGTGCGGCCGAGGAACAGGCGCAGGTAGCACGCTCCGTGGACGAGAACCTGGTTGCGATCGGTGACCTCTCGCACCAGAGCGCCGCCAGCTCGGAACAGACTTCAGCCGCCAGCGACTCACTGGCACGCCTGGCCGTGCAGCTCAACGACCGCGTGGGTCAATTCCGCCTGTAAACCCTGCCTCTCTAGCCGCCATCCCCCAGGTTCAAGGAAGAACCTCTCATCTCGAGACGATCACTTCTTCCCCTATACCCCGTCGACAACCCAGGCCGCTCGCAACATCCTCGCGCCGTCCTATACCAGCTCTTGCGCTCACCTCGACGCCTTCGCCAACCGCACGTCGCCTCTCGCCAAAACACCAGAAAGCAGTCATCAACCTGCCACGCGCGCTTTCTAGTTTCGGTCGGACTCCACCGCACCGAGGACACAACAATGCATACGCGCGCACTGGATTGGCTGTTAGCGGCAGGCCTGATCGGCGTTGCCGGCCCGGCGCTGGCTCAGGCTCAGGCTCAGGCACTGCCCGAGCACGGCTCCATCGAACAGGATTATCGCGAGCAGCAGTTGGAAGGCCTTAGCGCCAGACAGCGCGACAGTGAGCGTCGCAGCTGGCGCGCACCCGACTGGCGGGTCGAGCCGGTGGTGTCGATCAACCTGCTCAGCATCAACGACTTTCATGGCCAACTGTCGCCGCGCGCTGTCGCCGGCCGGCCTGCCGGCGGCGCGGCGGTGCTCGCTTCCTACCTGAAATCGGCCAGCGGCGAATACACGCTGATCGTGCATGACGGTGACCAGGTTGGCGCCTCGCCACCCAACTCCGCCCTGTTGCGCGACGAACCCTCGATCAGCTTCTTCAACCTGCTGGCCAACCCGCACTGCCGGCCGTTCAGCCGCCAGCTGGACATGCCGCGCAATGCGCAGCCCTTCGCCCAGCAACGCTGCAACCTGATCGGCACCCTCGGCAACCACGAGTTCGATAACGGCAGGACGGAGCTGCTGCGCCAGCTCACCGGCGGCAACCACGCCAAGGGGCCTTTCCTCGAAGACGAGTGGAAGGGTGCGCGCTACCCCACGGTGTCGAGCAACGTCATCGACCGGGCCACCGGCGAGCCTCTGCTACCGCCCTACTCCATCTACTACGCCGGCGGCGTGCGCATCGGCGTGATCGGCGCCGTGCTCAAGGAGACGCCAACCATCGTCTCGCCTTCCGGCGTCGCCGGGCTGCGTTTCGTCGACGAGGCGGACGCTATCAACCAGTCCGTGGCCGAGCTGCGCCGACACGGTGTACGCGCGATTGTCGTCGCGCTGCACCAGGGTGGCCGGCAGACCAGCTATGACGGCCCGACCAACCCAGAAGCCGACACCGTTACCGGCCCGGTAGTCGACATCATCGAGCGACTGGATGATGAAGTGGACGTGGTGATCTCAGGCCATGCACACGGCTTTACCAACGCACTGGTGCCCAATGCCAACGGCAAACCTATCCTGGTGACTCAAGCCTTCTCGGCCGGCACCGCCTATGCCGATATCCAGCTCCAGGTCAGCCGCCGTAGCCGCGACATCGTCGAAAAGTCCGCTGCTGTGATGACCACCTGGGCCGACCAGGGCGCCGGTCTTTCGCCGGACCCTGGAGTCGCCGCGCTGGTGGCGCAGGCCGACGCTCGGGTCGAACCCCTGGTCGCGCGCGTGGTGGGGCTTGCACAAAATGCCCTCACCCGCACTGAAACACCGGCTGGTGAATCGGCCTTGGGTAACCTGATCGCCGATGCCCAACGCGTGGCCACCGACGCGCAAATCAGCTTTATGAACCCGGGAGGCATTCGCGCGGATCTGGACAGCGGTGAAGTGACCTGGGGCGAGCTGTTCGCCATCCAGCCATTCGCCAACGATCTGGTTTCCATGGACCTGACTGGCGCGCAGATCAAAATCCTGCTCGAACAACAGTGGCTCGGCCAGAGCTACGCACGCCTGCTCAAGCCTTCCGGCATTCAGTACAGCTGGTCCGCCAGCCGTCCCGTGGGCAACCGCGTGATCGAGATGCGCGATACCACCGGCGCGCTGATCAACCCGACGGCGGCCTACCGCGTAACGGTCAACTCCTTCCTCGCAGGCGGCGGCGACAACTTCACCGTGCTCACCGAAGGCACCAACCGCATCGTCGGCGCGGTGGATCTGGATGCGCTGGTGGACTACATCGAAGCATTGCCGCAGCCGTTTACCGCAGCGGTAGAGGGGCGGATCCAGCGGGTGGATTGATCATCAGGTTCGAGGCGAACCGGGGGGCGCTCACACGCTTTCCCACCTTAGAAATGAAAAAGGCGACCCTAAGGTCGCCTCTTCTTGCATGACCAGGTGCTTACTGGCCGAGCAGGCCGGCGCCCAGTACCGAACCGAAGGCAAAGCCGATGAATTCCTGAACGGTCATGTCTTGGCCGTTCAAGGTCACCTTGTTGTCGGCGTAATGCAGCGAGCTGACCAGGCGATCGCCTTGCAGCTGGAACCAGCCCGCACCGAGTGCCATACCGCTGAACAACTCGGTCGTCAGGTCTGCCTGCTGCTGCAACGCAGCCGGGTCGGCGCTGTACTGCGGTTCGCGCTGAGCGATCAGGCTGGCGACGTCGCGAACCAGGCCTTTAGCGATACCGGCTTCGGCTTTGAGCGAGGCCAGCATGCTGATGATCATCGCATCCGGTGTAGAGGCCTCCGAACTCGGGGCCTGCAGGTCGGCCACCACCGACAGGCGGGCCGCACCGTTAGCGGTCTCGAAGCCGAACTCGTCGAGCGCCACGGTGGGCTTGTGCTCCTGCAATTGCAGGGCAAGCGCCTGCAGCTCCTGCTGCTGAACGTCGGTGATGTTGTCGAGCGCCTCCTGTGGGGTGGCCGCGCTATCGAGGATCTGCTTGTAACTTTCCACCAGCGCCTTGAGGCTGCCTTCATCCAGGTTGCGCAGGCTGAGGGCGAGCGTCAGGTTGCGGATGGACTGACCGTTGGCTCCGACCTCGCCGATGCGGTAAGCGATCGACTGGTCGAAGCCGTCGCTGCTGCGACTCGATGCTTCTTCAATGGAGGCGTTCTTGATGACCACGGCGGGATTGTCGTCAGCCTGGATTTCCATGTGTTCAAGCGTGATGGCCGAGGGGCCTTGGCCGAACCCGTCGACGTAGTCGTGCTTGTCGACGGTCATGCCGATACCGCTTAGCTGGACCCGTACCGGCTTGCCATCGTCACGGTTTTGCAGGTTCATGTCGATTTCCGGCAGCTGGCCTTCCAGGCGCACGGTCGTGGTTTCGTCGGCCACTTCGAAATTCAGGGTACCGGCCGCCACGCGAACCGTGCCGTCTTCGTTCGCAAAATTGAGGGGGGCCGAGCGCAGCGCGCCTTGTTGACTGCCGTCATAGCCGAAGGCGACATCGCCGACCAGCGGGTTTTCGCCTGAGGCGGCCTCGAACAGCGCTTCGGTTTGCGCTGAGCGCTCAAGGCGGAAATGGCTCTGGGCGGCAACCGGCATCAGCTGCCCATTGGTCAGGCGCGACACCGGAAAGGGGCCGTGCTCGATGCGGTCCTGCAGCAGCACAGTGAACTGCCGGGGCTCGCCGTCACTGTCTTGGGCCTGGATGTCGACCTGATAGCGGGCGTTACTGGACAGCAGGCCGCTTTCGAAACTGAGCATTTTGACGGCAACCTCGGCGCCGGCCCCAACGCTCATCTCGCGCAGCTGGACATTGGCCTGCTCGACGGCATCGCGGGCAGTCGATTCAACCTGGGTGCTGGTGTAAAGGGTCGCGGCGCCGACGAGAGCCAGCGGTACGGCAACGGCAAGTACGAGTTTTTTCATGGAAACATCCTGTGCGGCGGCTGGGCAGACGTCCTGTCAGCCGGTGGTTGGCAAGCGGCGGCACTCTAGCAGCGTGTCTGTACAGGCTCCAGCCCGCCATGCTGTGGGATCGACAGGGTGAGAACGTGGGCAACAAAACTGCTTAAGTGCCGTAGGGCGGGCTTCAGCCCACCGTCGCTCGGCAAGCATCTCCAGTCAATCGACAAAAGCGCAACGGCGTCGACATACATCTCGTGAAGGCAAGGAGGCCTCATGTCCAACTACCGCCGCAGTCTGGTATCTGGCGGCACATGGTTTTTCACCGTGACCCTGGCCGACCGCCAATCTCGCTTGCTGATTGAACAGATAGCACTGCTCCGACAGGCCTATCGCCTGACCCACCACACCCGTTCTTTCCAAACCCTCGCCATCTGCATCCTGCCGGATCACCTACACGCTATCTGGACACTCCCGAACCACGACGCCGAGTTTGCCGCCCGCTGGAGCCTGCTCAAGAGCACCTTCTCTCGACAACTTCCGGCCGTGCCTCGGAACGCGAGCCAAATCCGTAAGCGAGAGAAAGGCGTCTGGCAGCGACGCTACTGGGAGCATCAGATTCGGGACGAAACGGATTTGCAGCGGCACGTTGATTACATCCACTACAACCCGGTCAAGCACGGGCTGGTAGAACAGGTCGCGGACTGGCCCTATTCGAGCTTCAGCCGGCACGTGGAGGAAAGCCTGTTGACACAGGAATGGGCAGGTAACGCCGGGCTCGGCGGCTCGTTCGGTGAGTAGTATCAGCCAAACCTAGAGCATGCTTGGAACGCCAAACGTCCACTTACAGAAGCTAAAACGGCCCCATGGCCATCAGACAGCTGCGCTGTCGCCTAGCTAGTGAGCCATGGCCCCACGCCCCATAAATCGCCCCGCATATGCTGCCTGCTCGAACCGGGCATACAGCCCCGGCCAAAAGGGATGATCGCGCCGCCCCCTTATTCAGAGGGGTTTCGCGCTCGTCAGGATATCGACGCTATTACCCACGATAGCGAGTGCCTGGTGATTGCTGAATGGGCGAAGGTCCAGGCTACCGCCGTATTCGATCAATACCTGCTCGACCGCCTCGTCGAACGGCGCGTTCCGGTAATGAGGCAGCGGGTAAAAGTCGATCAGTGCCAGCGAAGTATAGTCGTCGAGATCGGGCGCGGCGCTGGGGTCATCCAGCCTCTGCAGGTACTCGATGCTGGGCGCGAGCACGGCGGAACCGGCAGACTCGCCGATGTAGCACTTGCCTACCCTGACCTGCTCGGCGATCAGATTGTCCGCGCCGGTGCGCTTCAGCTCCTGCAGCAGAAAGAAGGTGTTGCCGCCTGCCACATAGATGTAGTCGTTACGTTCGAGCTTTCCGGCGATGGCTTGCCGGCTGGCGGTCGACACTTCGAGTTCATCGATTACCAGGCCCGCTTCAACCAGCGCATCCTTGGCCGCGATCAGGTAAGCATTCACTTCCTCCGCAAGGCATGCCGTGGGAATCAACGTAACCCGCTTGCCGCTGCACTCGCCTTGGGTGAAGGCGACGAACAAGTCAGCGACGTCGGCGAATGAAGCCGTCAGGAAAATATTCATAGCAATCTCCGGTAAGCGGGTTGACCAAACGGATCTGTCCTATCCGGGCTTGGAATCATCTGCTCAAGTAGCGGAAAGATGACAGCCGCTTCACTCGCGTGTGCGGTTTACGCCTCACCGTTCCAGTAGCGCCTGGACCTGAGCAATCGCCTCCTGTTCGCGGCTGACCCAGTCTCCGACGATTTCCACGAAAGGCTGACGGTGGCGCTCGAGCCAGCTGCGGCAGGCCTCATGGAAACCCCAACGTTGTGCAACCTCGGGTTGGCAGCGCTGGCCGTCTGCATGCCACTCGGCGCCTTCGGGCGACAGCAACAGATGGTGGTCGTAACGGCGCGCGAGCAGCTCGTCTTCCAGCCATGTCGGGCAACTGCCGAACAGCGTCTGGCTCCAGAGCATATTGCTCAGCAGATGCGTGTCGAGAATCAGCAGGCCAGGCGCTCTGTGCCGAGCGGCGTCTTCCCAGGCCAACTGGCCGCGAGCGATGGCCGGGATGTCGTCCAGGCAGGTGTCGCGTTGCTCGCTGTCGATGAAGTGGCGGACGTATTCCCCCACCACCACACCGCCGAAGCGTTGCTGCAACCGTGCAGCCAGCCAGCTCTTGCCGGTGGATTCGGCTCCCGTCAATACCAGCACTTTCATTGCATGCTCATCCTTGTGCGCACTTCAATCGACCCCAACGAAGCCACCGGTCTGGTGCTGCCACAGGCGCGCATAAAGGCCGCCCCGCTCGATCAGCTCGGCATGGGTGCCGCTCTCGATCACCCGCCCCTCATCGATCACCACCAGGCGATCCATCCGCGCGATGGTCGACAGCCGGTGCGCGATGGCGATCACCGTCTTGCCGTCCATCAAGGTGTCGAGGCTCTCCTGAATTGCCGCTTCGACTTCCGAATCCAGCGCCGAGGTGGCTTCGTCCAGCACCAGGATCGGCGCGTCCTTGAGCAGCACGCGGGCGATGGCGATGCGCTGGCGCTGGCCGCCGGACAGTTTGACGCCCCGCTCACCGACCTTCGCCTCGAAGCCGTGCCCGCCCAGGCTGTCGTCCAGGGTGGCGATAAAGGCATCTGCGCGAGCCTTGCGCGCTGCCTCCCAGAGCTGTTCATCGGTGGCATCGGGCCTGCCGTAGCGCAGGTTGTCGCGGATTGACCGGTGCAGCAGCGAGGTATCCTGCGTGACCATGCCGATGTTGGCGCGCAGGCTTTCCTGGTTGACCTCAGCGACGTTCTGCCCGTCGATGAGGATGCAGCCGCTTTCCAGGTCATAGAGGCGCAGCAGCAGGTTGACCAGTGTCGACTTGCCGGCGCCGGACGGCCCGACCAGGCCGATTTTCTCCCCGGGGCGGATGTCGATGCTGAGCCCGCTGATCACGCCACCCTTTTTGCCGTAGTGAAAATGCACGTTCTCGAAGCGCACGCCGCCCTGCTCCACCTTCAGCGGCTTGGCGTCTTCGGGGTCGACCACGTGACGCCGCTGGACGATGGTCTGCATGCCGTCCTGCACGGTGCCGACGTTCTCGAAAATGCCGTTGACCACCCACATGATCCACTCGGACATGTTGTTGATACGGATCACCAGGCCCAGCGCCAGGGCGATGGCTCCCGTGGTGATCAGCGCCTCGCTCCACAGCCACAGTGCCAGCGCGCCGGTGCCGACGATCAGCAGACCGTTCATGCAGGAGATCAGAAAATCCAGACTGGTGATGATGCGCGACTGCAGCTGAAATTTGCCGAGCAGCTCCTGCATGGCCTCGCGGGCATAGCCTTCTTCTTCCCTGGAGTGGGCGAACAGCTTGAGCGTGGCGACGTTGCTGTAACCGTCCACCACCCGGCCCATGACCTTCGAGCGCGCTGCGGAGGCGGCCGCCGAGCGCGCCCGGATGCGCGGCACGAAATACCAGAGCGCGGCGCTGTAGCTGATGATCCACAGCACCAGCGGCACGATCAGGCGCAGATCGGCCGCGGCGAACAGGTACAGCGCGCTGCCGGCGTAGACCACCACATGCCACAGCGCATCGATCACCTGCATCGCCGAATCGCGCAGCGATGGGCCGGTCTGCATCACGCGCTGGGCGATGCGCCCGGCGAAGTCGTTCTGGAAGAAATTCAGGCTTTGTTTGAGCACATAGCGGTGGTTCTGCCAGCGCACCAGATTGGTCAGCCCGGGGTTGATCGCCTGATGGGTCAGCAGGTTGTGCAGGCCGAATACCAGGGGCCGGATGATCAGCGCCACCAGCGCCATCCACAGCAATGCGTTGCGGTGTTCGGTGAAGAAGGTTCGCGCGTCATCGGTCGTCTGCGCCATGTCGATCAACTGGCCGAGAAAGCTGAACAGCGCCACCTCGATCAACGCCGCGAAGAAGCCGACCACCAGCACCGCAGCCATCAACGGCCAGACCTGCTTCAGATAGTGCGCATAGAACCGCAGCATGCCGGCGGGCGGCTCCACGTCCGGGCTGGGCTTGAAGACATCGATCAGGTTTTCGAAACGGCTGAACAACATGGGGAACAGTCTGCTCTGGCGAATGGGAGGGCTTGTTGCTGACAGGGGCGAAGCCGAACTTTGAGAGCGGCAGCCGGGGTCTACCTGGACGTGGCTCGAGGCGCTCTGAAACGCGGGTTTTGCTGATGCAGCGTAGCAGTATCCGAAGTGCCTGGCGGCACCCTGGTCGGAAATGAGCCTCGTGCCGAAAGTGGACAGGCTTGCCAATTCGGACGTGCAAGGACAGCTCAACGTTCACCGGCCAGGCTGGGACTAGTTGGGCCTGTTCATCAGGTCTAAGACACCTGGGCTGCTGGCCCTTATCCGTAGGGCGGCCTTCAGCCCACCTCCCTCGGCCCAACACCGTTCCGTGGGCTAAAAGCCCACCCACATCGTTAACTGTCTGCGGGCGCCGCGTGCTCATGAACCGCCGCCCTCGCCCGCCGCCACTCGCGCAGGCCGACCATCACAAACCCGATGGGCCAGCACAGCGGGTTCTACCGCACGATAAGCCAGACGGCGAGCACGCCGAGGGCGGAGGCGAAGAGTTCGAGGGTCGTCATGGGAGTAGATCAGAGGCAGAAACGGGTGGGCATGATACGGCAGGTGTGTCTGGAGCTGATGTACCGCTAACTGGCTAGCGGGATGTGCAACGTCGAGCGAGGCGTAGCCATAAGCATGGCCGCGTGGACAAGCAAAGCGTTGTCCATCCTAGGCCACCACGAGTGGTGGCTTTGTACAGTTGCGTACCGGCGGGCAGGGCTGGTCGGCGACATCGCGCCCGAAGACGAACGTCAAACCCCCAGGTGAGCCCATACGCATATATGCGACACACTGTTTCACCAAGATCCCAACGTAACGTTGTTTAGAGTCATCGTCGTGTTGGATAGCGTCAAAACAACGCCGGACGTCATTTACACCCCTGCGCGTCTTCATCCGCGAGGGCTATTAGAGATTGAAACGCTTTTGCCCGGCGCGACGGGCGGCTTCGATCAGCGCCGCACTGACTGGATTGCCTTTACGCACGAACGCATAGAAGCGCGCCGCAGGCAATTCGGGCAGCCCCTCCTCACCGCTCAGAACGCGGAGGCCCTCGCCGCGTTGGCTGTCCGAAATGATCGTGATGGCGAAGCCCGCGCGGGCTGCCGACAAGCAGCCGGCCATGCTGCTGCTTTCGAAAACGATGCGCCAGGTTCGATCCGCCCTGCCCAGCGCCGTGACCGCCGACTCGCGATAGACGCAGGGTTCAGGAAAAACCGCCAGCGGCAACGGCCCGTTGATTGGCAAGGGTTGCTCCGCCGCGAATACCCACACCAGCGGCTCCTCCCACAGCAACAGCCCATCGCCCTCGACGCGGCTGCACTGTTTGCCAAACACCAAATCCAGGCGACCCCGGGCTTGTTCACGCAAAAGCGTGGCAGTAATGCCCACCTTCAGTTCGACCGTGGCTTCCGGGTGCCACTGACGAAAGCGCTGCAGTACCTGGGGCAGCCAGGCGGAGGCAAAGTCTTCCGATGCGCCGATACGCAGTCGCCCACGCAACGAGGCGCCGCGCAGCTTGGCGCGGGCTTCGCGCTCCAGATCGAGGATATTGCGGCCATAGGCATACAGGGTGTCACCGGCGGGCGTCAGCTCGAAGCGACGCGTGGTGCGCGCCAGCAGCGTTGCACCGGTGACCTGTTCCAACCGCCGCAAGTGGCCGCTGACAGCCGAAGGCGTAAGCGCCAACCGCTCGGCCGCAGTGGCAAAGCTGCCGCTGTCGACGATCTCGAGAAAGGTGCGCAGCAACAGCGTATCCAGCGGGGGGCCACCGGCCGTGGCGGAGTTATCCATAGGAGATTCAACACGAAACGTCATGAATGTGTCCGGATTATTCGTCTATCTAACAGAGGCGTCCAGCTACCGTGGCTTGGCCTTTTTGATAAGAGACATGCCCATGGCCCCCTATCGCTTTGCCTCAACCGACCGGCTCGACATCGCCTACCTCGAATGGAACCCGCAGGGCACCCGGACCGCCATCCTGCTCCACGGCTGGCCCGACAGCCCCGAGTGCTGGAAGGCTATTGCACCGAGGCTGGTCGAAGCGGGCTATCGCGTGCTGGCACCGGCACTGCGCGGCTTCGCGCCGACGCGCGTGCGCGACCCCTCCACACCGCGCAGCGGGCAATTGTCCGCGCTGGGCCGCGATCTGCTGCAGTTCATTGAAGTGCTCGGCCTTAGCCGTCCAGCACTGATCGGTCATGACTGGGGCGCGCGTGCCGCCGCCAATGCATGCGGCCTGCAGGACCGCGTGGCGTCACACCTGGTGATGCTGTCAGTCGGCTACGGCACCAACGACCCCAGCCAGCCGCTCGCGCTGCCTCAAGCACGCAATTACTGGTACCACTGGTATATGACCACGCCGCGCGGCGCCCGCGCACTGCGCGATGACCCCGAAGCATTTGCCCGCATGATGTGGGATACCTGGGCACCGGTGGGTTGGTACGCGCCAGCTGATTTCGAAGAAGCCGCGCGGGCCTTTCAGAGCGAGGATTGGGCCGAGATCGTTCTGCACTCCTACCGCCATCGGTGGGGCTTCGCCGAGGGCGACCCCGCCTATGCCGAAGACGAGGCGCGCCTGCAGCCGGCGCCCGTCTTATGCGTACCCACGCTGGTATTGCACGGCGGCGCCGACACTTGCAATCACCCCGACAGCTCCACGGGCCGCGAAGGCTTCTTCAACGATGTTTATGAGCGTCAGGTCCTCGACGGAGTCGGCCACTTCCCGCAACGCGAAGCGCCCCAGAACGTCGCGGATGCCATCCTGAACTTCTGCCTGAAATAGCCGGAGCGAGCCAATGGCCCGCCATGACGGTGCTCGGAACAGAAGATGGGGCTGGTGATCACACGCGGGGTTGACGTGTAAAACGATCCCTTTACACTCCAGCACATGGATAAACGAACTGAGATGATTGCGGGCGCCGTCCGCATATTCGACGCAGAGGGTTTCCGGGGCATCGGTATTGATCGCCTGATCGCGCCCTCCGGCGTTTCGACCCGCACGCTCTACAAGCACTTCGGCTCTCGCGATGGGCTGGTCATTGCCGTGCTTGAGGCGCGGCACCGGGCATTCATGGATTTGTTGGAAGTAGACGGTGAGAACGCCGATCCCGTCGGCGCGCTGTTCGATGCGCTCGGGTCCTGGATCCAGACGCACCCTGCGCGCGGATGCATGTTGCTCAGGGCACGCAGCGAATATGCGTCCGCATGCGAGGCGATCGTCTCGCTCGTGCACCAGCAAAAGCAGGAGTTTCGCGCCGAGATCGCCCGACGCGTCCATGTTGCCCTCGGTAAGGATGATGCGCAGCTCACCACTCAGGTCTGGTTACTCTTCGAAGGCGCCACTGCGGCGGCCAGCGTGGTGAACGCTTCGGTCATCGACGAAGCCCGAGACGCCGCGTTGGCGCTTCTTGCGCATGCCCGAGAGCGCCAGTGATGAGGCGCGGCATCAACCTTGTTGCCGCTGCGTTCGCGCTGACGGCCGTTTCCTACGGTCTGGCACGCTTCGCCTATGGCTTGCTGCTGCCGCAAGTTCGCGCGGACCTCTCCCTTGATGTAACCGCCGCCGGCTGGATCGGCGGCAGTGCCTTCATGGCGTACTGCCTGGGCATCGTTTTTACATTCCTGGCAAACGGCACGCTCAGCCCGAGAACCATCGCCGTGCTGGCAGGCCTTGCCGCAACCGGCGGCATGGCATTGGTCGCCTTCTCCGGCTCGGGATGGACGCTGGGCGTTGGCATCGCGCTGGCCGGATTGAGCACCGGACTGACATCGCCACCACTCGCCAGCGCAGTGGCCAGGCATTTCAGCGTTCATGACCGCCCCAAGGCGAACGGGACGATCAACGCAGGCACGGCCGTCGGAATCGTGTTTTCCGGTGTAGCAGCGCTGCTGGCCGCCGGCGCCTGGCGAGAGCTTTACAGCCTGTTCGCGATGATCGGCGCGGGCGTGTCGGCATGGCTTTGGCTCGCCGTGCCGGCGGGCAAGGCTGTAAACGAAAGCAGTGGCCTTTCCTTTCGGATCCTGAAGCGGCCAGGCCTGTTTGCACTTTGCGTGAGCGCGTTCCTGATGGGCCTGTCGAGCACTGCTGTCTGGACATTCGGCGCGGACATCTTGCGCGGAGCGTTCCGCTTCACCGATGCCCAGATCGCATTGGGGTGGATCGCCTTGGGCTCGGCGGGCGTCAGCGGCTCCCTGACCGGGCTGCTGACCAACCGCTTCGGCACGCGGCGAGTTCACGGATTAGCGCTGGCAGTAATGGCCATCGGCACGCTTGGCCTGGCGGCAACCTCGTTCTCAACCGCTTACGGCTTTGCAGCCATGGGACTGTTCGGCGCGGCCTATATCGTCTCTACCGGCACCTATCTCATTCAGGGTATCGAGCTGCTGTCAGATCGTCCTGACCTTGGTCTTGGCCTTCCCTTCCTCGTCCTTGCGCTCGGTCAAAGCGTGGGAACCCCGCTGTTCGGCGCTACGTTGGCCGAAGCTGGGCCACTGATTGCGCTGGCAATCTCCGCGGCGACGGCGTGCTTCGCGATGATCGTTCCACTGAACGGCCAAGGCTCGGGTCGTTGTAGATCACTGAGCTGGAAACCGAATCGTGATCGCAGCGCAACGAAAGCGGGCCACTGATCGGCCGCTCGGCAAGGAGCCCCGCCGCTCAACTGGCAGACCAAACCGATGCGTTTCCGATGTCTTGAGACATGGTCAGTGCCGGGTCGTGGCGCATCGGGCCAAGCGACGCCGCCAGTCGCCACCATCGTTACGCGTGCAGGCTTCTTTGCTGTCGAAGCGCACCGGTGCGATCAGTTTCGCCATGTCGATACCCGCTTCATCGAGCGCCGCTCGGGTGAGGGTTTGCATGAGGACATCCTGCCCCTGAGCGAGCGCATCGACCTTTTGCGCCTCGGTGGTAAAGATCCAGGTGACCTGCAGACTCGCGGGGAAGCGGGCGTAGTCGACCTCGTGGGTGAGCCAGCTAAAGCCGACGAGCTGCGCCTTGCCCGTTTCGCACGCCTCGGTAAGGCAGCGGGACAGCTGGCGCTCGATGCGGGTCTGGTCGCGTTTGCTCAAAAGCATGCTGTGGTCCTTTCGGGGAAAAGCCCCCGCCTCGCAGGGAAGGTTTCGGTCAGTCCAGCGCGCCCCTATGCCACGTCGCTCAGACGGGGTCGGCCGTTGGAGTCGCGACGCGAAGGTCAAAGCGCACGTGACGGTATAGGGGGTTCAGCGGTCTGCGCAACCGCCCTCGCCCGCCGCCACTCGCGCAGGCCCATTACCGCCAGCAGGGTGAACAAGCCGTACAGCCCGGCGGTGAGCCAGTATTCCTGAAAGGCAAAGAAGGCCACGTAGAGCGTGTCCACCACGATCCACAGCACCCAGCACTGCCAGCGCTTGAGCGCCATCCACAGCTGCGCCAGTAGGCTGAAGGCCGTCAGCGTCGCATCCGGCCAGGGATAGGCCGCTTCGGTAGCGGTCGCCATCAGCACACCCAGCCCGACACTGCCCAGCACCGCAACAACAAGCCCAACGCCGACCTCCATCGCCGTCGCGCCCACCACCGGCCGACCGCCTTCACCACCGCTGCCCCGCGTCCATTGCCACCAGCCATAAACCTGCATGGCTGCAAATACCCCGTTGAGCAGCACCTGCGAATACAACCGCACCTCGAAGAAGAACCAGGCGTACAGCGACACCATCACCAACCCGATGGGCCAGCACAGCGGGTTCTGCCGCACCGTAAGCCAAACGGAAAGGACGCCGAGGGCGGAGGCAATGAATTCGAGGGTGGTCATGGGGATTATTGGATGCAGAAACGGGCGGGCATGATACGGCAGGTGTACTGGGGCCGTTTAAAGCGCGTCGGGCAGAACCAGATTAACTTTCGGTGCGGCACGCCGGCCGAACGCTGTAACCGCACGAGCTCTGCAAGCCTTCAAGGCCAACGGGAACGCTCCATTAGCGTGTACCGTCGTATCCAGCTACCCGCGCCTCCCTTGTTGACTGACGCTCTTGTTAAAAACCTCACCTTCGTAAGGATAATTAGCGCGCGCCGTCAACTTGGATGAAAATCCTCACGACCATGAGGAATCGTTGAAAAGCATCGCCTCGCCAACTATTATCCACACGTTCATGTGGATTTCTTCCACAATTCAGTGGCGAGTCTGCGAGGCGATAGGGGCTTAAATGAAGATCGATATCACATCCCCCGAGCAAGTGGGTGCGCTCATTCGGGCGAGCCGCAAGGCCATGCACATCCGCCAGGACGACGCGGCAGGCATCATCGGCGTGTCCGAAAACTTCCTCGGAAAGGTGGAGCGCGGTGGGGAAACCGTGCAATGGGGCAAGCTGTTCCAGGTCCTGCAGGAGCTGGGCCTTAACGTGAGCATTGAGGTACCCGAACCCTTCGCTGACGCCATCTCCAAGCGGCTGGCAGACACGCAGAACAAGGCGCGGACCGACCAGAACATGTCGACCGCTTCCAACGGTGATACACCCGGGCCCAAGGCAAACTGATGGAACGGTCGCTCCATGTCTGGATCAACCAGGCGCCCCTGGGCACTCTGCGCGAGCGCAACGGGCTTTGGGCCTTCCGCTACGACGAGCGCTGGCTGGCCGATCCCTTGGCGCATCCCTTGTGCCCGCTACTGCCCTTGCAGTCCGAGGAGCATTTCGACGGTTCTACCACCCGCCCGGTGCAGTGGTATTTCGACAACCTGCTGCCCGAGGAAGGTCAGCGACAGCTGATGGCAAAGGCCGCAGGCGCAGCGATTGAGGACGCCTTCGCGCTGCTGCAGCATTTCGGTGCGGAGTCGGCAGGCTCCCTCACGTTGCTGCCGCCCGGGCAAGCGCCGTCGCCTGGGAGCACTCAGGTGCTGCCCGATGCCGAACTGTCGACGCGCATCCTGGCAATGCCGAAGATTCCTCTGGCCGAGCGCGCCGCCAAGAAGATGTCCCTCGCGGGCGCTCAACACAAGGTCGCCATCATCTACCGAGATGGCCAGTTACTTGAGCCCACTGGCAGCGAGCCCTCGACCCACATACTCAAGCCCGACCACCCAGACGACGCCTGGCCGCATACCGTGATCAATGAGTGGTTCGTGATGAGACTGGCCGAGCGAGTCGGATTGCCTGTACCCCGCGTGCACCGCTTGTATGTACCGCAGCCGGTCTACCTCATCGAGCGCTTTGACCGCATAGAACGGGAGCAACGCTGGAGCCGGCTTCACTGCATCGACGCCTGCCAATTGGACGGGCTATCCCGAGAGTTCAAGTACAGCGCCGGCAGCATCGAGCATATTGCAGAACTGGCCAACCGGTGCCGACCGGCAGCTCTGGCCAGGCTGCATCTGTTCCAGTGGTTGATCTTCAACGTCCTGGTCGGCAATGAGGACGCCCACTTGAAAAACCTCAGCTTCCTGATGTCCGCTAAAGGCGTACACCTGTCACCCTTCTACGATTTGCTGTGCACGGCGCTCTACGGCACATGGGCATGCGACAGCGATCAGTGGCCGGAGCAAGCCACCCTGGCTTGGCCAATCCATGGCACTCAGCGGCTGACCGCAATCACCGCGCCACTGCTCATCACCGCAGGCGAAGCCATGGGCATCAAGCCAACCACCGCCCGCGACTCCCTCCGCAAGCTGGTACACAAGGTGCGCATGGAAGCACCGAAACTGTTGGATGACGTGATGCAGCAGAACGAAGAACTTCTGGCGCAGCGCCCAGAGCTCGGCGCCACGCTGGCCGGCGAAGTCAGGCTGTTGAGGAGCATCAATGCCATCGTCGTCAGCGAAATGACAACACAGCTGGATGGGGATACGTGAGGATCTGCATCGCTGTGGTGTTGACGGTGGTGCAGTTGTACCCAGCTAGCTTCGACTGTTTAGTCGAGGCGTAATCGCCGTTCGGATAGATGCTGCGGTTGCGTTGTTGGCTCTAAGGTATATCCGTTTCGCGGTTATCGATGGAAACGCTTCGGCGATTCCATCCTACGGAAAGCTGCCCGTCATACCGTAATGGTTAAGTGCAGAAAGCAACCCAGGCCCGCCAAGACCAAAACAAAGCTGGCGCACCATATAGCATAAGCGTCGCAGTCGTTACCCAACCCCAAAGGCGCTTATGCCTTAACTGCTTCATGGACTCTGGCAGCAAACCAGATACGCTGAGTAACGTTATGCTCAAACGAATCTCGTACATGACGAAGAATATCGATAACAGCATCCCAGCAACTGCCACTGATACCGTGAATTCTCTGCTTGGCACAACGCTCGAGGCTACATTCCAATACGCCACCACCGTCGCCCCCATAGCTGTGAAAAACAAGGGCAACAAAAGAAAACGTATTCCGCTGTAGTGTTTGAATAGTTCTAGCGCCGCTTCTTCTTTATCTTCGAATGCCATTTTTGTTATCCAAGTCATTTAACGTTGGAGACCAAACGATGGTTGCGGCCGTTTCGTGGTTAACGATGGAAGCGTCTTCGGCGATTCCATCCCAGAGAAAGCGATCCGCCATATCGTGATTGATCGCGGCATTGCCATTACCGGATCGCCGCGTGGACAAAAAAGCGCCGCCCCCTCAACGTCACCGCTAACGCCTGCACCCTCGAAGCCTCGCCGTTGCGTAGGGTGGAAAAAACGGCGGCGTCTTTTCCACGCGCCACGTCCAGGCTAGTCGGTACCCCCTTTTTGACACGCTTCTACCGGAACCTGCTTGTTCGCTATCGCTATGGGTATTCTTCAACCTCGCATCTATGTAGCACACGGCTATGAGCAGACTCAGCACTGACCGCGACTGGCTTGCGCGCGCTACACCTTCGACAAAGATGGAGCGCATCGAAGCCTATTTCCGTGGTCACGGCTATACGCCCCATCGGCACGACACCTACGCCATTGGCACCACGCTGTCTGGCGTGCAGAGCTTTCATTACCGGCAATCGATGCGGCACAGCCTGCCGGGCGGCACCATCGTGCTCCACCCGGACGAAATTCACGATGGCGAGGCCGGTACAGAGGCCGGCTTCCGCTACCGAATGCTCTACATCGAACCGTCATTGATACAGGACGTGCTGGGCGGTGAGCCCCTGCCCTTCATACCGGGCGGGCTATCGAACGACCCCCGGCTGCTTTCAGCCACCAGTCGCCTTCTTTACAGCTTGGACGCCGCTCTCGACCCGCTCGAAGAGGACGATGCCATCTACGACCTGGCACAGGCGCTAAAGGCTGCTGCGGGCAAGCCGCGCGGTCGGCAGGCCGTTGACTACAAGGCGGCTGAGCGGGCTCGTGAGTTCATCCATGCCGCACTTGGCGACGGCATCACGCTGGATGCCCTGGTGCAGGCCAGTGGTCGCGACCGCTGGAGCCTGTCGCGTGATTTCCGAGCGCTATACGGCACCAGCCCCTATCGCTACATCACCCAACGGCGCCTTGCCGAGGCACGCAACCGGATGCTGGCAGGCCAGTCGCTAACCGATGCGGCGCATGGGAGCGGCTTCTTTGATCAAGCCCACATGACCCGGCTGTTCACCCAGACTTTCGGCATATCCCCTGCCCGTTGGCTGAAGATGCTCAAGCACCGATAGCCGGCCCAAGCGGAGCCTGCACGATCATGCAATACGGATCGAAGGCTGTAGCGCTAGCGTAGTGGGCACCTACCGCACCCACCAGCGAGCCCTGCAATGAACACTCAAACGCCACCCTACTCTGCCATCAACTTCACCGAGAAATTTGCGCTGTTTCATGAACAGTGGACGCAAAAGGTCGTCGCGGAAATGAACGACTACCAGTTCAAACTCGCCCGGCTAGAAGGCGAGTTCGTCTGGCACCGACATGCCGACACCGATGAAACCTTCATCGTGCTGGAGGGCGAGCTGGTCATTCATTTTCGCGACGGCGAGGTCACTGTCGGCGCCGGAGAGATGTATGTGGTGAAGAAAGGCATCGAGCACAAACCCAGCGCGGCGCGGGAAACGAAGCTGCTATTGATCGAGCCGAGGGGTGTGTTGAATACCGGCGATGAGACTAATGAGAGGACGGCTGTGAATGATGTTTGGATTTGATTGAAGCGACCAGCAACGCGATGAGGACGGACAAATAGATCTGTCCTCTCTTTCCGTTGTCGCTTTTCCCGATGGTTCGCGTAGAAGACGCAAAGCGCCATCCGCTGGCGAAAACGTTAACAACGTCGGATTCCTTGAGATGGCGGGGTCGATGAGCTCCGCCAGGCTTGTTAGGGTCTTGACCCGCCACCAACAGCATACGAAGGGAACTCGTATGGCCAAGCCCGCTGCTCGCTTATCCGACACTCACTCCTCGGCGTCGACGCGGTCTGGGGCATCATGCAGCAGTCGTTGTTCGGCATGAGTGCGCAGAACCAAAGGCGCTACATAGACGAGCAGAGCAAACGCTACATGCTTGTGCTGAACAGCCATTTCGCCGACTACCGGGCCAGATACAAACGAGGCGGAGACTTCCGCGTGTTTTCCGATCTGCTACGCGAACCCCTGCCACCTGGCACGCCCGCTATCACCCTGCCGAAACGCTGACATGAATAAGCCCATTCTCGCTATATGCAGCCTTCTCGCCGTACTCACCTTGCTCTTTGGCTGGAGCCTTAGCGATGCGCTGAGCGCGCCGCCGTCGGTTTCGCAAGTCAGCCCGCAAGGTGGCCATTTGATCGAAAGCGTGCCGGTACAGGGCTTGCTGGCCCCTTACGGTGGCCTGTCGTATCTGCGCATCGTCGACCGTGCGGATCGGTCGAAGGTGTTTCGCAGCCCGCTCTTTACCACTCGCTCAGTAGACCTGCGGGCGAGCGAGGACAGCCAAAGCCTGGGCGTGACCTGGATCGACTTCAACAAGCGCACCCAACGCTTCACCCTGAGCATTCCTCAATGGCGCCCGGACTGGCGCAACATCTTCTTCAGCAATACGCCCTACGAAGTCGTGCCGAACGGCTGAGTCACGAGAGAGGACGGTCGAAGCTGAGCGCAACATGGCCGAATTTGGGGGGACATGATTCCGCAGCGGTGCCATGCGGTTTCAGACGCGCCGGGCTATTCAGGACGGGACACGCTAGCAATCTGAACGGTAAATGAATCTGTCCCCTTCCTGTGAAGGCTTAGCCATAAGGCATAACCGCGTGGACAGAAAAGCGTTGTCCACCCTACGCCACAACACCCGCCTGCTCCGCCGGACCTCGGCATCGTAGGGTGGAAAACGGCGAAGCCTTTTCCACGCGTAACGTCGGGGCAACTTTGCTAGCCCTTCGGAATCGTTTCCGGACGCACATAGGGCAGCAAGTGCGCCACGTAATCCGCCTTGCCGAGATTGATCCCTTCTTTACGCAATATCGAATACGCAGTCATGACGTGAAAATAGAACTGACCCAGCGTCCAGTCACGGGCGTATTGGTCTGCGGTCAGATCCAGGACCATCCCGTTCGGAAGTTCATGGGCGATGGGCTTATCCCCACCGACATCGAGCGCATCGGCTGCAAGGCCGTCGAGCACCGCCACCGTCTCGTTGATCCGGGCATAGGCTTCAGCGAGTGATCCGGGGCTTTTGACAGCCTGACGCCCCTCGTTCAGCAGCTCGTTGATAGCAGGCGGGAACGCCTCTCCTCTCAGACGGCACACGGCTTCTCGCGCCTGCACACAGGCAAAGCGAACCTGCGTCGACAGCGGATACATGTCGGGCGCCAAGCGCGCCGATAACAGTGCTTGTGCCTCTGCTTCCGGCAGCTGGGCCTGCGCCTTCTTTAACCAGCCTGAGAGGGTTTTGAGCATTTGGGAATAAGTTGGGATGAGCAGTGTCGTTAGCTGCATGGCTTCATACCTTGTGGGTTGAGCGGCTACGTCGAAGAAAGTGACAGGGTGTTATGAAGCTAACTGACTGAAAGGTAAATCACCGTTCGCTTTTCCCTACTGCGAGTGATCAGCCCAGGAGACGGTGACCCGCTTCTTTCAGGACCTCCACGGCATTTTCGAGATTCATCGACTTGACCAATATGTAGTCGGTATCGAACGTGCTCACCGCGAAAATACCAATAGCGGCAGCCGCGAGCGGGTCAAGCAAGGCGGCCAGGACACCCGTCTGATCAAAGGCAAACGGCCCCTGCACCTTGATCGCGCGCCAATCGCTGTCCACTCGGGCTAAACCGGTTGCGACACTCTCAGCGCAAACAATCGAAAGCTCATCACCCGTCCGCGTGATCGACATAAAGCTTGGTGACGCCAAAACTGCGTTCGGCAGGTCAGCATCCCGCTCCAATTGTGCAATCACGAAGCTTTGGGGGAGGACAGAAAAGGCGTGGTTCATGTCAGGTCACCTGGTGAGTAAGAGAGCGGGCCGCGAAGGTAGGCCAACCCGCACCTGTGACAGTGAATGGTTATCTCCGAACCTTTTGTAACGTAGTACCGACAGGCAAGCTCCGCGAGATTGATCATTTACTTTGGCCGTTCCAGCAGCGAACGAACTTGAAACGCAACAATCATTAGTTTTTGCTCAAAGAGAACATGCTGCTTTTCAGACCACCGTTGATATTTGAGTTTCTTGCTGAGCCAGACAAGATCATTTCTCAGCTCTGCGCGCCAGTAACAGGATTCGATCATCTTTAGCGCCTAAAATTTGGTTAAGAGGCGGGCTTTAGCCCGTCCCAGCGAGCGATTTGAACCAGTTGACATGAGACCGGCTACTCGATAAAGCGCACATCATAGGCCGCGGCACAGCCGCGGTCCTATGCATGTGTTTGTTATACCTTATTACTCCAATGGAGAAGGTAGTTCTTCTTCAAACTGGCCAAGATCACTGTTTTTTAAGAAATAGAAAAATGTGGAGTCGATGGCAAATAATTGCCTCTTACCTTGATCATAGTCAACTAGAGGCGGGTTTAGCTTTTTCTTAAACTGCAGGCCCGAAATATTATGTAATAGGTTGCTAATGTCACTTGGTCTTACGTCGACGGGCCTATGATGTATGGCTTTTATTCCTTCTGTTATATCAGCCCTTGATAGACCTTTAAAAACCCCATCGTAGCCTTTTTTAGCGATAACCCTAACCAAATAATACGGCAAATGAAGAGGGGCTTTTTCCTTTCCTTTTGAATGTGTCACGTTACCGGAAGCCAATAGCTCTAGAGCTTGTTGGTGTGTTTCACGATATTCATTACATTTCTCGTCCAATGCTGAATCAGCGCATGAATCATCAGCGAGGTGTCGGCAATCGCCCAGATGCGTTTGATTAACGTCGGCCACACTGCAGTAGACCCTGAGCAATTCCTGAAGAACCCCAATGCTTCCAAACGAGTTTTCTATGAACCTAACAATAATGTTTTCACTAAGACTAATATTCAGCTCTACAGAACCTTTAGCAATAACCTTTCGAAAGTCCTCTTCACCCCATGGCTCAACAGGGACATCGTCAACTCTATCCGTCAAGTCAGGGCAGTAGATTCTAAGCTTATCTTTCTTACGCCAAACCCCTAGAATTACAAATAGAATCCCAGTTTCTTGAAATGTTCTTAGATCGAAAGAGAGTTCTCTTTGCTTTTCTTCATCAAGATAATGAAAATTCTCTAGTATAATTTTTTTATTAAAGCAAACTTTGTGAAGAAGCTCGGATACATCTTGGGCTACAGACAAATTAAAGGGAATTGTTTGGTAACTCCTCGCTTGTTTGTCACCTGAGCTTAAAGTTCCCGACGCATTTGCTTCACCCTCCCCAAAGAAAAGGATTTTAGCTTTTGCTTTAATTCCTAAGGTAGCAGACGTAGCAGCAGAGTTCTCAGTCTCGCTAGAAACTTCAATTTCAATGCCTACTTGTCGCAAAATACTTGAATAGATATCGTAAATATTTGTGTTTGGTGTAAGTCTCACTACAATATTTTCGTTGTACGGCAGATATCTCGACACCAAAGCAGTTTTTCCTTGCTTCGAAGCGCCATAAACAACGATGTGATTTCCAGTCCCTAGAGAAGAATTGAATTTTTTATCAATTTTGTCTCGCTCGATATACGACAATACCTGATTCGGACTAACGCCGAATACTTCATTTAGTTCTGGCATATCTTCGATACTTCCTCTGATGTATAACGATTAAGCTAAGGGCCGGCTTTGGCCGGTCCCTGCGAACAAAGTGAGCGATTTTAGCGCCTTGTTAGGCATTCGCTAACAATATATTTTTTTAGTTATTGCGCGGCGGCCAGCGATGTGTAAGCGGAGACAAACTTGAAGTTTATTCATTGCCTTATGGCCCCATGAAATACTATTAGGCCCACTAAAATTTAATGTTCTGCTAGAGATTGGCTCTATGAGAATTTCACAAAATATCTTCAGATGAGGTGACTGGGGAGTCTTTTACGAGCGGTCAATAATCGGATCTATAAATAGCTCCCAGTAACTTAAAATCACCCTGCGACCTGTCAAATCCCTAATAAATATGTCACTTCCAACTTCGTCACTACCTGTAAAGCTATAATCAGTTTCAATACCGAATCTGCCATTCCATAGTTCAAATAGCTTTATTAAGGCAAGTAACGTAAACAGTCCAGATCCCCACCAGGCGATGTAGATTTCCATGTGTACCCTCTTGCCTAACGTTTGGTTAAGGGGCGGGCTTTAGCCAGTCCCAGTGAGCGAAGCGAACGGCTTGAACCAGTTAATTTCTCATAGCTTAGATACCTGTCGTAGCTCTTCGCGAACGGCAATTACTTGCACCAAATTTTCAGAAGGCATGATTTTTATAAATAGCTCGCTTTGAATTGGAAAGGTATGGGCTATTCCACCATCTTCCAGAGACTCTGATGTTACCAAATGCTCTGACGCTTTCATTGTTTCGTATAGGTCTAAGTCAAGGTAATTACCGGCTCTATCAAATACAGGATAGCTCGTTGCTGTTCTGCAGAAGTCAAAATTTTCTGCGGTTTGGAGGGATAAGAATCCTCGAAGTGAGTTTTCTGTTGGAAAATAATATTGAAATCTTAGCTCTGGTGGTGCATAAATTTCTTGCAGTAATTGTTCAGGGTACACCTTCCTGAAAGTTTTCCCGTGTATGTCGTTTACGCCAATAACCGCGAGATTATCTGGGTAAGGTAGTTTGGACAAACAGACGCCTACGGAAAACATCCCGTGCAGGTGAATTAAGCACACTAGGCCATGCGTTTGTGAACCGGCAATTATGAGATAGTGCTTTTTGCTTTCAACATCTAAATAATCACGCATGCCATCGAAAAGTTTATGATCGAAACCGGTTCCTATAGAAACAAATTTCTCTACCGAGTCGTAATCCGCAGCTTTGAGGATTTTGGAAACCTCTATAGCAGATGGGTCCGTAAAATATCCATCCACGGTGTCCACGGAGAATTCATAAGCAATTTTCAATAGCCCAATCTTGAACTCTGCTAGGTCGATAGAAAATGAACATTTGATGTTTGGCTTTTCAATTGTTTGAACGCTGCGATCTATTCCTTCGAATTGTTCAATTGGTACCTGCAATTTCTTGGAAATTTTATCAAGTATGCCATCTAGTTTTTTCTCGTCCGAAGCGTCAAGACAAATACTAACTCTCGTTCCTCCACCTTCATTTTCTGACTCTTCATAGCTTACATTAGTTATGGTGTAGGGAGCGGGCTTACCCTCTTCATCAAGCCGAAGTTGAATTTTTTTATTTGTGTCTTGAGCAATATGATGCGTGCCCGAGAATGGGTTCGGTAGTTTTTTAGACTTACCTGTTAATCCCAGCAAATATCTCTGGAAGTCTGCAAATCGATGGTTTACTAATTTTGCGTCAACCGAAGAGCCGAGGTCAGAGTTGCAGCTTTTGCAGACGGTATAAATATGATAGTAACCACCAAGCGCGTCAGGGATTACATGCTCATCAGAAAAGTTATCGGTTTCTTCTCTGCAAATGATGCATTGGTTCCCCATAGAGCTATCCTTTTGCATCTAACTACGATTAGATACCAATTGGTGATAAGACGCCAGACGGGAGTAGTGTATAACGTTCCTTCTACACCTATCCGAACAGCTCTAGCATAGGTGCTACAACGTTATCGGCACCCGTCCGGAATGTTATATACCATGGGTTTTTCAGCTGGATGCGCACCATTCCGTTTCTTCGGCATCTGGTTCAAAACACAGCAAGGGCCGGAACATTACCGGCCCGTCCTCGTGTCTAACGTCCAACCTCCAACATGATCTTCCCAATATGCTTGCTGCTTTCCATCAGCCGGTGTGCTTCGGCTGCTTGATCGAGGGGGAAGGTGGCGTGGATGACGGGGTGGCAGAGGCCCTGGTCGAGCAGGGGCCAGACCTTGTCATGAAGCGCCTTGGCGATGTCGGCTTTTTCCTCGCGGCTGCGGGGGCGTAGGGTGGAGCCGGTGAAGGTGAGGCGCTTGCGCATGATCGGCATGGTGTCGAGTTCGACGCGGCTGCCTTTGAGGAAGGCGATCTGTACCAGTCGGCCTTCAACGGCAAGGGATTTGACGTTGCGGGGGATGTAGTCGCCGCCGACCATGTCGAGGATGACGTCGACGCCGTTGCCGTCGGTGGCTTGCTTGAGCACGTCGACGAAGTCTTCTTCGTGGTAGTTGATCACCCGGTCCGCACCGGCACGCCGGCAGGCGTCGGCCTTTTCGCTGCTGCCAACGGTAGTGAAGACGGTGGCGCCGAACTGCTTGGCCAGCTGGATCGCGGTCAGGCCGATGCCGCTGGAGCCGCCGTGCACGAGGAAGGCTTCACCGGGCTGCAGGCGACCGCGCTCGAACACGTTGCTCCACACGGTGAAGTAGGTTTCCGGCAGGGCGGCGGCTTCCAGCAATGACAGCCCGGCGGGCACCGGCAGGCAGTGTTCAGCCGGGGCTACGCAGTATTCGGCGTAGCCACCGCCAGGGGTGAGGGCGCAGACTTGATCGCCGACTTTCCAGCCGCTGACTTCGGCGCCGAGGGCAACGATTTCACCGGAGATTTCCAGGCCGAGCAGCGGCGAGGCGTCAGGCGGAGGCGGGTAGCTGCCGGAGCGCTGGAACACGTCCGGGCGGTTGATGCCGGCGTAGGCCACACGCACCAGCACATCCTGCGGGCCGGGCTCAGGCACGGGCCCTTCGGCCATCCGCAGGCACTCGGCGCCGCCGCCGGGACGGTGATCGATATGTCGCATGGTTTCTGCACTCATAGCTGTTTCTCCTTTCGAGGGGCCGGACCCTGTGAGCCTGCTGCGCTCAGCCATGCTGCGTTCAGAGCAGCCTGACATTCGCTCGCTAGCGGTTCACTGGGGCTGTGTGGCCGCGTTGATTGAAATGGTCTGGTCGGTACACGGTAGTGCCCGCGTGTCGCGGCGCCAACCTTGATTGTTCAGCGCAAGCGTTACGCTTCGCTGAAACGTAGCGCAACGGCTAGGCGCAGCTGGCGCGATTCAGCAAACCTGTGCCCGAACCGCGCTGCAGCGGGGCGCAGCTCAACGGCCATGCGGACTCAGCATTTCCCCGACCTTGAGGGCAAAGGCATCGATGGCGAACGGCTTGGTCATCACAGCCATGTCCGGCCCGAGGATATCGTTAGCCGCGAAGCTCTCGGCGTAACCGGTGGCAAACAGCACTTTCAAGCCGGGGCGTTGCTGACGAACGATTTCGGCCAACTGCCGGCCGTTCATGCCGGGCAGGCCGACGTCGGAGACCATCAGGTCGATTCGCTGTGGGCTTTCGGTGATCAACAGCGCCTCGGAGGCTTCGCCGGCTTCCAGCGTCTCGTAGCCCAGGTCATTGAGCACTTCGACCACCAGCGAGCGGACCACCGGTTCGTCTTCGACCACCAGAATCGTTTCGCCGGTACCTTGTGGTGTGCGCTCAGGCGCCACTTCCACAGTGCTCATCTCGCCATGGTGAACGGGCAGGTAGAGGTGCACCTGCGTGCCGCCGTAAGGCTTGGACTCGATGTGTATGTAGCCCTTGGCCTGTTTGATGTAGCCATAGATCATCGAGAGCCCGAGGCCGGTGCCCTTGCCGATCGGCTTGGTGGTGAAGAATGGCTCGAACGCGCGCTCGATCACGTCCGACGTCATGCCGACGCCGGTGTCGCTGACCGTCAGTAGCACGTAGTCGCCCTCGGTCAGGCCGCGACGGCTGGGGTCCGGCTCGCTGCCCAGGTGGAAGCTGGCCGTAGAGAGGGTGATGCGGCCGCCGTGCGGCATGGCATCGCGCGCGTTAATGACAAGGTTGATGACGGCGTTTTCGAGCTGATTCACGTCCATGCAGGCGGGCGGCAGCCCCGCACTGAGCTGGGTGACGACCGCGACATTCTCGCCGGTGGTGCGGTGGAGCAGGTCTTCCAGCGAGGCGACCAGCTGGTTGACGTCGACCGGCTTGAGGTCGAGCGCCTGCTGGCGAGAGAACGCCAGCAGCCGTTGCGTCAGGGCCGCTGCCCGCTGCGCTGAAGTCACAGCAGCATCGATGTAACGCTCGACATCCGCCACTTCGCCACGCCGATAACGTCGCTGCATGAGGTCGAGGCTGCCGATGATGCCGGTCAGCAGGTTGTTGAAGTCATGGGCGATGCCGCCTGTGAGCTGGCCGACGGCCTCCATCTTCTGGGCCTGACGCAACGCCTGCTCGGTGCGGCTGCGCTCGCTGACTTCCGCGGCGACGCGGGCTTCAAGGGTTTCGTTGAGCTGGCGCAGGCGGTGCTCGCTGACCCGCTGGGCCTGCTCGGCTCGCTTGCGTGCGCTGATGTCGGTGCAGGCACCGGCAATGTAGGCAAGCTTGCCGGTGGCGTCGCGAAAGGCCTTGGCCTTGCAGGCCAACCAGGTCTCCGGGGTGGTATTGGCCAGGCGGAACTCGACCACGCCATCGAGCGCCTGCGCGTAGCGAGCAAAGGCCTGCTGCACCCGCTCGCGGTCATCACCGTGCACGTGCTCGATGAGCCGTTCAAGGCTGTCGAGCCTTTGGCCCAAGGCGAGCCCGAACATCTGTTGCAGTGAGCTATCGAACTGCAGGCTGCCATCATTCAGATACCAATTGAACGTACCCGTGCCAGAGGCCTGCAGCGCGGCGCGGAAGCGTTCGTTGGTATGGCTAAGCGTAGTGCGATCCTCGCTGAGCACCTGCTCGGTCACGTCATCGACCTGATGGATGATGCAGTGCAGATCGCCGTGCTCGTCCAGCACCGGTACGTTGAGCGGGCGCCAATAGCGCAACTCGAAGCCGCCACCATTGCTCTCAGGCCGAGGAATGTCGTAGCGGGTAATGGCCATGCGATCCGGTATACCGGTCTGCAGTACTCGCTCGAGAGAGGCGCGCAGCACGCTGGTGCCGAACTCGTGAGGTTCTTCAGGATTCTTGCGGAACACCTCGAAAACCGGCCGCCCAACAATGTCTTCCCGGCGCGTATTGGTCGCACGTAACTGCGCATCGCTCGCCGCCAGGATGATAAATGACGGCTCAGGCGAAAGAATGAGGTGCAGATTGGGCACGGCCTGGAAAATGGCCTTGAAGTCGAGATTTACCATCGGAACGAATGACCAAGAGGAGGAAGGCGCGGTCTGCCGTAGCAGCTGCGAAACGGTGGTGCCTGGCGTCGGAGCCGGCGCTGACGCACCGCGCCCCGACGACTCAGCCGATCAGCGTTCGCCTTCCGGCTGCTTGGGCATGGGAATCGCGACACTGCTTTCAACGCTGCCAGCGGTGGCATCGCCTTCCTTGTAGAAAGGCTCCATCTCGTCGCGGGCCTGCGTCCAGTGCTCGTGCTCCTGGCCGTCGGGACGGCCCTTGGCTTCCCAGATTTCATGGGCGCGTTCGCGGATACGTTGTTCGTCAGCCATGTCTTTACCCTCATTGTGCTGAGCGAGACGCCTATTGCGGCATCTCGGCTTGGTTCGGTGTTTTCTCACCGGGTATTCAGCAGAGGCAAGGAGCGGGCAGATGGTTCCAGTGCAAACCAGGTTACCCGACGAAAGTCCTAGCGAAAGGGTAGGAATTCAGCCACGCAGCGCGGCTGACTGTCCGATGAGCTCGTGCATCCGCTCGGCCAGGTCGTTGACCGAGAACGGCTTGGTAAGCACCGCCATGCCGGGCTCCAGCTGGCCGCTGTGGAACAGCGCATTCTCGGCATACCCGGTGATGAACAACACCCGCAGATCAGGACGACTGAGACGACCGGCGTTGGCGAGCTGCAGGCCGTTCATGCCGCCCGGCAGGCCAACGTCGGTCAGTAGCAGGTCGATGCGCACGCTGGACTGCAGCACTTCCAGCCCCGCCACCGCGTCGGCAACGACAATGGCGCGATAGCCGAGATCTGCCAGCAGGTCGGTGATCAGCAGCCGCACCGTCGGTTCATCATCGACGACCAGCACGGTCTCGCCTCGCTGGGCGGGCAGCACGGGCGGCAAACCGCGCGGGCCAGTATCGCGGTCTGCGGTGCCGAGGTAGCGTGGCAGGTAGAGGCTGACAGTGGTGCCAGCGCCCAGTTGGGAACGGATACGTACCTGGCCCCCGGACTGCTGCGCGAATCCGTAGATCATCGACAGGCCGAGGCCCGTGCCTTCGCCCATCGGCTTGGTGGTGAAGAAGGGCTCGAACGCCTTGTCCAGTACTTCGGGCGGCATGCCTGTGCCGGTGTCAGTGACCCGGATCGCCAGGTATTCGCCCTCGGGAATCTCCTGCTGTCGGGCGCTCTGGGTATCGAACACGCGGTTGCCGGTTTCGACCGTGATGCGTCCGCCTTCGGGCATCGCGTCGCGGGCATTGAGGCACAGATTGAGCAAGGCGTTTTCCAGCTGTGACGGATCGACCAGCGCCGTCCACAAATCGCCGGCGCAGTAGCTCTCGACGACGACATTCGGGCCCACGGTGCGCTGCACCATGTCGAGCATGCCGCTGACCAGCCGACCGGCATTGATGGCTTTGGGTGCCAGGGTTTGGCGGCGGGAAAACGCCAGCAGGCGATGGGTCAGCGCCGCGGCCCGCTTGGTTGCGGCCTGGACGATCAGCAGGTATTTCGAGATCTCGTCGGTGCGGTTTTGCCGAATTCGGGTCTCGATCATTTCCAGGCTGACCGAGATGCCCGCCAGCAGGTTGTTGAAGTCATGCGCCAGGCCGCCGGTGAGCTGGCCGACCGCTTCCATTTTCTGTGCCTGACGCAGCTGATCATGGGTCGATTCGAGCTGCGCCTGTCGCGCCCTTTCCTCGGTGATGTCTCGGCCGGTGGCGTACGTCTTGCTACCTGCCGGTGCGGCAACCCAGGAGATCCAGTGCTGCGCCCCGTTCTTGTGGCGGTAGCGGTTGACGATCCGCACCTGCTGGCCACCGGCCGCGGCCAGGTAGGCGTCAACCGTACACGGATGGTCTTCTTCAACAATGAATTCGTTGATGTGATGCCCGATCAGTTCTTCGGGTTGATAGCCGAGCAAGGCTGTCCACGCCGGGTTCACCCGCTGGAAGATACCCTCGAAGTTGATCACCACCATCAGGTCGGGCGAGGTGTCCCACATCAAGTTGCGCTCTTCCGTACGGATGGCAACCTCGTGCGCCAACTGCTCGTTCATGTCCCGCAACTGCTGCTTGGCGGCCAGGCGCTGCTGTTCGGCGATCACCTGACCGGTGATCTCGATGCCCTGGTTCAGCAGGCCGACAATGCGGCCGTCTTCACCGAAAATCGGCGTCGCGCTGATGTTCCAGTAGGTGATCTCCGGCAGGCCGTTGCGCACCATGGGCAGCTCGACCCGGTCCTGTGCGAAGCCTTCGCCGGTGCGCATCGCGTGATAAAACGGTGGCGCCACCATCTCCCAGGCTTCGCCCCAGACCTCCGCCACCGGTTGGCCGAGGCCGCCGGGGTGTCGGTCGGCCATCGACGCCACATACGCATCGTTATAGAGCATCCGCAGTTCCGGCCCCCAGAGCACGGTTCCCAGCAGCGGCGAATTCAAACAAGCGCCGACCATGGCGCGCAGGGACTGCGGCCAACTCTCGATCGGGCCGAACGGCGTGGCCGACCAGTCATGGCTTCGCATCAACGCCCCCATCTCACCGCCACCGGAGAGAAAAGCAGGCACCTCATTTATCGCGTCAGGCATGTCCGGGCATCGTCCTTTGGAACCTCCACCGCGCGTGTGGGCGGTTCCTGCTGCTGGTTGTCGGCTGTTGAACCCCACCGGGTCCGTATTCACCTGTAAGGGATGAAGTTTGGAAAACGATGCGGCTAAGGCGTTCCTGAGCGACACCGAAGAGCGAATCCTACACATATGCAGGGGTAGATCCGAGACGAGGACGCCCATGCCGACACCGCCGCACCTCTTGTCGACACCTCGTCAAGGAACAAACGCACCGGCCGATATGTTGGCAAGAGGTTCTGTTGTGCTGATCTCTTGGGCCTGCCCCTGATGTCCGCACACCCAATCCCGGACGTCGCGCTGACGGTTCGGGCCCATCTAAATTTCCAGGCAGTGATCGTATGGCTGGTGCTCCAATCCCGATAAATGAAGCGCAGCGCCAGTTGCAGGTGACGCAGTTGTGCCGGCTGGACACAACGCCCGACGAGGTGTTCGAGCACATCGTGAGCATGGTGGCGGAATATTTTCAGGCGCCGATTGCGTTGATCTCGATCGTCGACGAACAGCGCCAGTGGTTTACCGCGCGGGTCGGGCTGTTGGCGCAGGAAACGCCGCGACAGGACTCTTTCTGCGCCTATGCCATTCTCGCCAACGAGCCGTTCCAGGTGCTCGATGCCACCCAGGATGTGCGCTTCCAGAACAACCCGCTGGTCACCGGTGAGCCGGGCATTCGTTTCTATGCGGGCATGCCCCTGATCACGCCGGAAGGGCTCGGCCTGGGCAGTCTGTGCATCATCGACACCCAGCCGCGGCGGGCGATGACCCCGCAGGAACTGTCGATGCTCGAGCATTTCGCCAAGCTGACGATGGCGCGCATCCTGACCCTGCGTCGCACCAACTTCATCGACGCATCCACCGGATTGCTCAACCGCTCGCGGCTCGAGGATGACGTGGCGCGCGCGGCCTCAACCTCCCAGAGCAATGTATTGGTCGTGGCCGATGTGATCGGGCCGACGCTGCTGAACGACATCATCAAGGTGCTGGGTCACAGCTTTGCCCAAGCGCTGATGCTGCGCATGAAGCAGACGCTGCAAGCGCAGCTTCCTGACCCGTGCGGGCTGTATTGCATCAGCCCGAGCCGTTTTGCCTTTCTGATCCCGGACGGGCCGTCAGATGAACTGACCCAACTCTACGAGCGGATCATCGCGGCGTTCGACGCGCCAGTGCAGTGCAATTCGATTCCGATCAAGACCCAGATCGGCCTTGGCGTGCTGCCGCTGCACAGCGGCGTGCTGGAGCAGGACTGGCTGCGCCTGGCGATCACCTCGGCTGACGACGCACGCGACCGTGGCATCGGCTGGTCGCCTTATGAATCCCGGCTCGATGCGGTGCAGCAGCGTGCCTTCACCCTGCTCAGCGGCCTCGCCGAGGCGCTGCACGGCGACGGCCAGCTGCGGTTGGTCTACCAGCCGCGCATCAGCCTGAACGATGGCCGCTGTACTTCGGTCGAGGCGCTGCTGCGTTGGGATCACCCGACGCTCGGCGCCATCGGCCCGGCCGAATTCATTCCACTGGCCGAAAAGACCGCGCTGATCCGCGAGCTGAGCCAGTGGGTGGCCGAGCAGGCCGTGCTGCAGGCGGCAGCCTGGCAACGCCAGGGGGCCAGGTTCAAGGTGGCGATCAACGTGTCGGCGTCGGACCTGGACAGCTCGGCCTTTGCCAACCGTCTCATCGAGTTGCTGAACAGCCAGCGTCTCGACCCGACGAGCCTGGAGGTGGAGTTCACCGAAAGCGCGCTGATGCGTAACCCCGGCGAAGTCAGCCGCCAGCTGCAGCGTTTGCGCTCACTGGGCGTGGAGGTGGCCATTGACGACTTCGGCACGGGCTACAGCAACTGGACCTATCTGCGCGACCTGCCGGCCTCGACGGTCAAGCTCGATCAGTCATTCATCCGCAACCTGAGTGACGACGAAAAGGATCGGCGGCTGGTACGGACTATCATCGACTTGGCCAAGCGCTTGGAGCTGCGCGTCGTCGCCGAGGGCATCGAAACCCAGGCGATCTGCGAGCTGGTGGCTCAGTGGGGGTGTGACGAGGGGCAGGGTTATCACATTGCCCGACCCATGGCGCCCGAGTTGCTGCTGGGTTGGGCTGCGCAGAACGCGCTGACCGCTCAAGGCAGCGCAGGCTGAATAACCGCGACAGACCATATCGGTCAGCCTCGGACGCTGACCGAGACTCAGGCGCCAGCGCGCGTTGCACTGGCCGCAGCGGTCACTCTTTCGCTGCATGATGATCATCACTGACGCGCACAGCAGTTTGCGCGGCCTCCACATCATCGAGCAGGTATTGCGTGTTGCCCTCATGGTCGGTGATGCGGAAGACCACCTGAACGCCGGGCCCACGCAGCGCCTCGGGTATATCGTTGCCCCGGAGCTTGGTCACGGTCACAGACATGGCGGTCTCCTTGTGGCGATAAGGTTGTGACCGAAACCGACCCAAGGCGATCCCTCAGCCTAGATCATTCGGCTGAGTGGCGCCGAGCTGCGCTTTCACCAGCTTCGCGCAGGGCCGCTTCGCGCTCGAGCTGCACTTCCATGGCATAACCCGGCTGTTCGACGCTGCCGTAGTCGCGGGTGTAGCGCCGGGTAAACTCGCCCACGCCCCATTCCAGGTACTGCTCGACGTGTTTGAGTTCGTGCGCCCAGAGCGCGACGTTGTCGAGGGCATCGGCCTCGTTGCGGAAGACGATGATGTCGATCAGCGTTACCGCGACGATGTCCGGGTTGCGCAACAGGGTGTTGGCGGCAGTCAGCACGCTGTCATCGCCGACGCGGTAGCGCGCGGTCTCCAGCACCGCCAGGTCGAAATAGGGCTCCAGCTGAGAGCGAATGTGCAGCGGGATTGGCTGGCTCTCCTGCAATGCCAGCCGATCACGCGACTGGCGTATCCAGGTCTCCAGCCCCGCGGCAGCCAGCCATTGCATCTGCTCGTACAAGGATTCGGACTGCTGCGCTGAGGCCGGCATACAGACGCAGGGGCCAGGCAGAGCGGCTGCTGGCCCGCCGGGCAGGCCGTCTGCGCCTGGCTGGAAAATATCGACGAACCGAGCAGGCAGGCGAATACCGTGCGCAGGAAACGGAACCGGTATGTGGCGGACACGTAGGTACTCTGCTGATCAACAAGACAGCCCGCAGGGCCGGCCGGCGCGCACTATAGCTGCGTCGGCCGGCCAGGCGAAGAGGGCGCTGATGCCCGGTCAGAGCACCGGTGAGGCGGCGCTGACCACGCGCAGGGCAAGGCCTTCGTAGGGGTCGAGATTGAAGGTCATCTCACCGTTTTCGGTCAGGTCGCCTTCGATGCTTTCGTGGATGATGTCGACCACCGGCCCGGGCGCTACGCCGGGGAGGGTGACCGTCTCGCTGATGGTCTCGGAGCTGAAGTTGAGCGCCGTGATCTGCACACCTTTACCTGCGGGCAGTTCATGGACCATGACCAGCAACCCGGGCGCCTGCACATCCGGAATCAGAATCTGCTTGCTCGCCGCAATGTCGTAGGCGCGGCGCACGCTGAGGATGCGCTTGAGCTGGCAGGCAAAAGAGCCGCCATTCTGCAGCTGCTCGACCAGGCTGCCATACAGCGAGCGCGCCTTGGGCAGGCCTTCGCTGGAAGTGTCCACCTCGGGTGCGATATCGGCCAGGTCGTAGCCGCCGCGGTGCAGCCAGCGGGTGTCGCCTTCCGTCATCAGGTGTTCTACCTGCTCGGCTTCCAGCGGCAACGCGCCAACCAGATCCCAGCCGGAAAGCGCGAACACGCCGGGCTGCATGGCGTTGAACATGACCAGCAGGATATGCAGCCGCTGGATCTGTTCGATATCGGCCGCGGTGATGGTGTCGAGGTCGCGAATGCCCAGCGCCGCCGTGATCACGCTGACGGTGGTGCAGGACACGCCGTTGGTGACGAACTTGAGATTGTAGGGCGCGTGCTCGCCGGTCAGACGCTCGTACATCTCTTCACGAATGTGCTCACGCAGGATGCCACCGGACAGGGTCTGGCCGTGGTAGTGGTAATGGTCATAGGCATGCAACGTCCAGAAATGCACCAGCTCCAGGGTCAGCTCGTCGTGGTTCTGCATGGCATGGATCAGCGAGGCCGGGTCGATGCCGAACGCATGCACCTCGCGCAGCATCAGCCGCAGGAACTCGGTATCGCCCGTGACCAAGGCGTGGTGGTACGCCGGACGGGTGATGAAGTCATAGGACAGGTCGGCACCGCCGTGGGACATCGAGGCGATGTCGTCGATGGTCAGGTTCAGCTCCTGGAAGCTGAAGCCGCCGGCCTTGCGAATGGCGCCCGCGATGAGCTGGTTGCCGGTCACCGACAGCGGATGGCTCTCGGACCAAGCCGTGCCCTCGGCGCGGCGCTCGACGCCGAGGAATCCGTTGGCGTCCAGGCGCAAGACGCGCGCACCGGAAACGTCGATGGCATGCAGCGCATCGCCAATGATCAGCTGCTGGGCGGCGAAGGTCGGGTCGAGCCAGTTCAGCGACGGCTGGCCTTCCTTGAAGTAGTGCAGATAGACCCAGCGCCGGCGTTTTCCGTCGACCCCGGTCACCACATTGGTCACGCTCCAGTCGGTGTCCTTGATGCCGGGCTCGAAGAAGATTACCCGCTGCAGCTGGCCGACGATGTAGTGCTTTTCCTTGAGCTGATCAACCACCGGCGGCGGGAGGTTTACCGCATCCCGGCCCTTGGGCACGGCCGGCAACAACGGCCAGTCTTCCTCGTTGATCTCGACCATGTGGTAGAGGCCGGGATAGTCGCCGTAGGCCATCTCGGCCAGGCGGAAATCCGCGCCCTTGCCGGTGTGCGCCGGGACGACGTCGTCGATGACGATGGCGTTGTGCGCCGCCGCCATGCGGCTGAGCTGCTGCATCTCCGCCTCGGTGCCGAGGTTGGGGTCGATATCAAAGCTGATGCGGTCGAAGTTGCCGTCGATGGTCGGCGTGAACTCGCGCCCGCGCAGACCGCCAGAGCGCTTCATCGGGCCGTTGTGAATACCTTGCACGCCCAGCTCGGACAACGCGCTCCAGAGGCGATCGTCCCCCAGCGCCTGCAGCACCGAGCCGCCTTCGGGGGTGATGATCGCTGCGGGATAGGCGGTGAACCACACCGAGGAGATCGCACTGGCATCACGCGGTCGCGCCTGGGCGTATGGGCGCTGCCAGAGCCGCGCCTGGCCGGCATAGAGTCGGGCCCGGTCACGGGCGGCTTTAAGCATGGACTGGCTTTCAAGCCACTCGATGTAGGTATTGTCTGGCGTGCTCATAACGACCTTCGATTCCCGTTGCGCTGAGGGCAAATGTAGTCGTTTGAGTCGACTGCACCCGCATCGTTGCATCGAAAAGTCACGCAGAAGCCGGTTGCGCTGTGCAGCGCCGTGAGTGCGGCGGGCTCGGAGGCACTTAGCCGGAGTGGGCAGTGAGCCTGCTCGACGTAACGCAGGGGACGCACTGCAACCCGCCGCTTCACCTCAGCCGCCAGGCACGCCCCCCGGCGGTGAAGCGCTTGCTTGCCGCCTCGGGTCAGCGGGTGCCGATCACCGTCGCCGCATCGCCCGGTTGGCCAGCCAGCTGACGCTGCGCCATCTTCTGCTGCTTATAGGCCAGAGCAGCCGGTGCGACCGGCGTCACCTTGCCGGTTTCCATCCACTTCTTCAGGCGGTTGGCGTCGGCCATGTGGGTGTACTTGCCGAAGGCATCGAGCACCACGAAGGCCACCGGGCGCTTGTCCATCACCGTGCGCATCACCAGGCAATGGCCGGCGGCGTTGGTGAAACCGGTCTTGGTCAGCTGGATGCTCCAGTCAGGCTTGCGCACCAGGGCGTTGGTATTGCGGAACCCCAGGGTGTAGTTGGGCTTGTGGAAAGCCACGGTCTTTTCGCCGGTGGTGCTGAACTGCTCGATCAACGGGTAGGCCTGACTGGCCTTGAGCAGCTTGACCAGGTCATTGGCGCTGGAGACATTCTGCTCGGACAGACCGGTCGGCTCAACATAGCGCGTGTGGGTCATGCCCAGCGCCTTGGCCTTGGCGTTCATTGCCTGGATGAAGGCACCGTAGCCGCCCGGATAATGATGAGCCAGGCTCGCGGCGGCGCGGTTCTCGGATGACATCAGAGTCAACAGCAGCATTTCCCGGCGGCTGATTTCGCTGCCGATGCGCACGCGCGAGTAGACGCCCTGCATCTCACGCGCATCGCGGATGGTGACGGACAGGCGCTGGTCGAGCGGCAGTTTGGCGTCCAGCGCCACCATTGCAGTCATCAGCTTGGTCACCGAGGCAATCGGCACCACCACGTCTGGATTGCTGGAATAGAGGATTTCGTTGGTTTTCAGATCGACCAGCAGCGCGCTGCCAGAAGCCAGTTCCTGCTGAGCAGGGGCCTTGGCTGCAGCGGTGGAGACGGGGGACAACATGACGCTGCTGCAGGCGAGCAGCAGCCCGAGAAGGGTATGACGAAGCTTCAAGATAAACACCGATGAATTGGCAGTGAAAAAAGGCGCGCCGAAGCGGACGGACGCGGCGCGCATTATACGGAAAAGGCGAGCATAAGCATGGCCGCCAGCCCTTATATTTCGGCGCTTCCAGCGGATCGACCGTGCGTTGGGCGCGGGCCGTTTCGCTCGTTTCGCCGCCTGGGCCGCTCAGCGAAACGGCCCGAGCACAAAGCGTAGATCATCCTGCGCAGCGCTGCCGCAGGCGTACGAACTCGCCGTCAAACAGGCTATCGGCCGCGCGGCTTTTCGCCACAACCGAGCCGACCAGCGGAACCCGGCCGCCGTTGATAGGTCCGCTCATAGCAGTCTGGGTGTTTTGGTTGAGCACGGCCGAAGGCACCTTCACCGCTTCGCAGAGTCCAACCCATACATTCAAAGGGGAGAACGCTATGTCCCGCTTCAGCCGCACACCGACTACCCGCGACGAAATCGAGCGCGAAATCCAGAACCTGATGGCTGCACTCGATGACCTCAAGGACGACGCCTCGCGCGAATCGCGTAACCGTTTCAATGCGCTGCGCTCGCGCGCTGAAACGCTGTGGAACGACAACCGTTTGGACGAGCACTGCCACGACCTTTCCCGCCGCGGCCGCGATGCCGGGCGCATGGCCAAAGACTGCGCACGCGAGCATCCGCTAAGCACCGTCGCCTTGGCGGCTGGCGCAGTCGCGCTGATTGGCTACCTCGCTACTCGTCGCTGATACGGCCCTGCCGTCATGCTCAATGCTGAAACGCCGCGGCTCAAATTCGCTCTGTACGGCGCGCATTCGAGCCTCGGCAACGCGCTGCTCTGCGAGCTGCTGACCCGGCAACACGAAGCCGTGACCTTGGTCGACGATCTCAATTCGATGACCGTCCGGCCAGGATTACGCGCCAAGACCGGCGATCTGTTCGATGCCATCAGTGTCTCGCAGAGTGTGGCCGGGATGGATGCGGTGATCTGTCTATTCGACAGCCCTGCATTGGCGACAGCCTCCGGCTCAGCAGCCAACCACCAGCTGCATGATCTGTCTCAGGCGGTCGACGCTCTGCTGTCGGGCTTGCCGAAAGTCGGTGTCGATCGGTTGGTGCTGGTTGCCGACCTGTCCGACAAGGGTGACGATCCGAGCGTTGCCGCCGCGCTGCAACGCATCGCTGTACATCCATTGCAATGGACGCTGGTGGACGCCAAGGCTGATGGCAACGATCTGTCGATCGAGGATTTCAGCGTGATTGACGACCTCGACCCCGGCGATCGCCGCGTACAGCTACGGCGTATCGCGGCGGGAATCGTCGATGAGCTGGAGACACCGCAGCACCTGCACGAGCAGATTCATTTCCGCCTCTGATTGCGCTGGCTTTCAGCCAGCGAGCTGAAGACGCAGTGCCGCCAGCACAGTGGCCGATTCCGGCCGCACACCTCGCCAGAGTTCGAACGCCGCAGCCGCCTGCTCGACCAGCATGCCGAGCCCATCCCGATTCGACGCATCACGCTCAGCCGCCCATTGGCAAAAAGGCGTCGGCTTCGCGCCATACATCATGTCATAGCAGAGGGTATCACCCGGCTTGATCAGGTCATCGCCCAACGGCGGCAGCTCGCCGCCGAGGCTCGCCGAGGTGCCATTGATGATCACATCGAACGGGCCTTGCAGTTCCTCGAAAGCGCTGGCACTCACCGGCCCCAGCTCGGCAAATTCACCCGCCAGCTGTTCGGCCTTGGACAGAGTGCGGTTGGCGATAACCAGCGCGGCCGGGCGCTGCGACAGCAAGGGCTCAAGTACACCGCGCACCGCCCCCCCGGCGCCCAGCAGCAGGATCCGCTTGCCTTGCAAGACGACGCCAGCGTTTTCCTGCAGATCGCGGACCAGACCGATACCGTCGGTGTTGTCACCCAGCAAGGTACCGTCTTCGAGCTTTTTCAGGGTATTCACCGCGCCGGCGCGCCGGGCGCGCTCACTCAGCCTGTCGGCTAGGCGGTAGGCCTGTTCCTTGAACGGCACGGTGACGTTGGCGCCCAGACCCGTCTCGAAAAAGGCTTTGGCAAAGCCAGGAAAGTCATCCAACGGCGCCAGCAAAGGTTCGTAGCTGAGATCCTGCCCGGTCTGTTCGGCAAACAACCGGTGGATCTGGGGCGACTTGCTGTGCCCGATGGGGTTACCAAAAACGCCGTAGCGGTCCATCAACAATTACTCCGCTTTAAATAGGTTCTGCACCCGTCACGCGTGAGCGTCTGGCAGACGCAGCGCCTGAGAAAGCCGTGTCAGCGCTGCTCGCCCAGCCAGTCTCGATCCTGCAGGAAATACTCAGTCAGGCGCGCCTCCGGCGAGCCGGGCTCGGGATGCTTGTCGTAGCTCCAGCGCACCAGCGGCGGCAGCGACATGAGTATCGACTCGGTACGTCCGCCTGATTGCAGACCGAACAGGGTGCCGCGGTCGTACACCAGGTTGTATTCCACATAGCGACCGCGGCGCAGCTCCTGGAAGGCCCGCTCGCGTTCGCCGAACGGCATCGCCTTGCGACGCTGGACGATGGGCAGGTAAGCCTCGATGTAGGCATCGCCCACCGCCCGCATGAAGGCAAAGCTGGTATCGAAATCCCATTCGTTCAGATCATCGAAGAACAGCCCACCGACTCCGCGCGGCTCGTTGCGATGCTTGATGTGGAAATAGTGGTCGCACCATTCCTTGTAGCGCGGGTAGACATCGGCACCGAACGGCGCGCAGGCATCCCTGGCCACCCGGTGCCAGTGCACGCAATCCTCTTCGTTGCCGTAGTAGGGCGTCAGGTCGAAGCCGCCACCAAACCACCAGACCGGCTCCTCACCTTCCTTTTCGGCAATGAAGAAGCGCACGTTGGCGTGGGAGGTCGGCACGTAAGGGTTCTCCGGATGGATCACCAGCGACACGCCGAGCGCTTCGAAACCACGGCCGGCCAGTTCCGGACGATGGGCACTGGCCGAAGGCGGCAGACCGCTGCCGTGAACGTGGGAGAAGTTGACGCCGCCCTTTTCGATCAGCGCACCGTTTTCGATGACCCGGGTCCGGCCACCGCCGCCTGCAGGACGCGTCCAGGCATCCTCGGCGAAGCGCGCGCCGCCGTCCTCGGTCTCAAGGGTAACGCAGATACGGTCCTGCAGACCGAGCAGGTAGGCTTTGACGGCTTCGGTACGCTCGTTCACGAATTCACCTTGGCAAGTGGGCTGCGTTGCCGCCGGGCATGGGCCCAGAGCGGCAGCGCTAAAACAGAAGGCCGGCAAGCATATCACCGGGCCAATTGACGGACGCGCCCGGGAAGCGTTGGATAGACTCCTTTGTATTTGCCAGGAGTCGATATGTCGCAGCGCATCCAGTTCAGTCAGCACGGTGGTCCTGAAGTCCTCGAACAGGTCGACATCCCGGTCGCCGCACCCGGCGCCGGTGAAGTCCGCGTGCGCAACCATGCGATCGGCCTGAACTTCATCGACACTTACTTTCGCAGCGGGCTCTACGCGCCGCCGAGCCTGCCGTCGGGCCTGGGCACCGAAGGTGCTGGCGTCGTCGACGCGCTGGGGGAGGGCGTCGATGATTTCGCGGTAGGTGATCGTGTCGCTTACGCGACCGGACCGCTGGGTGCTTACGGTGAACACCACACCCTGCCAGCGCGGCATCTGGTCAAGCTGCCCGAAAGCGTGAGCTTCGAACAAGCCGCCTCGGTAATGCTCAAGGGCCTGACGACCCAATATCTGCTGCGCCAGACCTATGCGCTTAAAGCCGGTGAAACCATCCTGTTCCATGCGGCGGCGGGCGGTGTCGGATCGATCGCTTGCCAGTGGGCCAAAGCCATCGGCGCCAGACTGATCGGCGTGGTTGGCTCGGCGGAAAAGGCTGAGCGCGCCAAGTCGCTGGGCGCCTGGGCAACCATCGACCGCACGCAGGAAGACGTGGTGCAGCGCGTATTGGAGCTGACCGATGGCCAGAAATGTCCGGTGGTCTACGACTCGGTGGGCAAGAGCAGCTGGGACATCTCGCTCGATTGTGTTGCGCCGCGTGGCCTGCTGGTCAGCTTCGGCAATGCCTCCGGCGCGGTGACGGGGGTCAACCTCGGTGTACTGGCGCAGAAGGGCTCGCTGTATGTCACTCGCCCGACCCTGGCCGGCTACGCCACCTCAGCCGAACGCCTGCGGGACATGGCGGCCGAGCTGTTCGAGATGATCGCCAGCGGAAAAATAAACGTGGAGATCGGCCAACGCTACCCACTCGCCGACGCAGCCGAGGCACAGCGCCAGCTCGCTGCAGGCAAGACAACCGGCTCAACCATCCTCCTGCCCTGAGCCGGCCGGCGTGTACGCCCTGACGCCAGCGGCGTCAGGAGGCGCGAATCACCTCGCCGTTGCGTATGTCGCGGATGGTGGAGGGGTTTTTACGACCGCCCAGGCTGCCGCCCAGCACGCCGTCCAGATCGCCAGGGAAGTATTGCTCGACGCGCAGACGCGACCGCGCCGAAGGTCGGCCGGCCGGGTTGGCCGATGTGGATACCAATGGGCCGGTCAGGGCGCATAGCCTGGCGACCAGCGGGTGATCGGTCACACGAAGCGCCACGCTGTCATGCTCGCCGGTGATCCAGTCAGGCAGACGGTCGCGGTGCGGGACCAGCCAGGTATTCGGCCCCGGCCAGCTGCCAACCAACCGGTCCAGCCAGCGCTCAGGAAGATCGTCCAGCAGAAATTCGAACTGCTCAATGCAATCGGCGACCAGGATCAGTCCTTTCTCCACTGGCCGTTCCTTGAGAGCGAGCAGCCGATGTACCGCATCGCTGTCCCAGGGATCGCAGCCCAGCCCCCACACTGCCTCGGTCGGATAGGCGATTACTCCGCCACGCCTGACGACTCGCGCCGCCTGCTGAACACGCCAATTGCCGACCATTGCCAACTCCCCTGAGACTGATCGGCGAAGTGTACCCAAGCGCTGATGGCAGCACAGCAGGCCTCAACCCGTACAGGCGATCCAACGCCCGTTCTCGCAAACAACCACGCCCTCGATTTCAAGCTCGGTGAGCGCTGCGAGGGTTTCCGACAAAGGCTGGTTCACGGCACCGGCCAGCGCCTCGCTGCTCATGGGGGCGGCATGCAGCTGGGCGACTAGAGGATGCATCGGCTCGGATCGTTGCGCTTCGGGAGCGGCCGGGCCTTGCTGCCAGCCGCGCAAGGCTTGCAGCACATCTTCGACACTTTCCACCAGCGCCGCGCCCTGGCGAATCAGCTGATGACAGCCTCGAGCGCCCGGATGGTGGATCGAGCCGGGAATCGCATAGACCTCACGGCCTTGCTCGGCAGCCAGACGGGCGGTGATCAGCGAGCCGCTCGAAGGGCTTGCCTCGACCACCAGCACACCCAACGACAAGCCGCTGATGATGCGATTGCGACGTGGAAAGTTGGCGGCCTGCGGCGGGCAATCGAGCGGTAACTCGGATACCAGCGCACCACCGCCTTCAACGATGCGTGCAGCCAGCCCCAGATGGCGGCGCGGATACAGTTGCTCGAGCCCGGTACCCAGTACGGCGATGGTCTTGCCGCCGACGTCCAGTGCGCCTTGATGAGCCGCACCATCAATACCCAGCGCTAGACCGCTGGTGATCACAAAACCACCGCGCGCCAAACTGCGAGCAAAGGCGGTGGCGTTATCCAGTCCCGGCCGTGAAGCGCGTCGGCTTCCGACCATGGCCAGCTGCGGTCGCTCCAAAAGGCTTGGATCACCTTCGATGAACAGCAGCGGCGGAGCGTCCGGCAGCTCTTCCAGCAAACCGGGATAAGCCGGGGCATCCCACATCAGCAGATGTCGCGCCGGCGCTTCCAGCCACTTGAGGCTGGCAGCGGCTCGCTCACGAATTGCCGGGCTGCGCCTGGCTTCGGCACAACCCGCCGGTAAACCCAGCGAGCGCCAAGCGGATGCAGGCGCACTGAGTGCTGAAGACGCATCAGGAAACGCGCTGAGCAACTTACGCAGGCGACGCGGGCCCAATTCCGGCAACACGTGCAGGCGCAGGCGCGCTTCCAGTTCGGCAGGGGATATCGAAGGCATGAGAACAGTCCTTGTCTCTTGGCACCGCATCCGTGCGGTGCTTGTTCAGCAGAAATGACAAGCCCCGCGATGCGGGGCTTGGGGGTATCAGGGGTTGCGGACCTTGTCCATCACCGCCAGTGAGCGAGTCGCCTGCAGGACCAGGCCATAGCTGAGCTTGTCGTAGGTGCGGAACACCATCAGCAGGCCGGAACGCTCGTCCGGGATCTTCACGTTTTCACCGGTGACCCGGTCGCGGACGGTTTCTCCGGTCTTGTACACCGCCAGCACGTTGCCGACGTTCAGCCCGTCACGCGCCCCGCGGTTCAGGGTGACCACATCGAACTGACCGATCTGGGTCACGCCGCGCGGTACATCCAGAATCACACCGTTGATCTCTTCTTTCGGCTCGCTCGGCATGAAGGTCGAATTAATCGCACGCTCTTCGCTGGGGAACAGACGGTCGCCGATACGCGCTTCCTGGGTAACCCGGGTGAGCATCAGGGTTGCAATGTCTCCCTCCATGTCGAGAAGCTCGGCAGTGCCTACATCGTCGGCGTTAATACCGAGGAATTCCCCGGTCTCCGGGTCCACGTAGGTCTTGCCCTGACGGAAGATGCCGTAGATACCGATGTCATCCTGGAATTCGCCGCGGCCGTAGACGCGGTCTCCAGAGCCACTGATCACGCGCTCGGCATTGCCGGCGACAATGTAGGGCGCGGCCTCGAATTCAGCGGCGCTGTCGACAATGCGGTTACTCAGCAGGAAACTGTTGATGGCTTCCAGGGGAATGGTGCTGATGGCCTCGGCCATTGGCGTGCTACGAACGGTGGGGGAGAGCTTGATCGTTCCGCGCGACGCGCCACGGTTGAGCATGAGGCGCGGTTGGCCTTCGATGTAGACAAGGCTGAGGCTGTCGCCAGGATAGATCAGGTGCGGATTTTCGACCTGCGGATTGGCGTGCCAGAGTTCGGGCCACTTCCAGGGCTCGCTGAGAAAGCGACCAGAAATGTCCCAGAGTGTGTCGCCTTTCACTACGGTGTACTGCTCCGGATGGTCATCCTTGAGCTGTACAGCGGCGTGTGCCATGCCGCCAACCGCCACCAACAGCAGGGCGAGTAGTGATTTCCTCATGTGGTGAATCCCTTTATGATGTGCCTTCACGTAAAGCGCCCTAGCGCCGCAGTAACCCTTGTGGAAAGCGGCGTTAAGCCGTTTACAAGCTGCTCGGCATCTTAGCAGCGGCTTTTGACTTTATTCCATAAGTGCATCACAAACGCATATGGCAATCCTGAACATCCTAGAATTTCCCGATCCACGCCTGCGCACCATCGCCAAACCGGTGGACGTGGTCGATGACGGCATTCGTCAGTTGATCGACGACATGTTCGAGACCATGTACGACGCACCCGGCATCGGCCTGGCCGCGACGCAGGTCAACGTGCACAAGCGGGTCGTAGTGATGGACCTGTCCGAGGACAAGACCGATCCACGGGTCTTCATCAATCCCGAGTTCGAGTTTCTCACCGACGAAATGGAGCAGTATCAGGAAGGATGCCTGTCGGTGCCCGGCTTCTACGAAAACGTAGACCGGCCACAGAAGGTGAAGATCAAGGCGCTGGACCGCGACGGCCAGCCCTATGAGCTGATCGCCGAAGGCCTGCTCGCGGTCTGCATCCAGCACGAATGCGATCACCTCAACGGCAAGCTGTTCGTCGACTACCTGTCCAATCTCAAGCGCGACCGGATCAAGAAGAAGCTGGAAAAGCTTCACCGTCAGCAGGCTTGATCTCCCACCCCAAAGGCTTGCAGCGGCAAGCTGCTTGAAAACGTAGCGAGCGAAGGTCAGGCAAGGACTAGGCGTCCCCGCAAAAACAGGCGAAAAAGCGCAGTTTACGAGTTGTAAATGAGCATTTTGAGGCTTTTTTTAACGCAGCATGACCGAGCGCAGTAGTTTTCATGCAGCCTGCAGCAAGCCTTTTTCATTGAAGAGTCCTTCTATGCGCATCGTTTTCGCCGGCACGCCGGAATTCGCCGCTCAGCATCTACAAGCCTTGATCGACGCCAAGCGTCAGGTCGTGGCGGTGTATACGCAGCCGGATCGCCCGGCGGGCCGTGGCCAGAGACTGATGCCCAGCCCCGTCAAGCAGCTCGCGCTGCAGCATGAGATTCCGGTGTATCAGCCCCAGAGCCTGCGTGACCCAGCTGCGCAGGCGGAGCTGGCCGACTTGCAGGCGGACCTCATGGTCGTGGTCGCCTACGGCTTGATCCTGCCGCAAGCCGTGCTGGATATGCCGCGCCTGGGCTGCATCAACAGCCATGCCTCGCTGCTGCCACGCTGGCGAGGCGCGGCGCCGATTCAGCGGGCTATCGAAGCAGGTGATACCGAATCTGGCGTGACCGTCATGCAGATGGAAGCGGGGCTGGACACCGGGCCGATGCTGCTCAAGGTCCGCACACCGATCACAGCGGAGGATACCGGTGGCACCCTGCATGATCGCCTGGCCGACCTCGGTTCGCAGGCCGTGATCGATGCAGTCACTGCGCTGGAAGCCGGCACGCTCGTTGGTGAGGTTCAGGACGACAATCTGGCCACCTATGCGCACAAGCTGAACAAGAACGAAGCACGGCTCGACTGGAAGCGACCAGCGGTTGAGCTTGAGCGGCTCGTGCGGGCATTCAATCCCTGGCCGACCTGCCACAGCAGCCTCGACGGCGCTGCGGTGAAAATTCATGCTGCGCGTGCATCCGCAGGGCAGGGCACGCCTGGGCAGATCATCGAGGCCAGCAAGGACGGCCTGGAGGTCGCTTGTGCCGAGGGTTCGCTGATGCTCACTCGCCTGCAACTCCCGGGCGGCAAGGCGCTCGCCGTCAGCGACCTGTTCAACAGCCGCCGTGAACAGTTCGCTGTCGGCAAGGTGTTCGAATAATGTCGATGAACCCGCGTCTCGCCGCTGCCCGCGCATTGGCCGTGGTGCTGTCCGGCAAAGCCTCGCTGAACAGCAGCCTGCCCGATGTACTGGCCAAGGTGGACGCGCGTGATCGTGGCCTGACCCAGGAGCTGGCGTTCGGCACCGCCCGCTGGCAGCCGCGTCTATCCGGTCTTGCCGAGCGATTGCTGCAAAAGCCATTCAAGGCAGCGGATCGCGATGTCGAGGCCTTGCTGCTGGTCGGGCTGTACCAGCTGTTCTACACCCGGATTCCGCCGCATGCCGCCATTGGTGAAACCGTGGGCTGCGCGGAGAAGCTGAAGAAGCCCTGGGCAAAAGGGCTGCTCAACGCCGTGTTGCGCAACGCCCAGCGTGACGGCGAAGCGCTGTTCGCCGAGCTCGAACGTGACCCGGTGATTCGCTTTGCCCACCCGCGCTGGCTGCAGAAGTCGCTCAAGGCTCATTGGCCGGAACATTGGGAGGCGATCTGTACCGCAAACAACCTGCATCCGCCGATGATATTGCGGGTCAACCATTGCCAGGTCGGGCGCGACACCTATCTCGCGGAACTGCAGGACGCCGGCATCGAAGCGTTCCCCTGCAGCCACAGCGAAGACGGCATTCGACTCGCCGCGGCCTGCGATGTCACGCAACTGCCGGGCTTTGCCGAGGGGCGCATCAGCGTACAGGACGAAGCCGCGCAGCTGGCCGCCAGCCTGCTCGATCTGGCTCCCGGCCAGCGGGTGCTGGATGCCTGCTGCGCCCCGGGCGGCAAGACCTGCCACATCCTCGAACGCGAACCTGCGCTGGCTGAAGTCATCGCCCTGGACCTTGAGCCGAAGCGCTTGCAGCGTGTGCAGGAAAACCTCGATCGCCTGCAGCTCGACGCCACGCTGGTGGCTGCCGACGCCCGCGCCACCGACGCTTGGTGGGATGGCCAACTCTTTCAGCGAATCCTGCTCGACGCACCGTGCTCGGCCACCGGTGTCATCCGTCGGCATCCCGATATCAAGCTGGCGCGCCAGGCCGACGACATCGCCCCCCTGGCGGCGCTGCAGGGCGAGCTGCTCGACGCGCTATGGCCGACCCTGGCTGTCGGCGGGGTTCTGCTGTATGCCACCTGTTCGGTACTGCCGACCGAAAACCGCGAGGTGATCGAAGCCTTTCTCACGCGCACACCCGGCGCCCGCGAACTGGACCTGCCCAAGGGGTTCGGCGTCGAACAGCCGCATGGACGTCAGCTTTTGCCTCAGGACAATGGCCACGACGGCTTCTACTACGCCAAATTGATTAAAGTCGCGGCCCAACCCAATGGCCGACAATCCTAAGGTGAGCCAGACGCCAACGTCTCGGCTACCTCATGCTGTGGCGGTTACAAGCCGTCTTTCAGGAGCGATCGCGTGAAGATCATCATTCTCGGCGCAGGGCAGGTGGGCGGTACGCTTGCCGAAAACCTCGCCAGCGAAGCCAACGACATCACCGTGGTCGACACTGACGTCGATCGCCTGCGCGACCTCGGCGACCGCCTGGACATCCGCACGGTAGTCGGTCGTGGCTCATTCCCCACGGTGCTGCGCCAGGCCGGTGCGGACGATGCCGACATGCTGGTGGCCGTCACCAACAGCGACGAGACCAACATGGTCGCCTGCCAGGTCGCTTACACCCTGTTCCATACTCCGACCAAGATTGCGCGGGTGCGCGAGTCGGTGTACCTCACCCGCTCAGGCCTGTTCAGCAACGAGGCGATTCCGGTCGACGTACTGATCAGCCCCGAGCAGGTGGTGACCAACTACATCAAGCGCCTGATCGAACACCCCGGCTCGCTGCAGGTGATCGACTTTGCCGAGGGCAAGGCGCAGCTGGTCGCCGTACGCGCCTACTATGGCGGACCGCTGGTGGGCCAGGAGCTGCGCCAGATCCGCAAACACATGCCCAACGTCGACACCCGCGTGGCAGCGATCTTCCGCCGCAATCAGGCAATCCTGCCGCAGGGCGACACGGTCATCGAAGCGGACGATGAGGTGTTCTTCATCGCCGCGAGCGGGCATATCCGTGCAGTGATGAGCGAGATGCGCCGGCTGGATGACAACTACAAACGCATCGTCATTGCCGGCGGCGGCCACATCGGCGAGCGCCTCGCCGAGGCCATCGAGAGCCGCTATCAGGTCAAGATCATCGAGATGAACCCGGCGCGCTGCCGCTACCTCTCCGACACCCTGGACAGCACCATCATCCTTCAGGGCAGCGCCTCTGATCGCGACCTGCTGGTGGAAGAGAACATCAACGATGCGGACGTCTTCCTCGCACTGACCAACGACGACGAAGCCAACATCATGTCCTCGCTGCTGGCCAAGCGCCTGGGTGCGCGCAAGGTGATGTGCATCATCAACAACCCGGCCTATGTGGACCTGGTTCAGGGCGGCGAAATCGACATTGCCATCAGCCCGCAACTGGCCACCATCGGCACCCTGCTGACCCACGTGCGCCGCGGCGATATCGTCAGCGCTCACTCCTTGCGCCGTGGTGCCGCCGAGGCCATCGAGGTGATCGCCCACGGCGACTCCCGTTCGAGCAAGGTGGTCGGCCGGGCCATCGGCAAGATCGCCCTGCCGCCCGGCACCACCATCGGTGCGGTGATCCGTGACGAAGAAGTGCTGATCGCCCATGACAATACGGTCATCGAATCAGGCGACCACGTGATCCTCTTCCTGGTCGACAAGAAGCATATCCGAGACGTGGAACGCCTGTTCCAGGCGGGGCTTACCTTCTTCTGAGGGTCAGCCGGTGATGCGCTGCCCGCTCGGCCAAACCTCACAGGCCGAGCGGCAGCGGGGGCGATCTACTTCTTAGACTGTGGCAGCCCGCTGGCCGGGCAGCAGACGCACGATGGCGTTCAGCAGCATGCCGTAGAGCGGAACGAACAGCGCCAGGCTGATGATCAGCTTGATGACGTAATCGACGCTGGCGATTTCCACCCAGTTCGCCGCCATGAAGGGATCGTCGCTGTGCCAGAAGGCGATGGAGAAGAACAGGAAGGTGTCCAGCAGGTTGCCGAAGATGGTCGAAGCGCTTGGCGCGATCCACCACTGGCGCAAGCGGCGCAGCCGGTCGAACACCTGAATGTCGAGAATCTGGCCGAACGCATAGGCAAGGAAGCTGGCGACCGCGATGCGGAACACGAACAGGTTGAATTCGCCCAGCGCCGCGAACCCGCCAAACGCGCCCTGGTGAAACAGCACCGAGACCACATAGGAAGCGACCAGCGCCGGAACCATCACCTGCGCGATGACTCGACGCGCCGGGCCTTTGCCGAGTAGACGCACGGTCAAGTCAGTGGCGAGAAAGATGAACGGAAAACTGAACGCGCCCCAGGTGGTGTGCCAGCCGAACAAGGTGATCGGCAACTGCACCAGATAGTTGCTGGCGATGATGATGAGGATGTGAAACGCGATCAAACCGGCCAACGTGGCGCGGCGGACCGAGGGTGGGAGCTGCAACATGGCATTTCCTTTTTAGGGTGATGGGGTTAGGGAACCCATTGCCGCGCCGACATGGCCCGAGCGGCGCGCATTCTAGTGTCATTTCGACCTGGCGGATAGCGCGCCGGTCGGAACGACCGGATGCATATGTCTCCGTCTATTCCAAGGGGCAACAGCATTCGTGGCTCAAAGCGCTCCGCGACAGGCCGCCAAATGACTAACGAGCGCCGCGAAATTCATGGATTTCCGGGTACTGCTCGAAGACGTCTCGGATGTTTGCCAGGCCTGTACGCAGGCGCTGATCGCTGCACTCAGCGCCGATGCACAGGCGCATTGCTCTGGGCCTCGGGCTGCCGGGCGGAAGGAAAGGATCAGGCAGCGTCAGCGCTATACCGCGCGCGCGCAACTCGTGCTGCAGGGCGTCGAGATCCCAGTGCTCGGGAACATCCAGCCAGGCACTGAGCGAAGCCGGATGGCTGCCGCGCAGGTAATCGCCCAGCTCGGCGGTCACCGCAGCCTGCCGAGCCGCGATCAGCTCCCGCTGCAGGCTCACCAGTTCCTCGGCGCGGCCACGCTCGATCCAGCGCGTCGCGATCTCGCCAAGCAGGGGCGCTGCCATCCAGCTGTTCACCCTGAAAATGCTCTCGGTGCGCAACGCCAACCGCCGAGGCATCGCCAGGTAGCCGAGGCGCAAGCCTGTCAGTACGGACTTGGTCAGACTGGTGCAATAAAAGGCCAGCTCCGGCAGATAGTGGCTCAGCGGTGGCGCCGGCCGTTCGTTACCGAGCAAGGGGCCGTACACATCGTCTTCGATCACGTAGACACCGTAACGACGCGCGATCTCGGCAATTTCTCGCCGACGGCTGTCTGGCATCAGGCTGCTGGTGGGGTTGTTCAGATTCGGCGTGCAGACCAACGCGGTGACCCGTTCGTTGGCACAAATGTCTTCGAAATGCTCCGGATCGAGGCCGTCGCGGTCAGCCTCTACGCCCTGAAGCTTAAAGCCCAACACCTGCGCGGTACCGATCACGCCGTGATCCGTACAGTTTTCACAGAGCACCAGGTCATCGGGGCCGGCCAACGAGGCAAGGGCAAGAAAGATCGCCTGGGAAGCGCCATTGGTCAGCAGCAGATCCTGTGGTTCAACACACAGGCCCAGGCCGGCGAGCCACTGCACCCCGGCTTCACGGTGATGTTCAAAGCCGGCAATCGGCCGGCAGGCATGAATCCATGGCTGTTCGTGCTCGGCAGCCAGTTCTGCGCAAGCCTGCCGCCAGTAGCGGTCATGGCGCTCGTTGCGAACGATGCGCGCCGTGGAGAAGTCGAGCAGCGAATGTTCGCCGCGGTCGAGCATGGAGGTGGCGACCCGCTCACTGATACGCCGACTGACAAAGCTGCCGCGTCCGACCTCGCAGCGCACCCAGCCCTGGCGCTCCAGTTCCTTGTAGGCGTTGGTCACCGTCTGCACGCTAATGTCCAGCTGCTCGGCCAGCAGCCGTTGCGTTGGGAGTCGTTGGCCATCCTCCAGCTCACCCCGCTCGATATCGGTCGCGATGGCTGTGACCAGCAGCTTGTACTTCGATCCGCCGCCATGCGCGGCGAGCAAGGCGTCTTTCCAGTTGTGCATGACGTTCCACCTCCGTCGAGCCAACAGGATCGGCTGAAGGGCAATGTCATGCAATTGTCCTAGTGCAATCCCATGAGGAAAACCGCTTTTGTATGCTCAGGCAGCGAAACGCGGCGCACCCTCTGGCAGAAGAAGGGGTCGAAAGCCGCGTTGAGGCAGGGAATGCCCTGTCCTGATGCTCTTGAAGCTGCCCTCTGAACTGCAGGTCTCGGCCCGCGAACGATAAAAAGCACAGGAGAATTCACGATGAATCGCGCACGTCCTTTCCGTTTCGGCAAACTTTTGCTGGCCTCCGCCGTAGTGACCGGCCTATCCATCGGTGGCCTGGCCCAGGCCGATACTCTCGGCGACATCAAAGCCAAGAGCAGCGTCCGTATCGGCTACGCCAACGAGACCCCCTTCGCCTACACCGACACTGACGGCAGCGTCACCGGCGAATCCCCTGAGATCGTCGAGAAGATTTTCCAGGCAATGGGCGTCGAAACCATCAAACCCGTGCTTACGGAATGGGGCTCCCTGATCCCTGGGCTGCGCGCAAGCCGTTTCGACCTGATCGCGGCCGGCATGTACATCACACCCGAGCGCTGCAAGCAGGTGTTGTTTACCGATCCGCACTACCAGTTGCAGGACACCCTGTTGGTCAAGGCCGGTAACCCCAAGCAGTTGCAGAGCTACGAAGACATCGCCAAGGATGAGTCGATCAAGCTGGCCATCATGTCCGGCACCGTCAATCTCAATTACGCCCGCAAGGCCGGCATCAAGGATTCGCAGATCGTTCAGGTGCCTGACACCACCTCACAACTGCAGGCCGTGCGCACCGGCCGCGCCGATGCAGCCGTGGGTACTCAGCTGACCATGCGTGGCCTGGCCGAGAAGGCAGGGGATCAGGTCGAAGCCACCGACAACTTCAAGGACGATCCGGCCAACACCGGTTATGGCGCCCTGGCGTTCCGCCCGGAAGACAAGGCGCTGCGTGATGCAGTCAACGCCGAACTGAAGAAATGGCTCGGCAGCGAAGAGCACCTTAAGACCGTCGAGCCCTTCGGCTTCGACCGCTCGAACATCACCGACAAGACCGCCGAAGAGTTGTGTAGCGCCTGATCAATGGAGCCGGTACGGCAGCCTGGCTGCCGCACCGGACTTTCCTCTGTGAATAGCCTTTTCATTGCTCCGCCACCTGCTCCCGACCCTGTCGCACCCATGCGATATGGCCACTCCCGGCTGGCTGCTGCCCTTTGCCCGTTGCTGGACGCTGGCAGGCAAGACTGTCACCGCTCTCACGCAGCCAAGCTTCGCGAGCCGCTTGTCTTCTCAGCGGCTACTGCCGCGCCGGCCACTGGAAATCCAAGATGACCGAACTCCTCCCCCTCCTGCTGCAAGGGGCCTGGGTGACCGTACAGATCACCTTTTTCGGCTCCCTGCTGGCAATTGTCGCCGCGCTGATCGGCGCTCTGGGTCGACTGTCGCCAATCAAGCCGCTGCGCTGGCTGGCCATCGTCTACATCGAAGTCTTCCGCGGCAGTTCGCTGCTTGTGCAGCTGTTCTGGCTGTACTTTGTCCTGCCGATGCCGCCGTTCAATATCGCCATGAGCGCGTTCAATGTTGCCGTGATCGGACTCGGTCTGAACATCGGCTCCTATGGTGCCGAGGTACTGCGTGGCGCCATTCGCTCGGTGCACGAAGGTCAGTACGAGGCCTGCCAGGCGCTGAACATGACCGCCGGCCAGCGCCTGCGTCGGGTCATCCTTCCGCAGGCGTTGCTGGCCGCTATCCCGCCCGGCACCAACCTGCTGATCGAACTGCTGAAAAACACCTCGCTGGTGTCCCTGATCACCCTGTCCGATCTGGCCTTCCGGGCTCGCCAGCTTGATCAGGCCACCCTGATGACACTGGAAATCTTCGGCCTGGCACTGGTGATGTACTTCGTGCTCGCACAGATCATCAACTTTTCCATGCGCACCCTTGAGCGGCGACTGGCGCGCGGCCGCATGCGAGGAGGCATGTCATGAATTTCTTCGATTGGGAATTTGCCTGGGAGATTCTGCCCAGGTTGCTTGATGCCTCACTGAAAACCATCGGCATCACCATCGCCGGGTTTTCCATCGCCATCGTGCTGGGGCTGTTCCTGGCAGTAGGGCGTCGCAGCCGCCATCGCTGGTTGTCCTGGCCAATGACAGGTCTGATCGAGTTCGTCCGCAGCACACCGCTGCTGATTCAGGTGTATTTCCTGTTTTTCGTCCTGCCCAACTACGGTTTCAACCTGTCCGCACTGCAGGCGGGCATCTTTGGTATCGCGCTGCACTACGCCTGCTACACCGCCGAGGTCTACCGCGCCGGGCTCGATGCGGTGCCGCGTGCGCAATGGGAGGCAGTCACCGCACTTAACATGAAGCCGCTCAACGCCTACCGCAAGGTAATCCTGCCGCAAGCGTTGCGACCGATTCTCCCGGCGCTGGGTAACTACATGATTTCGATGCTCAAGGACACGCCCGTGCTTTCCGCCATCACGGTGGTGGAGATCATGCAGCGGGCCAAGAACATCGGCTCGGAACACTTCCGTTACCTTGAACCGATCACCATGGTCGGCCTGTTCTTCCTCATTCTCAGTCTCGGCCTTGCCTGGTTCGTACGCCGACTGGAAAACCGTATGGAGCTTGCGCGATGAACGTATCGATGCCTGCCGGCGACACACAGAACTCAGCCGGCACCGCCAACGAGCCGGAGCTGATGGTGCAGTTTCGCGATGTGAGCAAACACTTCGGCGATCTGACCGTGCTCAATCATCTCGACCTTGATGTACGAACCGGAGAGAAGGTCGCCATCATCGGCCCCAGTGGATCCGGTAAGTCCACGCTTTTACGGGCGCTGATGACCCTGGAAGATATCGACGAAGGCGTGATCATGGTCGATGACGAACCGCTGACCCACATGCCGGATGCCCAAGGCAATCTGGTGCGCGCCAATGCACGGCACCTGCGGCGCGTCCGCGGCAAGGTGGGCATGGTGTTCCAGAGCTTCAATCTGTTCCCGCACATGAGCACCCGGCAGAACGTGATGGAAGCACCGGTGCAGGTGCTAGGACTGTCAAAAAAGGAAGCCCGCGAGCGTGCCGAAGAGCTGCTGGCCATGGTCGGTCTGGAAGACAAACTCGACCATTACCCCTCGCAACTGTCAGGTGGTCAGCAACAGCGCGTAGCCATTGCCCGAGCCTTGGCGATGCGGCCCAAGGTCATGCTGTTCGACGAAGTGACCTCTGCGCTGGATCCGGAACTCTGCGGCGAAGTTCTCAACGTCATCCGGCGTCTGGGTGATGCGCACAGCCTGACTATGCTGATGGTCACTCACCAGATGGGTTTCGCGCGGGAATTCGCCGACCGTGTATGCTTCTTCAACGAGGGCCGGATCCACGAACAGGGCACCCCGGACGAGCTGTTCGGCAATCCCCAGGAGACGCGCACGCAGGAATTTCTCAGCGCAGTCACCCAGGCGAGCTAGGCTGGTGGTGCGAGTACGCCACTGCTTCGGCGGCTACCGCAGGTTTGAATTTCCAGGGGAGTGCGATGATCGAATCACTGCAGAAGATGCTGGCCAAGGGCATGGACAACCCCATGCTGCGCTTCGGGCTGGGCAAGGGCTATCTGGACGCTGGTGACGCTGCAGAAGCCGCGATTCACCTGCAACGCAGCGTCGAACAGGATCCGAACTACTCTGCCGCCTGGAAACTGCTCGGCAAGGCACGACAGGCCAGTGGAGATCTAGACGGCGCGAGGCGCGCCTGGGAACAAGGCCTGCTCGCGGCGCAAGCGCATGGCGACAAGCAGGCCGAGAAAGAAATGAACGTGTTTCTTCGCAAACTCAACAAACCGGCCGGCAGCTAGCGCCAGCCGCTCGAGCCTGGGCGGGCGGCTGAATCAGTCTTCTTGCTGGACGAAGCGCAGCCCAACACCTTCGGCATCGACCCGCATCACTTCCATTTGCAGCACCGGCGCGGGAATCGGGAGATCCTGAACCTGCCCGCTGACCGTCATGCCCGGCTGCAGCTCGGTCAGCTGCGGGTGTTTGACATACACGCCGCCATCGGAGAGATCGCGGGTGTGCGCGAACACTTCGCCAAATGACTCATGGGTGATGCGGATGCGGCACTTCATCGGTGCGCGTGGATGCTGTCGCTGATTCGGGTTGCTCATTGAAGTCCCTTTGCTGGATGAGCTGTCGTTAATACCAGCGTTTTTCGCCGGCGGGTCGCTTTTTGAAGCGCTTCATGGTCCACATGTACTGGCTCGGCCAGTTACGCACATAGCGCTCGATGACGCCGCTCATGGCCGCCACCGCGACCTCGACATCCTCGTCGTACATGGCAGGCGGCGCCGCCTCGAGGATCACCTTGTAGCCCGAACCGTCATCCAAGCGCAACGCATGAAGAAACACGCCCACAGCCTTGCCGCCCGTGAGCATGCCGGGCACGAACTTGCTCGTCAGCGCTTGCGTGCCGAGGAACGGCACGAACACGCCAGCGCCTTCGCTGGGTTCCGGATCCGCCGGGATACCCACGGCGCCGCCCTTACGGACTTCCTTGATGACACTGATGATGCCTTCGCGAGTCGAGGGTGCGACCTTGTTGCCCAGCTGGACACGCTGGCGTTGCAGAAGATCATCGACCGCCTTGAGCTTTGGTGGGCGATAAAAAATGATCGGTTTGCACTGTGCGCAGTAGAAGTGATTGAGCACTTCCCAGTTGCCGAGATGACTGGTGATGCCCACCACACCCTTGCCTGAAGCCAGCGCCTGCTCCAGGACCTCAAGGCCCTGGACTTCCTTGACCAGACGCAGCGTCTTGTCTGCTGGCCAGATCCAGGCGCAGGCACTCTCAGTAAAAGCCATGCCGATCTGCTGCAGGCTTTGTCCGAGCAAGCGCTCCCGTTCGGCAGCCTGGAGTTCTGGAAAGCAGTTGGAAAGATTGATCCGAGCGACTTCGCGAGAGCGGTTGGGTAGCTTCCACATTAACCAGCCAATGAAGCGACCCGACCCCTGAACCGCGCGCCAGGGGAGTAGGGCGAACAGGCGCAGAAAGCCGACCACCAGCGCACCTTTGAGCTTGTCCAAGGATCTCTCCCGAAAAATCAAAGACGCTAGTGTAACTGCTTCGTGCCGTTGGCAACTCCTGAAGCCGTCACGTCAGGCGTTGCTCGCGGTTGTTGCCAGTGCCGGGTATTGATCGCAGTCCGTGGTGTGGTCCATGACCATGCCGCACGCCTGCATAAAGGCGTAACAGATGGTCGGCCCGACAAAGCTGAACCCGGCCTTCTTCAATGCACGGCTCATCGCCTCCGCTTCGGCGGTTACTGCCGGAACCTGGCTGATCGAGTCGAAATGGTTGATCTTCGGTTCGCCACCCACAAAGGACCACAACCAACCGGCCGGATCTTCCAGCTCGAGCCAGCGCTGCGCATTGCACCGTGCGGCTTCCAGTTTTCGACGGTTGCGGATGATGCCGGCGTCGAGCATGCGTTCGTCGATTTCGGCATCGGTCATCTGTGCCAGACGCTTTGGATCGAAGCCGAACAGCACTTGGCGATAGCGCTCTCGCTTGCGTAATACCGTGATCCAGGACAGCCCTGCCTGTGCACCTTCGAGGATGAGAAATTCGAAGAGGACCTGGGGATCACGGGAAGGCACGCCCCACTCGCGGTCGTGGTATTCGATGTACAAAGGGTCGTCATTGCACCAGGCGCAACGCGGCATGTTTTCAAGTCCTTGAACGAGGCGAATGGCAGATCGGAAAATGGGAGTGGCGATACGCCGTAGAGCACCCGTCGCCACGGGTTCGAGCCGTTATCGGGTATACTCCGAGGCTTTCTGTCGAAGCCAGCACAGGTGAAATTTTGACTCAGCCTACGCCTGCCGTGCGCACCTTCCAAGACCTGATCCTTGCCCTGCAAAACTACTGGGCAGAGCAGGGGTGTGTCGTTCTGCAACCCTATGACATGGAAGTCGGCGCCGGTACCTTTCATACCGCCACCTTCCTGCGCGCGATCGGTCCCGAGACCTGGAACGCTGCCTATGTGCAGCCTTCGCGCCGGCCCACCGACGGCCGCTATGGCGAAAACCCGAACCGCCTGCAGCATTACTACCAGTTCCAGGTGGTCCTCAAGCCGAACCCGGAGAACTTCCAGGAGTTGTACCTCGGTTCGCTCAAGGCCATCGGGGTCGACCCGCTGGTCCACGATATTCGCTTCGTCGAAGACAACTGGGAATCCCCGACATTGGGCGCCTGGGGTCTGGGCTGGGAGATATGGCTCAACGGCATGGAAGTCACTCAGTTCACCTACTTCCAGCAAGTAGGCGGCATCGAGTGCTATCCGGTGACCGGCGAGATTACCTACGGCCTCGAGCGACTGGCCATGTACCTGCAAGGCGTTGATTCGGTTTATGACCTGATCTGGACGGACGGCCCGTTTGGCACCGTCACCTACGGCGATGTGTTTCATCAGAACGAGGTGGAGCAGTCCACCTACAACTTCGAACACGCCAATGTGGAAAAGCTGTTCGAACTCTTCGACTTCTACGAATCGGAAGCCAACCGGTTGATCGAACTGGAGCTGCCGTTACCCACCTATGAAATGGTGCTTAAGGCCTCTCACACCTTCAACCTGCTGGATGCCCGCCGGGCAATCTCGGTCACCGCACGGCAGCAGTACATACTGCGTGTGCGGGCGCTGGCTCGCTCGGTCGCGCAGAGCTATTTGCAGGCGCGCGCCAAACTCGGCTTTCCCATGGCCACCCCGGACCTGCGTGACGAAGTACTGGCCAAGTTGGAGGCAGCAGAATGAGTGCACTGGATTTCCTGGTCGAGCTCGGCACCGAAGAGCTGCCGCCCAAGGCCCTGGGCAAACTGTCCGACGCGTTCTGCGCAGGCATCGAGAAGGGCTTGAAGGACGCCGGCCTCAAGCATGGTCGGGTGCAGGCCTTCGCCGCCCCTCGGCGTCTGGCGGTATTGATCGAGCAGCTCGACACCGAACAGCCTGACCGCAGCACCAACCTCGACGGGCCGCCTCTGCAGGCGGCCTTCGACGCAGAAGGCGAGCCGACCCAGGCAGCCTTGGGCTTTGCTCGCAAATGCGGCGTTGATCTGGCAGAAATCGACCGCAGCGGCCCGAAACTTAGATACAGCCGTTCGATACCCGGCCAGGCAACCTCCGAGCTGCTTCCGGCTATCGTCGAAACATCGCTCAATGAGTTGCCGATCCCCAAGCGCATGCGCTGGGCCTCGCTTAGGGAAGAATTCGTCCGGCCGACGCAGTGGCTGGTCATGCTGTTCGGTGATCAGGTCATCGATTGCACTATCCTTACGCAACGCGCCGGTCGCGAATCGCGCGGGCATCGCTTTCACAGCCCGAACCCGGTCCGCATTTCCAAGCCAGCGAGCTATCTTGAAGACCTGCGCGGCGCTTACGTCATCGCCGATTTTGCTGAGCGTCGCGAGCTGATCGCCAAGCGGGTCGAGCAGCTGGCCAGCGAGCAGAGCGGCCGCGCCATCGTGCCACCAGCGCTGCTGGACGAGGTGACTGCGCTGGTCGAGTGGCCTGTGCCGCTGGTGTGTTCCTTTGAAGAACGCTTCCTGGAAGTGCCGCAGGAAGCTTTGATCACCACAATGCAGGACAACCAGAAGTATTTCTGCCTGCTGGACGCCAACGGCAAGCTGCTTCCGCGCTTCATCACGGTTGCGAACGTTGAATCCAAGGATCCGGCTCAGATCGTTGCAGGTAACGAGAAGGTGGTGCGCCCGCGCCTCACCGACGCCGAGTTCTTCTTCAAGCAGGACAAGAAACAAGCGCTCGACAGCTTCAATGAACGCCTGAAAAACGTGGTCTTCCAGGCTCAACTCGGGACTGTCTACGACAAAGCAGTGCGCGTCTCCAAGCTGTCCGCGTTTATCGCCGAACGCACCGAAGGCAATGCGCAGTGGGCCGCACGCGCGGGCCTGCTGAGCAAATGCGACCTGGCTACCGAAATGGTGGCCGAATTTCCCGAAATGCAGGGCATCGCGGGTTACTACTACGCTGTCAACGATGGTGAACCCAGCGACGTCGCCTTGGCACTGAATGAACAATACATGCCCCGCGGTGCCGGTGCAGAGCTACCCAGCACCCATACAGGCGCCATCCTGGCTGTAGCCGACAAGCTCGACACCCTGGTAGGCATCTTTGGCATCGGCATGCTTCCCACAGGCAGCAAGGATCCCTACGCACTTCGCCGCGCGGCTTTGGGCATCCTGCGCATCCTGATCGAGAAGCGCCTGGATCTTGATCTGGTCGCCGCGGTGCGCTTTTCCATCAGTCAGTTCGCTGGCCAAGTGAAAACCGAGGGCCTGGCCGATCAGGTTCTCGAATTCATCTTTGATCGCCTGCGTGCACGGTATGAGGATGAAGGCGTCGAGGTGGCATCCTATCTGGCGGTTCGTGCCGTTCAGCCGGGCTCGGCCCTCGACTTCGATCAGCGCGTGCAAGCCGTACAGGCGTTCCGCAATCTGCCGGAGGCCGAGGCCTTGGCTGCAGCGAACAAGCGCGTCTCGAATCTGTTGAGCAAGTTCGAGGCGAAGCTGCCAGCCACCGTCGAGCCCCGTTACTTCGACAGCGCTACCGAGTTCTCTTTGTATTCTGCGCTGCAGCAGGCCGAGCAAGCCGTGCAGCCTCTGGCTGCGGATCGACAGTATCGCGAGGCGCTTGAGCGTCTGGCGCACCTGCGCGGTCCGGTGGATGCCTTCTTCGAGGCGGTACTGGTCAACGCCGAAGACGCTTCGGTCCGCGCCAACCGCTATGCCTTGCTTGCCCGGTTGAGAGGATTGTTCCTTGGCGTTGCCGATATTTCCGCACTTGGCTAAGCCGGTGAAGCTGATCGTGCTGGATCGCGACGGCGTGATCAACGAGGACTCTGACGCCTATGTAAAGAGTCTGGGTGAATGGATTCCGATTCCAGGCTCGATCCAGGCGATCGCGCGGCTGTGCAAGGCCGGCTGGACAGTGGCAGTCGCCACCAACCAGTCGGGCCTTGCCCGAGGTCTGTTTGACGCTACTACGCTCGGCGACATGCATTTCAAGATGCAGCAGCTAGCAATGGAAGAGGGTGGTCGCGTCGACTTGATCGTGCACTGTCCGCATGGTCCCGACGATGGTTGTGATTGCCGCAAACCGCTGCCCGGCTTGTTCCAGCAGATCGCAGAACACTTCCATCTGGACGATCTCAAGGGCGTTCCGGTGGTAGGTGACAGTCAACGCGATCTGGTTGCTGGCATGCGTCTTGGCGGCCTGCCTTATCTGGTTCGCACCGGAAAAGGCTTGAAAGCTTCAGACGGTACGCTGCCACCTGGCACCCAAGTGTTCGATGACCTGGCTGCCGTGGTCGATCATCTGTTGGGAGCGAAACGATGAGCGCCTTGCTGCCGATTCGCATCGTGCTGTTCTACCTGTTGCTGTCATTCACAGCGTTTGCCTGGTGTTTGGTCAGCCTGGTTTTCGCACCCTTCATGTCATTCCGCACACGCTACCGTTTCGTGGTCCAAACCTGGTGCCGCAGCGCCGTCTGGTTAGCCAAGACCGTTATCGGTCTGCGTTATGAGGTGAGCGGTGCGGAAAACGTGCCGGAGAAGCCCTGCGTGATTCTGTCCAAGCACCAGAGCACCTGGGAAACGTTTTTCCTTTCGGCTTACTTCGAACCATTGAGTCAGGTGCTCAAGCGCGAACTGCTCAACGTGCCGTTCTTTGGATGGGCAATCCGGCTGCTCAAACCCATTGCAATTGACCGTGAGAATCCCAAGGAGGCGTTACGTCAGGTCGCTAAGCAGGGATTGGAACGGCTCGAGCAGGGTGCCTGGGTGTTGATCTTTCCAGAAGGTACTCGCGTTCCCGTTGGCCAAGTCGGCAAGTTCTCGCGCAGCGGTGCGGCGCTGGCAGTCAACGCCAAGCTTCCGATTTTGCCTGTCGCGCACAATGCCGGTACGTTCTGGCCCAAGTCCGGTTGGGGCAAGCGACCTGGGGTCATTCAGGTGGTCATAGGTCCTGCTATGTATGCCGAGAGCGAAGGTCCCCGGGCTGCAGCTGAGCTCAACCAGCGCGCCGAAGACTGGATCAATTCGACCGTGGCGGAGTTGGAACGCAACGTTTGACCTACAAAATAGGGCAATAAAAAAGGGGAGCAGACTGATGTCTGCTCCCCTTTTTTTCCCCCAACGCTCAGTCTTCGACCGAGCTGCGAATCAGATGATCGAAGGCACTCAGCGAGGCTTTCGCGCCTTCGCCAACGGCGATGACAATCTGCTTGTATGGCACCGTGGTGACGTCACCTGCCGCGAAGATGCCCGGCAGCGAGGTCTCGCCACGCGCATCCACGATGATCTCGCCGCGTGAGGTCAGCTCTACCGTACCCTTCAGCCAATCGGAGTTGGGCAGCAGGCCGATCTGCACGAAGATGCCTTCCAGTTCCAGCTCATGGAATTCACTGGAGTTGCGATCCTTGTAGGTCAGGCCGATAACCTTCTTGCCGTCCCCGATCACCTCACTGGTCAGCGCACTGGTGATCACGGTGACATTGGGCAGGCTGTGCAGCTTCTTCTGCAGCACCGCATCGGCACGCAGCTGGCTGTCGAACTCGAGCAAGGTGACCTGAGCGACGATACCCGCCAGGTCGATCGCCGCTTCCACGCCCGAGTTGCCGCCGCCAATCACCGCGACGCGCTTGCCCTTGAACAGCGGGCCGTCGCAGTGCGGGCAGTACGCCACGCCACGGCCACGGTATTCCTGCTCGCCCGGCACGTTCATTTCACGCCAGCGTGCGCCGGTGGCCAGAATCAACGTCTTGGCTTTCAGCGATCCACCGTTCTCCAGCTTGATCTCGTGCAGGCCGCCTTCGCTTGAAGCGGGGATCAACTGCGCGGCACGCTGCAGATTCATGATGTCGACATCGTATTCGCGTACGTGGTTTTCCAGCGCACGGGCCAGTTTCGGGCCTTCGGTTTCGTTGACCGAGATGAAGTTCTCGATGGCCATTGTGTCCAGCACCTGACCGCCGAAGCGCTCGGCGGCAACACCGGTACGGATACCCTTACGCGCCGCGTAGATGGCCGCTGCAGCGCCGGCCGGGCCACCGCCGACCACGAGCACGTCGAAGGCGTCCTTGGCGCTGAGTTTCTCGGCATCACGCGCCGAGGCGCCGGTGTCGAGCTTGGCGAGGATTTCCTCTTCACCCATGCGGCCCTGACCGAACAGCTCACCGTTGAGGTAGATGCTGGGCACGGACATCACCTGGCGCACCGTGACCTCTTCCTGGAACAGGGCTCCGTCGATGGCCACGTGGCGGATGTTGGGGTTAAGTACGGCCATCAGGTTAAGTGCCTGGACCACATCGGGGCAATTCTGGCAGGACAGCGAGAAATAGGTTTCGAAGTTGTATTCGCCTTCGAGGTTCTTGATCTGTTCAATGATTTCAGGCGCAGTCTTTGACGGATGCCCACCCACTTGCAACAGGGCGAGGACCAGCGAGGTGAATTCGTGGCCCATGGGAATGCCGGCGAAGCGCAAACTGATGTCGCCACCGATTCGGTTGAGCGCAAACGAAGGCTTGCGGGCGTCATTGCCATCGGTGCGCAGGGTGATCTTGTCGCTCAAGCTGGTGATGTCTTCCAGCAGGCTGAGCATTTCCTGGGATTTGGCGCCGTCACCGAGGGACGCGACGATCTCGAACGGCTGGGTGACCTTTTCCAGATAGGTTTTCAGTTGCGTTTTCAGGTTGCTGTCGAGCATGTCGATTACCCCTTACTGATAGGCTTATTAAAGGAAGCGGTTGAATTTAGATGGACCTAGCTTAAGAGCTGGAGAGGAGTTCGGAAAATTGATTAAACGCAGCAGGATGATTAAACGAAACTATATGGTCGGTGAACAGCGACGTTCCACGTGAAACAAAAAACCCAGCCGAAGCTGGGTTTCTTAGTGCTGCTATCAACAATTATTCTTCTATCAGAAGTCCAGGTTGGAGACAGCCAGTGCGTTCGACTCAATGAAGTCACGTCGGGGTTCTACAGCATCCCCCATGAGGGTGTTGAAGATCTGGTCTGCACCAATGGCATCCTCAATCGTGACCTTGAGCATCCGTCGAACCGCCGGATCCATCGTGGTTTCCCACAGCTGATCAGGATTCATTTCACCCAGCCCCTTGTATCGCTGAACGCTGTGACGGCGCGTACCTTCGGTCATCAACCAATCAAGGGCTTGCTTAAAGGTGGCAACCGGCTTTTTGCGCTCACCACGCTGAACATAGGCTCCTTCTTCGAGAAGGCTGTTCAGCTTGTCACCCAGCACTGTGACTGTCTTGTAGTCGTTACTGCCGAAGAAATCGCGGTTGAAGGTGATATAGCTCGCCAACCCGTGCGAAATGATCTCGACTTCTGGAAGCCACAGATTGCGCTCCTTGTCTTCGCGCAGGCTTGCCTTGTATGCGAGGCCAGATCGCTCGACGCCTTTCAGCAGCGCAGCGTAGGGCTCTAGCCAGGCCTGCATCGCTGCGTGATCACCCAACAGCTCTACAGTCACCCTGGGCAAATAGATAAAATGCTCTGTCAGCTCCTGTGGGTACAGACGCGAAAGACGCTGCAGCGTTTTCATCACGGTACGGTAGTCGTTGACCAGACGTTCCAGCGCCTCACCGGATAAGCCGGGCGCGTGCTCGTTTACGTGCAGGCTGGCGTCCTCCAGAGCCGACTGCGTCAGGTACTCGTCCATCGCCTCGTCGTCTTTGATGTACTGCTCCTGCTTACCGCGCTTGACCTTGTAGAGCGGCGGTTGTGCGATATAGACGTAACCACGCTCGATCAGCTCAGGCAGCTGACGGAAAAAGAACGTCAGTAGCAACGTGCGAATGTGCGAACCGTCGACGTCGGCATCGGTCATGATGATGATGTTGTGATAGCGCAACTTGTCGATGTTGTACTCTTCACGACCGATACCACAGCCGAGTGCGGTGATGAGGGTGCCCACTTCCTGCGAAGAAATCATCTTGTCGAAACGAGCTTTCTCGACGTTGAGGATCTTGCCCTTGAGCGGCAGGATGGCCTGGGTCCTGCGGTTGCGGCCCTGCTTGGCAGAACCGCCCGCGGAGTCACCCTCCACTATGTAAAGTTCGGAAAGGGCAGGGTCCTTTTCCTGGCAGTCGGCTAGCTTGCCGGGGAGGCCCGCGATGTCCAAGGCACCCTTGCGTCGAGTCATCTCGCGCGCTTTGCGTGCTGCTTCACGTGCTCGCGCTGCATCGATCATCTTGCCAACCACGGCCTTCGCCTCATTGGGATGCTCGAGTAGAAAATCCCCGAAGTGCTTACCCATCTCCTGTTCTACGGCGGTCTTTACCTCTGACGAGACCAGCTTGTCCTTGGTCTGCGAGCTGAACTTCGTGTCCGGCACCTTGACCGTAATGATCGCCGTCAGGCCTTCGCGCGCATCGTCACCTGTCGTAGCAACCTTGTGCTTCTTGGCCAAACCCTCCTGTTCAATGTAATTGTTCAGGTTGCGCGTTAACGCCGATCGAAAACCGGCTAGATGAGTTCCACCGTCGCGCTGAGGGATGTTATTGGTGAAGCAGAGCAAATTTTCGTTGAAACTGTCGTTCCACTGAAGCGCCACTTCGACTCCAACGCCATCATCACGCTGGATATTGAAGTGGAACACCTCATTGACTGGCGTCTTGTTGGTGTTGAGATAAGCCACGAAGGCACTGAGCCCACCTTCGTATTTGAACAGCTCTTCCTTGGCGTTGCGCTCATCTCGCAACACAATGCCGACACCTGAGTTCAGAAATGACAGCTCACGGAGCCGCTTGGCCAGAATATCCCAGCTGAAGTGGATATTCGCAAAAGTCTCGGCTGAGGGCTTGAAATGGATTTCGGTGCCCGAATCCTCGGTTTCACCAACTGCAGCGAGCGGCGCTTGCGGTACACCGTGACGGTAGGTCTGTTCCCATACCTTTCCTTCGCGGCGAATGGTCAGGATCAGTTCCTCAGACAAGGCGTTCACTACAGAAACACCCACGCCATGCAGGCCGCCGGAAACCTTGTAGGAGTTATCGTCGAACTTACCGCCTGCATGCAGGACAGTCATGATGACCTCCGCTGCAGACACGCCTTCTTCGTGAATGTCTACCGGAATGCCACGACCGTTATCGCGAACGCTGATTGATTCATCGACATGGATAGTGATCGAAATATCGCTGCAGTGACCTGCCAAAGCCTCATCGATCGAGTTGTCGACGACTTCGAAGACCATATGGTGCAGACCAGTTCCATCGTCCGTGTCGCCGATATACATGCCGGGGCGTTTACGTACGGCATCAAGGCCTTTGAGCACCTTGATACTGGACGAATCGTACGTGTGGTTTTCGCTCATACCTTCACTCCCGAGGGGCCGTGGTCCTGGGCTATCGCTCCATGTTCCACGTGAAACATTGAGACTGGCGTGTCGTAACGCCAGCCTTCTCGCAATATGTTCGAATCAACACAGGTGATAAATACCTGGCAATTCAGCTGTTCAAGCAACCGGCACAACGCAAGCCGGTGCTGATCGTCCAATTCGGACGGTAGGTCATCGACCAGATAGATACACTGCCCGCGCTTGGCTTCGCTAACCAAATGACCTTGAGCAATCCGCAACGCGCATACAACCAGCTTCTGCTGGCCGCGAGAGAGGGTCTCCGCCGCGTTATGGTTAGCAATTCGCAATCTGAGGTCAGCCCGCTGCGGACCCGCCTGAGTGTGTCCCATGAGCCTGTCGCGTTCGATTGAAGCCGCAAGCACTTCACTCAGAGAACGTCCTTTATCCCAGCCACGGTAGTAGCTGAGCTGGAAACCTTCGAGGTCCAAAAGCGCAGCCAGAGTGGCCTCGAATATCGGCTTCAGCGCCTGAATATAAGCCCGTCTGTATCCATCGATTTCATCGCTCGCGGCGCTTAATTCGCGGCTCCAGGCCACCTGAGAAGCGGGGTCAAGTGTACCATGTCGTAGCCACGAGTTACGTTGCCTCAGGGCCTGTTGGAGACGCTGCCAGGCCTGAATAAAGCGGGGTTCCACGTGAAACACACCCCAATCCAGAAACTGGCGGCGGAGCTTGGGGGCACCCTCAAGCAAGCGGAAACTGTCCGGATTGATCAGCTGTAACGGTAAGGCTTCAGCCAACTCCGCTGCGCTTCGAACAGTCTGCCCATTAATCCGAATGCGCGCTTCACCGCTGCGATCTCGGGAGATTCCCAGGGCGCTCGACTGACCATCAGCCATTTCGACCTGTCCAAAAACCGTGCAGCTGGAATGCTCATGACTAATGACAGGTGTTAGACGTGCACTGCGGAAAGAACGGGCCATTCCAAGAAGATGAATCGCCTCGAGGAGACTGGTTTTCCCGCTACCGTTGTCACCGTAGAGAATATTGACTCGAGGGGAGGGGTATAGCGTCACCGGCTGCAGATTGCGGATGCCGGTGACGGAGATGCGGCTAAGGGACATTCAAGGAAGATTTACAGGCGCATCGGCATAACGACGTAGGCCGAGTCGTCATTGTCGTACTCCTGAACCAAAGCACTGCTGTTCGCATCGGACAGAATCAGCCGGACCTGATCGGTCGTCATGACACTCAGTACATCGAGCAGATAGCTGACATTGAAGCCGATTTCCAAAGCCCCACCGGTATAGTCCACTGCGACTTCTTCTTCGGCTTCTTCCTGCTCGGGGTTGTTAGCTTGAATTTTCAACAGACCAGACTCTAGCTGCAGCCGGATACCACGGTATTTCTCGTTGGATAGGATTGCCGTACGGCTGAACGCTTCGCGCAGGGTCTGACGCTCACCCACCACCAATTTGTCACCGCCGCGTGGCAGCACACGCTCGTAGTCAGGAAATTTTCCATCGACGAGTTTGGAGGTAAAGGTGAATTCCCCTGTGGTGGCTCTGATGTGATGCTGTCCCAAGACGATACTGACCTCGCCCTCCTGATCCGTAAGAAGTCTTGCCAGCTCTAGGATGCCCTTGCGCGGGACGATCACCTGATGGCGGTCGGGCTGTTCGATGCCGGCTTGCATGGAACACATCGCCAACCGATGTCCGTCAGTGGCAACGGCACGCAACATTCCACTCGAAACTTCGATCAGCATACCGTTCAGGTAATAACGCACATCCTGCTGTGCCATGGCGAAGCTGCTGCGCTCAATTAGACGGCGCATCTTGCCTTGGTTAACACTGAAATTCAGCGAGCCAGGGCCTTCCTCAACGGTAGGAAAATCATTCGCCGGCAAGGTTGAAAGCGAAAAGCGGCTGCGCCCGGATTTGATCACAATCTTCTGATCATCCAGCCGGATATCGATAAGCGCATCAGGCTGCAAGCTTTTGCAGATATCCATCAGTTTGCGCGCGGGCACCGTGATCTCGCCTGGCTCGGAGGCATCCTCCAAGGCCACACGACCAACCAACTCGACCTCGAGGTCGGTGCCGGTAAGCGAAAGCTGATGGTCTTGGACCACCAGCAGTACGTTTGACAGAACCGGCAGGGTCTGGCGACGCTCGACGACGCCGGCCACCAGCTGCAGAGGTTTCAACAAGGCTTCGCGCTGAATAGTGAAATGCATGGTCTGGTCCCTTGCCTATTAAATGGCCGCAGTCTGTTCAGGTTGTCAAAGTACGCAGCAGATTCTTGTAATCTTCGCGGATATCAGCATCCAATTCACGAAGTTCGGCAATCTTACGACAAGCGTGCAACACCGTCGTGTGATCGCGCCCACCAAAGGCGTCGCCGATTTCCGGCAAGCTGTGATTGGTGAGCTCTTTGGACAATGCCATCGCGACCTGCCGAGGCCTGGCGACCGAACGCGAGCGTCGTTTCGAGAGGAGATCCGATATCTTGATCTTGTAGTATTCCGCGACGGTGCGCTGAATGTTATCAACACTTACCAGCTTGTCTTGCAGTGCAAGCAGATCTTTCAACGACTCGCGAATCAGCTCGATGGTAATGTCACGCCCCATGAAATGAGCATGGGCGATTACGCGTTTCAATGCTCCTTCCAGTTCGCGAACATTCGAACGAATGCGCTGCGCAATGAAAAACGCAGCATCATGTGGAAGCTCGACGTTAGCCTGATCAGCCTTCTTCATCAGGATCGCCACACGGGTCTCAAGCTCCGGTGGCTCTACGGCCACTGTCAGTCCCCAGCCAAAGCGGGACTTCAAACGCTCTTCGAGCCCGTCAATCTCTTTCGGGTAGCGGTCACTGGTGAGAATTACCTGCTGGCCACCTTCAAGCAACGCATTGAATGTATGAAAAAACTCTTCCTGCGACCGCTCTTTCTTGGCGAAGAACTGGATGTCGTCAATCAACAAGGCGTCCACCGACCGATAGAAGCGTTTGAACTCATTGATCGCGTTGAGTTGAAGAGCCTTGACCATATCCGCAACAAACCGCTCGGAATGCAGATAGACCACCTTGGCGTTAGGGTTCTTCTTCAGCAGATGATTGCCAACGGCGTGCATCAAGTGAGTCTTGCCAAGCCCTACGCCGCCATACAGAAACAACGGGTTGTAGCCATGCTTGGGATTGTCGGCCACCTGCCAGGCAGCTGCCCGTGCCAGTTGGTTGGACTTGCCTTCGACAAAATTCTCAAAGGTGAACGTGCGGTTGAGATAACTGGTGTGCTTGAGTCCACCTTCGACCTGTACGTTTCGTTCTGCGGGACGCGACGGTGCACTAGGTACAGGCGCTGCCATAGGCTCGGCGGAGGGCGTGACTGTCGGTTCGTTGAACGAAGCAGGCGGCGGCGCAGCGGCAGCAGGAGCCCCAACCTGCGGCTGAGAACGAGCAGCGGAACCGACAGCTGGCCGTGAAGAAGCCACTCGCCTGCTGCCTATCAGCAGAGACAGTGACGGCACTGCTCCTGTGGCACGCTCCGACAACAGCTCCATCAAGCGCGAAAGATATTTCTCGTTGACCCAATCGAGCACGAATCGGTTCGGTGCATAGACCCGCAATTCATCTCCATCAGCTTCGATCTGAAGCGGACGAATCCAAGTGTTGAATTGCTGGGCCGGCAGCTCATCTCTCAAGAGGTCAACACACTGCTGCCATAGTTCCACCGACACGGACTCTCCTCGACGCTGTAACGCTCAAAACGGAGCTCATTGTAGCCCTGACCCAGCCAGTTATCCACAGTCAAAGGGGAGCTATAGAGGTAAACAAACAATCAACCAGCTTTGGCGACCGCTGGGCTGACCTCCTAAGCTCTGTTGGTAACTATGCCCAAGCCCATTGGAAAAACCTGTGTACAGCGTGCGGCGATTCGGGCCTGTGTATAAGTTCCGCTTCTGTCCACAGGAAAAGCACTGGCTTTGCACTGTAAACGCACCGTTTCCACAGAACGTTTAAGAGCGCTGTACGCCATGCGCTGCGGGGACTACAGGCACCTGTCCACAGAAAATGGCTCCACCATCTATAAGCACTGCATTAAGAAGAGCTCTAATTTCTTTCTTTATCTATTAATTCTGAACGGATGGCGCTGGTTGGAAATTGACCTCACCGCGCGGCTTCTCTACAATCGCCGGTCTCTTAAAAGGGGGCCATTCCGGCCCGCAATGGATCACCAGGTAACGCATCATGAAACGCACTTTCCAACCCAGCACCCTCAAGCGCGCTCGCACTCACGGTTTCCGTGCCCGTATGGCCACCAAAAACGGCCGTGCCGTTCTGTCGCGTCGTCGCGCGAAAGGTCGTAAGCGTCTGGCAGTCTGAAAACGTCGGAACAGGTAGTGAGTCGAGACTTCGGTCGGGAAAAGCGTCTGCTGACCCCGAGCCAGTTCAAGGCTGTCTTCGACTCCCCTGACGGCAAGTTACCGGGCAGGAACGTCCTGCTACTGGTGCGCGAAAATCAGTTGCCAAATCCGCGAATCGGACTGGTAATTGGCAAGAAGAGCGTCAAACTCTCGGTAGAGCGCAATCGCATCAAGCGGCAACTGCGTGAAACCTTTCGTCTCCACCAGATGGAGTTGACGGGGTGGGACATCGTGGTCATCGCACGCAAGGGCCTAGCGGAACTGGACAATCCAGAACTGGCAAAGCAATTTGCCAAACTCTGGCGACGCTTGGCACGTACGCCGGCGCCGGACACCAAGCAGGTCCAGAGCAACGTCGCTGATGCGTAAGCTCGCGCTCGTCCCCATCAAATTCTACCGGTACGCCATCAGTCCGATGATGGCCAGCCACTGTCGCTTCTACCCAAGTTGCTCCTGCTACGCACAAGAGGCCATTGAAACTCATGGCTTGCTGCGCGGTGGCTGGCTGAGCCTATGCAGGCTTGGCCGTTGCCATCCATGGAATCCGGGCGGCTATGATCCCGTGCCTTCCAACACCCCCTCCAATTCATCTTCGATGACCGAGTAACCATGGATATCAAACGCTCGATCCTGCTTGTCGCCCTGGCAGTCGTTGCTTACCTGATGGTTTTGCAGTGGAACCAGGACTACGGTCAGACCGCCATCCCTGACGAGACGCGCCAGGAGCAGTCTTCGGCCGCTCAGCTTCCCACTGTTCCAACCAGCAGCGCTGAAGTGAATGCGCAGGGAGATATCCCTGCGGTGAGTACCGAACCTTCGGCCAACGCGGTAGCCGACGGCCAGGCCAGTTCTCAGTTGATTCGCGTACGCACGGACGTACTGGATGTCGCAATCGATCCGCGCGGTGGTGACATCGTCGACCTGCGCTTGCCAGAGTTTCCGCGCCGGCAAGACCGCCCAGACGTGCCTTTCCAATTGTTCGAGCGTAGCGGCGAGCGCACCTATGAAGCCCAGAGCGGTTTGATTGGTGACGGTCCGGATAAAGCAACTGGACGACCGCTGTACAGCAGCGAGCAACAGCAATATCAACTGGGGGAAAATCAGGACCAGCTGGTCGTTGATCTGCAATTCAGCGAAGACGGCGTCAACTACACCAAGCGCTTTACCTTCAAACGAGGCGACTATGATCTTGGCGTGCGCTATCTGATCGACAACCAAAGCGATCAAGCGTGGACCGGCCACATGTTCGGTCAGCTGAAACGGGATGACAGCAAGGATCCGTCCTCCAGTACCGCGACTGGCACAGCAACCTATCTGGGCGCTGCGCTCTGGACCAAAGACGAGCCGTACACCAAGGTTTCCATGGGAGACATGGACGACAAGAGTCTGAAAAAGACCGTCGAAGGTGGCTGGATTGCATGGTTGCAGCACTACTTTGTGACCGCGTGGATTCCAGCGCCTGATCAGACCAATTTGGTACAGACACGCAAGGACAGCCAGGGTAATTACATCATCGGCTTCACCGGTCCCGCTGTTTCGGTCGCACCGGGTAGCCAGGGTGAGACTTACGCTACCCTGTACGCAGGTCCGAAAAGTCAGGACCAGCTGGAAGAGCTGTCGCCCGGCCTCCGTCTAACAGTCGATTACGGCATTCTTTGGTTTATCGCCCAGCCGATCTTCTGGCTGCTACAGAACATCCATGCACTGTTGGGTAACTGGGGCTGGTCGATCATCGCGCTGACCATCGTCATCAAGCTGGCGTTCTTCCCGCTGTCGGCGGCCAGCTACAGGTCAATGGCGCGCATGCGGGCGGTTTCGCCGAAAATGCAGGCGCTCAAGGAACAGTTTGGCGATGACCGCCAAAAGATGTCCCAGGCGATGATGGAGCTGTACAAGAAGGAGAAGATCAATCCACTGGGAGGCTGTCTGCCGATCCTGGTGCAGATGCCAGTCTTCCTCGCGTTGTACTGGGTTCTGCTGGAAAGCGTCGAAATGCGTCAGGCGCCCTGGATGTTCTGGATTACTGACCTGTCGATCAAAGACCCTTTCTTCATTCTCCCGATTATCATGGGCGTGACCATGTTTATTCAGCAGCAGTTGAACCCTACGCCACCGGATCCGATGCAAGCCAGGGTGATGAAGCTGCTTCCAATCATTTTCACCTTCTTCTTCCTCTGGTTCCCGGCAGGCCTGGTGTTGTACTGGGTGGTCAACAACTGCTTGTCGATCGCGCAGCAGTGGTACATTACCCGCAAGATCACCGGACAGACTGCCAGCGCAACCTGATCCGTCGAAGTGAACAGAACGCCCCTTAATTGGGGCGTTTTGCATTATCGATCCCTGGGAGAGTTTGATGAGTCAAGATCGCGAAACCATCGCTGCCGTCGCCACCGCACCAGGTCGTGGTGGGATCGGCGTAGTGCGCGTTTCCGGCCCCCGAGCCAAAGCCGTCGCGATCACGCTTAGCGGTCGCGAGCCGGTTCCAAGACATGCCCACTACGGCCCCTTCCATGCCGATGATGGTGAAGTGATCGATGAGGGGTTGATGCTGTTCTTCCCAGGCCCCCACTCGTTTACCGGCGAAGATGTTCTGGAACTTCAGGGGCATGGCGGCCCGGTGGTCATGGACATGCTATTGCAGCGTTGCGTAGAGCTCGGCATCCGGCCGGCTCGCCCCGGCGAGTTCAGCGAACGAGCGTTCCTCAACGACAAGCTGGACCTGGCCCAGGCAGAGGCGATCGCTGACCTCATCGAAGCGAGCTCAGCGCAAGCGGCACGCAATGCTGTGCGCTCCCTTCAGGGGGACTTCTCCCGGCGCGTGCATCACCTCACCGAAAGCCTGGTGCAGTTGCGCATTTACGTCGAAGCGGCGATCGATTTTCCAGAGGAGGAAATCGATTTCCTCGCAGACGGCCGAGTGCTATCGCTGCTTGAGCAACTTCGCGCCGAGTTATCCACAGTTCTCCGGGAGGCAGGGCAGGGCGCACTGCTGCGTGAAGGCATGAATGTAGTCATTGCAGGCCGACCCAACGCCGGCAAATCGAGCTTGCTCAATGCCCTGGCAGGGCGTGAGGCGGCAATCGTGACCGACATTGCCGGCACCACGAGAGATCTACTCAAAGAGCATATCCAGATTGATGGAATGCCGTTGCACATCGTTGATACTGCCGGGCTGCGTGATACGCAGGATCAGGTGGAACGAATCGGCGTGGATCGGGCCATCAAGGCCATAGAGGATGCCGACCGGGTACTGCTGGTGGTCGACGCGAGTGCGGCGTCTGCTAATGATGATGAAGCCCGGTGGCCGGGTTTACTTCTGGCCAGACCCGACCCGGCGAAGACCACGGTGATTCGTAACAAGGCCGACATTACGGGTGACGCCGTCAGTATTTCAGTCGACCCAGATGGGCATACCACGCTCAGCCTGTCGGCACGCTCAGGTGACGGGCTTGAATTGCTCCGTGGGCATCTCAAGCACTGCATGGGCTATGACCAGACCGCGGAGAGTGCATTTAGCGCAAGACGTAGGCACCTGGACGCACTGCGCAAGGCTGCCGATCACCTTGACCATGGCCATTCTCAACTAACGCTGGCTGGCGCGGGTGAGCTCCTGGCTGAGGACCTTCGTCAAGCCCAGCAAGCACTTGGCGAAATCACTGGCGCGTTCAGTTCCGATGATTTACTGGGCCGCATCTTCTCCAGCTTCTGCATCGGCAAATAGTCAGTCCGTAGCCACGCCGTGGCGTTCAAACCTCCCCTGAGCGCTATCCGGCCCTGAGGCGGCTCGACTTCCCGCAGCCGTCCTCGGACGTTCAAGTTCAACGTCGCCCCTCCCGTCGGAGAGCCTGTCCGCCTGTTTGCCTAAAAGCTTCCATGCCTGCCGTTTTATTTTCTTTCAGTGCAGCGTATGGGGCCGTTCTGCCTCTAGTAGCGGCACCTAAGCTCTGTGGAAAACCGCGGGTGAGCTCAGTCAATAAGCGGTGCGTAAAGCGACCGCTGCTGCCGCCTGTGGATAAACACCCATTTCATGCACAGGGTGTCAACCGGACTTACACCGTTTTTACGCCAGCTGAACACAATGTTTCTTTTGGCTGTAGCCCATATTTAACAGGCGTCTCAGCGTTCTATCCACAGATTCACGCTGCATATTTATAAACATAAAAATAAGCTTTAAATCATTTCTCTTCTTTTATCTCTTAAGGGCTAGTCCTGAGCGAGCAGCGCTGAGGCTGGTCATTTTTTGTCCAAAGGCCTTCTTTCGCGCTCTCCTAGTGCCTATACTGGCGAGCTTCCTGAGACTCAACCAAACAGGCACGAGGTGCGTGGTGGATTTCCCTTCCCGTTTTGACGTCATCGTTATCGGCGGCGGCCATGCCGGTACCGAAGCTGCGCTAGCAGCCGCTCGAATCGGCGTAAAAACACTCTTGCTGACCCACAATGTGGAAACGCTGGGGCAGATGAGCTGCAATCCAGCCATTGGCGGCATCGGCAAGAGTCATTTGGTGAAGGAAATCGACGCCCTCGGTGGCGTCATGGCAACTGCTACCGACCGGAGCGGCATTCAATTCCGAGTGCTCAACAGCCGCAAAGGGCCAGCCGTACGGGCAACCCGCGCTCAGGCCGATCGAGTTTTGTACAAGGCTGCTGTCCGCGAAGTGTTGGAAAACCAGCCGAACCTGTGGATATTTCAACAGGCAGCCGACGACCTGATCGTTGAGTCCGATCAGGTCAAGGGTGTCGTTACCCAGATGGGACTGCGCTTCTTCGCTGAATCGGTTGTTCTCACAACCGGCACTTTCCTTGGTGGACTTATCCACATCGGTTTGCAGAATTACTCTGGCGGCAGGGCCGGCGATCCCCCTTCGATAGCGTTGGCCAAACGTTTACGCGAGCTACCCCTGCGGGTTGGCCGTCTGAAGACCGGAACGCCTCCTCGAATCGATGGACGCAGCGTCGATTTTTCAATGATGACCGAGCAACCAGGCGATACGCCGATTCCTCCCATGTCGTTTCTGGGTGAGGCAACGCAGCATCCGCGGCAGGTGAGTTGCTGGATCACGCACACCAACGCTCGCACTCACGAAATCATCGCCGCCAACCTTGATCGATCGCCAATGTATTCAGGCCTTATCGAGGGGGTCGGCCCGCGCTACTGCCCGTCGATTGAGGACAAGATTCATCGTTTCGCCGACAAGGACAGCCATCAGGTCTTTATCGAGCCGGAAGGCCTGACGACCCATGAGCTCTATCCGAACGGCATCTCGACCTCGTTGCCCTTTGACGTGCAGCTGCAGATCGTTCAAAGCATTCGTGGCATGGAGCAGGCGCACATCGTGCGGCCAGGCTACGCCATCGAATACGACTATTTCGATCCGCGTGATCTGAAATACAGCCTGGAAACCAAAGTGATTGGTGGGCTGTTCTTCGCCGGGCAGATCAACGGCACTACCGGTTACGAAGAGGCGGGCGCACAGGGGTTGCTCGCGGGAGCCAACGCTGCGCTGCGCGCCAAAGGGTTGGACAGCTGGTGTCCTCGTCGGGACGAGGCGTATCTCGGCGTACTGGTCGATGATCTGATCACGCTCGGGACGCAAGAGCCGTACCGTATGTTCACATCGCGCGCCGAATACCGGCTGATTCTGCGCGAGGACAACGCCGATTTGCGGTTGACCGAAAAAGGGCGCGAATTGGGCTTGGTCGACGATGTACGCTGGGCTGCGTTCGAACGCAAGCGCGAGAGCATCGTGCAGGAAGAACAACGCCTCAAAGTCACCTGGGTTCGCCCGGGAACCGAGCAGGGCGATGCGATCGCCAGGCGATTCGGGACCCCGCTCACCCATGAGTACAACCTGCTGAACCTCCTGGCTCGGCCGGAAATCGATTATCGGGGCCTCATGCAGCTCACCGGCGGCGGAGCTGAAGATCCGCAGGTTGCCGAGCAGGTTGAGATCAAGACCAAATATGCCGGTTACATCGACCGTCAGCAGGAGGAGATCCTCCGCTTGCGTGCCAGCGAATCCATCGTGCTGCCAGCTGAGCTGGATTACTCGGGCATATCCGGACTTTCCAAGGAGATCCAGCACAAGCTTTCCCAGGCACGGCCTGAAACCCTTGGGCAAGCCTCTCGGATTCCGGGTGTCACGCCGGCCGCGGTGTCACTACTCATGATTCATCTGAAGAAGCGTAGCGCTGGGCAAAAGCTGGAGCAGAGTGCTTGATGGCTATGGAACCGCTCGATCATGCCGATGAGCTCAGGTGCGGGGCGTTGCAGTTGGGGCTCGACCTGAGCGGCGCTCAGCAACAGCAGCTGATGGCTTATCTCGCACTGCTGAACAAGTGGAACAAAGCTTACAATCTGACCGCTGTACGCGACCCCGCCGAAATGGTGTCAAGGCACCTGCTCGACAGCCTGAGTGTAGTGCTACACGCCGAGCAGGGCGGTGCACGCTGGCTCGATGTTGGCAGCGGAGGGGGGATGCCTGGCATTCCTCTGGCGATCATGTTTCCCGAGCGCAACTTCACCCTGCTCGACTCCAACGGCAAGAAGACCCGCTTTCTCACCCAGGTAAAGCTGGAGTTGAAACTCGCCAATGTGGATGTTGTCCACAGCCGCGTCGAGCAGTTCAGACCGCAGCAGCCGTTCACTGATATCACCTCGCGAGCGTTCAGCTCGCTAGAGGATTTTGCCAACTGGACTCGCCATCTCGGCGATAAGGATTCCCGCTGGCTAGCCATGAAAGGCGTGCAACCGGACGATGAGCTTCAGGCGCTTCCGACGGACTTCCAGCTGCAGAGCTGTGTAGTACTCAAGGTTCCAGGTTGCCAAGGGCAACGCCATCTGCTGATACTGCGGCGCACTTCATGACCCGGACAGACACTGACCATGGCTAAAGTATTTGCCATCGCCAACCAGAAAGGCGGTGTCGCCAAGACCACCACTTGTATCAACCTCGCGGCTTCGCTCGTGGCTACACGTCGTCGCGTACTGCTGATCGATCTTGATCCACAGGGCAATGCCACCACCGGCAGCGGTGTGGATAAGTTGGCGTTGGAGTATTCTATCTACGACGTGCTGATTGGTGAGTGCAGTCTGGTCGATGCTATGCAGTTCTCTGAGCACGGCGGTTATCAGTTGTTACCAGCCAACCGCGACCTGACTGCTGCTGAAGTTGCCCTGCTGAATCTCCCGGCCAAAGAGAACCGCTTGCGTGAAGCGCTGGCCCCGGTGCGTGAGAATTACGACTACATCCTCATTGATTGCCCACCCTCGCTGTCGATGCTGACGATCAACGCGCTGACAGCCGCCGATGGCGTGATCATTCCGATGCAATGCGAGTACTACGCGCTCGAAGGCCTGTCAGATCTGGTCAATTCGATTCAGCGTATCGGTCAGGCGCTGAACCCAGCGCTGAAGATCGAGGGTTTGCTCCGCACCATGTATGACCCGCGCAGCAGCCTGACCAACGATGTCACCGAGCAGTTGAAGGCGCACTTCGGTGAAAAGCTCTATGACACCGTGATTCCACGCAACGTACGCCTGGCAGAAGCCCCCAGCCATGGCATGCCAGCGCTGGTCTATGACAAGCAATCCAAGGGCGCCTTGGCTTACCTGGCACTGGCGGGCGAGTTATCGCGCCGTCAGCGTCGAGCCGCCCGCAGCGCAACCGCATAAGGAAACTTCATGGCGACCAAAAAACGAGGCCTAGGACGCGGTCTGGATGCCCTGCTCGGCGGCGCCAATGTGGCGGCCATACAAGAGGAAGCGGCTCAAGCCGATGTGCATGAGCTGCAACAGTTGCCGCTCGACGTTATCCAGCGGGGCAAGTACCAGCCTCGGCGTGACATCGACCCGGTCACCCTCGACGAACTGGCCAACTCGATCCGTACCCAGGGTGTGATGCAACCCATCGTGGTTCGCTCGATTGGCTCTGGCCGCTACGAAATCATCGCTGGAGAACGACGCTGGCGTGCAAGTCAGCAGGCTGGCCTAGACAAAATCCCTGCCATGGTTCGGGAAGTCTCTGACGAAGCAGCCATCGCCATGGCATTGATCGAGAACATTCAGCGCGAGGACCTCAGCCCTATCGAGGAAGCCGTTGCGCTTCAGCGGCTGCAGCAGGAGTTTCAGCTGACACAGCAGCAGGTCGCGGACGCGGTGGGTAAATCCCGTGTGACCATTAGCAACCTGCTGCGTCTGATTGCATTGCCAGAGGAGATCAAAACGCTCCTCTCGCATGGCGATCTGGAAATGGGCCATGCCCGAGCTCTGCTTGGATTACCTGCCGATCAGCAGGTCGAAGGCGCGCGGCATGTTGTCGCACGCGGTCTCACCGTACGCCAGACCGAAGCACTGGTAAGGCAATGGGTGAGCAAGCCTGAAACTACCAAGACAGAGCCAAAAAGCGACCCTGATATTGTTCGTCTGGAACAGCGCCTGGCTGAACGCCTGGGCTCACCGGTGCAAATCAAGCACGGCGAGAAGGGCAAGGGACAGCTGGTAATCCGTTACAGTTCGCTGGATGAGTTACAGGGCGTGCTTGCGCACATTCGCTGATACAAAGTTTATGTAGTGCCGGTCAGAAAGTGCTACCTGAAGGTTGAACGCAGGATGGGCTGCTCCTATACTCGCGGCGCTTTTTTGACTGCGGTCAATCTGGAAGGCGCACGTATTTTTAGCGATGGACGCACGGTGAATATACGCAACAAGACACCTCTCCATCGGTTGCCTGTAGTACGTGTATTAGCCGTACAGGCATTGGTTGCGTTAGGCGCAGGCGTCGCATGCGGTTTGTTTTTTGGTATGGTTGCCGGCTATTCGGGATTGCTGGGCGGCCTGATTGCGTTACTGGCCAACCTGTACTTTGCGTTTAAGGCGTTTCGCTATTTTGGCGCGCGCTCGACCACAGCCATTGTTCAGTCCCTATGGGCTGGCGAAATGGGTAAGCAGATTCTGGCAGCAGCGCTGTTTGCGCTGGTGTTTGTAGGAGTGAAACCGCTGCAACCGGGGGCGTTGTTCGTCGGTTACCTGATGGTTCTGGGCGCCGGAGCGAGCGCCCTCCTGCTGATGAAAAATAATCCGAAGCATTGAGCACTGAGGCGTTTATGGCGAGTACCCCGGCGGAATACATCCAGCATCACCTGCAGAATCTGACCTACGGAAAACTGCCGGAAGGTTACGTACGCGCAGACGGCTCGGTCGTCGACCAGGCAACCTGGACCATCGCTCATTCGGGCGTGGAAGCGCGTGATATGGGCTTCATGGCCGTCCATCTCGATACGCTCGGATGGTCGCTGTTCATGGGGCTCATCTTCGTTCTAGTGTTTCGCATGGCGGCCAAGGGCGCTACTGCGGGTACCCCTGGCCGTTTGCAGAACTTCGTCGAGATGTGCGTCGAGTTTGTCGAAGGCGTGGTGAAAGACACCTTCCATGGTCGCAACGCGCTGATCGCGCCGCTGGCCCTGACCATTTTCGTTTGGGTGTTCCTGATGAACAGCCTGAAATGGATTCCGGTCGACTACATTCCGGGTCTGGCGAGCATGTTGGGCCTGCCCTACTTCAAGATCGTACCGACTGCGGACCCGAACGGAACCTTCGGTCTGTCGCTTGGCGTGTTCATTCTGATTCTCTTCTACAGCTTCAAGGTCAAGGGCTTCGGTGGCTTTACCAAGGAACTGGCTTTCACGCCGTTCAATCACTGGTCGCTTGTGCCGTTCAACCTGTTCCTCGAAATCCTCGGTCTGCTGACCAAGCCGTTGAGCCTGGCTCTACGACTGTTCGGCAACATGTATGCCGGTGAGGTGGTATTCATCCTCATCGCGCTGCTGCCGTTCTACGTGCAGTGGACCCTGAATGTACCCTGGGCGATCTTCCACATTCTGGTGATCCCGCTGCAGGCGTTCATCTTCATGGTTCTGACCGTGGTGTACCTGAGCTCTGCGCATGAAGACCACAGTCATGCCGAACTCACGCCGTAACAGTTAAAAAACCGGTTCAACACGTTTCGTTTTACCAAGAAAACCTTAACCCTTAGCTTCAGGAGCTTTACATGGAACTCGTCTACATCGCCGCCTCTCTCATGATCGGTCTGGGTGCCCTGGGCACTGGCATTGGCTTCGCTCTGCTGGGCGGCAAGCTGCTGGAATCCACTGCTCGTCAACCCGAGCTGGCTCCTCAGCTGCAAACCAAGACCTTCCTGATGGCTGGTCTGCTCGACGCCGTACCGATGATCGGTGTTGGTATCGCGATGTACCTCATCTTCGTTGTCGCTGCTTAAGACTTTTCCGGTTCCTGATGGGGTTCGCATGGCGAGCCCCGTTGCCGTGGAATTGACAACCGCGTCGAACGAGATAGCACGAGGTATATCGCTGTGAACATTAACTTGACGCTGTTCGGTCAAACGTTCGCCTTCGCTATTTTCGTCTGGTTCTGCATGAAGTACGTATGGCCGCCGATCACCAAGGCCATGCAAGAACGCCAGAAGAAAATCGCCGAAGGACTGGACGCCGCAGGCCGTGCGCAGCAAGACCTAAAGTTGGCTCAGGAAAAGGTTTCCAACACTCTCCGTGAGACCAAGGGGCAAGCTGCCCAGATTCTTGAGCAAGCCAACAAGCAAGCCAACGCCATCGTTGAGGATGCCAAGCAACAGGCGCGCGCCGAAGGCGAGCGACTGGTAGCCGGCGCCCGCGCCGAGATCGAGCAGGAAGTGAACCGTGCCAAGGAGCAACTGCGTAACCAGGTAGCCGTGCTGGCTGTCATGGGTGCGGAGAAGATTCTGGAGTCCCAGGTGGACGCCAAGGCACACAACGATCTGGTCGAAAAACTGGCCTCCCAACTCTAAGCGAGGCAAGCGATGATCAATACCCAGACGCTTGCTCGGCCCTATGCAAAGGCCGCTTTCGAGTTTGCCAGCGCGGCGGGCCGGATTGATGCCTGGTCGGGCATGTTGAGCCTGGCTGCGGTCGCTGTTGACGTTCCCCAAGTTACCGAACTGCTGAAGAACCCACGTCTGACCAGCGAAAGCAAAGTTCAGACGCTGGTTCAGCTGTTCGGTAGCGATATCGATGAAGCATTCCGAAACTTCGTCTCCACACTTGGCGATAACGATCGTCTGGATGTGTTGCCGACTATTCGGGAGCTGTTCGAGGAACTCAAGGCTGAGGCCGAAAAGACACTCGACGTTGAAGTGCAGACGGCTTTCGAGCTGACCTCTGCGCAACTCCAAACTTTGGCTGCCGCCCTGTCGAAGCGGCTAGATCGTACCGTCAACCCCCAGCAGGTCGTTAACCCTGCGCTGATCGGCGGCGTTGTTATCCGCGCCGGCGATGTGGTTGTCGACGGTTCGGTCCGCGGCAAACTGAGCCAGTTGGCCGAATCGTTGAAATCCTGATTTGAGGGTCGTGGCATGCAGCAACTGAATCCTTCCGAGATTAGTGAAATCATAAAGCAGCGCATCGGCAGCTCCGATGTGTCTGCTCAAGCGCGCAATGAGGGTACCGTCGTCAGCGTTTCCGACGGTATCGTGCGCATTTACGGCCTGGCCGACGTGATGTACGGGGAGATGATCGAATTCCCCGGTGGCGTCTTCGGTATGGCCCTGAACCTGGAGCAGGACTCTGTAGGTGCCGTTGTATTGGGCGCGTACCAGAGCCTGACCGAAGGTATGAGTGCCAAGTGCACCGGTCGCGTACTGGAAGTTCCGGTTGGTCCGGAGCTGCTGGGTCGCGTCGTTGACGCTCTGGGCAACCCCGTTGACGGCAAGGGCCCGGTCAATGCTCAGGCAACTGACGCTGTTGAAAAAGTCGCACCGGGCGTGATCTGGCGTAAGTCGGTCGACCAGCCGGTGCAGACCGGCTACAAGTCGGTCGATGCCATGATCCCGGTCGGTCGTGGTCAGCGCGAGCTGATCATCGGTGACCGTCAGATCGGTAAAACCGCTCTGGCCATCGACGCGATCATCAACCAGCGCAACAGCGGCATCAAGTGCGTCTACGTCGCCATCGGTCAGAAGCAGTCGACCATCGCTAACGTGGTGCGCAAGCTGGAACAGCACGGTGCACTGGCCAACACCATCATCGTTGCCGCTTCGGCTTCCGAATCCGCTGCGCTGCAGTTCCTGGCACCTTACGCCGGCTGCACCATGGGCGAATACTTCCGCGATCGCGGCGAAGACGCACTGATCGTTTATGACGATCTGTCCAAGCAGGCTGTCGCCTATCGTCAGATCTCCCTGCTGCTGCGCCGTCCGCCAGGACGTGAAGCCTACCCAGGCGACGTGTTCTATCTCCACAGCCGTCTGCTGGAACGTGCTTCGCGCGTTTCCGAAGAGTACGTCGAGAAGTTCACCAATGGCGCCGTGACTGGCAAGACCGGTTCCCTGACCGCTCTGCCGATCATCGAAACCCAGGCGGGTGACGTATCCGCTTTCGTTCCGACCAACGTGATTTCGATCACCGACGGCCAGATCTTCCTTGAGTCGTCGATGTTCAACGCCGGTATCCGTCCGGCCGTTAACGCCGGTATCTCGGTATCTCGTGTCGGTGGCGCCGCTCAGACCAAGATCATCAAGAAGCTCTCCGGTGGTATTCGTACCGCCCTGGCTCAGTACCGTGAACTGGCGGCTTTCGCCCAGTTTGCCTCTGACCTGGACGAAGCGACCCGCAAGCAGCTCGAGCATGGTCAGCGTGTTACCGAGCTGATGAAACAGAAGCAGTACGCGCCGATGTCCATTGCCGACATGGCGGTGTCCCTGTACGCAGCCGAGCGCGGCTTCCTGCAGGACATCGAAGTAGCCAAGGTTGGTGCCTTCGAGCAGGCGTTGATTGCCTATTTCCATCATGAGCATGCTGCTCTGCTGGACAAGATCAACGTGAAGGGCGACTTCAACGACGAAATCGACGCTGGCATTAAAGCCGGTATCGAGTCGTTCAAGGCCACCCAATCCTGGTAAGCCGCAGCGGGAGCCGCAAGGCTCCCGCTTGCTAACCCGATAGGTGTCAAATGGCAGGCGCAAAAGAGATTCGCAGCAAGATTGCGAGCATCAAAAGCACGCAGAAGATCACCAGCGCCATGGAAAAGGTGGCGGTCAGCAAGATGCGCAAGGCACAGATGCGCATGGCTGCCAGCCGTCCCTATGCGGAGCGGATCCAGCAGGTTATTGGCCACCTGGCCAATACCAACCCTGAATACCGTCATCCGTTCATGGTTGAGCGCCCGGTCAAACGTGTCGGCTACATCATCGTGTCGTCCGATCGTGGCCTGTGCGGCGGCTTGAACACCAACCTGTTCAAGGCGCTGATCAAGAACATGAAGGAATGGCACGACAGTAAAGTCGAAGCTGACCTGTGCGTGATCGGTAACAAAGGTGCGAGCTTCTTCCGCAGCTTTGGCGGCAACGTGGTCGCGGCAGTCAACGGACTTGGCGAAGAGCCGTCGATCAATGATCTGATCGGCAGCGTCAAGGTCATGTTGGACGCTTTCGATCAAGGTCGTCTGGACCGTCTCTATCTGGTGTCGAACAAGTTCATCAACACCATGACGCAGAAACCGACCGTAGCTCAGTTGCTACCGTTGGCCGCGAGCGACGATCAGACCGCGCCGAAAGGTAAATGGGATTATTTGTACGAACCCGACGCTCGCTTGTTGCTGGATGCGCTGCTGGTTCGCTATGTCGAATCCCAGGTCTACCAGGCCGTGGTCGAGAACGGTGCCGCCGAACAGGCTGCCCGGATGATCGCCATGAAGAACGCAACCGACAACGCCGGTGAGCTGATCGGCGACCTGCAACTGGTCTATAACAAGGCCCGTCAGGCTGCGATCACGCAAGAAATTTCGGAAATCGTCGGCGGCGCTGCCGCGGTTTAAGAACGGTTCAAATATTCAGAGGAACCAAACATGAGTAGCGGACGTATCGTTCAAATCATCGGCGCCGTTATCGACGTGGAATTTCCGCGCGATGTGGTACCGAACATTTATGACGCGCTGAAAGTCACAGGCGCCGAAACCACCCTCGAAGTCCAGCAGCAGCTGGGCGACGGCATTGTCCGTACCATCGCCATGGGTTCGACCGAAGGCCTCAAGCGTGGCCTGGACGTCAGCAACACGGGCGCTGCCATCTCCGTACCGGTGGGCACTGCCACACTGGGCCGGATCATGGACGTGCTGGGTAACCCCATCGACGAAGCCGGTCCGATCGGTGAAGAAGAGCGCTGGGGTATCCATCGCGCGGCGCCGAGCTATGCCGAGCAGGCTGGCGGCAACGATCTGCTCGAAACTGGCATCAAGGTTATCGACCTGGTTTGCCCGTTCGCCAAAGGCGGTAAGGTCGGTCTGTTCGGTGGTGCCGGTGTGGGCAAGACCGTAAACATGATGGAACTGATCCGTAACATCGCGATGGAGCACAGCGGTTATTCCGTGTTCGCCGGTGTGGGTGAGCGTACTCGTGAAGGTAACGACTTCTATCACGAGATGAAGGACTCCAACGTTCTGGACAAGGTTGCACTGGTCTACGGCCAGATGAACGAGCCGCCAGGAAACCGCCTGCGTGTGGCACTGACCGGCCTGACCATGGCTGAGAAGTTCCGCGACGAAGGTAAGGACGTCCTGCTGTTCGTCGACAACATCTACCGTTACACCCTGGCCGGTACCGAAGTGTCCGCACTGCTGGGTCGTATGCCGTCTGCGGTGGGTTATCAGCCGACGCTGGCAGAGGAAATGGGCGTTCTGCAAGAGCGCATCACCTCCACCAAGAGCGGTTCGATTACCTCCGTTCAGGCCGTCTACGTACCTGCGGACGACTTGACCGATCCGTCCCCGGCGACCACCTTCGCCCACTTGGACGCCACCGTGGTTCTGTCGCGTGACATCGCTTCCCTGGGTATCTACCCGGCGGTCGATCCTCTCGACTCCACGTCGCGCCAGCTGGATGCCAACGTGATCGGCCAGGAGCACTACGACACCGCTCGCGGAGTTCAGTACGTGCTGCAGCGCTACAAGGAGCTGAAGGACATCATCGCGATTCTCGGTATGGACGAATTGTCCGAGGCCGACAAGCAGCTGGTATCCCGTGCTCGTAAGATCCAGCGCTTCCTGTCCCAGCCGTTCTTCGTCGCTGAAGTCTTCACCGGTTCGCCAGGCAAGTACGTTTCGCTGAAAGAAACCATCCGTGGCTTCGCCGGCATCCTCAACGGTGACTACGATCACCTGCCGGAGCAGGCGTTCTACATGGTTGGCGGTATCGACGAAGCCATCGAGAAAGCCAAGAAACTGTAACTGGCGCGCCCGCTTGCGGGCGCCAATAAGCTCTGCTGGCGGCGAAGGTTTCCAGCAGAGCTCATTACCGAGGCATAAGTATGGCTATGACAGTCCACTGTGACATCGTCAGCGCGGAAGAAGAGCTGTTCTCGGGGCTGGTAGAGATGGTCATCGCCCATGGTCACCTGGGTGACCTGGGCATTCTGCCGGGGCACGCTCCTTTGCTGACTGATCTCAAGCCCGGTCCGGTGCGTGTGATCAAGCAGGGCGGCGAAGAAGACATCTTCTACATTTCTGGCGGCTTCATTGAAATCCAGCCAAATATGGTGAAGGTGCTTGCCGATACTGCTACTCGCGCCAAGGATCTGGACGAGGCGGCGGCGAAAGCTGCAGTTACAGCCGCTGAAAAAGCGTTGCACGAGAAGGGTGCCGAGTTTGACTACGGCTCCGCTGCTGCGCGTCTCGCCGAGGCTGCAGCCCAGCTGCGGACCATCGAGGCGATGCGCAAGAAGTACGGTCGCGGTTGATCCGCTAACGGCTTCATCGCGAACAAGTAAAAGGGTAGCCTTGGCTACCCTTTTTCTTTTTCTGCCACTTGGAAATAGCCCCCGCGTCGGCCTGCGGCTACGTTTGTTCAGGATCTGCCATGTCTCTCGATATCGTCATTCTCGCGGCTGGTCAGGGTACGCGCATGCGCTCGGCCCTACCGAAAGTTCTCCATCCCGTAGCGGGTCGTTCCATGCTTGGGCATGTCATCGATACCGCTCGCTCACTCGCGCCAATTGCCATCCACGTGGTCATTGGCCACGGTGCCGAGCAGGTTCGCGAACAGCTGGCTGCGGATGATCTGAATTTTGTGGAGCAGGCCGAGCAATTGGGGACAGGGCATGCAGTGGCCCAAGCGCTCCCGGCACTTTCGGCCGAACGTGTGCTGATCCTTTATGGTGATGTGCCGCTGATCGAGGCGGCGACGCTGGAACGTCTTCTGCAGCAGGTCACCCCAGAACAGCTCGCACTTCTCACTGTGAACCTGACCGATCCCAGCGGCTATGGACGGATCGTTCGCGACGGGCAAGGGGTGGTGCAGGCGATCGTCGAACACAAGGATGCAACTGCGGTGCAGAGGCTCATCACTGAAGGCAATACCGGCATCTTGGCCGTGCCGGGTGAGCGGCTTGCCGACTGGCTGGGCCGGCTATCGAACAGCAACGCCCAGGGTGAGTACTACCTGACCGATGTGATCGCCATGGCGGTCGCCGATGGGCTGGTGGTCGCCACCGAGCAGCCGCTGCATGCAATGGAAGTTCAGGGCGCCAATGACCGCATTCAACTGGCTGAGCTTGAGCGACATTTTCAGCAGCGCGCCGCACGCCGTTTAATGGCACAGGGCGTGACTTTGAGAGATCCGGCGCGTTTTGATCTGCGCGGCGAGGTTGCTGCGGGCCGCGATGTGCTGATTGATATAAACGTGATTCTCGAAGGCAAGGTCGTGATCGAGGACGGTGTGGAGATCGGCCCGAATTGCGTGATCCGCAACAGCACGCTACGTCGCGGTTCGGTGGTTAAGGCCAACAGTCATCTCGAAGGCGCGGAATTGGGTGAAGGCGCTGATTGCGGGCCATTTGCCCGTTTGCGCCCCGGCGCGGTATTAGGCGCGAAAGCGCATGTTGGCAACTTCGTTGAGGTGAAGAACGCCAGCCTGGGCGAGGGCGCCAAGGCCGGGCACCTGGCCTATCTGGGCGATGCGGATATAGGTGCGCGGACCAACATCGGGGCCGGCACCATCACCTGCAATTACGACGGTGCAAACAAGTTCCGCACAGTCATGGGCGAGGACGTCTTCATTGGCTCCAACAGCTCGTTGGTAGCTCCAGTGACCCTGGGCGATGGCGCAACCACCGGCGCGGGCTCGGTGATCACCGCTGACGTCCCGGCTGAAACTCTGGCCCTGGGACGAGCGCGACAAGCAGTGATCACAGGCTGGCGGCGGCCTCAGAAAGGCCAGAAGTAGCAGCGAAAGCGTTCATCGTTGGGTTGCAGGTCTGGCTCTTCTTTACCAGTGGCGTCAGACCGTCGCGCTGGTGAGTTGCTCAATCACGACCCGGTGCCGCGATTGGGGCTCGAAGGTTGGCGGAGCGGCGCTGTTAAGCCAGGCGCTGAACAGCTGACTAATCAATCTGTAGAGCCTGATGCGCTGTTTACGCCCTGAAGCGTCGCCGCAGTTGACCGTCGCGCAGATATAGGTTTTGATTCGCCAGTTATTCTTTCGAACCGAAACTTAAGCATGTCGAAACGCAACACACCGCAACGACGTCACGCCATACTTGCCTTGCTCAACGAGCAGGGCGAGGTCAGCGTCGACGAGTTGTCCAGGCGCTTCGAGACCTCCGAAGTGACCATTCGCAAGGACCTCGCCGCGCTGGAGAAAAACGGTCTGCTGTTGCGTCGCTACGGCGGCGCGGTGCCCTTGCCACAGGAGCTGATTGGTGACAGTGCGCAGCCGGTATCGCTTTGCAAGCAAGCCATCGCCCGAGCCGCTGTGGCTTGCATTCGTGAACATGCGCGAATCATCATCGACAGCGGCACCACCACGGCAGCCATGATCCCGCAGCTAGGCCACAAGCATGGTCTGTTAGTCATGACCAATTCGCTGAGTGTGGCCAATGTGTTGCGCGAGCTGGAACACGAGCCGACACTGCTGATGACAGGCGGTACCTGGGATCCGCACTCCGAGTCGTTCCAGGGACAGGTCGCCGAACAAGTGCTGCGGTCTTACGACTTCGACCAGCTGTTCATCGGTGCAGACGGTATCGATCTGCAGCGTGGCACCACCACTTTCAACGAGTTACTCGGCCTGTCGCGGGTAATGGCCGAAGTTGCTCGTGAAGTCATCGTGCTGGCCGAGTCCGACAAGATTGGCCGACGCATACCCAATCTGGAGTTGCCCTGGGGCGACATCCATACCCTTATCACGGACGACCGTCTCACCCCCGAGGCGCGTTCAAGCATTCTGGCCCGCGGTGTCAAGCTGATCTGCGCGGCCGTTGAAACCCATCAGGAGTCCTGACCATGTGTGGCATCGTTGGCGCCGTCGCTGAACGCAATATCACCCCGATCCTGCTCGAAGGCCTCAAGCGCCTGGAATACCGTGGCTATGACAGCGCTGGCGTCGCCGTGCTGGATGATGGTTGCCAGCTGCACCGTCTGCGACGCTCCGGCAAGGTCGCCGAGCTGGAGCAGGCCCAACAGGAAGAGCAGCTCACCGGTCGGCTGGGTATCGCGCATACCCGTTGGGCGACTCATGGAGCACCATGCGAGCGCAACGCCCATCCACACTTTTCGGGCGACGCCCTCGCCGTGGTGCACAACGGCATCATCGAAAATCATGAAGCGCTACGCCAGCAGCTGAAAGGGATGGGCTATGTTTTCGTGTCAGATACCGACACCGAAGTCATCGTCCATCTGTTGCATCACAAGCTCGGCGAGGTTGCCGACCTGACCGTCGCGCTCAAGGAAGCCGTCAAAGAGTTGCACGGCGCCTATGGTCTGGCGGTGGTCAGCGCGCAGCAGCCAGATCGTCTACTCGCTGCTCGTAGCGGTAGCCCGTTGGTGATTGGCCTGGGTTTGGGAGAGAATTTCCTCGCGTCCGACCAGCTGGCCCTACGTCAGGTCACTGACCGCTTCATGTACCTGGAAGAAGGTGATATCGCCGAGATCCGCCGCGACAGTGTGAAGATCTGGGACGTCGACGGCCAGGCTGTCGAGCGTGAAAGCGTGCAATACCATGAAGGCGCCGAGGCTGCCGACAAAGGCGAGTATCGCCACTTCATGCTCAAGGAAATACATGAGCAACCCAAGGTCGTGCAACGCACCCTCGAAGGTCGTCTTGGTGATCACCAGGTGCTGGTTCAGGCGTTCGGTCCGCAGGCGGCGGAGTTGTTCGCCAAAGTGCGTAACGTGCAGATCGTCGCCTGTGGCACTAGCTATCACGCGGGAATGGTCGCCCGTTACTGGCTGGAAGAGCTGGCCGGCATTCCTTGTCAGGTAGAGGTGGCCAGTGAGTTTCGCTACCGCAAAGTGGTGGTGCAGCCCGATACGTTGTTCGTCACCATTTCCCAGTCCGGCGAAACCGCTGATTCGCTCGCCGCGCTGCGCAACGCCAAGTCTCGTACCGAAGAGGAAGGGCGTTACCTCGCCAGTCTGGCCATCTGCAACGTCGGTATCAGCTCGCTGGTCCGCGAGTCGGACTTGACCCTGTTGACCCAGGCCGGCCCGGAGATCGGAGTGGCTTCGACCAAGGCGTTCACCACGCAACTGGTCGGCCTGTTGCTGCTGACCCTGTCGCTGGGTCAGGTGCGCGGCACCTTGGCGCCTGCTCTGGAAGCGGAGCTGATCGACGAATTGCGCCGCCTGCCGACGCGTCTCGGTGAGGCGCTGGCCATGGATACCACGGTGGAAAAGATCTCCGAGCACTTCGCCGAGAAGCACCACACGCTGTTCCTCGGCCGCGGTGCGCAGTATCCGGTGGCCATGGAAGGCGCGCTGAAGCTCAAGGAGATTTCCTACATTCATGCCGAGGCCTATCCGGCCGGTGAGCTCAAGCATGGCCCCTTGGCCCTGGTCGACGCTGACATGCCGGTGGTTACCGTGGCACCGAACAATGAGCTCTTGGAAAAGCTCAAATCCAACCTGCAGGAAGTGCGCGCGCGTGGCGGCGAGCTGATTGTTTTCGCCGATCGCGAAGCGGGCATCGAAAACGGCGAGGGCACCTTTATCGTCAGCATGCCGCATATCCACGACGTGCTGGCGCCGATCCTCTACACCATTCCGTTGCAGCTGCTTTCCTATTACGTCGCCGTCCTGCGTGGCACTGACGTCGATCAGCCGCGCAATCTGGCCAAATCGGTAACCGTAGAATAGCGGTTGAGATCCTCAACCTGGTAATTGGCTGCACGGAATAAAGATTGACACAAAATATTAAAGTATGACACAACCTATTATAGTTTGACACAACACGTAACCCCCTGTAGATAAAGAGGTTTCGTGTTTTTGGCTAAGCCGTTTGTCAGGCGCTGCCGCCTCGGTTTTTTTCAGGAGTAGTCTGGAGAGCCCTTCGACACGAGTGCTTGGTAGCCCGTGTTTTCCTAGAACTATTTTCTCGCCGAATGAAGGGAGCGGTCCGGACGAACGGAGGAGGAAGGGTGCGAGGTCGTAGGTTTGCTTCAAATCAGGATATTGAACGGCACATCGCCAATGGTTTTGGAGCAGGCGCCGGAGCTGAGTACGTGCCTTGGTTACGTGTTCAGGATGTCCCTTCGATGGGGCGTTCCTGGAAAATCCAAGGCGTTAAGATTGATCGAATTCATCACCTCTTATCCGATCTTGAACGGGCGTACTTTTTACTCTGTGAGTTTTCAGAGGACGTAGTGGACATTCGCGAGCAGTATCCCCTTCTGCCATTGGACAGCACCCAGGCAATTGCCAGAGCTTTCGGTGTTCGGTATCCAAGGTACAAAAACAATTCTGTTCCGCTCGTAATGACCACTGACTTTCTGCTCACCGTTAAGCAGCCAAACGGGGACCTCAAGTCCGTTGCCAGGACGATCAAATATCAGCAAGACCTTGAAGGCAACGGCTGTGCTCGCACCTTGGAGAAGCTAGAGGTCGAGCGACGGTTCTGGATGAGCCAAGGCGTAGATTGGAGCATCGTAACAGAGGAGCTGTTTACGCCTAATTTGATCCTGAATCTCGTATTTCTTCGCAAATACGCCAAATTGCCTCGCGCCCTGATGGATGTGTCGCTGCATGCGGATTTTATCGAGATTCTCGAGTCGATAAAGGTTTGCCCATGGTCAACTTCAGAGAGTTTGAGAAAAATTGGTCACCGGCTGTCTATACCTTATAGCGATGCTCGTGACATTTTCCTTAATTTGATCTGGCGCAAAGTCATAAGGCTCGACTTAGCGAGCGCGCCTTTATATCTCAAATCACCACTTCCAGATTTCAGTGTTGTTTATACCACTGAAATGTTCACACTGAACGAGAAGTCATCATGAAAATTTCAGTTAATGATGTCTTTGAGCCTGTCACAGAACTCTCCGTGCTATCTACTATGGCGAGAGCAATTCACCTCGACGAGAAGAGCGACGCGCTGGTTGTCATGGATCTGACGGAACCTCCCAGGAAGCCCTATTCGATAGGCCTGGAGGAATTCAGGAGTTCTTTGGTGTCGGGCGATACAAAGCCTGTAGTGATGGCAGTACCAAAATTTCTATTGGTTTTGGAAGAAGATCTCGATGAGAGCGCGAGGCGCGATAGGGATCAAAAATGGGCTTTGATTGCGCCATTTTTGGATCCGGCCTATCCAGGGCAAATATTCGTTCATGGTGAGATGGGCCGGTTGGTAGGTGATCGCGCCGCTGAAGTGGGCGTGCAGCGTAAGACGCTATATCGTTTGTTGTATCGATACTGGTTTTACGGCCAAGTAAGAAATGCGCTTCTTAAAAATTATTCTGCTGTTGGTGTTGGGAATCGTAACTACTCTGCTGATAAACGGCCGGGACGAAAACCTAAATATCAAGGGTTGCTAGTCTCACCTGCCAAATTACTAAGCGATATTGACAAGCGGTGTATCCGGGTGTCTTACGCGCTTTACGCTAAGAACAAGAAAGCGACGATTATCAGCGCTTACGACAAAATGCTTGAGAAATACTATTCCGAGAAGCAGCTTTACAAAAATCCCGAAAGTAAAGTTCGATTGCTTCCTCAATCTGAAATTCCGACATTCAACCAGTTTGATTACTGGGGAAAGCAATTTTTCGATGACATCGAAACTGATCGTGGACGTAAGGGCGTGACGAAGTGGCTAAAGGATTGCCGCCCATTATCCGGTACCGTCCGCGATTGGCTTAGAGGGCCTTGTCATCAATTTGAAATCGACGCGACCATCGCTGACATTTACTTGGTCAACAGCTACTCCCGACGAATGCTCATCGGTCGTCCCGTGGTGTACATCGTGATCGACAGTTTCTCGGGGATGATTGTTGGTCTGTATGTAGGTCTTGAGGGGCCTAGCTGGAACGGAGCGCGACAGGCACTGTTCAACGCATTCACCTCCAAGGTGGAGTTTTGCGCGCAGAACGGCGTCGATATCAGCTCTGATGATTGGGACTGCCGTCACCTGCCGCATCAAATCTACGCCGACAGAGGTGAAATGCTGGGGGCGGCTGCTGAGGGCCTCGCGGCTGGCCTGGGTATCGATATGGGGACAGCTCCGCCGTATCGACCAGATTGGAAGCCCATGGTCGAGAGTCGCTTCGGCATCCTGAATGATTTAACCGGTATTAGGTGGCTCCCCGGCGGTGTAGCGGCCCGAGAAAAGGAACGCGGCGAACGTGATTATCGGCTCGATGCGACGCTGAATCTGAAGGAGTTCACCCAGATCATCATCGAGTGCATTCTCCACTACAACCGTTTCCACCGGCAGCCGGATCGTCTTACCCAGGCGATGATGAACGATGGCGTGGAACCCACCCCGATGAAGATCTGGAGGTGGGCGTTGGAGAATGACCTTATCCAGCCAAACAAGCGGCCTGACGAGCTGATATATCTCAATTTGCTGCCTCGGGAAAGGGCCACCGTCCAAAAGGGAGGCGTGTTGTTCCGCGGCATGCATTATCTCTGCGAGATGGCTATCGAGGAAAACTGGTTCGCGAAAGCGCGTCGCAATGGCGTCTGGTCGATTGATTGCTGGTTTGATCCGAACTCCGCAGCGCACATCTGGATCAAGGGCGAGAACAAGGAGTTCCTGCGTTGCGATCTGCGACGGTCGGATGCCAAGTATGCGAATTATCGCTCGGACGAGGTCTACGATCTTCTGGAGGCCTACAGGCAGATACCACCGGCTCATAAGCGCGCCGAACTAGAAAGCCGAGTAGGCCTGGTCGAGACGGTTGAGCAAGTTGTCGGCAATGCAATGGCCGAAAGAAAGCTTGAACCCGCCGCCGGCTCTAAGGCTGAAGCGTTGGCGAACATACGCGAGAATCGTGCGGAAGAGCGGCTGCTGGAGCGAGAGCAGGCCACTGTCCCTGACGGCGTACGTGCAGAACCCGTTGAACCTAATGCTCAGAGCCCTGCCATTACCCGAGAATCGTACGCTGGACCGCGCACCTCGCAGGTTATCGATTTGCTCAAAAGAGTTCGACCGGGGCAGACCAAATGAGAGGCGCTAAAGCTCTCGCAAGCTATACGAAGCAAGCCATCACTGAATACGCGGGAAACCCTCTGATCGAAGCGCTGCCACCAATTCTTGACGAAACGGCGGCTGCCGAGCTGATATCGAATTTTCCCCAGCCGGTGACGCCTGAAGAGCTTGAGCTTGATGGGGCGATGCGGATTCACTGTATTGATCGCTTGAGGACAGTCGTGCAGCCGTTTCTGCTGCATTTGGAACTAGAGTCCCTGCTATCTCTGCTGATCCGCCGCGGATATGTTGGTCGTAATCCTACTAGCGCCTCCACGGTCAGGCACCTGCATTCGTTGTCAGGGGCTCAGCGCTATCACGATGCTTTTAAATCTACAGCTGACACCTTCAGCGTTGTGGGCCTGAGTGGTATTGGGAAGTCGACTGCACTGCATGCAATATTGAGTCTGTACCCACAGACGATCCGGCATGAACGTTATGAGGGCCAGCAATTCGTCCATACCCAGATCACATGGCTCAAGCTCGATTGTCCACGAGATGGCTCACTGGGTGGATTTTGTCAGCAGTTCTTCCACGCGGTCGGCCAAGCTCTGGGCGATCAGGACTATCACAAGCGCCACCGGCATCGAAACATCAACGATGCGCTTCAGCAGATGGAACAGGTAGCCAGCACGTTTTTTATCGGCGCCTTGCTCATTGATGAGCTGCAGAACCTTCACCTGGCTAAGACCGGGGGTAAGGAAAGCATGCTGAATTTCTTCCTTCACTTGGTGAACAACATCGGTATTCCGGTCGTGTTCATCGGGACGAATTCGATGATCAGCTTGTTCTCGGACGTCATGCGTGTCGCCAGGCGCAGTTGCGGTGGCGGGATGATCGAATTCAATCGCTTCGAGAATGAGGATGACGAGTGGCGTTTTCTGGTCGAGAACCTTTGGAGCTATCAGTGGTGCAAGCAGACGGCTGAATTGACGCCTGAGATTTTTGATGTTCTGTACGAGCACACCCAGGGGGTGACTGACTTCTTGGTTAAGTTATTGGTGCTGAGCCAACGCTATGCCATTCAGAGTGGCTCCGAGTGTCTGACTGCCGAGACGATCGTTAAAGTAAGCAACTCCAAGATGCAGATTCTCAGGCCAGCGCTGTCGGCTCTGCGCAGTCGTGATCCTAATCGCATGCGCAAGTTCGACGATCTGCTCCCTATCGAGGAGCAGCTGATGGAGATGATGGCGTTCAATGGACTTGGACGAGCTGACCGACTTGCTTTGCTTCGAGGCGTTACTCCATCAGCGCGGTCAAACACCGCGGGTCCAGAAGCTGCCGTGAAGAAATCCGCTGCGCCTGCAGCAGTTGCCGTTGAGGCTTCGCAAGCGAAAGCATTCAGTGAGCATCCCGACACCTTTGCAGAGCTGAAGTCAGCTGGCTGGATAACCACGGATATCTTCGAGTTTTCGCCGGCCTACCGTCGATCATGATTCGAGAGTCGCGCAATGGAGCTGAAATTCCATTTCTTCCCTGCAGCATTCACCGACGAGACGCTACACAGCGTTCTTTCTCGCTATGCGCGGCTTTGTGGCGGGCATAGCCGCAAAGCCGCTTTCGCCGGCAATAGGGCTGCAGCGTCGTTCACGCAAAATGTAGCGTTTCCCTGTCGGTTGCGTGATTTAGTCGAGTCGCTTCCTCAGGGCTCGGATCTCTCGGTATCCAAAATCATCACGTGCCATACCGTTCTGCCCTATTACGCGCCTTTTCTCACCGACGATCAGACGCAGCATGCCCGTACCTCAATGGCTGGGGATGGCAAGTGGCTAATGCTGAAACTAGGAGTCAATGCTAGTCGGCTCGAAAGTGCTTCGAGGTTACGATTCTGTCCTGCCTGTCTCGATGAGGACATCGCTCGGGTTGGCGCAGCGTACTGGCACCGCGTTCACCAGCTTCCCGGCGTGCTGGTATGTCCCCACCATGGCGATTCGCTCTGTATGTTGGATCCGAGCTGGTATAGCCGTAATTCATCGCAGCTTCACCTGCCTGACGATGCCGAAGTACAAGCTCATTCACATCTGGTCAGCGCTGGTTTGGAGGCTTTTCCAACGTTGCATCAGATCGCGCTCAGATCAATGCAGATTCTTGCGCTAAACCTCGAACCTCTTTCTCCCGCTGTTGTGCGGGCAGGCTTCGTGCAAAGAGCGGCTGAGCTAGGCCTAACCCGAGGTACATCTCAGCGGCTGGATCTACGCCGTTTGGCCGAACATTTGGACTGCGTTTTCAGCGTTCTGCCTGCAGCTTTGGAATATTCGGTTCTTGGAGAGTCGCCCGCAGATCTACCCGCGACTTGGGTCACCAAGCTGCTAAGGAGACCAAGGCATACGCACCATCCACTCAAATACATTTTGCTGGCCACGGCCCTTGGGATTGATCTGGCCGGTCTCGCGCGCAGCGACGAGCCATCATCTCCACCCTTCAAGCGGCCACCGCCAATTGATATTGGCTATTCACAAGCGACGCTTCCTGCTGCCCTACCAGGGGAGCTGAAAGGCCTATCTGCTGAAGTTTTTAAGCTAGCGCTTGCCGGAAGCGAGGCACGGCAGATCGCTTCTGCGCTCGGGGTCTCCCAAGTGTACGTCTACCGAACCATCCGTGCCGTCAAAGGCGGCTCGCAGGCATGGAGAGAAGCAAGATTTCTGACCGAGCGCTTCAGGCGCCGAGCAGCCTTCAAGGTTGAATATCCAGGCAGGCAAGCTCACCAGTGCAAAGATTACATGTGGCTGTATCGATGTGATCGAACCTGGCTTGCGGCCTGCATCGTCAGGCATGCAGGTGTTCATACGAATCGTGCCGATAACACTGGCACATTCACCGTTCTCGACGAGAAGCTCGCTGAACAGATCAGATATTGTGCACAGAGCCTCCGAGCGAGATCGGGAAAGCCTGTCTTGATCTCGCGCACTAGGATTGGGCGAGAGCTGCATGTCCTTTCACGCCTTGAAAAACAGCTTTCCAAGCTACCCCTGTGTGCCAGGGCACTGGAGCAGAACTGTGAGTCAGCTGAGGAATTTCACGATCGGCGCCTGCGGTGGGCAAACACGAAACTGCTAGCTGAGCAGCGAAGCGTGACCCGATCAGCGTTGTATCGGACCGCTTGCATTAGGCCAAAGTGAATCTGGCTTCACGACGCGGCTAGGCAACCCAGGATGAATATTAGCCGGTCGTACGCAGCGTTCGAGAGTAGAAGCCTTGTCCCATGTCGAAGCCAGGAGCCGGTGGGTGTGTCCTGAGTCTGATGGCTATATACGTAGTACGGGCTTTCTCTCTGTGCAGGTACTGCGGCGAGAAACGTGTGAGCCTTCGGGCGACGTTCACAGTGCTCTAGAGCAAGACATATATGAGGTTGGCACTATTTTATTGGATGCATGCAGGATGCAATATCCGATTATAAGGTGTGAGACCGTATGACAAACGCTCCCCATATTTACTGGTTATAAATATTTGTTACCTAACATCGGCGTTTATGTGTTAAAAAATGCGCCACTTCGCAGGATGCGTGTAATTCAAAGTCTTACCTCGCAAGTCCCTCATAGATGTCTGATCTGCTATTTTTTCCCATGTCGATGCCGGACGAGATGTTGCATTCTCGTATCACGCGCTATCACTTCCTTTCAGGTAATAGAACGGCGGCTGACACCTTCCAAGATCTGTTTGGCTCGGCACCGTTCAGCCTAGGGATTCTGCCAAAGCAGATTGAAGTGCTTGCTGCCAGACTACCTGATGACCCAGAGAGCAACCTCGACGAACTGATCTGTACCAACACGATGTTTCCCGCATACAGGCCCTTTCTAGGTGTTGGGCAAGGAGTGGTGAAGTCCCCTGTAGGCGCCAGTTTATCTGGGGTCGCTCGTATTCCCCGCCGGGAGGGCGCTATTCACGGCAAAGCTAAGCTCTGCGCTACGTGTGTGCAGCAGGATCTGCTTGAAACGGGTTATGCATACTGGCATCGCTCACACCACTTGCCTGGTGTGTCAGTCTGTTGGCGTCATGGTGAGTCGTTGATGCACGCGTGCCTTAAGTGCTCTCACCCGTTCTTTCGTAAGCTTCGGCTACTTCCGAATCTGACTGAGCCGTGTGTATGCGGTTGGAGCGCTCTCGCCCCAGAGACTGTCAAGCAGGGTACTTTGCTTGAAAAGAAGTTTGCGCAGTTCGCATACGAAGTACTCCAGCGCAACTTACCATTAATGAGTTGTGAAACATTATCCGCGTGCTATGTCCGGCAATGCAGAAAGCGCGGTTTCATACATGGAAAATTTACCGGTACTGCGAAGCTATTTGAAAGCATACGCTCGAAATATGGCGATGAAGCCTTGTCGCGAATGGATCAAGCTTATCGCGCAGGTAAACACGGCCAATGGATACGGTTTAGATCCTATAATGGCCAAATGGATATGCCTCTTGCCCGGCACATGATCATTGCGCAACATCTATTTGGTAGCGCTGATCGGTTGGAAGAAGGTTTGATGAAAGAGCTCATTCTCCAGAGCACGGCAGGTGCAAAATCACGTTCAAAGTCAGAAAAGCCGCAGGTCGCTAGGCAGGCGCAACATCGTCAGAAGATAGAGACGATCTTGGCTGTACGAGCAAACGTCAATTTGGAGTACCTCTGGGATCACGCTTATCAAGCCACCCGCTGGCTTACGGAGCATGACCACGCATGGCTGAAGGCAAAGCTCAGCACACCAAAGGACGTAACTGAACACGTCGAGGAGCTTAGCGACCGCCGAGATAGCGCGTTTGCTGCCGTTCTACTAGCTGGTGCTGAGGATCTCTATCGAATTTCCAAAGGACAAAAGCGGGTTAATCTCAGTAATCTGCAAAAGCTGCTGCCCGTGCGCCTGCCGCCGTGCCCAAAGTTACGTAAACGTAGATTTCCCTTGGCTTCTCAGCAGGCTGAACTCCTCAAGGAGTCTGTTTGGCACTTTCGATTAAGACGACTAATTTGTGCTCTTGCCGATATGAGGAGGCTAAATCTTCCAATGAACACTGGAAGTTTGAATGAAGTTTCAAGTGTGCCGAATCCTGTGTTCCAAGCTCTTGTCAGTTTTTTCGAGTGGGACTTGGAGGAGTTTGCAAGAAACGGCGTCGACTCAGAAACCCTGCTTAAGTCCACCGGTGTGCCGCGGGATTGGCAGGGACCTCCCGGTTTTAACATCGTACTAGGGGGTACCGCGTACTACCGGAATAAGTCAGCAACTGTGTCGCTTCTCTGATCACGATTCAGCGATTCGTACCCAGGTACTTCTCTAGCAGATATGAGCTTAGGACGGTCTCAGTATGGGTGTCGCAGAGCAAACCACGATGCTATTAGCGCCTCGCGTAAGGGCGACGTAAAGGTTCTGGGCTGTCATCCGCTCGGGTTGCAGAATTATAGCAACGTCTGCTTCAAGCCCCTTGAGAAGCAGCGTACCCCCTACCGCTCGTCTTGCCAAAGGACGACCTAAATGCCGATTGCGCTCCCTAGCTTGGGTTGCAGCGGTCAGGGAGTCAGTCATGCCGCTCATTGCGGACTGCATCGCCGCCCTACAGCAGTGCAACAGGTCTGGTCGGTATACGCGAGCGCCAGGCTGATTAGCCAGCACAGCAAGCACGTTTAACCGCAATCAGAACTTGTCTCGATTGCTATGACGAGGGGGTCTCAGCGCGTGGCTTGAGTTTCAAGCAGATGTTTTCCTCTTCCGCCTCAACTGTCAGCTCATCGCCCAGGCCCCATCCGAGCTGCTCAAGTAGCTCGGATGGAAGCTCAACAATGACGTCTCCGCTGCCATCCCCAGGGTCTTGGCATACAACTCGCCAGCTCTCAGATGTAGTAGTCATAGATCCGCCCTCACGCAGTAAGCACAGTATGGGAGCTTAACAGGGCATCTGCTTCGTAAGGTGGGGCAGCATTTGGCCGGTTAGCGACGGTCTGACTTCGACCGTCTCAATATATGGTCAGACCTCGGTCTGCTCCGCCATTTCCAGAGCGTCATCGACCTCAATCCCAAGATATCGAACGGTGCTCTCCAGCTTCGTATGGCCGAGCAGAAGTTGAACCGCCCGTAGGTTCTTCGTCCTGCGATAGATCAGCGATGCCTTTGTACGTCTCATCGTGTGAGTGCCATACATGGCTGGATCAAGGCCAATGGCTTTTACCCAGCTTTTGACGATACGAGCGTATTGACGAGTGGATAGATGGTCCGATGTATGCAGCCTGCTCGGGAAAAGGCAGTCCTGGCTACGGAGCTGGGCTTGATGTATCCAGGCCACGAGAGCAGACCGTGTTTGCTCGGTAATCTCGAACTGCACTGGTCGCTTCGTTTTCTGCTGCATAACCATTGCTCGTGATGACACATGCTCGCCGTGAGCAACGTCGCACACACGGAGCTTGGTTAAGTCGCAGGCTCGAAGCTTGCTGTCGATAGCCAGATCGAACAGAGCCAGATCCCGGGTTCGTTCTGCAATTTGGAGCCTTACTCGGATGGCCCAAATATCTTTCAGTCGGAGCGGGGTTTTCTGCCCGACCAACTTTCCTTTGTTCCAGGGCTGACGGCTGCAGGTAGCAATGATGTTCATGGCAAGTCCTCCACATGTGGGAGGACAAGCATGGCTAGCCAGAGCAGTGGTCGCTAACCGGCCAGTAGCGGCCCATCAGTAAATGCCAGTGAACCGCGGACGACGTGTTGCCTGTTGGTAGAAATCGATAAGGGTAGTGAAGTCAAACACCATACGACCCGTAGCGGCCTGAACGGCGGCGGCATACGGTGGGAGATTGGAGCACTCCAGCAAAATTACCTTTACCTCCGGGTGCGAGCGAACCAACTCGAGCGCGGTGGAGACCACTTCCGCTTCGACGGCCTCCTGGTCGAGGCTGCCAGTCTCGTCCAGGATCGGACCACGGAAGTTAGGGCACTCTTCCAGGCCGCGGATCACGACCTTGGACAGATCGCGCAGGCCGGCGATGTCGAGCAGCTCGGGCGTCAAGCGCCGTGCGTTTGCGCAGATGATGCCGATTTTCTGATGGTCGCCGAGGGTTTTTTCGATCATCGGCAGCTGCACGAGGCTGGATAAAATGACGGGAGTATCCAGTGCCGCGGCCACTTGGCGCTGATAGCGGACCATGTAACCGCAGTCGCTGGTAATAGCCCGCACTCCCATGCGCTGCAGTTCGAGCGCGGTGTCGATCACGTTCTGCACCATGCTTTCGTCGCCCAGGTTGATCAGACGGTCCAACGTCACATCCGGCACGGTGCGGTACAGAACGGGATATTTGTAGGTAGACGCATTACCGACGTCACCCGGGATAAATGGCGTCGAACAATCTACCAGCAGGATGCCGATTGCATGTCCGTAACTCTCGACCCCAGCACGAACTGTGTATTTCATTTGTCCGCAATGCTCCAGCAGCGTTTGTTGTGAAATTCGGTAGGAACGCGCACCTCGCTGCCTCCGGACCTATCGGTAACCGGAGCAGCGCAAGTGCTGACTTTTATTAGGTTGGCTAAGCGATGAAGCGACCGCTGTCAGTAGCCCAGCATGCGGGGCAGTGTCAATGACAGGGCCGGGAAGTAAGTGGTGAGCAGCACAACTGGCAGATAGGCGAACAATAGGAACACGCCTGTTGGCGAGAGCATCCGCACGAGCGGCACCTTGCCCACCAGTGAGCCTAGATACAGCAATGGCGCGGTAGGCGGGGTGATCAGCCCCATGCCCAGGTTGGTAGCGATAATCGCGGCGAAGTGCACTGGGTCGATTTCAAGGGCGCGCATGATGGGCATCAGCATCGGGGTGGCCAGCAGGATCGCGCTGGCGTCGTCCATCAGCATGCCAACCACGATCAGAAACAGGTTCACCATCAGGAGCAGTATTAGCGGGTTTTCGCTGACATGGGTGAAACCTTCGAGCATCAGTTGCGGCACGTTTTGCATGGTCAGCATGCGCGACAGCATCGAGGCGAAGAACACCAGCACCAGCAGCACGCCCGTCATCTGCCCGGCTTTCCACAGGGTGGTGTACAAATCCTTCCAGCCCATGTCCCGATAAATCAGCACGCTCAACGGGATGGCGTAGATCACCGCCACCGCAGCGGCCTCGGTCGGCGTGGTGATGCCGCCGTAGATGCAGCCGAGAATGATCAGCGGCATCACCAGGCCAAGGCTGGCACGGTGGCCACGTCGGGCGACTTCCCTGCCCCATTCGCGCGCCGGCAGTGGCGTCATCTGGCGCAGCGGCATCTTGCGGGTGAGCACCCAGTTCCAGAAGCAGAACAGGGAGATCAGGATGAAAGCCGGGACGATCGGCGCCAGGAAAGCCGCGGTGATCGAGGTGCCAGACACCCAACCGTAAAGAATCATCGAGGCGCTAGGCGGCAACAGAAGCGCCAGCACCGAGGAACAGGCGACCAGGCTTGCGGCGTAGCCGCGGTCGTAGCCGTTCTCCACCATCCGCGGGATCATCGTGGTACCGATCGCCGCGACTGCCGAAGAAGCCATGCCGGAAATGGCGCCGAAGACCGCTGTGGCGAAGATCACGACCACGCCCAGGCCGCCCTGGAAGCGCCCCACGATCGACTCGGCCAAATCGATGAGCCGGCCGGCGATGCCGCCTCGGCTCATGATGGTGCCGGCAATGATGTAAAGCGGGATGGCCAGCAGAACCACCGACGACACCTGGCTGAAGCCAGCGCTAACCAGAAACGATGCACCCCCAAAGTTACCGACGCTGAACAGGAACAGCACAGCCGCGGCGAAGCACAGCGGAACCGGCAAGCCAATCACCAGCAACACGCAGAGAATCGCTGCGTCGATCAAAATGTACTCAAGCATGGGAGGCAGGACTCCGGTTCCAATTTACTATCAGCTCGACCAGCTCGACGAAGAAATACAGCGTCATTAGCGCGAGGCCGACCGGCATCGCGAGTTGCGCGTAACCCACGGGAACATTGATTTCGGTGGACATCATGCCCAGCTGCAGTGACCACTTGGCCAGGCTCCAGGCCCACATGGTCATCCAGGCACAGAGCACGACTGACAGCGTGCAGACCAGAAGCCTGATGACTCGCTGCGCGGTCTCCCCGCGCAACACCAGCTCTACCAGCGAGGCGGACATGTGGCCGCGCTGCTCGGCGCCAACCGCGGCGCCGAGGAAATACAGCCACACCGCCACATAGCAGGCGATCTCCTCGACTCCGAAGATCGCGGTATGGAACACATAGCGCGAAACCACCTGCACGAAGATCAGGATAGTGATTGCAAGCCCGGACAGCACTACCAGCAAGCGCTGCAGGGCGAGCTTCATCTGCCAGAGCCATTTCAAAACACGAAGCACGTTCGACATGGGTTACCTCGTCACAGGTGTCGCACTATTAATCCAGTTGCAAGCCCTTGCGCAGCTTCCCCATGACTTCGTCACCCAACTCTTCGGCGATAAGAGGCCAGACGTGCTCACGCGTGAAAGCAGCCATCTGCTGCAGCTCTTCCGGGGTCAGGCGCACAACGGTGGCACCGGCGGCTTCGAGCGCCTGAAGCTGGCGTTCATCGGCAGCCTGGACTTCATCAAAGCGCTTGCTGGAGATTTCCTGAGCGACATCCAACAGCAGCTTCTGGTCTTCCTCAGGCAACGATTGCAGGCGCTGAGCGTTCATTACGAACCAGGCCAGCTCAAGGTGATCGTTGTACTGCACCCAGGTTTTGGTGATGTCCTTGAAGTTGGTTAGGGTCATTTCGGACGAGCCACCGATCTGGCCATCCACCACACCTGTCTGCATTCCGGTGTACAGCTCTGCCCAAGGCACCGTCGCGACCTGGAAGCCCATCTTTTCCATCAGTACCCGGTGAGTGGTGCCGCCCGGCCAGACGCGGATGCGCAGCTTCTTATCCTCGCCTGGTGTGGCAGGGTTGCTGACCTGCTTGGTGAAGCCCGCGCCGCCCATGCCGTCGCCGAACACGCCGAGCAGTCGCAGACCTTGCTTCTGCATCAACTCATCGACGATATCAGAGGCGAAACCACCGCGGCTGTACGCGACCTTTGCCTCTTCGTAAGTGGGGGCAATATAGGGAAACCAGGCAATAGCGAGGCTACGATCGAAATTCGTGGTCAGCGGCTGCAATCCGATATCGATAGCGCCCTGCATCAGCAAGCCGTGAGTCTCGGTCCAGTCGCCTAGCTGGCTGGCCGGGTAGACGGTGATCTCGATGCGTCCGTTGCTGCGCGCCTTCACCTCGTCGGCGAATGTCTGAGCGGCTTGCCCAGCATCCGACTCGACGCGGAAAAGATGGGTCAATCGCAGGGAAGTCTCAGCTGCAAATGTGGGCACCGCACCCAGGGAAAGCACAGTCGCAGCCACCCCTAGGGCAAAGATTTTACGTAGAGTCTGCATAGAGACCTCCAAGGCTTTTGTCATTGGTATTGTAATGTGGACAAGCGATACAAGACCGCGCCATGAGCAATACAACCATTACAATACAAAGTTAGCAACCCTGGATCCCTCTAGAAAAACAAAAAAAATCAGGTAAGATCGCCATGACAACCAATATAACTACCCTGAGACAACTTTAATGCTTGAAGCACTGCTCTCAGCTACCGAGACGGATCTAGGCTCCGGAAATCGCTCAGAACCGCTTTATGAACAGCTTGCCAACTCGCTGGCAGAAGGCATCCGCTCCGGTCAGATAGCGCCAGGAGATAGGCTGCCGCCTCACCGCGAGCTTGCCAGCCGACTCAACGTCAACATCACCACGATCACTCGGGCGATGGCCAAGCTGCAGGAAGAGCAACTGATCGAGACGCGTCCGGGGCGCGGCACCCGAGTGGCCGCGCATCGCTCAAAGGAGTCGCAGTTCCAGTCAGCGCCTCGCAATGAACCAGGCACCATCGACCTCAGCGTCAACCGGCCAGCCACCGATGCCTACAACCATGTGCTAGCAGCTCTGCTGCCCGAATTGTCCAAAGATCCTCGCTTTGATTCGATGAAGGACTATCACCCTTCCGAAGGGCCCGCTTGGGCACGTGAGGCGGCGGCGTTCTGGTTGCGCCAGCAGGGGCTGAGCGCCACTGCTTCACAGGTGATCATGTGCGACGGGGCGCAGCATGGGTTGGCATTGTCTCTCCGAGCCATCGCCGAGCCAGGGGATACAGTGCTCGCCGACAACGTCACCTACCAAGGCATAGCTGCACTGTGCCGGATACTGGATCTGAATTTGGTGGGCGTGCACACCGACGATCGCGGCATGGACCCACAAGCCTTACGCCAGGCCTGCAGGGAGCACATGCCGCGCGTGGTATTTCTGGTGAGCTCAATCCAGAACCCGACAGCGATCACGCTCGATGAAGAGCGCCGGGACGAACTGGCTGCGGTAATCGAAGAAGCCGGGGTGTTACTGATAGAGGACGACGTTTACCGCCCTCTGCTTGATGACTCGCCCGCTCCGCTGGCGCGCCGCCTGCCCGAACAGACGCTGTACCTCACCTCGCTGTCTAAGTGTGTGGCCCCAGGCCTGCGCATTGGCTTCATGCTTGCGCCCCCAAACCTGGTATCAGACATGAGCACCAGCCTGCGGGTGGACTGCTGGAGCATCTCGCCGCTCTCGGCATTGGTTGCCACACGGCTCATCGAAAGCGGGAAAGCCCGCGATCTCGTCGTGGTTCAGCGAGAGGAGCTACGTGCCCGCCAAGCGATGCTTCAACAAGCAATGGCTGGACTTGATGTGCGCAGCAGCGCCACAGCTCCGCATGCATGGCTGACCCTTCCAGACGTTTGGCGCGACGCAAACTTCTGCCAGAACTGCTTAGCGAACGGGGTCGCTGTGCTACCCGGTTCCGCCTTCAGTATCGACCTTGCGCGCGCGCCGAACGCCGTACGCATCAACCTCTCTGCTGCACCTACGCGCGAACAGCTCGCGCGTGCATTGAAAGTCATTGCCCGCCTAGCCAGTAGCGGCCCGGTCCCACACTCCATGGATCCATCATGAACCAGACACGCAACGAGATCGTCGTAATCGGTGGTGGCGCGGTAGGCGTCGCCTGCGCCCTCTGGCTGCGTCGCGACGGCCATCAGGTTGTCCTGCTCGAGCCCGGAGACATTGCTGGCGAATGCTCCTATGGCAATGCCAGCACTTTCGCAGAGTATGCCTGCTCACCCATCGCCAACCCCTCGGTGTGGTCGAACTTGCCGAGCCTGCTTTTCTCACAGGACTCGCCATTCGTAATTCGCTGGTCGCGCCTGCCGCAGCTGATGCCATGGCTTGTGCGCTTCATGGGCCAGTGCACCCAAGAAAAAGCAAAGACCAACGCAACGCGCCTGGCCCGTCTGCTACGCCAAACATATTCCGGCTACGAGCCACTGCTCGATGATGCGCCATTAGCGCGCGAGCTGGTCCGTAACGATGGCTGCCTTTATGCGTACACCACGCAAAAGGGCTTGCGTGGCGCTCAGGCTGACATCGAGCTGCGCCGCTCGCTGGGTATTGAGCAGGAGGTGCTGGATGCCGCCGGTGTCGAGGCGCTGGAGCCGGCCATGGCCGGGCAGAGCGTCGGCGGCGTGCTGTTTCCTCGATCCTGCCACCTACGCGACACCCAGGGTTTCATTCAAGCACTCGCCGCTCCGATGGCTGCGGACGGCAGCCTTCGCCGTGGTCGCGCGCTGCGCCTGCAATCGTGCAGCGACGGCGTGCACATCCATTGCGAGGACGGCAGCACGCTAGTGGCCGACCGCGTCGTGCTAGCTGCAGGCGCCTGGTCAACACAACTTGCTGTGTCTCTGGGTGAAAAGATCCCCATGGACACCGAGCGCGGCTATCACGTCGAGTTCGAACTCGGCCGCGAGCTATTGACGCGTCCAACCTGCCCAGTCGAGAGCGCCTTTTATATGACGCCCCTCGCTAAAGGTCGGCTACGTGCCGCTGGCACGGTTGAGCTTGGCTCGCTACGCGACCCGCTCAACCCCGCGCGTATCCGCTATATCGAGGAGCGCGTGCGCAAGGTGCTGAATATTGACGCACCTGTGAGCCATCGCTGGATGGGTTTTCGCCCAACATTGCCGGACTGCGTCCCGGTGATCGGTCCCAGCCGCGAAGATGCCCGTGTGATCCACGCATTCGGCCATCAGCACCTAGGTATCACGCTGGCTGGCGCCACCGGGGAACTCGTCGCCGCCCATGTGCGAGGACAAGCGCCCAAGTGGCTGGGCGAATACAGCGCCTCTCGCTTTCATTAACACCCTCTTTTCCCAAGGAAGAATCCATGAGCATCAAACGCCTTCACACCAACACCCGCATGAGCCAGATCGTGGTGCACAACGAGACCGTATATCTGGCCGGCCAGGTCGGAGAGAGCGGCGCCAGCGTCGCCGACCAGACCCGCCAGGCACTGGTCGAAGTCGAGCGCCTGCTGGCTGAGGCCGGCTCCTCTCCCGAGCACATCCTGCAGGCAGTCATCTGGCTTGCCGACATGAAAGATTTCGAGGAAATGAATGCCGTCTGGGATGCCTGGGTACCCGCGGGTCACGCTCCGGCGCGAGCCTGTGGCGAAGCTCGCCTAGCCGAGCCCGGCTATCTGGTGGAGGTGATTGTCACCGCCGCATTAAGTAAGTAAACCATTACAACAAGAGAGGCCATCATGATCTACGCGCAACCTGGAACCACTGGCGCCGTTTTCACCCTCAAGCCGCGCTACGGCAACTACATCGGTGGCGAATTCGTCGCGCCGGTGAAAGGTGAGTACTTCACCAACACCAGCCCGGTGGACGGCTCGGTGATCGGCGAGTTCCCGCGCTCCGGCGCCGAGGACATCGACAAGGCACTTGACGCGGCCCACGCGGCGGCCGACGCGTGGGGCAAGACCTCGGTGCAGGAGCGCTCGCTGGTTCTGCTGAGGATCGCCGACCGCATCGAAGCCAACCTGGAGCAGCTCGCCGTCGCCGAGACCTGGGACAACGGCAAGGCCGTGCGCGAAACCCTGAACGCCGACATCCCGCTCGCCGCCGACCACTTCCGCTACTTCGCCGGCTGCCTGCGTGCCCAGGAAGGCAGTGCCGCCGAAATCAACGAGCACACCGCGGCCTACCATTTCCACGAGCCGCTGGGCGTAGTCGGGCAGATCATCCCGTGGAACTTCCCGTTCCTGATGGCCGCCTGGAAGTTGGCGCCGGCCCTGGCGGCTGGAAACTGCGTGGTGTTGAAGCCCGCCGAGCAGACCCCGCTGTCCATTACCGTCTTCGCCGAATTGGTCGGTGACCTGCTGCCGTCGGGCGTGCTGAACATCGTGCAGGGCTTCGGCCGTGAAGCCGGCCAGGCGCTGGCCACCAGCACCCGCATCGCCAAGATCGCCTTCACCGGCTCGACCCCGATCGGTTCGCACATCATGAAGTGCGCCGCCGAGAACATCATTCCGAGCACCGTGGAGCTGGGCGGCAAGTCGCCGAACATCTTCTTTGAAGACATCATGAACGCTGAGCCCGCATTCATCGAAAAGGCCGCCGAAGGCATGGTGCTGGCCTTCTTCAACCAGGGCGAGGTGTGCACCTGCCCGTCGCGCGCGCTGATTCAGGAATCGATCTTCGAGCCCTTCATGGACGTGGTAATGAAGAAGATCCAGCAGATCAAACGCGGCAACCCGCTGGACACCGAGACCATGGTCGGCGCCCAGGCCTCCGAGCAGCAGTTCGACAAGATCCTCTCCTACATGGAGATCGCCCGTGGCGAGGGTGCTCAGATCCTCACTGGCGGCGCCGCCGAGAAGCTCGAAGGCAGCCTGGCGACCGGTTATTACGTGCAGCCGACCCTGATCAAGGGCCACAACAAGATGCGCGTGTTCCAGGAGGAGATCTTCGGGCCGGTGGTGGCCGTGACCACCTTCAAGGATGAGGCCGAAGCGCTGGCGATCGCCAACGACACCGAATTCGGCCTGGGGGCCGGGGTCTGGACCCGCGACATCAACCGCGCCTACCGCATGGGTCGCGGGATCAAGGCCGGTCGCGTCTGGACCAACTGCTACCACCTGTACCCGGCGCACGCCGCGTTCGGTGGCTACAAGAAGTCCGGTGTGGGCCGCGAGACCCACAAGATGATGCTCGACCACTACCAGCAGACCAAAAACCTGCTGGTCAGCTACGACATCCACCCGCTCGGCTTTTTCTGACCAGGCGAGTGACCTTCAACGACTCCGCTAATGCACACTTTCTGGCCTAGCGGAGCCGTAGGCCCCAGATGACTGCGAAGACGATGCGGCGTAGCACGGTCACCGCACCTCGTAGGTTGAAGGTGCCACATGGTGCATGCATACCGGCGACGCATTGTTTATGCAAACGAAGCTCGCCTATCGTCAATTCCCTGGCTACTACCGCGAGAAGATCGGACAGATGACTCAGTTTACCCATATCGTCGGAGGTCAGACCTGGCGTTTCGATAGCCTGCGCGAGCTACTAGCCAAGGCGACTCCTCCACGCTCCGGTGACCATCTCGCTGGCGTCGCCGCGGCCAGCGCTGCCGAACGCATCGCCGCGCAGATGGCCCTAGCGGATGTACCGCTCAAGCATTTTCTGCACGAGGTAGTGATTCCCTACGAGCGGGACGAAGTTACCCGACTGATCGTCGATAACCACGACGCACAGGCGTTTGCGCCCGTCAGCCATCTGACGGTCGGCGGACTGCGCGAGTGGTTGCTTAGCGATGAGGCGGATGAGAACACCCTGCGTGCTTTGGGGCCTGGAATGACGCCCGAAATGGCCGCAGCCGTGTCTAAGATCATGCGCGTGCAGGATCTGATACTGGTCGCGCAGAAGATCCGCGTAGTTACCGGCTTCCGCAATACCCAAGGCCTGCGTGGACGGATGTCGACCCGCCTGCAACCCAATCACCCCACCGATGACCCCGCTGGGATAGCCGCCAGCACTCTGGACGGGCTGCTTTATGGAAATGGCGATGCGATGATCGGCATCAATCCAGCCACCGACAGCATGAGTTCAATTATCAAGCTGATCGAAATGCTCGACGCAGTGATACAGCGTTATGAGATTCCTACCCAATCGTGCGTTCTGACTCATGTCACCAGTTCGATCGCTGCTATCGAACGCGGCGCACCACTGGACCTGGTGTTCCAATCGATTGCCGGCACAGAGGCGGCCAACGCGAGCTTTGGCATCAATCTCCAAACTCTTCAGGAAGGTTACGAAGCGGGCCTAAGCCTCAAACGCGGATCCATCGGCCAAAACCTCATGTACTTCGAGACCGGCCAGGGCAGCGCGTTATCCGCTAACGCCCATCATGGCGTTGACCAGCAGACCTGTGAGGCACGCGCGTACGCAGTCGCACGCCAATTCAAACCGTTCCTGGTGAACACCGTCGTGGGGTTCATTGGCCCTGAGTATTTGTACAACGGCAAGCAGATCATTAGAGCCGGGCTCGAAGATCACTTCTGCGGCAAGCTGCTGGGCGTACCCATGGGTTGTGACATCTGCTACACCAACCACGCAGAGGCCGACCAGGACGACATGGACATGCTACTGACCCTGCTGGGTGCAGCTGGTATTAACTTCATCATGGGTATCCCAGGGTCTGATGACGTGATGCTCAACTACCAGACCACGTCCTTTCACGACGCTCTTTACGCCCGCAGGCTATTAGGCCTTCGAGCAGCTCCGGAATTCGAGGACTGGCTGGCGAGAAATGGCATTCTCTACCAGAACGGTGGCCATTTGCTGATGGGCGACGAGCTCCCCCCCGCTTTCCGTAAGGCATTGGAGCATATGAGCTGAGATGTTGCGAACAGGCCTGTGACCTAGGTAGCAGCCATGTCTCTCAGATTTCGTTCACTGCCGGCACGTCATAGACGAACCAGTTGATTTGCCTCAAGCCGCACCAAGATGGCGTAGCGGCCGCGGGGCTAACGCGCTTCCTACCGAACCCAACGTCAGATGCAGTGAGGTCGACATGTCCCAGAACTCTCCCATCAATCACAACCCCTGGCTTCAGCTGCGTCAGCTTACCCCGGCACGCATCGCCCTTGGCCGTGCTGGCACCAGCCTGCCGACCTCTCCGTTGCTTGACTTCCAGTTCGCCCATGCACAAGCGCGCGATGCTGTACACACGCCGCTCGACTGTGCCGGGCTGGTCGACTCACTGAGAGGCCTCGGCCTTGATTGTGTACAGCTGGAAAGTGCTGCGAAGGACCGAGGCATCTACCTGCAGCGCCCTGATCTCGGCCGACGACTGGCTGCTGACTCGGCTGAGCGGCTGCGTGGCTACCATGCGGAGCAATCAACACCTCCGGATTTGGCTATTGTCATCGCCGACGGCCTCTCCGCGCTGGCCATTGAGCGCCACGCAAGGCCTTTTTTGGAGCGGCTGTTGGAGCCCTTGCATGCAGAGCGTTGGACGCTCGGCCCCTTATGCCTGGTACAACAAGGACGCGTGGCGGTAGGGGATGAAGTTGGAGAACTACTCGCCGCCCGCATGACACTCATCCTAATCGGAGAACGCCCGGGCCTTAGCTCGCCGGACAGTTTGGGGCTGTATTTTACCTATGGCCCACGAGTTGGGCTGACCGACGCCAGCCGTAACTGCATCTCGAACGTTCGGCTGGAAGGTCTGTCGTACAGCACGGCTGTCTTCCGCCTGATGTGCCTGATGCGCGAGGCATGCCGACGTCAGTTATCGGGCGTCGATCTCAAGGACGAGGCTGAGATGCCATCCATCGAATGCAACGATAAGGGGAACTTTCTGCTCGATCTAACGCGTTAACGTGTCGGCAACTTCGCCTATCGCAACCGACCGCTTTTGGCCCAGAGTGTGTAAAAACGTCTGACCCAAACCCTTGCTATGATTTCGAGGATTTCATCGTAAGGGTCGACCATGAAGCGCTACATTCAAGGTGAGCATCGAGGCCAAAGTACATTGCTCCCTGAAAGCCTTGACGACTACGTCAGCGATACCAATCCGGTGCGGGTGGTTGATGTCTTCGTCGATGAGCTTGGCCTGGTTTCGTTGGGCTTCGAAAGCGCAACTCCTGCGGATACAGGCCGGCCTGCTTACCACCCTGCGATCTTGCTGAAGATCTATATCTACGGCTACCTCAACAGGGTTCAATCGAGTCGGCGTCTTGAGCGAGAGACTCAGCGCAACGTCGAACTGATGTGGCTGACTGGGCGGTTGATGCCAGATTTCAAGACCATCGCCAACTTCCGAAAAGACAACAGCAAGGCCATCCGAGGCGTCTGCCGCCAGTTCGTTGTGCTGTGCCAGCAGCTGGGGCTGTTCGGAGAAAATCTCATTGCCATCGACGGCAGCAAATTCAAGGCAGTCAACAATCGCGACCGCAACTTCACCAGCGCCAAACTGAAGCGGCGAATGGAAGAAACTGAATCGAGCATCAACCGTTACCTCACGGCGCTCGATGCCGCTGACCAGGCAGAACCTACAAAATCTTCTCAGCCCAAAGCATCGCGGCTGGAAGAGAGAATCGCCAAGCTAAAGGCCCAGATGAAAGAGCTTCAGGCGATCGAAATCCAGCTCAACGAATCGCCGGACAAACAGGTCTCCCTGACCGATCCGGATGCCCGTTCTATGATGACTCGCGGTACTGGAATCGTTGGCTACAACCGCAGTCGACACCCAGCATCATTTGATCGTTGCTCATGAGGTCACCAACGTCGGTTCAGACCGAGCAACTCAGCTTGATGGCGAAGCAGGCACGAGAGGCGATGGCATCAGATACGTTATCGGTTGTAGCTGATCGAGGTTATTTCAAAAGCGAAATCTTGGCTTGCCACGACGCCAATATTACCGCCTATGTCCCCAAACCGATGACCTCGGCAGCCAAGGCCGACGGGCGCTTCAACAATGACGCCTTCATCTACGACTCGGCGAAAAACGAATACACCTGCCCTGCTGGAGAGGCGCTGATCTGGCGTTTCTCCAGCATCGAAAAAGGCATGAGGCTGCACCGGTACTGGAGTTCCAAATGCCAAGGCTGCACTTTGAAATTGCAGTGCACACCGAGCAAGCAACGACGGGTTCGGCGTTGGGAACATGAAGCGGTGTTGGAGGAAATGCAAAACCGGCTGAGTAATGCACCTGAGATGATGCGAGTCCGAAAACGAACTGTTGAGGACCCCTTCGGGACGCTCAAACAATGGATGGGCGCAACGCATTTCCTGACACGTCGGCTGCCTGGCGTCGGGGCGGAGATGAGCTTGAATGTGCTCGCCTATAACTTGAAGCGAGTCATGAACATCCTTGGCACCAACAACCTGATGAAGGCGATGTCGGCCTAAAAAACCGCTACAGGTATCGCCCTGGATTGCCTCAGGTCGGGTCTGAAGACCTCTAGCCGCTACTGATTCGCTTCTGTGACGTTGACCAGCGTCCCTCGCTCCACCGACAGGGGCCGTTGCTCAGAGAGCACTGGCTAGCAGCTTTTTACAACTCGGGGCCGAAAACTGCCCTTCGACAATGATCTCTTCCGGTCCGAACGTGGGCCTGCTTGTGGGTGAGAAAAAAGCTGTTGTCCGATGCCTAACCGGGCACGCGTGTGGGGTTGAGGGGCCGTTACAGCGCGGCGCTAGCGTGTATAAGGTACTTCATTTCCTTAACGGCTTGCTTGAACCCTACAAATAGCGCACGGGCGACAATGGCGTGGCCAATGTTCAGCTCGTTGATACCGCGGATCGCGGCAATGGTCTCAACGTTGTGATAATGCAGACCATGGCCGGCATTGACGATCAACCCGAGGCCTAAGCCAGCCTCAACGCCATCACGGATTCGCGCCAGCTCGTACGCCCGTTCGGCCAGGTCGTGCGCATCGGCATAGCGGCCGGTGTGCAGTTCGATAGCCGGCGCGCCGATCCGCGCCGCTGCTTCAATGTGCCGAAGGTCAGGATCGATGAATAGCGATACTTCCGCACCGCATTCAGCCAGGCGATTAACCGCATCACGGATGCGAGACTCCTGACCCGCTACATCCATCCCGCCTTCCGTCGTGAGCTCCTGGCGAGTTTCCGGCACCAGACATACATGCTCTGGCCGAAGTTGTTCGGCAAAGGCGAGCATCGCATCGGTCACACCCATCTCGAAGTTCATTCGGGTCTGCAGCGCGCCCTTGATCATCACCACATCGCGCTCATGGATGTGCCGGCGGTCCTCGCGCAGGTGAACCGTAATGCCATCTGCCCCCGCCTCTTCGGCATCTAGCGCGGCTTTAACTGGGTCCGGGTATCGGCTGCCACGCGCCTGACGAAGGGTGGCAACATGGTCAACATTGACGCCGAGCAAGATTCGATTGGCTTCAGTCACGCAAAACCTTCTTTTTATAAAAGTATCTCGACGTGCGGGTTGGTTTGGGTTCAGAACCAGCTTCGGCCGAGGAATGAAATGTTTATCTGTTCTACGCCCCGCTTCGAGCTCGACAGGTCGTTACCAGAGCGAACTTGGACTTTTCAGATAGCAAGCTGGGTATCCGATTCGATTGATCTGCAGGCGCAAGGAGTGCGCCTTCTCCTCTGAACCGAGCAAGCCTCAAGCAATCCGCTCGCTCACAACATAAAAGCAGCGCAATTCGCGGGGCGGCTCGATTCAGCTGGCTCCCCGTCCATCTGCGGTGTGGATAAGGCCGCGTTCGTTGGTTGGTCAGTGAAAATCATCATTGCAACGTGTAAATGCGATGTACCCGCTTTAAGTTGCACAGCAACTGATACGGGATCGTGCCGGCCTGCAATGCCACCTCATTTATCGATACATCGCCGCCCCAGAGCTCGACTTCGCAGCCAACTCCACTGTCTGGAAGATCGGACAAGTCAATCGTAAGCATGTCCATCGATACCCGGCCAATGAGTACGGTTGGCTGGCCGTTTACCCGCACGGGTGTGCCTGATGGTGCATGGCGCGGATACCCGTCCGCATATCCCATCGCGACAACACCGACTCGCGTCGGTCGGCCACTGACGAAACGCGCGCCGTAGCCGATCGGCTCGCCGGCAGGCAAATCGCGGACCGCGATGATTCGGGAGGTCACGCGCATGACGGGCTTGAGGCGCGAAGCCAGACCTTGCGGATGTTCAAAGGGGCTCGCGCCGTACAACATGATGCCGGGGCGTACCCAGTCAGTGTGATGGTGAGCCTGCAGTACCTGAGGCCAGCCGAGGATCGCCGGTGAATTACAAACGCTGATCGCTGCCTGGGAAGCTCCTCGTATGGATTGAACCACCTCAAGTTGCTTCTGCGTGTAAGGCTGGTTCAGCTCATCGGCGCGAGCAAAGTGGCTCATCAATACGATGCCTTTCACGTTTCGGCTGGCTCGCAGTCGCTGCCATCCTTGCTTGTATGCTGCCGAATCCAAGCCGACACGATGCATGCCGGAATCGACTTTGAGCCAAAGCGTAAGTGGTGCTTTCAGACGCACACGTTCGATGGCATCGATTTGCCAGTCCGCATGGACCACGCACCATAGGTCGTGTTTAACAATCAGCTCCAGTTCACTGGCCTCGAAAAAACCTTCTAGCAGGAGGATTGGTGAGCGGATGCCGGCGTCACGCAGCTCAAGGGCTTCCTCTATACAAGCGACAGCAAATCCGTCGGCGGTGGGCTCCAATGCCTGAGCGCAGCGGACCGCTCCGTGCCCATAAGCATCTGCCTTGACCACGGCCAAGGCTCGAGTCTGGCTGGTGTGACGAGCAAGGTCGTAGTTGTGGCGAAGGGCATCGAGATCAATCAAGGCGCGCGCGGGACGCATAGTTCAGGCTCCAGCTGGAAAGCGTGTCCGCTGTCGCGGCGCGCTCTGTCATGTCATGGGGAAAGGATCAGTGCTCGTTAGCTGTTTGATGTCGCCGTCTGGGAGTGTGCTGGCTGTCGTAGCGACTGATGTCGAGTCCTTCAGGGCTGATCTGCGGTCGCCGTGAAGCCATGAGGTCTGCCAACAGGCGACCGGAGCCGCACGCCATGGTCCAGCCGAGGGTGCCGTGGCCGGTATTGAGGAACAGGTTGCGATAGCAGGTTGCGCCTACGATTGGCGTGCCATCCGGTGTGGCGGGTCGTAGCCCTGCCCAGAAGTCAGCCTGCGGCAGGTCGCCGCCTCTGGGAAACAGGTCTCCAGCAACCATTTCCAGCGTCTCGCGCCGCCGTGGATTGAGCGTCAGGTCATGACCGGCGATCTCAGCCATGCCGCCGATCCGGATCCGCGAGTCGAAGCGGGTGATGGCCACCTTGTAGGTTTCGTCCAGGATGGTCGATGTCGGTGCCATGCTGGCGTCCTTGATCGGCACGGTGAGGGAGTAACCCTTGAGAGGGTAGATGGGCGCCCTGATGCCCAGCGGCTTCAACATCTGCGGCGAATAGCTGCCCAGGGCCAACACATAGTGGTCGGCTTGTTCCAACGTACCGTTGACCCAGACGCCGTTGATGCGCCCGCCGTCGCTCTCCAGACGTTCGATCTGCTGTTCGAAACGGAACTCCACGCCCAGGCGCTTCGCCATGTCTGCCAGTCGGGTCGTGAACAACAAGCAGTCGCCGGTTTGGTCGTTGGGGAGGCGCAGCGCACCAGCCAGCTTGTCAGCCACCAGAGCCAGTGCGGGCTCGGCACTGGCGATGCCTACTCTGTCCAGTAACTGGAAGGGAACCCCGGCCCGCTCCAGGACCGCGGTATCCTTGGCGGCTGCGTCGACTTGTGCCTGGGTACGGAATAACTGGGTGGTGCCGAACTGGCGGCCTTCGTAGGCGATTCCGGTTTCGGCGCGCAACTCGTCGAGGCAGTCGCGGCTGTATTCCGCCAGGCGCACCATGCGTTCCTTGTTGACCGCGTAACGCGAGGCGGTGCAATTGCGCAGCATCTGTGCCATCCACAGGTACTGCTCAACGCTGCTGGTGGGCTTGATAGCTAGTGGTGCATGGCGCTGCAGGAGCCATTTGATTGCTTTAAGGGGGACGCCCGGCGCAGCCCAAGGCGAGGCGTATCCCGGCGAAACCTGGCCGGCATTGGCAAAGCTGGTCTCAAGGGCCACGTCGGGTTGTCGGTCCAGGACAACGACCTCGAAGCCGGCCTGCGCCAAGTAGTACGCCGTCGTGGTGCCGACCACGCCGCTGCCAAGAACCATAACACGCATCGTTGCCACCTATTGCTAATGGATATCATTGGGCAAAGTCTACAAAACCAACGACAGGTTGATTCGCTATTTAGATATCAATGTTTGGTGGTTACCACTACAAGTGTGGGCTTCACTAGAGGAAATAATTAGAGATATGCTTCCTGTGTAATGAATATGCCTACAGCTGCTCGTCTCATAAGTTGCCTTATGAATGACCTTTATGTTCAGTTGAGCAGCGAATCGCAACCGCTTACGTAGGGCGTATCCAGGCTCCGCAATCAAGCCTTAAATCCCTTGTGGTGCCCGCGCTTTGGCATCAGCCAATCGATGACCTTGCCTATGAGGAAATAGCGGTGGCGGCAGCTCCCGTTAAAGGATGAAACCTGCCCCCAACGCCAGTTCGCACTCCTCTGTGGCCGCGAGCACCAGTGAGCCCTTGCTTAACGAGTCCTCGACCAGCAGCCTCCGTACTAAAGCCACGCCGAGCCCCGTTCGGTTGCATCGATAGCCAGGCTTGTTTATGAAGATGGCGGGCCGCTGATTTCAGTCCCGGTCTTGCCGAACAACTCTAACTATTGCGCCCAGCTGCTATGGCCATCCGAGATCAGTGGCGCAGCTGCAAACCCGTCCGTTTTGCCGAGCGGAGCGCTCCGCAGCATCTCCGGTGAGCAGCCCAGCGCCAGCCGCGCCATGCAAAAGAAGCGGGATATCGGTTCCATGGAAAGGCGGCTTGCCCAGCGTACGGCGAGGTCGACGCTACTGGGCCCGGCAGGTGCCGCAAAGGCGTCGGATGCATCGATCATAATGAGGATTTCAGGGCGTAGAACGGCCAGCCTCGGTAGCATTGGAATCGGCCAGCGGCTGGCGAACGAGTTAGCGTCAAGCGATGGTGCGCGGATGATTCCGCGTCTCTCAGTTCTCGTGTCGCTTCTTCTACCACACCGAAGAGACAGTCGAACGCGGTCGACATACTCGGCTCCTGCAAGGGTGGTCTAAAGTAGTAGCCGATTTTTGGGTTGGTTAAGGATCACTGATTTTCAAAGCAGAAACTGATTAATAGCGATTAGACCGCCTGCTCGCAGCGCCTAAAAAAGACGGGATTAGCCCCCGCGGTAGACCCGACATGGTATGAAGGAAAGGCAAACATCTGTTTGATGTTCTTGGCTAAGCGCCGTTCTAGGAGCGTCCTCCCAGTACCTGGCTAAACTTTATGCTCCGTTTGTGACCCGGGCAGATGTCCATTGATGCGGCAGCAGTGGCGGATCATGTGGTGCAGCAGCGATATGGCTAAGCCGCGCACTTGATCAGGATGATTCCAAGCGTCACGGTTACAGCGGCAATCAGGCGGCGGCGCCCGAACGGCTCCTTAAATAGCAGCGTGGCAACCACCGCGCCGATAATTACGCTGCTCTCGCGCAGGGCGGCGACTTTCGCCACGTTTTCCAGCGTCATGGCCCATAACACCAGAGCGTACGCTGCGCTGTAGGTCAGCCCTCCAAACACCGACATGCGCCAGTGTTGCCGAACGTGCTGGACCAGCGCGGGGCCCCGTCGCAATAAGGCGAACACGGGTATCGGCACGCTTTGCAGCAGAGAAAAATACACCAGGTACTGCAACACGCTCTCCGAGTTGCGCACGCCATGGGCGTCGATCACCGTGTACAAGGCCACGCACACCCCGGCCGCCAGCGCGTTGCGCGGCGCCTGCCAGCTCTGGGTTACGTGCAATAAGCTGAGCACCCCGAGCGACAACACCACCACGCCGAGGATGCCAATTCCCGGCAGCGACTCCCCCAGCCAGACGGCTGCAAAAACCACGACCAGCAATGGCGGCAAGCCGCGAACCAGCGGGTACACCTGACCGAAGTCGCCGAAACTGTAGGCGCGTACTAGAAAGTAGCGATAGAACTGGTTGACCAAGGTCGATAGGCCAATCACGACCCAGACCGCCAATGACGGCAGGTCTACGAAGGGCAACAAAGCCAAGGCAAGGACAAATGCCACGGCATCGACCATTGCCATCGAGGACAAACGATCACTGCTGGATTTGACCACCGCATTCCAACTGGCATGCATCAACGCCGAAATCAAAACCAGTAGTATGGCCAGATTGGCATCTGACATGGTGGCGCTCACTGAGAAGATCAACTTAGCATGCCAAGCATAAACGCATCAGACCAATCGTTTTGGGCGCTGTCTGGTATAAGTGAGACTGATTCATCTCTAAAACCCAAACGGTGAGTAGTTAGCGTGCTGCGGTTATTTTTTTCCTCACGACGTTAAACAACACCCTACGGGTCATAGGCATTTCGCGCAGCAAATTACGAGTTTTGTTGGGGCGCTAACTGAGCGTCAGAATTGGCTGATACACCCATTCCGGTTTAACATTTTTGCACCTAAAGTGCTGGGGTTGAACATCATCTTGGTTGAGCTGATGAAATACAGCAAACCTTTAAAGCGGCGAAAAAAGCTAGAAAACTTGCGGTCACCGTGGACGCGCTCTGTTTACCAACCGAATGCCTCCGCTTATACGGATAACCTCAAATAATCAGCTACAGCAGACGAAACATGCAGGCCTGAAGAATCTCTGCAGCTCAACGCAGGGGCGTAGCAGCTAAAGCCGGAGGCTCGCTCAGTACGCTCGATCGCACCACATCGAGAAAGGTCTCGATGACTCGTCGAGCGCCTTGACTCCGCAGACAAACCAAAGTCTCGGTCATATAGAGCTGGCAATCCTCAATCGGCAAGACGCGCATGTTACGGCCGCTGCCGAACTCTGCTGCCGAAACGATGCCCACCCCCAGCCCGCCGGCGACCATCTCGAAAACCGCCTCGCGGCCCTCAACCTCGATGGCCGGGCGCAACCGCGCACCCACGCGCAGCATCTCGTCCTCAATGGTCTGCCGCGTCGTTGAACCGCGCTCGCGCAACACCAGCGGCGTGTTGTCGAGATCGGCCAGAACGATAGACTTCCGCTCGGACCAGGGGTGCTCCAGGCCAACAAAGGCCACCAGCGGCGCCGTGCTGAGTACCTGAGTCAACAAATTTGGGGCTTCGATCGGCCGGCCAAGCACTGCGAAGTCGGCTTTGAACTCAAATAACCGAGCCAACGCCTCGTCAGTATTGCCGGTCACCACTTTAAAGCGAATACCCGGGTAATGCTCGCTGAACCGGGCAATAAATGGCAGCACATGCACCGGCGAGTCGACCGCTAAGGTCAAGCTGCCGGTTCGCAGAGCCTGGGAGCTGGATAGCAGTTCCTGTGCCTCGGCCGCCACGGCATACAGACGCTGAGTGATGCCCAGCAACTGTTCGCCCAGCTCAGTTAGCCGCACTGAACGCTTGGTGCGGTGGAACAGCAATACGCCGAACTGTTCCTCCAGCTTGCGCACTTGATCGGAAACCGCTGGTTGGCTGAGAAACAGACGCTCCGCTGCGCGGGTAAAGCTGCCCTGCTGGGCCACCGCATGAAAGGCCCGTAGCTGCGCGTGTGATACGTCCATAACCACCCCACTAATAAGCTGAGCTTATTTTAGAAATGTTAACAATCGATTTTATTTATCTACAATAACTTGTTTTTATCTACTCCAGCACGGCGCACCCCGCCTCAACACCCGCTGGAGACCATCATGAGCAAAGCTGAATTTCCTATTTCCCGCCCTGCGCTTAACGCACCAGCCCTAGGCGAACCGTACCTACTCACCCCAGGCCCACTGACCACCTCGTTGGCGACAAAGCAAGCCATGCTGAGCGACTGGGGCTCGTGGGACGCCGATTTCAACCGCATCACCGCCGAAATCCGTCAGGGTTTGCTAGCGATGGCAGGCGTGCATGGTGACAGTTACGTCTGCGTGCCCCTACAAGGCAGCGGTACCTTTGCCGTGGAGGCCGCGCTAGCCACGTCCATTGCGCGTGATGGTAAAGCCCTGGTACTGATGAACGGCGCCTATGGTAAGCGCGCCACGCAAATTCTCGACTATTTGGGCCGCGAATATATTGCCTTGGATAAGGGCGACTATCTGCCACCGCAGCCGGAAGAAGTTGCCGAATTACTCGCCGCCAACCCCGACGTCACCGATGTGTTCCTGGTTCACTGTGAAACCAGCTCGGGCATTCTCAACCCGCTGCGCGAACTCGCCGACGTGGTCAAGGCTCATGGTAAGGGCCTGATCGTCGACGCCATGAGCTCCTTCGGCGCGGTTCCGCTGACAGTCGATGAAATCCCCTTCGACGTAATGGTTTCCTCGGCCAACAAGTGCATCGAGGGCATCCCCGGCTTCGGCTTCGTCATCATCCGCCGTACGTTGCTGGAACAGTCAAAGGGTCGCGCCCACTCGCTAAGCCTGGACCTATTAGAGCAATGGGAGTACATGGAGCGCACCGGCCAGTGGCGGTTTACCCCGCCGACCCACAGCGTAGTGGCTTTCCGCAAGGCGCTCGAACAGCACGTCGCCGAAGGTGGGGTCGCCGGGCGGCAGATGCGCTATACCAATAATCGCAATGCCCTGGTCAGCGGCATGCGCGCCTTGGGTTTCCAGACCCTGCTGGAAGACCGCTGGCTGTCACCGATCATCACTACCTTCTTTAGCCCGGCCCATCCGAACTTCGAGTTCAAGCGTTTCTACAACGAACTCAAGGCCCGCCAATTCCTGATCTATCCCGGCAAGCTGACCACCGCCGAGAGCTTCCGCATCGGCTGCATCGGCCAGATCGACGAACGCATCATCGCTCAGTTGCTGCGCGCCATCGCCGATGCACTTGCGGTCATGGGCGTGGATCAGTGCCAGCCGACGGCCTGAGAACCGCTACTGCCATAACCCTCTAGGACTTGTAATACGGAACCGACTCGCAGAGCTCGATCAAGGCCAGTGACACCACCCGTCGACGAGCGGTGTCCCTTCCACCACGCAGTTGCCTAGAAAAGCGCTGTGGTTCGTGGTCCCGATTCATCTGGATATGTCCTTTCGCAAGGGCGACGGAATAGGTGCTTTTACAACAACAAATTGCAAGTCATCGAACTGCAAGCACACATAATTCAGAGGACCGCCGCATGAATAACCTTTCACCGTCTAATTTCGCTCGCCTTAAGCGCTGGCGCCTGCAGATATTCGCCATCACCTGGTTGGCCTATGCTGCCTTCTACTTCACTCGCAAGGCCTTCTCGGTGGCCAAGCTGGGCATCGACGATGACCCCGACCTGATGATGGAAAAGGCCGTCATGGCGAACCTGGACGCCCTGTATCTGGCTGCCTACGCCATCGGTCAATTCACCTGGGGCATCCTCGCCGACCGCTTCGGTCCACGCATAGTAGTGTTCGGCGGCCTATTGATTTCTGCCGTGGCCGCAGCCCTCATGGGCACCTTCGCCACCCTGCCGATCTTCGCCACCTGCATGATGGTTCAAGGCCTAGCCCAATCCACTGGTTGGTCCGGGCTGTGCAAAAACCTTGGCAGCTTCTACGCCACCAGCGAACGTGGTCGGATTTTCGGCATGTGGAGTACTTGCTATGCCTTTGGTGGTCTGGTGGCCTCGCCCTTCGCCGGCTGGATGGCCTATGAGGTCTTTGGCAACTGGCGCGCGGCCTTTATCGCCTGCGCCGCAGTGGTGGCCGCAGTCGCCATGCTGTTCTTCATTTTCCAGCGCAACACCCCGCAGGACGTCGGCCTGCCACCGGTAGAACCCCTGACCGAAACGGGCGATGGCACTGCAAAGGCGCATCCCAGCTTCCTTGCATGCCTGAAAACCATCCTCAAGAACCGCAACGTACTGGTGCTCGGCCTGGCCTATTTCATGCTCAAGCCGGCGCGTTACGCCATCCTGTTTTGGGGCCCGGTGATGGTCTATGAGCGCATGCCGGAGATTGGCAAAATCGCCGCCGCCGTGGTACCGACCGCCTTCGAGGTCGCCGGTCTGGCCGGGCCGATTTTGATCGGCCTGCTCTCGGACAAGGTATTTGGCGCCCGTCGCTTCCCTGCCTGCGTGATCAGCCTGCTTGGGCTGACAGTCTGCCTGTCGCTGTTCGTGCCGGCCATGAACACCGGCAGCGTGCTGGTGGTAGTGGCCCTGCTGTTCATGATGGGCCTGACCCTATACGGACCTGACTCGATGATCTGTGGTGCCGCCGCCATCGACTTCGGCAAGGGCACCGCCGGCACCGCAGCTGGCTTCGTCAACGGTTGCGGCTCGATCGGCGCAGTGCTCGGCGGTCTGCTGCCAGGCTACTTCGACACCGAAACAGTGTTCCTCTGCTTCACCGTCTCTGCGGTAGTTGCCATCGTGATAATGCTGCCGTTCTGGAATAGCCGCCCTCAGGGCCGGCAGAGCACCGATACGTTTACCCCAAACCGCGACATCGGCAACGCACCGGTCAAGCCCTAAACCCACTAACCACTCGCCCTCTTTCGGCTATCAATGGAGTTACTAACATGAACTATCAAACCCCCGACCAATTGCAAGCCATCATCCTCGACTGGGCCGGCACGGTCGTCGACTTCGGCTCCTTCGCGCCGACCCAGATTTTCGTTGAGGCCTTCGCCGAATTCGGCGTCGAAGTCAGCCTGGCTGAAGCCCGCGGCCCCATGGGCATGGGGAAATGGGATCATATCCGCACTCTGTGCAACGAGCCGCAGATTGCCGAGCGTTACCGCGCCGCCTTTGGCCGTCTGCCTACGGACGAGGACGTCACCGCCCTCTACGAGCGCTTTATGCCGCTGCAGATAGCGAAGATCGCCGAGCACTCGGCGTTGATTCCCGGCGCCTTGGATACCATCACCGGGCTGCGCAAAGCAGGTCTGAAAGTCGGTTCCTGCTCCGGCTACCCGGCCGTGGTAATGGAGAAAGTCGTGCAACTGGCCGAACGCAATGGCTATGTCGCGGACCACGTGGTCGCTACCGATGAAGTACCCAATGGCCGCCCGCACCCGGCCCAGGCCCTGGCCAACGTGATTGCTCTGGGCATCAGTGATGTGGCCGCCTGCGTCAAAGTCGACGATACCACTCCGGGGATTCTCGAAGGCCGCAGCGCCGGCATGTGGACAGTGGCTCTGACCTGTTCCGGCAACGCACTGGGCCTTACCTATGAGCAATTCCGCGCTCTGCCGGAAGAGAAACTGGCACAGGAGCGCGCCCGCATCTGCCAGCTGTTCGAGGCCTCACGTCCACATTACCTGATCGACACCATCAACGAGCTACCAGCGGTGATCGGGGACATCAACGCGCGCCTCAAGCGCGGTGAAACTCCGCAGGGCATTTAACCCGTGGTCAAGCGGGAGCCGGTAGAAAGCCACTCCCATAGCCCGTTTTGCCCATCTGCGCCAGCGCGGTCGCGCCCCACGAAATGGCCGGCCAGCGCTCTCAGTCAACACGAGAGGTCATCCTGATGATTTACGCCAAACCCAGTACTCCAGGCGCACTTATCAACCTAAAGCCGCGCTACGGTAACTTCATCGGTGGCGAGTTTGTCGCCCCAGTCAATGGCATGTACTTCACCAATACCAGCCCGGTAGATGCATCGGTGATCGGCGAGTTCCCTCGCTCCACTGCCGAAGATATCGAGCGGGCCCTGGATGCCGCCCATGCCGCAGCCGATGCCTGGGGCAAGACCTCGGCGCAGGACAGAGCGTTGGTGCTGCTGAAGATCGCCGACCGCATCGAGGCCAATCTTGAACTGCTCGCTGTCGCCGAAACCTGGGACAACGGCAAGGCCGTGCGCGAAACGCTGAACGCCGATGTGCCACTGGCCGCCGATCACTTCCGCTACTTCGCTGGCTGCATACGCGCTCAGGAAGGCAGCGCTGCGGAAATCAACGAGCACACCGCCGCGTATCACTTACACGAGCCGCTGGGCGTGGTCGGGCAGATCATCCCGTGGAACTTCCCGTTACTGATGGCTGCCTGGAAACTAGCACCAGCCCTGGCCGCCGGCAACTGCGTGATCTTGAAACCAGCCGAGCAGACGCCGCTATCGATCACCGTGCTGATGGAGCTGATCGGCGACCTGCTTCCACCGGGCGTGCTCAACGTGGTCCAGGGCTTTGGCCGCGAAGCGGGTGAAGCCCTGGCCACCAGCAAGCGCATCGCCAAGATCGCCTTCACCGGTTCCACCCCGGTCGGCTCGCACATTCTCAAGTGCGCTGCCGAGAACATCATTCCGTCGACCGTGGAGCTGGGCGGAAAATCACCAAACATCTTCTTCGAAGACATCATGAACTCCGAGCCGGCATTCATCGAAAAAGCCGCCGAAGGACTCGTGTTGGCCTTCTTCAACCAGGGCGAGGTGTGCACCTGCCCGTCACGGGCATTGGTGCAGGAGTCGATCTACCCCGCCTTTATGGTCGAGGTGATGAAGAAGATCAAGCTGATCAAGCGCGGCGACCCGCTGGATACCGCGACCATGGTCGGCGCTCAGGCCTCCGAGCAGCAGTACGACAAGATCCTCAGCTATCTGGAGATCGCCCAACAGGAAGGCGCCGAGCTGCTCACCGGCGGCGCGGCGGAACGCATGGAAGGGGACCTGTCCAGCGGTTATTACATCCAGCCGACCCTGCTCAAGGGCAATAACAAGATGCGTGTATTCCAGGAAGAGATCTTCGGTCCGGTGGTGGGTATCACCACCTTCAAGGACGAAGCCGAAGCCTTGGCGATTGCCAACGACACCGAGTTCGGTCTCGGCGCCGGTTTGTGGACCCGCGACATCAACCGAGCCTATCGCATGGGCCGGGCGATCAAGGCCGGGCGTGTGTGGACCAACTGTTACCACCTGTACCCGGCACACGCCGCCTTCGGTGGCTACAAGAAGTCCGGTGTCGGCCGTGAGACCCACAAGATGATGCTCGACCACTACCAGCAGACCAAGAACCTGCTGATCAGCTACGACATCAACCCGCTGGGCTTCTTCTAAGACCCCGCCCCGACGGCGGCGTCGCCGGGGGGGGTCGCCGCTCTAACATGACTTGAAGACCGAGCCCTGGACAGGGCGCACCTGCACTGTCCAGGAGTGTCGAGGCCATGCTGGGGTAAGTCATGAGAGAAGCTGAATTCCTCCCGCGCCCGCCCCGCCCTTACATCATCTGCGGTGATCGAGGACATCAAGCGCGGGCCGCACGATCAAGGCTGGCCCGGGATTAGAACAATTACTACCAGCTGTATCCGGCGCATGAGCCGAGCACTTACCCAACATGCCCCCGACATTAGGCAAAAAGTATGAATATCGAACGTTTCGAAGTCTCTGCGCGCCGCTCCGAGATGGTGCTGCACGACAACACTCTTTACATCGGTGGCCAGGTCGCCGCAAACGCCCAAGGCGACATTGAGGCCCAGACCCGCGAGATCCTCGGCAACCTCGAGTCGTTGTTGCTCAGTGTCGGCAGCAGCCTCAGCCGGGTGCTCTCGGTGCGCATCCTGTTGGCCGACAGGGCTGACTATGACGGGCTCAACCGAATTTGGGACGATTTTTTTCCGGAAGGCCACGCGCCCACTCGCGCCTGCACTCTGGCCGAACTGATCAACCCGGACTGGCGGGTGGAAATGATCGTGGTGGCCGGGCGCTAATGGAATTCACGGAACGCTTGCAATCTTTATTTCGGAGACATTGCTATGAGACCGTACTGGCTGGACCGTGCACTGCAACAAGAACACTCTAAGCCCTGCGCACCACTGCAGCAGGACGCTCAGGCCGATGTCTGCATCGTCGGCGGCGGTTATACCGGCTTATGGACGGCGGTCATGCTCAAGGAGCAGAACCCCGAACTCGACGTGGTGATCATCGAAGCCGACATTTGCGGTGCCGGAGCCAGCGGCCGTAACGGCGGCTGCGCGCTGTCCTGGTCGGCCAAGTATTTCACTCTGGAGCGCCTGTTCGGGGTGGAGGAAGCCATCCGCCTGGTCAAGGCCTCGGAACAGAGCATCTACGCCATCGGCGATTTTTGCCGGAAATACGGGGTGGATGCCGATTACCGCCTCGACGGCACGCTCTATACCGCGACCAACCGGGCCCAGGTCGGCGCTACCGACGGGGTTATCGCCGCACTGGAGCGCAACGGCATCAACTCCTTCACCAAGCGCCCTCTGGCCGACGTGCAGCGCATGGCCGGCTCGGATAAACACCTGGAAGGCTGGTACTCGCCTGCTGCGGCCAGTGTACAACCCGGCAAGCTGGTACGCGGCCTGCGCCGGGTTGCCCTAGAGCTGGGCGTGCGTCTGTATGAGGGCACCCCAATGACCGCACTCAAAAAGGGTCTGCCGGCCACCGTGGTAACGGCCCAGGGGCAGATCAAGGCGAATCGCGTGGTGCTCGCAATCAACGCCTGGATGGCGCGCACCTTCCCGCAGTTCGAGCGCAGCGTGGCGATTGTCTCCAGCGACATGATCATCACCGAGCCACGCCCGGACCTGCTGGAGAAAATTGGTTTGACCAGCGGCGTGACGGTGCTCGACTCGCGGATCTTCGTGCACTACTACCACAACACCCCGGACGGTCGAATCATGCTCGGCAAGGGCGGCAATACCTTCGCCTATGGCGGGCGCATGCTGCCGGTATTCGATCAGCCGTCGCCCTACGAGAAGCTGCTGCGCAACACCTTGACTGAGTTCTTCCCAGCGTTCGAGGGGGTCGGCATCGAGTCCACCTGGAACGGCCCCTCGGATCGTTCGGTCACCGGTTTACCGTTCTTCGGCCGGCTGGAACAGGCCCATAATATCTTCTATGGCTTCGGTTACTCGGGAAGTGGCGTCGGCCCCTGCCACATGGGCGGGAAGATTCTTTCCTCGATGGTAATGGGTCTGGATAACGAGTGGACGCGCTCCCCACTGCTAAATGGACCGCTCGGCTATTTTCCGCCTGAACCAGTTCGCTACCTCGGCTCGCTGATGGTGCGCAACGCTGTTCGACGCAAGGAGAAAGCCGAGGACTACGGCAGACGGCCTCGCTTGCTGGACATAAGCTTGGCGAAATTTGCCGCTGCGGCCGGCAAAGCGGATAAGGGTTAGCAGTCTGGGTTGCAGACGAGCCGTTATTATTTCGCATCCGTCACTCCCCGTCTCAGCTCAGCGGTATAGACATAGTTCGTCTAGAGGTAATCGAACAGTCCAACTAGCTTTCCCTTATATGAGCCATCAGGGTAAGGCTCCAGATTGCTCCCGTTTTCCGACCCTATGGCGAGTGAGGCTGCATGCGCTCGACATGCAGCTTGAAGTAGTAGCGAAGTCGCGCGAACAGGAAGTCAGAGGTCTGCATGCGCGCTTCGAGGGCGCCTGTTCGATCGTTGGAACCGTGTCCTGCGAAAAGATCAGCGGCTACTGCTATGTCGAAATGGTCGGTGTCTGGCAGGCCTGAATGTCGCCTGACCCTTCGCCTGTCGCCCTGGTCGCGCACTGACCGCCGTCGACGCTGCGAATGTATGTATATATGTATGTATGCCAGGGATGCAAGCCTTCTAGATCTACATCTTGCTGGCAGTCGACTGAAGCTTACCGCTAGCGATAGTCCGTAACTCGCAGATTTCTGGCTCTGGCAAGAGCGTGACAGCGTTTCCGACACTATGGCCGCCAAAGGGCATCGCAAAAAGCTTTCAACCAAGTGAACGCACTAGTGCTTGGTGCTCGCTTTGGTCGAAAGCGCCACTCACGAGCGGCAGCTATTGGCGGTCAGCGACAGCCTGGCGCGACTGTCGCTATGCATTGCATGGTCACACTTCGGTCTGCTCCGACATATCCAAGGCGTCATCGACCTCGATCCGAGGTATCGAACGGTGCTCTCCAGTTTCGTATCGCCTCGCAGAGTTGAACCGCCGCAGGTTCTTCGTCCTGCGATAGATAAGAGATGCTTTCGTACGTCTCATTGTAGCTTGGTTATGTCGCAGGCTCGCAGCTTGCTCTCGATGGCGAGATCAAAGAGAGCAGATCCCAAGTTCTGTCTGCAATTTGAAGCTTTACTCGGATGGCCAGATATCTCAGTCGGAGCGGGTTTTTCTGCCCGACCAGTTTTCCTTTGTTCCAGGGCCGACGGCTGCAGGTAGTGATGATGTTCATAGCAAGTCCTCCATGTGTGGGAGCACAAGGATGGCTATCTAGGGCAGTGGTCGCTAACCGGCCAAAAAGCAGACTATTTCGCAGCGGTTTAGCAGCCACCCATTGAGGGTGGAGGTGCCTACGAAACTAGGGGCGATTCACACCCAGAAACTTAACAAGTTCACCCGCGATGCTCTTGCGGTTGGCATCGGTCATGGACCGGTTAAAGGTGCCCATCGCAGTGAACGGAACCCATGCGAGTAGCGACGATATCGGCTTGTTGATCGACGTCATCACTGACAGCGGCAAGGGACGCATTTCGTTGTCGTCCTCAACATGTCGACAACTGATTGCTTAGGACACAAGCCTTCTCGCGAAGGAATCGTGAGCGCTGTTCCTGCCCGGGGTGCTGCAGCTCAATCACCAAAGTCTCACAGAGGCGGCGCAATCATTGGCAATCGGAACAGCAAGGTCTATCACCTCGCCCAGGGGTGCCCCAGCTACAACATGGTATCGCCCAAGAACCAGGTGCTTTTCCGTTCCGAGACCGAAGCTGCAGCCGCCGGCTACCGAAAGGCAGGCAATTGCAGGTGAGGGAAAAATCAGGGAACTGCTGATCGCATGAGCGGCCGTTCGCTTAAGCTAGCCAGACCAGCCCTATGTCGATTTATCCTAGCCACAGAACAGTTCAGCCGCATTCTGTGGTGACAACTCGGTTCCCCCGGCTGCGAAACCACAAGCTTCCATTGTTTTTTTTGGCCGCTGAGGTTTGAGAAACGAGCCGCGCAGCTAACCGTTGAGTCAGCTTATTACGAATTATTAGCAGCACAATAATTTATTGGCCAAGTAATAATTCACAATAAAAATGGAGCCTTGCAGCCACGCCCAGTTCTGGTGGCTTACAACGGTGGCTGGCTGCCCTTCGGTAGTGCAGTGAACACCTCCCCTGCGCTTTTCGGGCATGAATAGCGCTATCAGTTCGCCTACATTACGGAGGGAGCTATCAAGGACTGACCGCATCCATGCAGGGACGATATGTTCCCATTCTGTGCGTTCGGCGCGGTTCGGCTACTTCCGGACTTCATACCCACAGGATTGCGCGTCCACCCTACCGCCGGACTTACCCACCCATGACCAGTTGCAGCCGCAATAGAGATCGCCCTCGACGCCGTCTGCTTGATCGAAAAACACCTGCCGCTTGGCCACGATCTTCGCCTCATCGAAGTTCGCGGGTGCGCTGGCGAAGGCGTGGTGAGCAGGAAAAAGGAAAGGGCTAAAAACGGCAGAACACGATTCACGGATTGCAAAGGCTTGGATTCTCTGGGAGCCGCATTATAGAGGGCTCAAGGAGTACGGGTCTGATTCAGTCGCACCACTCTTGAGTGATGAGGCTGTCATTGATTTAGAAGCGCCCCGACGAATCGCAATTGACCGGCGATGGCTAGCGGCGGAATACTGTATATAAATACAGTATTCATCTTCAACAATGACGAACCCCAGCCAATCACGACACGATTGCATGGCTAGATCGCTTGAGGCTTTCCAGATGCGCCGCGGGCCCAATCAATTGGGAGGGGGCTTTGAGCCGAAACCGCATCGTAGTAGGAGTTGACCAATGTCAGATAATGATCTAATTTTCTGACATCATAATTACTACACTCGCCGCGATGAAAACTCTTCCCGAAACGATCCTGGATCACAGCCGGCAATTACCCGAAGGAGGCATACTGACTCCGAAGGAGTTCTTGCACCTTGGGAGCCGAGCTGCTGTGGATCAGGCTTTCTCCCGCCTGGCGAGAGCCGGGTTGCTGATGCGTGCTGCCCGCGGCTTGTATGTGGCGCCTGTTTCCACAAAATTTGGGATGCGGGCTCCTGCTGTGGATAAGACGCTCAATTCTCTGGCGCACAAGACCCACGAGACGATTACTGACAGTGGGGCACGATCCGCAAATGCACTCGGATTGACCACTCAGGTACCGGTTCGAGAGGTGTATCTCACCAGTGGGCGTGGGCGGAGGCTGAAGTTGAATAAGGCAACGGTCGAGATCCAGCGAGCCCCGAAGTGGATGCTGCTGCTTGGTGCAGCGCTCCCTGGCGCAGCTATTCGGGCACTTGGCTGGCTAGGCGAGGCGCATGTGGCCAGAGCGATGAAAAAGCTGCAGAAGCTGATGTCTCCAGCCGACTGGCAAGAGTTGTGCTCTGTACGGCACCTCCTGCCTGCCTGGATGGCACAGGCGATCAGTCGCCAAGTGGCATGAGTGACACAGCAGCTCAGCGGATTTTGGGGAGAGGCTGTCTATGGCGCTTCCAAGTGCACTAGGCTACGCCGCCAAGCCGGAAGGCGTTGCTGCCAGGCGAGCGCTAAGCTTGAGTAGATGTCAGATTGATAGTTAAGGGGAACGGAGTCCTTGGTTATGAAAACCCGGTTACGAGATTGGTCATTGCGAGCTAGTTAAGAGCGATCGCTTTACTAACGGCCTCGATACTGCGACAGCAAACAATGACTTAATAGGGTGGAAAAAATGGCGAATGGAAAGATTCTCCGGCAGTTGTTCCGGGCAGGCACGACGGGTGATGCAGATGCATTCCGTCGCGCCTCGCAGGCTGTTATCGAAGAAGAGCGCCAGAAACAACACCATCTCCTTGCGAACGACCTGGAGCAGATTCTCTACGGCGGTGACGTTAACTCCCGTGCGTCCAGCAACAACCAGCGAGTTCACTACGACATTCCGGCGGATAAGGAGCGCGGCCTACCGCTGCTCGATATCAGAACGCCCAAGCGCTCCCTGGACGAAGTCATCCTTCCTCCAAGCAGTGCGGCTGCCCTGGAGGAGATCTTGGAGGAAAACCGAAGGGATGATGTCCTGCGCAGCTATGGGATGAAGCCAGCCACCAAAATCATCTTTTTCGGCCCGCCTGGATGTGGAAAGACGCTTGCAGCTGAGGTCGTGGCATTTGAGCTCGATCGGCCATTAGCTATCGTTCGACTCGACGCCTTGATGTCTTCGTTCCTCGGTGAAACTGCAGCGAACCTTCGCAAGGTTTTTGACTTCATCTCACAGCACTCGCTGGTTGCACTGTTTGATGAGTTCGACGCCATCGGCAAAGAGCGGGGCGATAGTGGTGACCACGGCGAATTACGACGGGTTGTGAATGCGGTTCTTCAGATGATGGATTCGTATGAAGGCAGCAGCGTGATCCTTGCCGCTACAAACCACGAAAAAATCCTGGATTCGGCCATTTGGAGACGATTCGATGAGTCGATCGAATTCCCGCTTCCGGATGAGAAGCAATTGCTTGATATCCTGACTCTTAAGTTGCGCGGAATTCGGCGTCAGTTTGAGATTGACGACAAAGAAGTAATAAAGGAATTTAAGGGCAAGAGCGGCGCCGATATTGAACGAGTAATACGGCGGGCTGCGAAGCGAATGATCCTGAGAGGGCAAGAATTCCTCACAATCAAGGAGCTGAAAAGCGCACTTGTGCGGGAGGGTCTCAGGAAGTTCTAAGGATCGGCTTTCAAGGAAGAAGTAGTGGCTACCTACAAGCATCTGAGCATCACCCGGGAGACCCTGGACAACCAGCGCCGGACCAAGAACCCACCTAGATTTGTAACCCGCGAAGATCAGCGGGGCCACGGCCAGAGGCTCAATGCCTACTTCGCAACGGCCGCAGGGCAGGCTAGGAGCCAGATTGGCTCCACTGCCGACTCTCCCTTCGTCCTCAAGATCAAATATGAGGGCGCATTGACCTTCACCAACCTGAAGTTTCATGGGTTGGAGTTCATTAGCCAAGAGAACAAGCAGCTCTGCGTAGTATTCGCTACGGAGGCCGGGCTGGCACAGTTTGCCGATCACTTGAACAAGCTTGGTGTCCTCGGCGCTGCCCTGACTTATAAGCGTATGCGTCCGGGCATCACGCCTTGCGTGATTAAAGTGGCTGCCACTTATGCGGTAGCAATTGATCGATGTCACTCGCCCGCTGCGTCGGCAGGCGCGTGAGGACATCCTTCAGGTAAGCGTACGGATCATGGCCATTGAGCCGTGCAGACTGGAGCAGGCTCATGATCGCCGCAGCCCGTTTTCCGCTACGCAACGAACCTGCAAAGAGCCAGTTCTTGCGTCCAAGAGCCCAGGGCCGGATCTGGTTTTCTGCCCAATTATTATCAATGGGTACAGCCCCGTCATCGAGGTAGCGCGACAGCGCCGCCCAGCGTTTCAGGCTGTAATTCAGTGCTTTGCTGATGGCTGAGCCTTCGGGCACGAGATCGCGCTGCGCCA
>JAKUTK010000050.1 GCA_022448005.1 Pseudomonas sp.
GAAAAATGCCCGTATCTCACGATACGGGCATTTTCTCTAACCACCGTTCAGACCGCTAGGTTTTCACACAGTCTGAACTTGCCGGCTTTCTCGATTGCAGCGGATCACTCCGGATCGGCAGCTGACTGGGGTCGGTTACGTCCCGGAAAGAACAATCGCTGCAGTTCGAGCCCCGGCTGCTCAGCTCGCATGAAAGCTTCTCCCACCAGAAACGCATACACCTGGTTGATTTCCATCAACTCCACGTCGGCACGATGAAGTATGCCGCTCTCGGTCACAGCCAGACGGTCGCGTGGGATGCGCGGCAGCAAGTCAAGCGTCGTTTCCAGACTGAGTTCAAAGGTGTGAAGGTTACGGTTGTTGATCCCGAGCAGAGGCGTGTCGAGGCGCAGCGCGCGTTCCAGCTCTGCTCCATCATGGACCTCTACCAATACGTCGAGATTCTGAGACTTTGCCACATCGGCGAGCTCGGCCATTTGACCATCCTCCAACGCAGCGACGATCAACAGAACACAGTCAGCGCCCAGGGCTCTGGACTCGATGATTTGGTAGGGGTCAACCATGAAGTCCTTGCGGATGACCGGTAGCTGGCAGGCTGAACGCGCTTGCTTCAGGTAGTCGTCGGCCCCTTGAAAGAAGTCGATGTCGGTCAATACCGATAGGCACGTGGCGCCACCAGCCTCATAGCTTCTGGCGATGTCCGCCGGGACAAAATCCTCCCGCAGCACCCCTTTGCTTGGTGAGGCTTTCTTGATTTCGGCAATAACAGCCGGTTGCTTGTTACGCGCCTGCTCCTGCAGCCGGCGGGCAAAACCGCGAACCGGGTCCGCTGCGGCGGCCATTGTTTCGAGTTCAGCCAGACCGACCCGACCGCGGCGCTCGCTGACTTCCTCGCGCTTGCGCCTGATGATCTTTTCCAAAACCGTCGGCACATTACTCATTGGGAGCTCTCCTGCTTGAACACCACCGTGAAGGACACCAGCTCCTCGAACTTGTCCCGCGCCAAGCCGGTATGCAACGCATCGTGGGCGATCTCAACGCCCTGCTTCAGGCTGCTGGCAATGTCGGCTGCATAGAGCGCAGCACCTGCATTCAAAACAATCATGTCGGCCGCCTTTTGTCCGTTATCCGTCTTGCGCCGTCCCAGCGCGTCGCGAATCAGCGCCAGCGAACCCTGTGCATCCTCGACATTGAGACCGATCAGGCTCTGGCTCTTGATCCCGAAATCTTCCGGCTGGATACGGTACTCACTGATTTCACCCTTGTTCAATTCGGCGACATAGGTCGGGGCCGCCAGGCTGATCTCGTCGAGCCCGTCCTGTGCATGCACCACGAGCACATGCTGGCTTCCCAGGCGCGACAGCACTTCGGCCATAGGCCGGCAGAGTTCCTTGCTGAACACCCCGAGTACCTGATGCTTGACACCGGCGGGGTTGGACATCGGGCCGAGGATGTTGAACAGCGTGCGCAAGCCCAACTCACGGCGCGGACCGGCGGCAAATTTCATCGCGCCGTGGTGCGCTGGCGCGAACATGAAGCCGACGCCCACGGCATCGACACTGCGCGCAACCTGTGCCGGCGTGAGGTCCAGGTAAACACCGGCCGCTTCGAGCAGGTCGGCACTGCCACTCTTGCCCGACACTGCACGGTTGCCGTGCTTGGCGACCTTGCCACCCGCGGCTGCGACCACGAAGGCTGCGGCAGTTGAGACATTGAAAATGTTCATCCCATCGCCACCGGTACCGCAGGTGTCCACCAATCGATGGGTATCGAAATGCACCGGCTCGGCAAGCTCACGCATCACCTGCACAGCGCCGACGATCTCATCTATGGTTTCGCTCTTCATCCGCATGCCCATGAGGAACGCGCCAATCTGCGCATCGGTGCACTGGCCAGTCATGATCTGGCGCATCACCGCCTTCATCTCATCGGTGCTCAAGTCCAGCTGGCCGACGATGCGGTTGAGGGCTTCCTTGATATCCATCAGCGCACGCCTCCGGTCTGTTTCAGAAAATTGGCGAACAGTTCGTGCCCCTGCTCGGTGAGGATTGACTCAGGGTGAAACTGCACGCCTTCAACGTTCAGTTTCTTGTGCCGCAAGCCCATGATCTCGTCGACGCTGCCGTCTTCCAGTTGCGTCCAGGCAGTGATTTCCAGACAGTCGGGGAGCGTTTCACGCTTGACCACCAGCGAGTGGTAACGCGTCACCGTTAACGGATTGTTCAGCCCGGCAAACACACCGGTGTTCTCGTGAGCGACCGGACTTGTCTTGCCATGCATGACCTGACGCGCCCGCACGACCTCACCTCCAAATGCCTGCCCGATGCTCTGATGGCCGAGACAGACCCCCAGAATCGGCAGCTTGCCGGCGAAATGGCGGATGACGTCGAGTGAAACGCCCGCCTCGTTTGGGGTACATGGGCCAGGAGATACGACAATCCGCTCCGGGTTCAGCGCTTCGATTTCGGCAACGCTCAACTCATCGTTGCGCACTACTTTAACGTCCGCGCCGAGTTCGCCGAGATATTGCACGACGTTGTAGGTAAAGGAATCGTAGTTATCCAGCATCAGCAACATAATTAGACCAACCTATTGATATACAAAGACTTTCCTGCACTAGCTCGATTCTGATACCCGCTCATATACCCGCTAATTTTTCCGCTGGGTTGAGCATCGAAGCAATGCAGTCTTCGGAGCAGTGATTCACGCACGCCATCGCCAACGGGCGTGGCCTTTGATCACTCGCATCAGGAGGGAATCGCTGAACTTCACTGGATATCTCATTAACAGGCCTGCGCAGGGGATACACAGGCTGATCGGTACAGTATCACTATACCGCCGACCTCCAAAGCCTCACCAGAATCGAACGACTGGCTGCTTTGAATTTCTCATTAAGCAGGCCACTTGTGCGAGGCGACTATGTGCGGACGAATTACGCAGTACAGACATGCAGTCGAATACCTCGATGCGCTGCAGGTCGACTTGCCGCTACAGAGCGGAATCAATGCGGAGCCACTCGGCCGCTACAACGTGCCGCCGCAATCGAAGGTCCAGCTGCTGCATCAGGACGAAGACGGGCTACGCATGGAGCCGGTCAAGTGGGGATACGCCCCGTTCTGGGCGCAGGGGAAAAGGCCGCCAGCGATCAACGCCAGGGTGGAGACCGCAGCCACCTCGAAGTTCTTCCGCGACGTTTGGAAGACTGGCCGTGCGATCGTGCCGGCTGATGGCTGGTATGAATGGAAGAAGGACGAGGCGAACCCGAAGATCAAGCAGCCCTACCTTATTAAGCTGAAGACGGACGAGCCCTGCTTTTTTGCAGCGATCGGCCAATTCCAGCGCGGCGGTATGGCTGAGCCGAGAGACGGTGACGGCTTCGTGATCATCACGGCCAGCAGTGGCGCAGGGATGCTGGACATCCACGACCGGCGCCCGCTTGTGCTGCCGCCAGAGTGCGCTGCGCATTGGCTGGATCCAGAACTGGACCCGAACGAGGCCGAAGAGATCGCGCTCGAGCATGGTCTTGCTGTCGATGAGTTTGATTGGTACCCGGTACCGGCTGCGGTCGGCAACGTGCGGAACGATGGAAAGCACCTGATTGAGCCTATAACCAACCCGGCTCTCTAGCGACCTGGACATTCCAATCCAAACGACAGGCGCCCGGAAACACACTCAAAGCCGGGCGGCTGCGCAAGCGACTGAGCAACATTTATTGCCAGCGCATGCAGGTTTCCTTTGTTAATCATGTGTTCAGCTTGATAGCTACCGCGACTGCAGCTAGAGCGCTCGTTGCAGCAAATAGCTTTTTCTTAAGCGGCATCCTCCAGAAACCTTTAGCAGCCATAGTGGCGAGCTCCAGTTCTGGAGGTAGTGCGGAACGCTCAGCACTCTTTAAGTCTTTCTTTGCCGGCGCAGCAGATCCGAGGATGTTTGGATGGGGGGTAGGTTGTCTCTCTGGCCCTAGATGTTCCGTGAGAAACCTCTCTGTATCTAGTTTTTTTGGAGAGGTTTTTTCACCCTTGAGATACGCAAGGCTATTGTCTGCAGCGAAATTGAAACCATCCAGGTCAATATTGTACCCAGTTTCGTGCATGAGCTTGTTCCGCATGGTCGCAACCTTGCGGATTCTGCGCACCACGTCTTCCGGTAGCTGAAACTGCACACTGTCGAGTTTTTCATGGAGCCCTTTTCCGGTAGCGCCCATACCCTGAAGGTATCCTTCGATAGCCTTTGTTTTTTCGATTACCTCTTGATACATCGCCCCAGCTCCTTTTAGATGCCTACCACACCCATCTATGGCAACCGGTTACTATTTCTCGGAACGTGGTAAATAGCAAGACCACAACAAAGCTTGGTCAACTCGACGAGTTATGGCGCCCAGCATCTAAAAGGGCATGAGAATGAAGCCAGTGCTTCGAAAGGGCTGCTGAAATAATCACGGCACCGGTCTACATACCGTCACCCGCTGAATGAGCTGCGGAGGCGCGCTCCGCGTACGCCTGGCACGCCGCTAGTGCTATCAGTCCTTCGTCACCGTCACTGGTGATTCTGATAATTCTTTGAGCATGCGCTGGGTCAAGTTGGCCTCGCGTGACTCCATGAACCACGCCTCCGGCGGCGGAGGTGGCAGGCATTCCGCATGACTGGTCTGTAGATCCAGCTGTTGCGTCGAGGAGGACTGACAGCCGGAGTTCAGTAGTAGCGAGGCGATCAAGAAGGCGAGCAGCAGCGGTTTTTGCATCAGTGAGTTCCTTGTGCTTGGTTTTCGATGACTCGGCGAGATCGTCTTCAAGCTTTAGACGCTTCACCTGCTCAGTCCGCAGTTGCGCTGCAGCAACGCGGGATATCTCGCCCAGCGTGGCAGCGTGCACCTGGTCACGTTTGGCGATCTCGGCATCCAGCTCCCTGCCCTGCTTGGCCAACTGTTCACCCATACGCCAGCTCTGCACGACCGCACCGCCTGCAGCGGCGGCTGCCAGGCCAACAAGGATGGCGACTGCAGCAAGCGCGAAGCGATACTGCGACGGGATCAGATCGGTAATGGTCATACAATCACCTCTCGCGCCCTGCCCCACAGCTCACGCCTATCGGCCAAACCATTGGTACCGCCGTTGATGATGCGGGTTATGCCGACTAGGTCGTTTGCGTCTGCCATCACGTTCAAGCCGTTAACGAACCAGAACCACCCAGCCGATTCGGTGGCCCACACAGGCTGTTCCAGCAGCTCGGGCTCGTAGAGCAGCCGGTCATCACCGAACAGGCCGACGCTGCACTTGAGGTAGTTGTAGCGGCCGGTGATCTGGATGAGCCCTCGGCCACGGTACCGCTGCCCGTCTCCGTCAGCCTCAGGTGTGTTACCCAGCCGCTCGGCCAGCTTGCCGGTGTCGTACTTGGCCAGGTAGCTGTCGCCGCCCAGCTCACGCACATAACGCAGCTGTCCAGACTCGTGCCCAATCTGCGCGAGAAACGCAGCCATTCGCTTGGACGTATTGATCTGCCAGCGCCGACTCATTGCGTTGATGGCAGGAACAAAAACGCCCGCGTTTCGGCGGGCGTTGGGCATGACGTGCAGCAGCTGCTGCTCGGTTATCTGCATGGTTTTCTCCAGGCGTAAAAAAGCCCGCGCATGGCGGGCTTCAGGTATTTGTTCATACGACCTATATCACTACTGGCTTCGACGTACTTATGTCGCTAAGAAGCGCTCCGAGGTCAGTTTCATCTTGGGATCCGCTATCGACGTGTTCAGATAACGCTAGATAATAGTTTCCGTGCGGTTGAACGATGTAAATAATCCAATCACCGGTGGCGGCTCCATTCATCCTTTTTTTGAAGTTCGCGGCTATTCGATCTAGGTCAGCCCCCCCTGTAAAAAGGCTTTCTGCTGCCAGGTCCAGAGTGAGATCAAGCGGGTCGCCTACGTCACCGCCAAGTGAGGCAGAGAAGTTGGCGGCTAGCCAGTCGTTGCGCCGATAGTGATAGTGCATGTATCCGGCTAATGCCCCCTTAAAAGCCCGCGGTTTCTTATGCCGAAGAGGCTTAGCCAGCTCTAATTCGTCTAGAGAACGCATCAGACGACTGAGCTGATCACAGTCCAGGTTGTACATTTGCTTCAGAAGATGCTTAGAGAACTTCCCTTGATAATCTCTATCGCGCAGCACCTCATGGACAAAATCAATCGAATAACAAGCCATGCGCACACCGAGCACTGATTAACATATTTAGGACTTTACCAGGCAACCTGGGGGCCGGCTTAAACCTCTACGTCATATTGCGGCAGATCCGGCGCAGGCCCAGTGATCTGCCCATCTACAACGAACGCCTTGCTTCCCTGCGGCACGTCCACGCCACGCGCGGCGATCTCGGTGCCGTTGCGGAGTTGGACGATGCTGATCCCGCTGGCCTGGTTGATCGAGCTAACGGTACCGACTGTTCGCTCCCCGCCGGGCAGCAGCCCGATGAAGCGTTTCCAAGGATTGACGGTGGCCATCAGTGGTGGCGCTCCAGTTTGATTGTTTGTTTCACCCGGCTTGCACCAGTACCTTCGGCGCTGATTTCAGTCGACAGGCACAAGCCTCGCCAGCTGCCGCCACCCGGCTCGCGCACTTCACACAGCATCGCGGGCTCGACCAGGCCTGGCGCGGTTGAGGCCGGGAACAACGGCATAGTGCGCGTGACGATCTCCTGATTGCCGCTTTTGCACAGCTCGGCGATGCCACGATGCCGGGCTGCGTCCGTTGCGGTGATCAAGTCGTCATATACATCCGGCGCCGGTTGGTCGCCTGCAGTACCGGCGCGACGCACATCGACCGACACGCCATGTGTCGTGCCGGAGACGTAGCAGCTGTTCCAGCTGGGCTGTGGCGTCCACTCGCTGCCCCACTCGCCAACAATCTCAGCCGGGATTATGCGATCCATGATCGCGGTGCTCCACCACCATACCGCCTCGCGGTACCGAGGCACGACGCTGATGCTGTCGCCGGCCAGGGCCGGGCTAACCACGGCGCCGACCGCCTCGGCGATGCGGGCGATTACCTGCATGGCCGCCTGGTCCTGATAGGTCAGTGCACTGGCTGGAATCGTCCAGTCTGGCGGCGACTGGTTGAGCGAATCCCACTCCAGGGTAAAGCCGGTGTTGAGCAGCTGATCCTCTGCGGCCTGTCGGGCGCTGATGGCCACCGCGTTCACCGCACTGCGCTTCGGCGCATAGGGCTCGGCCAGCAGCTGGCTACGGCTGACGCCGTTGATGGTGTAGCGTTCCGAGGGAAACTTGCCCTGCCCGCTGTAGCGCTCGACTAGGAACAACCAGACGTGACCGTTGATAGTCAGTTCAACCGTTTTCGGTCCGTTGCTGTCAGGGCGCACCAGGTTCAGCGAGGTGACGCCAAACAGGTTGGCGGTAAGCGTCCAGCTGAACGCATCGATGTCGCGACCCACCTGCAGGCTGGTCGCATCGAGCGGCGTGCGATCGGGCAGCACGACGAGGCTCACGCTGTTGGCGATCATGTATGTCTCCAGAATATCCGGCTCGGTCGGTGGCTCGATGATAATCACCGGCCCTTGGTAGTCGGGGTACTTGACGCCGGTTGGGATCGGGTCCATCGCCCTGCCCCAACCCCAGCGCAAGCGCCGGAACAGGTCCATAGGACGGCTGCGGCCGTAGCCCACCGCGACGCCGGTGTCCTTGCGCTGGGTTGGATGGCCGCGAAGGTCACGACCAAGCGCGAAATACACCTCTGGCGTGCGTGCGGGGAAGTACGGCACGCCGGCAAAGCGGAACACCAGGGGTTGCGAGCCGGGCATATAAGGCGGCAGCGCTTCCTCGTAGCGCCAGGGCTTTCCGTAGCGATCGGCGTCGCGGTGGCGCACACGCGGGCCGCCATCCTTGAGCGCGGGGATCTGCCAGCTGAGCTGAAGCCGGACCGCGTCCTTCGTAGCCGGTACCGACCACGCGGGCAGGTTGAATCGGTCGCACGGGACGTTTGACTGCCAGCCGTCCGCAACGGCGGCTGCCGCGATCGGCTCGGCGTGCTGCCACGTATCGGCCACCCGCCTATCTGTGACCGTTGACTGCCCCCAGCCATCAGCCGGTGCATGGTCCTGCGGCGCGCCCTGCTGGTGGCTGAGCGCAACCGTCTGCTCGACCGGCGGTGGACTGCCGAACATTGCCCCTGTGCTGACATCACCACGGCGGGAACTCGACCAAGTTCCACCGGTTTCGCGCCGCAAGCGCGGCGGGTCAACATAGATCACATCGATATAGCGAGCCTGCAACGTGAACGCCAGCGGCGCCGGCGGCGCGTACGGGCCGGCGAGCCGGAACTTCACCATGGCAAATTACTCGATCAAGGTCATTTTGAGCGGGCCATGCCCTACTGGCTGGTAGTACGGCCGAGCGCGGGCGCGGGCGGTGCCGATGTCGCCTTCAGTGCCACCGCCCTGGTCGGGCCACCACACCGGTTCTGCTCCGCCGGCGGTGCCGGGCTGGACGATTTCATAGACGTAGCCGTTTGCCAGCGCTGGGCGGATGCGGTCACCCGCGTTAAGGGAAACGCCAGGCTGGAAGATTACGCCGGGGAAGTCAGCAGCGAAGGCAAACACGTCGCCGCCGCCGTAGACTTCAGTCTCAAGGCGGAAACCGCCGATGCCATCGGAGTAAGTGCTGCCCATGGCGACGTAGTCGGAGCCGCGTCGCTCGAACGCGACCACTTCGCAGTTGGTTAGCGCTTGGCGAGCGCCAGTCATCGGGTGGACTTCTTCGACAATGCCGTCGAGATAGGCAGGGTCGCCTTCAATCACAGGGCCGCCGCCCCCGCCGCTGGTGTCCAGCAATACCACCTGACTAATACCGTCACGACTAAGCGATCGCCGAGTGGAGATTACCGAACTGTAGCGCGCACGGGGAGTAAACGTGATGCCATTGACCGTGACAGGCTGGTCCGCAAACAACACGTTATCGAGCCCAATCACCCGGCCCGATAAATCCGCCTTGTAGACGAAGGCATCCCCAGCGGGAGGAAGATACCAAACACTGCTGGATACCACCCCGCCCTCGTGTAACGGCCCCAGCCGGAAATCCTCAGAAGCCATGAGCGAAAAACCGGCGTATCGGGGCACGCGCACGCTGAGCTGCGCAGTGCCTTCTGAATCCGTCTCGCCTATATAGCGGAAAAACCCCGCCGCCTCTAACCACAGCATCCGGCTAGCGGCAGAACCTTCTGCAAGTGATGACACCAAGAGCGAGACGGCCTCGGTTTGCCAGGGCATAGGCAGTAGCTCGACCTGATGCCATCCGCTGTCGCTGAACTCCCCAGCGGTCAAGTCATCCAACAGCGCCACTGTCGGCACCGCATTGAGCTTGGTAACGCCCGAACCGACCGTATCGGAGCTATAGGCATATACGCGCCGCATGATTGCCGGGGCAGCACTTGTATTCAAAGGCCTATCTAACGGCGCAAGCGAGGCCCCGCCCTCAGGCGATGTCAACGTGCCGAGCACGACCACGCGATCCCATTTATTGGGTTCGAATGGCACGAACGATGTCGAGAATGTGCAGAGATACACCGTCCGCGTTCGCCCGCTATAGATGGTCAGCAGATGAAACTGCACTACCACGTCGGTCATGCTGCAGTTGTAAAACGGGTAAATGCTGCCCGATGAGCCCGAGAATTGGTCTTGAAAATACAGCCTGATGCGTATGTTTTTAAAATGGATGCCAGCAAAAGCGCACTGCCAAGAGCCTTGACCAGCCGAAAAGGCGTTGACTCCAAATCCGCCCCCGTCAATGACTTTGGCGGAGTAAGCCCGCGCGGCCGTTGTCGCTTCAAGAGCCCAACCCGTTCCCAGCCATGCATCACTGTAGATATCGTTCACCAGCCGATAATGCCCTGAAGAACTAGCATCGCGCACCACAGCCTTAAAGTGATCACTGGTTTCAATCAACCACGGATCAACCTCAGTCCCACTCCCCATCAATCCAACAGTCATCAGTCTGCATCTCCCCTAACCTGCAACTTGAACGTGTCGTCTTCAACCATGCCCTGCCCAGCCAGGATCGTACGCACGACCCACATCGGTCCAAGACAGCTGTCGGTGTTGAAGCGGATCGCATTGCTCGCCGCCCAGCCGCTGCCCCAGCCGCTGGCCGGGATGGTGAAGTACGGCGTGCCGGTGGCCGGGTTGATTGGCGCGCAGTCGGCGCCGGTCGTGCCGTTGGCGATGATCCCGAGTTGCTGCTCTACCACTTGGTATGACGTGCTGCCGGTAAACACCAACGCCCACTTGCCACTGATGGCACCCATGTTGGTAATGATGGGCGGGTAGTTAAGCTGGTCGAACTGCGCCGTGGTGCTGTCGCCCTGGCGGCTGTCGCTCCAGTTGGGCGCCCCGGTGCTCCAGGTCTTCTGCGTAAACCAGCTGTAGATGCGCGCCTGCATGTCGCCCCAGGTGAGCGCGCTGCTGACCTGCGTTTGCTCAGCAGGCAGGTCCCAGGGCATCGGGCTGTTGATGCCAACGACGCCGGTAATCTGCACATCGGTGCAGACCGTCATATGCTCGACCCGGTCGTGCACGGTCAACGGCTGCTGCAGCGGTGCGCCTTCAGCGGTTTCCAGCACCAAGGGATCGGCAAAGGTGACGCGCCCGAACTTGAGATCGACGCTGTACTGCTGCGGGTTCAGCTCGGCGCCGTTGACGTCACGCACGCGGATGTCCGCCTGGTGATCACGGCTCAAGCCAATCACCTGACCCGCGACCGGCGTGCCCACTTCGGTTGTCGCGGTGTGGTGCACCACCAGCACTTCGCCCTCGCGGAAGATCGGCACGCGGCCATCCGCTGGCAGGCGTACCGGGTCCAGGCCGAGCAGGTCAGCCGACATCGGCAGGCTGGTCTGCAGCACGGCGTTGTAGCGCAGCAGGGTCGCAATCAGCGGTACGTCACTGGCACCGCTTTCATCCGCAGGGTTACTGGTGAAGCGCAGCCGGGTGATACCGGTCTGGATGTCGACGGTGCCGTAAATAATCGGGCCGTTGAGGTTGCCGTTCAGGTCGGCGCTGGCGGTAACGATCTGCGCGTTATCCGCGCGTACGCCGGTAATCTGCAAGCTGGCAGGCCGCAGCGGTGCGCCAGGCGTACGGAAGGTCACGCCGGTGACTGAGAAACCGCCAGCGGTGGTCAGGCACGCCTTGAGATCCACAGCAGGCGCAACGCCCGCGGGATAGCTGCTGAGCGTCGCTTCCCCTGCTGCGTAGTCGACGGTACCGGCCGCTTCGCCGGCATTAGTCGACGAGCTGATGTTGCGAAACAGCACGCCGTCGCGGTCGATGTAGGTGTGCCCGCCCCACTGGATCACCAGCGAGCCCGGCACGATCGGGTCCAGCGTGGTCGGGAGCAGGTCCAGCACGACGGCCGGCGCCGGCTGGGTATCGGTCTGCGCACCATAGACCAGACTGGCCGACTGCGCGCGCACGGTCAGCCCGCCCGCCATCTGCTCCTGCAGGGTGACGGTGTTGCTTATTACTCGGCTCATCGGGAGGCCTCAACTGGCGCTGTATGCGTCGTAGCGGTAAGTTCGGGTTGTGTAGCTGTAGGTCGACTCGGCCTTAAGCGTGTAGGCGCCGGTCTGGTAATCAATGGTGCCGGCGTAACCCACCCAGCCCCCGCTCCCGTTGTCCGAGGCGGAGCGAGCCAGCACGGTATCGTCGCTGTATGTGCCACCCACACCAGGCGCCTGGGCCTGCCGCGTCACCTGCCAGCTCGCCTGCACGCTGCCAGGCTTGAGCGGTGCGCCTGGGATGGTTCCAACGAGCATGCCGCCAGCATCAGGCGACCCCAACAGCGTCGTGGTCGAAACAGTGCCCTGCTCATAGCTGTAATTGATCGCGCTGCCACTGTCGGGCGTCAGGCTGAATTCCATGCCCAGCTCACCCGTCGCGTAAACGACGGTCCCAGCGCCGTGGCCGGTTAGCGTACCGTTGCCCTGATCGGTCAGCGTCTTCGTTGCTCCGCCGGACAGATAGGTCACTGTCAGCGAGCCCGGCAGCACCCCGTCATGCGGCAAGCGGTGGCGAATCTGCGCTTTGCTCCCCGCGACTCCGCCGACGTGCTGGCTGGTCTCGTCGGCAATCGCCACGATGTAGCTGTAGATCAGGCTCGAGCCAACGTCAGGCAGTGCCTCAAGGCTGAGGGACGCACCGCCGGTGGCGTAATCGACCGTGCCAGTCCCGTTGCCGACCAGCGTGCCTGCGCCGTCATCGCGCAACTCGTACCACTTGCCCAGCGCCATGAAGCTCACGGTGAGCGTGCCAGGCCGGGGCTTGGCTTCCGCCAGGTTGAGCGTATAGGCATAACCACGACTGCCCAGGGTGATGCGGATCTCGCCGGTCACGGTCTGGCCCGTGAGGGAAGCAGCAGGTACGTAAGTACCCGTTGCGCTGCCGACGTAGACACTGGCCCGGTAGGCAGTGAGCTGGCCGGTTTCGTAATCAATGGCGATCTTGGTAAAGCCGGCGCTACCGCTCTGCACCTTTAGCTCGCCCAGGCTGTTGTCCTGGTACACGCCGCCGCCGATTGTGAGCTGGACACTGCCAGGCATTGCGCCGGTACCGAGAAATGCACGGCTTTGCCCGCTGCCCGCCGAGGCGAACTCCAACCCGAGCGAGCGAGAAGGTCCCGAGGCGATCTGGTACCGGCGTCTGTAGCCGCCCGGCTGATCAATCAGCGGCACTTCTTTCACCGCGCTCGGTACCAGCGGCGCATAAACCGATTGAGTCTGCAGCGAGAGGTCGCCTTGGGCGCACGCCACAGCCAGCGGGCTGAGGCCGTAGTAACGAGCCGCGTCGGCGACTTGCGTGCTGAGCACCTGGGACTTGGCGGCACCGCCGATACCCGTCGCGCTCGTGCCTCCAGGTGTCGCTTGCCCGCCAGGGAACGTGGCCAGCAGCGGCGAGCTGATCGTCATATCGATCCGGCGCCGAGTGAAAGTGGTGTAGCTGCCGTTGCCGTAGTCGTACACGAACTCTTCAAGACGCGCTTCCACCGCAGCACAGCGGATGTACTGTGTCGTAGAGCCAGAGACGAGCTGATACACGTCGCCCACTTCCGGCAAGCGCTGCTCCTCGCGCTGGATACAGGCGATCGCACGCTGGCCTGCCATCTGGTTGCCCAGCAGCTCGAACGACGCCACCAGCGCTGGCACCACATAGCTCTCGATGGCGGCTCGAGCTGTAGCGCGCTGGTCGGTCTGGCTATCGGTCTTGAACAGCAACACGCTCACGCGCGGATCAGCCGGCCGCTCGGTCACCATGGCATGCGCGCCCAGGTAGGGGTCGTTGTTTTGGGTCATCACCCCAGCAAACACCTTGCGTAGATTGATGCGGCCTAAGGTCCGGTCGAGGCGCGAGATGTCCGAGAAGAGGTTGTTTTCTTCACCGTCGATTACGGCCTGGCCGGTGGCGCGGCCACCGCCATCATCTTCATCGGTGAGGCGTTGGGACTTGAGCAGCTTTACGTCGTCGACGTTGATCGTCATGCCAATCTCCAGGCATTAAAAAGCCCGCACGCGGCGGGCTGTCAGGGTTCGGTTATGGGCTCTGGCGGCGGCGCCACGGTGATCAGGCGAAGGCCCACTTCGTAGAGCCAGTCGGAGGTAGGGTTTACCCGCCGAAAGAGAGGCTTCGCTGCCAGCGGCGCACCGTCGACCCGATTGAAGATGACGTGAAAGCTACGGCCATCGGGCAGCGTCAGCGGCATCACCCGGCCGGGCTGATCACGCAGGATCTCCAGCTGCCGAACTACCGACAGCGGCGTCCAGACTCCACCGTTACTCTGCAGGGTGATCGGCCGCCCGTGCACCTTGACGCCCTCCTGAACCAGCAGCGCCCCAGTGATACTGCGCTCCTGTTCCTGGCCGATTGCATCCCACTCGAATTCATCCACCCACTCGAACTGGTCATCCAGATCGATACTGTCGAGGATCATCTATCGGCTCCTGAGCCCGGCACTTTCGAGAATGCCGAGCAGTCTGGTTTCGTCATCAGCACTCTGCAGACCCACCTCAACCGTCTGGCCTCGCGAGGTCTCTAGACGAATGATCTTGGCTGGTTGCTGAGCCGGGACCGGTGCGACCTTCGCGACCTGCTCCACTTGTTTCTGCTGCGCCTCGCGCTCGCGCTTGGATGTTGATTCACGCTCGATCTGGCTCAGCGTGCGCAGCGCCTGTTGCAAATTGGCGACGGCAGTGCTATCGCCAGACTGCCGTGCCTCGGACTGCTGCGCCTGCAGGTCGCGACGGCGACTGGCGAAACGCGCTTTCTCGATCTCTTCCTCAGTGCCTTGGAGCTGCAGCAGCTCCATCTGCAGGCCTTCGAGCGTGCTGCGGGTCGAGTCGCCCAGCGCTTGCATCTTTTGATGGGCGGCTTCGATCGCACCATCCAAGCTGGACAGGTCCGATTCGTCCAGCAGGTTCAGGTTGCGCCGTGCATTGGCGGCGCTGCGGGCAAACTGTTCGGTGCTGATCGAGCCGCTTTCGTAGTCGCGCATCAGCTCCTGCAGGACACGCTTTTGCCCCAAGAAGCTGACCTTTACCTGCTCGGAGCGGATGAACGTTTCCATCATCCAGCGACCGAGGCCGCTGGCCCGGCTGCCTTCGAGATCGAGCGCGCCCTGGAACAGCAACGCCTGCTCTTTGGCCTTCTGCAGCGACTCGGTAGTTTTCTCCAGGCTGCTGGTATCGACCGCAGGGTCAATCGAGTTGATGCCCTGCATCGCGTCAAACGCATCCAGCGCCGCCGCGCTCATCTCGGCCAGCGGCGTACGCGCACGGGTCAGCACTTCGGCGAACCAGTTCATGCCGCCTGAGGCTTCCTCGGTATCGCCTGACAGACGACGGATGCCAGCCCCTGCCGCCTCTGTGCTTTCGCTCAGTGCCTCGCTTTGCTCTCGCACAGCCCGGGTAGAGCTTTCCGCGGCCGGCTTGAGTTGTGCCACTCTGTCGTTGAGCTCGGCTTGCGCCTGGGCGAACTCCTCGGCGCTGATCTTGCCGTCCGAGTAGGCCTTGCGCATCGCAGCGCGCAGCCGGTTGAAGTCGACTTCGTTCGCCGCGCGACCAATGCCCGACATGATTGACTTGAGGTCGGTCAGTTCATCGCCAGTTGAAGCGGTGGTACCTCCCAGCGCCCGCAGCTTCGATTGCAGCAGCGCTGTACCGTTGGCGAACTGTTGCTGGCTGAGATCACCACGCTGGTACGCCTGGTAGAGCTCGTCACCAAGCTGCTTCAGCTGAGCCGCACCGGCCGCCGCATCGATCTGGGCCAGCGCATTGTTCATGTCCGTGACGCGCTGGACGATGTGTTCGAATTGGTCGTCGGCTTCCTTTTTGACTACTTCGGTTTGCTCTGCAGCTTTGGTCTTTACCGTTTCGGTATTAGTTGTCCAGGCCGACTCGATGTCTTTGCCGTCCTGCTCGATTTGCTCTCGGAACCCCTCGGTGAGGCCATCGAGGACGCCCCGGGCCTCTGCCACCGCAGCCCTGAGCTTGGCGCCCCCGAGTTTGTCGGGCAATGCATCAGCGACTTTGCCAACGACCCCAAGCACCTCACTCATCTTATTGGTGAGCAGCGCGGCGAAACCGGACAGGCCGGCTGTCAATCCATTGAACATCGTCCGGAACGGCGCGATGAACAGCTGAACGCGCTGAGCCGCATCGTCAAGGTGTGTGCCGAAGGTATTCAGCCAGTTGCTGCTGTCGGTCGTCAGCTTGGCGAAATCAACCGTAAGCAGCTTGGCCGCGAAATTCTCAACCCATTGCGCACCCTGAATGAACGCATTACTGAGCGAGGTGGCCAGCGCATCCAGGCGACCATCCTTGTCCATCTGGTCGATGGTTTCGGCCAGCGCCATCAGGCGCCCCTTTACATAATCGAGGGCGCCGGCGTTGGCGATACGGTTGTAGAAATCGGTCGCCACGTCGGCCAGGTTGGACATGATGCCGCTGAGCCGGCTCATGTTCGCCGCGGCAGCGCCATCGGCTGACTTGCCGATCTCGACCACCAACTGACGGATCACGTCCCGACCCAGCTTGCCCTTGCTCGCCAGTTCCTGCAGCTCGGCGGCATTCTTGCCAGTAACGTCGGCCAGCATCTGCCACACCGGCACGCCCCGCTCGACCAGCTGCAGGATCTCCTCGGTCTGTAGTTTCTCTTTTGCCCAGGCCTGACCTACCGCCGAGACGATGCCCTGCAGCCGCTCCATGCCGCCGCCGAGCTGTTCGTTCTTATCGACCAGTGCTTGCAGCGTGCCGTCCATGGGGTCGCGCCCGTACGACTTGAGCAGCGCGAACGACTCGGTAACGTCCTGCAGGGCCAGCGGTGTGTCTTTGGCGAACTCTTTGATCCAGGCCGTGGCTTGCTCGCCGGCGGCCAAGCTGCCCATCAGCGAGGCCATGCGGGTGTCGAGGCCTTCGAACTCGTCGCCCGTTTTGAGCATCAAAAAGATGCCGTCGCGTACCAGGTTCAGCCCGCGCTGCGCGAGGCCAAAAGCGGCATTTAGCGAGATGTACGCTGCGGCGAATGCGAGTACCTGCTTGGCGCCACGCGACATCGATTCACGGGCCGCTTCGAGCCGAGACGTGTGCTCTGCCGCACCGCGCGTCGCGGCGGCTTGCTCCCGCTGGAGCGCCTTCAGCTGCTGGCTGTTTTCGGTGAGCTTCGACTTGGCATTGTCGACTTCCGCAGCCAGCCGCCGCTCTTCGTCGGCCAGGTTGTTCGTATCGATACCGGCAGCCTTGGCTGCCGCTTCCTGATCATTCAGCGACGCTGACAGCGAAAGCAGGGCACGACGCGTGCGCGACGCCTCCCGTTCGGCATCCTTTAGCGACTGCTGCAGGCCGGCGGCGTCCGGGTTTTGACTGAGCGCTTCGCGTAGCTCGGTAATCCGCCGCTCGGTATCGGCTAGGCCTTGCTCTGACTGCGACGCAGCACGGCGCGTATTTTCCAGGCTCGTCACCAACCCGCGCGCGCCCTTCGCGGAATCGAGCGCCTTGTCTAGTCCTTCCGCTTCCTGGCGCACCGTTTCGAGCGCATCGGCAGACTTCTTAGCAGCCGGCGAGAGCTCGTCCTTGCCGCGTAAGATGAACTGAATCAGGCGGTCTTTGATACCGGCCATACATTACTCCGAGCAATAAAAAACCCCGCCGAGGCGGGGTCTAGGGATTACGTAGCGCGTCAATTGACTAGGTATTGTTCCTTCAGCTTAGCCAGGCGCTCCAACTGCCGTTCAGACAAACCAGACGCATCGAAAAGAGCCGCCTCATCAGCGCCATCGATCCTTACTACTTCCACCGTGAAGACTGCGTCAGCGGGAGCATTCACTTTGCCCCAATCACTGAACATATTTGGCGCAAGGGCCCATTCGGCTGTCTCGCCTGGCTCCAAGCCACCTGCAATCGAGTAATTAAAAGTGTCGCTCAGCCAAGGAACGGAGCGCCCCGGTGAGGCAATCGTACCTTTGAAGTAAGCCCGAGAAATCGGGTGAGCGGTGCCATTAGTCACCGATAGTTCGATGATCGGCTCTTTACGATACGAATACTGTTTATCTCGGAGATAGAAGCGAGACCGCTCAACCGTGAACTTCGCTAGCTCAGCCTTAGCACTATCCGCCTCGATCAACTTAGCTTCCAGCTCGGCGATTTCTTCCAAAGCTTGTGCTTTTTCCCGAGCCGCTCGTTCTGCTTTGATGGCACTCGCTCGTGCGATTACTTCATCTGCAGTCTTACCATCAAGCGCCCCATACATTTTCCCGGCCATTTTTTCTGGCGACTCTTCGCCCTTCATGACCGCACCGAAATTCATCTCGCTGAATGCAACGACCTGTATCGCCTCCTGAAACTCGGCACGCTTCGCCGTTTCCAGCTTTGCGGATACTTTTTCAACTGAAGCCTTCATCGCTTCTTCAGTGGACCCATCCAGCTTGGGTTCGCCACACCCGACCAGGATAGCGGCTAAGGCTGCGATCAATATGTATCGATTACTCATGGTTTCCCTTCCAGTAAATTCAGCAGCGGCGACTCTAGCATCAGAGCGCCACCACCTATAAGCCAAACGATAAATCGGCTGCTGTTAAGCTGCCTTGTCCACTACATCCATTTGGCAGAACTTACTAATACCGGTGCCCTGCACCAGGTCATCAGCCAGCAGCTCGACGGTGCTGGCCAGCTTGACGTATTCGGTGCTGAACACCGGCAGTTCACTGGTCAGGCCGAACTTGGCGCGGCGTGGCCGTAGACTGAATGGCTCGCCCGACTGCGCATCGTTCAAGCCGGCGATGTACAGCTCCAGCTCGACCGGGGCGCCGGCCAGCATGTGCAAGGCGCTGGCCTTTAGTGGCGTGTAGCTCACCGAGACGCCGACGGCAGTGATGGCTGCGGACTTGCTGATAATGCCGTGAGGCGTGAGCACGTAGTCGGTGCCCGCGATCAGTTCGACCGCTTCCGCCGGGGCTTCGACGACCGTTTTCACGGTCACGGTCTGGGCGGTATCCGGGAGGTGGTTGAATGGGATCAGCTCACCGATCACACCGCCGGCGATCAACTGCTCGTCGACAACGGGCGTAACTGACACCGCGACGATGGCCGAGTTGGTCACGCGCGCGATGTTTTCCGGGGTCAGGTCGTACATGCCGATGGCGGCGGTGACGCCGGTTACCTGTTCCTTCACGTTGCGGTTACCACCGCCGCCGCGGTAGTTGGGTAGCTGTTTCTTCTCGGTCGCATACGCGACGTTGAAGGTGTCGCAGTTGCCGACGTCCAGAAACGGATCCTGCGAGCCGTATTTGCGGGCGTAGATGATGCCTTCGCCGATGAAGCTGCGGTCTACTTGGGCCATTGCGGGCTCTCCTTACTGTTTGGTTTCGCCTTTGGGGGCGGGCTTTGTCGGGGCTTCCGGCTCGATGAAGCCCTTCGCTTTGGCGTGGTCGGCTACGGCTTGCGAGACATCCTGTGCGCCCGTTTTGTAGCGCTTGACCTCCCCGCCGTGCTGGTAGTTGAACGGTTTGCTGATGGTGACCTTGGGCATGGTTAGCCTCACTTGAGTGATTGCAGGTAGGTGATTTGCAGGGGCAGCACATGGCAGGCCCAGCGCCGGCCTTCGCCCGGGGGCATCGGCGTCTCCGACTGAAACGCAGCGCTTTGCACGCCCTGTATGCCCAGCCCTGCCTTGACGCCCGGGAGGGCAACCTTGACGGCCAGCCTCGCCGCCCGCAGGGCCGGAGCGAACTCGCGCCGCCGGGTGATGGCCGTGATGTTCAGAGTGACGCGTTCACGCACGCTGCCGGACCCAGCCCGCTCGACTTCCTCGGTGTGGCCCGGCTGAATCACGATGAAGTCATCCGGCAGGGTCTCGTCGTCAGAGTCGAGCACGCGCAGCACGCTGTCCTCGACCACCAGGGCACCGAACGAAGGCACGGCAGCCAGGCACGCGATCAGCTCTGCAACAATGGCGGATTGCATATCGATGAGCATGATCAGGGCACCACGTAGAGGGTGAGCCAGTGGCCGTCATCGGTGGCAATGCCGTCGATGTGCCAGGTTTTGCCGTCGAGCCTGAACGCACCTTTGCGATCGAACGGCTGAAGCAAGGCCTTCCGGACGGTGATAGTCACCGCCCGGTCGAGCATGCCGCTGACCGTATCGAGCCGCTCGACATCGCGATCCAGCATCACCTCAAGGCCTTCGGCCAGAACGGCACCGCCAGCGCTGAGGTAATCGGCATGGCCGTCGTTGAGGCTGGCAGCAATGGCGGCGTCCATCTTGGCCAGGGCATTGCCGAAGCCGGCCATATTTAGACCTTCAGTTCGCGAACTGCCAGTGGCCGCGTGCAAAGGTGCAGCGGGTTGGACTGCGCCTCGCCAAGCACACCCTTGTCGAACGGCAGGCGCTCTAGCTTGCTGTAATACGGCAGACCTTCGGTGTTGACCGTTTCCATGTAGTCGGCCGGCGCGAAGGCGCTGACGAACAGGCCAGATACGCCTTCCGGGACTACATGCGCACGGTCATCGGCTACAAAGGGAACGCCACTGTGCTTGCCACGGTAACGCTCCCAGACGATGCCTCCGAACTCAAAGGCCAAGCGTCCATCGCCGCGCAGGGCCGAGGCCGCCTCGGACGCTAGGTATGTTTCTCTCACGCTATTGTGGCTGATCAGCATGGACCAGAAGGTCTTCCCGCAATATGCGCGGGCGCCAGTGCTTGTCACGTTGCCAAGAGCATCTTCCTGGGCGTCGAGCACATCCACTGCCTTAGCGCGCACGTCCGTATCGGCGCTGGCCAGCTCCATCGAGAATGCATCCGGACGGTCAATGCCGAAGCGCTGGAAGATATCCAGCAGCACGCTGACGCCATCCGCATCGATAACCTCCCCTTTGATGGCGCCGATGCGCTGGTACTCATGAGTCAGGTCGAGCTGCAAGCGCGCCTTCTCAACACGACGAGCCACGACAGCCTGCACCGATTGCAACTCGGTACGGCTTCCCACAGCGCGGATGCCCTGAATCTCGTCCGCCAAAATCTGAAATACCTGAGGCAGGTGCACGGTGTTGAACGGGATCAGCTGACGCCGGTCAGCGATGACTGCGAACCCACTACCTCCACGCGGCGCTGCCGGTACAAGCGCCAGGACGTTGCCGTCCTTCTCGATCTGCACGGTTGTGCTACTCACGCCGGCTTCATCGAACAGGCCCGACGCAGCGATCTGGCCGGGCAAGATATGCTCTTCGTTAATTACGGCCAACAGTGATGAGACGCTGAACGCCTCGTCTTCAAAAATGGAAATCTCGGCCATGGTGGGCTCCTAGAAATGACAAACCCCGCTTCAGCGGGGTTTAGGTGTCAGGGGTGACAGTGGTTTGATCAGGGACGGACGACGATGCCACGGTTCAGCAGGTCAGCTTTGCCGCTGGCGTCAAGACCAGTGATCAAGCGCTCGATTACCTCCGCATCACGCACGATGCCGACGGTGCGTTGAGCGGACTCGGACGGCGCAACCGGCGCCCAGAGAACGGCCGCAACGGTTTCGCTGCCATCGGCTGGCTCGGCGACCGGGTTGTAAGGCGCGTACTCGCCGGTAGCGGTCAGCTTGCCGAGCACTTGCCCGGACGGCAGCGCTGCGGCATTAGCCGCAACCGTGATCTCCTCGCGGCTGCGGGTGCCGTTGGCCTCCGACAGGAGGAATTCGCCGGCATGGCGGCCTTCGGTTTTACTCATCATTTAGGTGCTCCTTTGGAGGCGTTGGGTTTGCGGCTGGCGTAGATGGCGCCGGGGTCTGCTGCCTTGGTGGCCGCCGCCGGCAGGTGATCCGGCAACGGGGGTTTGTTGTCGATCTCGACCTGGTTGCTGTTCGCTACGATCTTGTCGAACAGCTTGAGCCGAGCCTGGTCAGCATTCAGCCCCGCCTTGATCAAGGTTTCGGCTTCGCCTGGCAGCTTGGCCACTACGCACATATCGCGAACCGCCTTGGCCCGCTCAACCTCTGCATGGATAGCGGCACGACTTTTTAGGCCGCTGGCCTGGATCAAAACGGACGTAAGGTTAGCTAGGCCAGCCTCCTGACACGCATCGGCCAGTTCCTTCGCCAGCACAGCAGCGTCGAGCTCCGGCTCCGGCTCCGGCTCCGGCTCCGGCTCCGGCTCCGGCTCCGGCTCCGGCGCAGGGTCAGGCGCGGGGTCAGGCGCGGGCTCTGGGTTCGCCAGTAGGTCGAGCGCGGCCTGGGGCGGATGCTGGTACCGGTTGAGTATCTTGCCGTGGCTGTTGCTGAACTTGGGGTAGTCACCAGTCAGCACTTCATCCACAAACCCAGCGGCCTTCGCCTCGGCTGCGGTAAACCAGGTTTCTTCGTTGATGAGCCGGCGCAGCTCCTCATCCTCAATGGTCAGCGGGCGATGTTGGTAGCTCGCGACAATGCCGTCGAAGGCTTTATCCATCATGTCCGCGACCTTGCGCAGGTCATCGCTGTCGCCAGCGGCGAATGTCCACGGGTTGTGGATCATGAACAGTGCGTTGTCGGCCATTTCAACCCGATGCGCCCCAGCCGCCGCGACACTTGCGGCGCTGTAGCACGCTCCGTCAATACGAACCGTACAACGCTCACCGAGCCGGTTGAGTGTGTTGTGGATGGCAATGCCGTCAAATAGGTCGCCGCCGATAGAATCAATCGCCACCACGATCGGCGATGCACCATCGTCAACTGCGTTCAGGTCGCGAATGAAATCAGCGGAGGTGATACCCCAGTAGCCGATCTCGCCGTACAGGTAGATCTCGATCGCCTTCTCCGTACCCTCACCCGCAGCGCGGATGCTGTACCAGTGCTGGTCCTGAACCTCAGGCGCGGCGCCGGCTCGATTGAGGATGCGCGGGCTGGCCAGCGTGCAGATACCCTGCAAGGTCACCGCCAGGGCAGCGGCGAGCCAGTTATTGCGGATGGCTTTCATTCTTCGTCCTCTCGTCGTGCCGGCTGGGCCGGACTGGTATTACTGTCGTAGGCAAGCCCAAGCTGCGCGGCGCGCTCGTTGTCCTGGGCGTTTTCTTGGTCGATCTGCTCGGCGTCGTAGCCGGTGCGCAACACGTGCTCGCTGCGGCTAGCGAGCCCGCCTCGGATTTCCTTGAGCTTGCCGTCGACGTCTTGTACCGGATGGATGTAGGGGTGGCCCTGCGGTACCCAGCGGGTGCGCAAATACTCGCGACGGCGCCGCGTGTAGTCGGGCAGCATGATTGACCCTGCCAGCACGGCGGCGTCGAGCCAGGCGTTGCGCACCGGGCGGCAGAGCTGGAACACGTAGACGCCGAACTGCAGCTGCTCGATTCGGCGACGGAAGTCATTCAGCAGTACCCGCAACACGCGGTCGCTGATGTCGCCCATGTCGCCGGTCAGCAGCTCATAGGGCAGGCCTACCCCAGCGGCAGCGGCCTGAAGCTGCTGCTTCATGAAATCAACGTAAGTGCTGCCGGCATCTGGCGGATCGGAGAAGGTGACCTCTTCCCCTTCCATCAGCTCCTGCATGGAACCGGGTTCGAGCCCTACCAGCGGCGCGCCGTCACGGTCCGCCACAATCGGCTGGCCAGTGACCGGGTCTAGCGCAGGCTGAACACCTTCGGCGGCCTTGCGGGTGATAAAGCCGGCGAAGAGGTTGGCCACCTCCTGCCGGAACAGCACCGCGTCGTCATAGTTGTCCAGCGACTTGAGCCGCAGCAGTACCGGGGCCAGGCGAGGCACACCGCGTAGCTGTCCACCCTCGGTGGGTTCGAATACGTGCAGCACCTGGTCGGCCGGGATCCGGTTGAGGGTGTTGTAGCCGGCACTCACCGAAAACTGATCGCCCGGGTGCGTGCTGTACATCCAGTAAGCGATCCGCTGACCGATCCCGTTGAACTCGATCCCGGCGCGTACGATGTTGCCCGCACGGGTTTTGAAGTTCTTGTCGAGGGGCACGTACTCCGGGGCGAGTACCTGCAATTGCAGGGGCACCGCATAGCCATCTTCGGGCCGGCGGTATCGCAGCCGCACGAAGCACTCGCCGGACTCCTCGACCATGCGGGCGATCATCGCCTGTTGTCCGTAGAAGTCCGCCAGGCCGTCGGCATCGGATTCGTCTGTCCAGTCCTCCCAGAGTTGCCGCAGGGCGGCGCGGAGCGTTGCGTCCTGAATCGAGGCCCGCGGTGTGATGCCGGTGCCGATGATGTTGCTGACACGCTTCTCAATAGCGCTGAAGGCGTACGGGTCGTTCTTGACCGCAGCGCGCGAACGCTTGCGCAGCGCCGGCAAGGCCGGCAAGGCGATGGCGTTCAGGGCACCGTCTGGTGCATCCCAGCCTTCAGCGCGCCGACCGGTGCCAGCGCCTTCATAGCTGTTGCGGATGCGCTTGGGAACCGCTCGGATACGTGTCATCAGATGCCCTTGCCTCGGCTGTAAAGTCGCGTGATGCGCGGCCGTCCCGTAATCGCGGCCTGCTCGGATGCAGCCTGTTTCGCGTACTGCTCCTCGAGCATTCGCAGGCTGGCCAGTTGCGCGCGATCAAGCTGGCGATCGCCTTTGCGAATCGACTGGCCGTTTTCAAGGATGTCTTTGATCGACGCCCGGACATCGGCCAGGCGCTGTTGGGCTTCGCTCATGTGTACCTCGGTGCGGTCAACGCCGCTTCAGGTAGGTGCTGCTGGTCCGGCGACGGCCGAGCGGCTGTGGTGCAGCTATGACCGGGGGCTGCGGCGCCGACGCTTCGCGCGCGCTATCAGGCTGGGAGGCGTCAGGTACATCTGCCGCGACGGCCGCGGGGCGCTCAGCGAACAAGCTGCCCTGCGATACTGCTGCGCGCAGGCGTGCCCACTCGGTTTCCTTGTTGCGGTGCAGGCCGAGGTAATGCGCCATGGCCAGGTTGTAAACCAGCAGGTCGAGGCCTTCGTTGCGATCGGCTTTGCCCTTGACCCACTCGATCCGCTTGTGGCCTTTCACGTAGCGGGTGATCTTCCGCTCCGCCACGCATTGCTCGTAGAAGTCGTCCGCCAGATCGATGGAGAAGTGCAACGCGCCTGGGCCGTCGTTCAAAGGGTAGCGGTTGTAGATCCAGTCTTTGGCGGTGTCGGTACCGATCATCCAGAGCTCTGCGCCCTGCTTTTCGGTGGCCCCCTTCCAGGTCACGTCGACTTTTGATGGCCGCTGCGCAATGACTGGCCGGCCCGGCTTGCTCGCACCTTTCACGGCAAAGATGTTGCGCCAGCGACGTAGCCGGCAGAACTGGTAGACCTCATCGGTATGGTGACCGCCGGAGTCCACCGCAGCCGCGCAGATCGCGAGCTCAACGCCGGAGCTGTGCCGATAGCGCGATTTCAGGCGCTCATCCAGTGCCGCCCAAGTCCGTTCATCGGCGGGGTTGCCTTGAATGACCTGATGATCGACCACCCAGCGCTCCAGCCCCTCGCCCCAGCCAATCACCAGCAGCTCGAGGCGGTCACCTTGTGTATCGACGGCGGCGGTCAGGATCAGCGCGCCGGCGGGAACGCTGCCGAGGCGGTATTCCTCGGCTCTAGCCTTTAGCTCGCTGGCCTTGGTCATCTCCTGCGCGGAATCCCAGACCTGCGCCAGGCGAGTGTTATAGAACACCTGCATGGGCTCAAGGTCACCGCGCGCAGCAGCAAGCAACGCCTTGGTGTACTGCTTGGCCAGGTCTATCCAGCTAAGCCAGCCGGGCGGCATGTACAACGCACTCAGGGTAAAGCTGACCGTTTCGCCGTCGCCTTCGGCATGGGCGCGCCAGTCACCGGCGGCCAGCATCTGCCCTTTGTGATGTTCTTCGATTACCGCTCCACACTCAGGACTGCAGCAGAGATAGCCAGCCCAGCTGAAGTCATCCGCCCACTTGAGGTTTGCCCATTCCAGTACCTGGTGCTCACCGCAGTGCGGGCATGGCACGTAGTAGTGCCGCTGATCGCCCTGCTGGAACAGATCTTCGATCCGAGACACGCCCTTTATCGTAGGCGAGCTGGAGAAGTAAAACTTGGCGTTGCGCCCGAACGTGGTACCGCGCGTTTCGGCCAGCTCGACCGGGTCGCCTTCGTTATCGACATCTACATCCCAGCGGTCGACCTCGTCGCCATAGACGTAGCGCGCCGATACTTCCGCCAGGTTGGCAGCGGAGCCTGCAGTGGTGGCGAACAGCGTGCCGCCTTCGAATTCCTTGGTATCGAGCGTGTTTCGTGAATCGCGCGAGCGCGAGCCAGCAACTCGCTCGCGCAAGGCAGGCGTCGCCTTGACTGTCTTGTCCACCCGGCCGCTGACCCGCTTCGCCAGACCAAGGCTCGGCAGCAGCATCAGGATGTTGGCCGGTGCCATGTGTATGCAGCCGCCGATCCAGTTGAGGGCGATCTGCGTCTTCATCATCTGTGAGGCGACTTTCGTCACCACGCGCTTGGCGGGGTGCGTCGGCGACAGGCAGCGCATCGGCTCACGCGCGTAGGGCGTGCGGTCGGTGCGATACGGGCCTGGCTCGGCGGCGCCGGTGTCACGCGGGATCCGCATGTACTCGTCGGCCCACTGGTCGATCCAAAGCTCCGGATCCGGCTGCAGGCCACGCATATATGCCGAGCGGTACTGCTCGGCACCGTCGGCATATTGTGGGGTCATGGCATCAGTTCGGCGGTTGTAGCGCCTGCTCCAGGTCGGCCATGCTCAAGCGGCTGGCATCGTCGAGCACCCGGCGTAGATGGGTTGTCAGTTCGCGTTCCAGCTCCCACGGATCACTGATGGCGCTCAGCCCCGGGCTGATCTGCTTGGGTAAGCCCAGCAGCAGGTCGCGCAACATCCGGCCGGAGGCAAACGCTGCGTTCTCCACTGCCTGGCGCTCGACGAGTTCGCCGCTGCTTTTGCGTGCCTCGTTCTCGGCTAGCTGGGCCAGGAAGAATTCGCGCTGGGCACGGGACTTTTGGAAGTCGTAACCAGCGGGAACGGATGGTGGTGCGGGATCGGTTACGGGCGCGGCCGGTCCCACGTGCACGCTGACGCACTTGTCCACACGGTCACGCTGGTGGCGCTCAGCGACGCCGATTTTGCTTGGGTCCGCGCTTTCGGTGAGAAGCGCCTGGGTGGCGATAACATCAACCCGACCGTCACCGGCAAGCACCAGGCGCCCCTGCTTGTTGAGCTTCGACACGTAGGGCTTTGACCAGCCCATCCGCGCTGCGAATTCAGACTTGCTCAAAAGCTCCATAGCGCCACCTGTTAACCGAAACACAAAGGGCGGTTAATCAGTTCACCGCTGTTAACTAACTTGGCAACCCTTCCGCTAACGCGAGAACGCGGTTCGAATTACCCTTGACCGGTCCGGCGCCCCAGGGGCCCCCGGCTGGCCTGGCGGCCGGACCGGCCTGGTTAGCCGCGAGGGCTGGTCTGCGGGCGACGCCGGAAGTTGGTGGGCAGGTTGCCAGTGAGCGCATCGGTGATGGCCTTATCGATGTTCGTCTCAAGGTTGGCTTCAACGACACGCTGCACCACGCCATGGAAGTCCAGACGAGCGCGGTACTGCGGCTGACTAACGAATGCGAGCACCATGGTCACCGCCTTGCCGCGGCGCTCTGCGATACCGATCGGCGACTTGCCACGGCGCATGACAAAGAACGCCTTCGCATGCCCCTTTCGGAACGAGCGCCACTTGCCCGAGGCGTTGGCCGTATAGCCGGCACTTCCTTCAATCGCAGAGAGCCCGGACAGTATTTGAATCATCTGACCACGACTGATGTTGCCGTAAGCATCGAGCCTCGCGCCTGCCGCCGGAACGATGAACTTCCCGGCCGGCAGGATGCCCTTAGCTCGCAGCAGTAGTTCGCTTTTCTTATCGACGCGCGGCCCGCCAAACACCTGAGGTGCGACCCAATCTTCCGGGGCCTGCCCTTTCGACGCGTTGTCCTTCTCGTCTTTAACCCACACCGCCGCTTCCAGGCTGCTGGGCTTGGCGTTCAATACACGGACCGCGTTCAAGGTGAACGGCGTCGGGCGATCAAACACGCTCGCCATCTCGACCTGCAATGCTGGCCTTGTCTGATTAGCGGTGTGATTCAACGCATCAGCCAGGGCGCGCGCAGGCAAGTCTCCGGCCAGCTGTTGTAACGCGGCAGCTGCGGGGCGCAGACCGTCGTCAATGATGCTGGCCTTCACGCTTTCGCATCAGGGCCAGGCACATCACCCAGCCCAACCCGCTTGGCCAGATAGCGGCTATACAACGCGCCGGCCATGTCAGCACCGAGCAGGCCTACGCCGATACCCAGCGCACCGGCCAGCATGTAGTCCTGCTTGAGCCAGTAGACGAACATCAGCGTGGCCATGCCGAACAGCGCGGACGAACCGAACCGCACCACCACGCGCTTGACCAGCTCACCAGCAACCAGGCCCGCCTTGTCAGCCTGGCGCATCTCACCGACCAACCCAGCCAGCCCGATCAACAGCAGCAGCCACAACGGAAGGTCGCTCAGCGACTGCTGAACCTGCTGTTCTGTCGACATGCACGGCCTCCTCGGCACGAATAAAAAGCCCGCATGGCAACGGGCAAGGGCGACGGCGACACCATCAGCCAGAAAAGACAAAGCCCCGCACGATGGCGGGGCTTTGAGGGGTGACCGGCGGGGGAACCGGCCTTTGCCTGACACAGCAAGTTAGGCTCGTTTCGGTCATCGCCTTGGCGCTGCTCTGACCTGTTATGCGCTTTGTACCCCCCAACTGCGGAGGCGTAAACAGTGAGTTAAAGCCACAGCCGAATCAGGGCCGAATCAGAACGGAATCTGTGCGGAATCCGGCCGGAATCCCAGACCGCCATTTACGCGACGTAACGCCCACCATGTACTCGCTGCATCCGTGCACGGCGTTCCAGCTCAGCCTTCACCAGCTCATGCAGCTTCTGCACCCGCTCGTGATAGGTCCGCTCCGAGCCAATCCGCACGCGCCGCATCTGCTGTGCCACGGTCGGGATCGGGTCCGGCAGATAGCGCACCATCGCCAGCTTCACCAGCTGCGTCTCCAGGCAGAACGGCGGCCGGCTGGTGTTGCCCGCCAACCGCCACGCCTTCGCCAGCTTGCGGTCCTGCGCCAGGCCCAGCTGCTTGATGCTGCCGATCGCCGCGTCCACTTCCTCGGCCGCCCGATCCTCAGCCCCAGCCAAGCCCATCGTGGCACGGCTGCCAGTAGGGATCATCCCGTACTGCATCGCCACCGCCAGCGGCGACGAACTTCCCGCACCCGGCTCACCCAGCCCGCCACGGCACCGCTCGGCCCAATGCACCATCAACGCCTCGACTGCCTCAATCATGGCTCTTCTCCCCCGCCGCACCCAACCCAACACAAAAACCCCAACCCAACACAAACCCAACACAGCTAAAACCCTTACATAACAAGGCTTTCAGAGCACCTGTGTTGAGTGTGTTGGGTTTGTTGGGTTTTTCAGACCTCGCATAGAGAATTTTTCCTTCACCGTCAGAAGGAACAAGCGAAACCGCAGCGCATGCGCGCGCGCGATGCCAAACCCAACACACCCCACACAGCACCCGCGAAGCCGCGCCGTTCATGGCCTGCGCCTGTGTTGGGTTCGCAAAACCAACCCAACACAACCCAACACAACCCAACACACTCTTGAGCGTACTCATGCTGCAGCCGCCTTCAGGTGATCCCACCCGTCCACGTCCCAGCCCGCCTTGCGTGCCTTCCCGCGCCACTCCGCCACGTGCTGGCCAAGCGCAGCTGCGGTCAGAGATGGGGGCAGGGAAGAGTCCGGATCGCTAGGGAAGAAGAACGCCCCAAAGCTGCGATTGTTGCCATTCGTCCAGGGGATCGAGCGCGTCTTCTCTACCTCAGCACTAATGAACAGGCTGAACTTCGTCTGACTCATCGCGTGTTCCTTGTTGCGCTGGCACCACTCGAGGAACAACGCATACAGGTCCGTAGAAAGGCACGCGCCCCACAGGTCCAGCCCAAGCTCACCGGTCTGCCATTGATAGAGGAAGGTCTGCCACCCTGCCCGGCTCAACGCCACCAGGCGCTGCCGTGCATCGGTGTGCGGTGGCCGCGTGCGCTGGTCGAACTCGCCCAGGTCCAACGACAGCAGCCAGCCATACAGCGCCGCCACCCCGTTGCCTTTCAACTCCGCACCGATTGCTTTCTGCCGAGCCGGCGGCAACGTCTCCTGCGGCCACACCACCAGCATGCGCCGGTCGCTGTCACTGATCGGCCACGGCAGGATTTCGTTCGAGAGGAATACCGCGTTCATGTGGTTGGCTTCTTCCCAACCGTTGATGAACTTCGATTCCATCCGCACCGTCTTGCCGGTGATCAGATGCTTGATCTTGCCCACCTGGTTGTATCGCTGGTCGCGGCTTACGACCTCTTCGAAAACTGCCCACAGCTTGCGGCTCTGCCACGCGTTAAAGGATGACTCCAACTGCGTCTGCCCTACCGTCGCCGCATAGGGCCCGAACAGCTGCCCGAACGCATCAGCAAACAGCAACGACTTGCCGGAGCCCTCGGTGATCGAATGGGCCAGCACTGCCGTATCCATCTTCGCGCCCGGATGCTGCAGCGGATAGGCCAACCACTTCTTCAGCCAGTCGAAGGCCCCCTCATCGTGGTTGCACAAGAATGAAATCAACCAACGCAGGTTTGCGCACGCCTCATCGTCCCGCACCGGTTCCAGCGGCAAACCTTCGAACGTGTTGATGTACACCGCAGGGTCCAACCGCATCGCCGGGTCGAACACTATGTGATCCACATCCACCGTCCGCCGCTCGGCTGAGTTCAGCCACAGCGCATAGGCGTCACCTAGCGCCATCTTTACCGCGCCTTCAGGAATGCGCCGCTTCTTCTCGCGGTCCCACACATCCTTGGTGCCGTCGATATACACATAGCGTTCAGTCGGCGGCATACCCAGCGCACCGGCCTTCTTGCCCGCCATCCGCCGCGCCTGCTCTATCTCCCGCACCGCGTCGGCGCCGATCAACTTCTTCGCCGTGTCATCCAGCCAGGCTTTAGCCAGCGGCTTGCTCACCAGCGCCTCGAAGGCCGTCTTCTTCATCACGGTCTTCTTGTCCTGGTCCCACACCTGCGTGGTGCCTTCCACCAGAGCAAAGCGCCGCAACACCTGTTCACTGGTCAGCCCTGCCCCCTGCCCCCCGTTGTCGGAGGAGCCGCCCGGCGCCGCGGCTTCGGCCTCGGATGGGGCCGGGGAAGGCTCACCAGCAGCCAGCGCCGCTTGCAGCTGCTGGTGAACCGCCTCAAGCCCCCAGCTCACATGCAGATCATTCCAATCCATCAGGCAGCCTCCCCTGGCATCACCGGGAACACCGCAAAACCACCCACCTCAGCGGCGGCGGCCTCCGCCTTCATCCGGCCCGGATTGTTCTTCACCGCTGGGTCATCGTCGCCAAAGACCACCAGCTTCGCGTCCGGGCAGGCCGCCCGCAGCGCTCGCGCCACTGTAACGAGGTTGCCCGAGTCGACCGCCATCGCTACCGGCCAGTCCAGCGCCATGTGCACGCTCGCCGCCGTCGCATAGCCTTCGGCCTCAGCCACGAACTCAGCACCGGTCAACTCGCCCAGCACATGGAAGCAACCACCCTTGCGCCCGTACTTCGGGAACAACTTCGTGCCCTGCTCATTGATTGCCTGCAGGCTCCACAACTTGCCCGCCGCATCGCGCAGCGGCACGGCCAGGGTGCCGGCCTTGAACATCATGAAGCTGATCGAATCCGGACGCGGCTTCGGCAGGTTCTCGAAGAAAGCCCTCGTCTCACTGCCCACCCACACATCACACCGCTGGCGAGCGTCATCGATGGCGAGCACAACCGTGTAATGAAAGAAGCCCACACCAAAAGCCCCTACCTGCTTGCGCTCAAGGTAGGGGCTCGTGCCGGCGGGCTTGCAGTGCTTCGTCCATATCTGTTCGCAGGCCTGGGCAACCGCCTCGCGCATTACGCCTAGCCGCGCCTCATCGGCCTCAATCTCAGCCTGCCGCACCGCGCGACGCTGTTCAGCCTCGGCACTCAGCCTGCGCTTCTCTTCGGCGGTGATCGGTTCACGCCGTGGCGACCAGCCGTTGTCCTTCGCCAGCTTGATGACCGTGCCCATGCCAGTCCCGCGCTTGCGGCACGACTTCCACACGCTCTTCGCATCCGCCGAGTTGTAACCGTCACCGGTCTGGCTCCACGCGTTCCAGATATCGAACCCGGCTTCACCGAACTCCGCCTTCACCCCCATCGCCACCGCCAACCAGGTGTCGCGGTTATCGGCATCGATAAAGGTCAGCAGTTCGGCCAGATCGGACAGGGTCAGAGGGACTTGCTCAGCCATTGGCATGCCCTCCAGCCTTCAGTCGGCCGTCTACGCTACGGACTTCGCCACCGCCAATGCAGCATCCAGTGTCATCACTTCCGCGCGTGGCTGCGGCGCAGCTGGCATTTCGCACGTAAGCGCCAAGTCGCCGGGCAGTAGCTTCGACAGTCCGTTCCACTCGTCCACGATGCGCGAGCAGCCGAACGCCTCCTTCAAAGCCTGTGCATGGGTGGTCTTGCCCGCACCCTGCGGCGCAACGATGATGATCGGCTTGTTCATAAGGAACCTCACTGGAGTAAAAAGCATGTTGAAGGACGAACTGCGCCACACCCACTTCCCCTATTGCCTCGACCGCCAGGAAGACGGCAGCTACGTGATGCTTAACCGCAACTACAAACCAATAGGGTTCATGACAGGCGAATGGGTGAACTACGAAGAGCACCCGGTCAGCGTGAAGCTGCAAGGCATCACGCAAAAGCTCGCCGCCGAGCTGGACGCTCGTGGCCGCGAAAATATGGAGCGCATCCATCTGTACAACGACGGCTGCGTGCCCACTGATAACGCCGAGAGCATGCAGGCTTACCTGTCGCGCCTCAGCAAGCTGATGGCCCTGAGGATTGCGGGCTAGAACAGCAGAGGGGTGCGCATTAACCACGACGCACCCCCTTGCCACGCTGATCCGCTGCCTGCTGGCAGTCGATGCACAACCGGCACCCCTTCACCGCGTCCTGCCGCGCTTTGGGAATTGCGTCGCCGCACTCTGCGCATTCGGTCAGGCTCACGCCCTGGTACTGCACGCGGTTATCGATGCTGCGCTGCAACTGCTCGGCCATGGCCCGCTCGGCCAGCTCAATGATGTGTTCATCCATGAGCCACCTCCTCCAACGCTTGCTCCATTGCCTGCTCAGCACCGGCGACGATGCCGAGGATCTCGCCGATCATCTTGTTCGCGTGGTAACGCAGGGTTTCCACCTCATGGTGCTCCCACACGTTGTCCGCCGCGCCCGCGTGCAGGCTGCCAACAAACTCACCCTCGGCTTTCAGCAGCTCGCCCAACGCCTTCAGCGCGGAGCGCGTTGCTTCGACCGGCCTGGGCACGAACACCACCGCACCGGCCGGGCGCACCAAAGCCGCCAGCAGGCGCGGGTCACGCGTCGCAGCCACTATCTCTTCGATCAGCTCAGGGTGAATGGGGCGGTGATTCGTGGGGTTCAGGCGCTTGCTCAGCTCGTCCGGGTCAATCCCGATCGTCAGTGCAATGCAGTTCTGCCCGCCGACCGCATCGCGGGTGGCGCGGTACAGCGCCTGGCGCGTGTTCAACACCGGCCCGGCGGCCGGCAAAAGGTCTTTCCGACTCATGGTTTTAAAGCCCCGGTAACGCTGTAGCCATTCGTCGGGCATTTGCCTACTCTATGGCTACAGCAGTCGTCGCCCTTCGCAATACATGCTGTGTCTCGTCGGGCTGACTGTTGAGGTGATCGGCTGGTAACCGCTCACCGGACCGTCGAAGCTGGGGTTCTATTGGTAAGTGGGTCCCCAGTTCTCGACCTCTATTGCACCTGCCGCCGTGGCGTCAGGTTGTGTCTCTGGCCTTTCTGGCCCTGCCGGTACCGGTCTGGTGGTAAGCCTCCCGGTACCGGCAACCGCCGCCCCGCTCTGCGCGGTGGTAAGTGTGCGACGGGTGTAATTGGTTAGGTTCGGCGTTCAGCTTCGCGTCGATCGCTTTCACGGCGTTCGCCCTGACGTCGATCGCCATCGCGGCGCTCGGGACAAGGGATTGAGTCAGCTCTGCCTTCGGCCCGCTGCTGCGCGTATAGCGCCTCGATGGCTTTGCCTGTGGTGTAGCGGATATCAGAGCCATTGAGCGCGCGATGGATAGTTGGCTGGGTGGTTCCAACCGCATCGGCGATAGAGCCTTGCGAGTAACCACGCTCCATCAACTCTTCAATCATCGTTTTGATTTTCATGACCTACACCTATGCGTATTCGCATTGGAATTGATAATACGCGGACGTATTAAATGAATCAATACACTTGCCTATACGTTTACGAATCGGATGCGGACATGCACATAGGCAAGCGCCTCGCGGCCAAGCTGGAGGAGCTCGGTTGGTCAGAGAACGAGCTCAAACGCCGAACAGGCGTCTCGCAACCCACCATTCATAGAATCATCACAGGCGAATCTCAGGACCCACGGCAGGGCAATGTTGAGAAGCTGGCTAAGGCGCTAGGGGTCTCGGCTCACTGGCTGCGCCACGGAGGGCCTATAGACGTCAGCGCAAAGGAAGCGTTAGGTACCTGCGAACCTAACGTAGAGCCAGGCCCAGAAATTGTTAGCCCATACCGGGCGGTAAAGATCGTTGGCACTGCCCAGATGGGCGCAGAAGGCTACTGGCACGCCTTGGATGAAGGCGACGGCGTAGTCGATATCCCCTCGCGCGATCCAGGCGCCTACGCGCTGCGATTAAAAGGCGACTCAATGGCCCCAGCCATTCGCAGCGGCTGGATCGCAGTCTGTGAACCAAACGGTCGACTGGTTCCAGGCGAGTACGTCATGATCAGACTGCGCGACGGCGAAAGCATGCTGAAGCTCCTCGGCTACGCCAACGATGTGGAGGTTGGGGTGCTGTCAGTCAACCCCATCTACGACATGCGCACCATCGCCTTCGACGACATCGAGCAGATACATTTCGTCGGGGCGATCGTCCCGCCAAGCAAGGTCAGGGTTTAGCCGTATATTGAAGCACCTGCTTCTCCAAACGCAGATTTTGTAATCATTGCAGTCGCAATGCCTGACCGGCGTCGGTGGTGACTTTATGAACCATGTAAACTGCCAAACGCGCCGGATATTTTGCAATCAATTGCAAAATCATTGACTCGTTAATTGTTACGCCATCCAGCGCAGTGAAGCGCACCACCTCAGCAAGGAAGCGAAACCATGGGCTACCTCGTACTCAGCCGCCGTGAAGGCGAAAAGATCACCCTACGCGTCCAGCCCGGCACCAATCCGGACGACCTGCTTGCCCAGCTGCTGCTGGAGGGCATTACCGTCTCAATCAAAGATATCGAGGGCGGCCGGGCCAAGATCGCCATCGAAGCCCCACACGAGCTGCAGATACTACGGGCTGAGCTGGAGAAAGCGTAAGCAGGAGTGAAACAGCTGGCTCTCCAAAAAACTGGCCGGCCGCTCGCGTGCTTTTTCGCTAGTTAAGGAATGACGGTGTCACTATTGACACGGAAGGCCTTTCCGGGCCAACTTGACGCCCTTCATCTGGGCGCTCCTATGCGGCTTTTCGCAGCGCTTTACTCTATATGGCTGTCGCGCTGTGCATTGAGGCCAACCTAACGCAAGGACGCGACATCATGGCTTACGTCGTTCTCGAACACCGACACGGTAAACACCTCGCCATGCTGCTTCAGCTTGGAACCGGGACGAGCGGCTTCCCTGCGCAATTTCTATTGGAGCGCCGACCGCCCATGCGCAGCGGCGAAATGCCGACCACGGCATTGAGCTCCGCCACATGAGTGATGGACCGATTGTTTCTGTTACATTCTTGGATGTATCGCTAGATTCTGCTCCCGCGATCATCCAGGAGCTGACGAAACTGTTTTTAGTTTTGTGGGCAAAGTCGCCTTACCTTGCGTCTTTCATGACAATAATGCCGCCATTGTTGGTGCTTTATTTGATCTATACTTGGGGAACGGTGCGGCGCGCCGAAAAGGCGATAGATGAGAACGTCCGTCGCGCCCGTGGGTCCTACCAAGAGGACTCAAAGCGTCACAACCGAGGGAAGCAAAAATGACCGATCCGATTAGCATTGCTTTGGCGGCCGCCACAGCGGCCGGAGTGGTAGTTTATTGGGCCTTCTGTCGTCGCGTGTCTCTTCGTCATAGAGAGAAGGCCGCTGAGCTTCTAGGAGCTTATTTTCAAGACGAATCCGTCTCGAAAAGCGATAAAGACAGCATTTACTTCACGTATCGCTGGGCCAGCAACTGGACGTTTTTACCCGTGGTGGCGGTAGGTGGCGTGCTCGTTATGCCATTCATGCTGCTATCCGGAAAGGCAATATCCAGAAAACAGAGTGAGAGTCACACGGAGATCATGGACTCCATCATGAAGATGTATATCACTCGCAACCCGATTACAGCAGTCGTCTGCTTTCAGGCGATTTTCATACAGCTAGCCCTGTTCGGGATCATCGGATTGCTGTTCGACAGACTTAAAGCGATCCCAACCCCAAGCATGATCGTGAGCTCGATGGCAACCAAGGCTGCTCACTCTCCCCTTGGACACCATGCTCATTAATCGCTAAATTGCTCACAAGCCCCGCATCTCGCGGGGCTTTTTATTGCCTAAATGAAAGGCGATCCGTCTATCCGACCCAAAACTTTACACACCAAACCCCACCCATCCCGCTCCGATTGAACTTTCACTATCCCCTCATTACTGTACGGATATCCAGCAGTAAGGAGGCAGCCATGAATCGGACTCAGGCCCAAAGCATTACCCACCAGCGCCAGGCATCCAGCTACGGCCGGCTGGTCCGCCGCATCAACCACCTCATCACCACACCGCGCGCCCAGGTCGAGCGCCAGGCCAACCTCGCCCGTCATCCCGACGATCGTGCCGAGGACTGGGAGCGCCTGCTGGACGAGATACAGCAAACAGACGGCGTAGCCATGACCCGACGCCCCGACGGAACCGTGCATGTGCGCTGGCGCTCGTCTGAGCATTGACGGTGAGCCTGCGATGCAAATCTGAATAAACAGATTCTAATGCGCTAACGTATTGACTCAACTTATACGCCAGCGTATTGTTCGAACCGTACCCACTTACCAAGGTTACGGTCATGCAGACACAGCATAGCGGCACCCGCTGCCCGGTATACCTACACCCGGCAGCGGCAACCAACCCCAACACCGTCGCCAGCATCCAGCGCGCCACCGGCCAGCTGATCGTGCTCACCGGCGGGCGTTCTCAACTCAAGCAGCAACCCACCCTGCCTGCCTTCGAGGACTTCGGTCCGTTTGATGGTGCAGCATGAGCGCCTATGCCCTAACACCAGCGGCGCGGGATGTGCTGGCGGAAATCTCAGGCATTGGCGGCGGCGCACGAATCGCCCTGCACCGCTACGCCTCCACTATCGCCTGCCACCTGGGCATCGACTGTGAAGGCAATACGCTGAGCGCTCATCTCGAGTTCGGCGGCACGGTCAACCGGATGCAGTTGCAGGCTGACGACACAGCGAACCCTCACCACCTCGCTGAGTGGATCGAATCGGTCGCAAACGGCACGCTCGATACAGCACTAGCGGCACCTCGGCGCATGGCCTGCACCTGCCCAAGCGGTGATGGGTCACTTCGCCACCCTTGCCCCGCACATCCGTCAGTTGAAGCACCGTGCTGGCCCGCCGATGACGAACGCACCTTGCGCAAGCTGGCTCGCAACGGCGGCAGCGTGACGCTAAGCACCGGCACCGTTGTCGCCGTGCACGCCGCGCATGCAGCCACCGCCCGTACAGCAGTACTCGTGCACGCAGGGCATACGCACCTTGTATCTGGTTCGTGGCGGGATGTTTACCTGGGGTTGAGCGACCTCGCGGAACAGCTGCTCGCCGCAGCCTGAGGCCCACCCATGAACAGGAACCTAGACGCTACCGCCGCCGTGCTCGGCATGGGCCCCCGCATCCTGCGCCGCCGCCTGCGTGAGCTGGGCATTCTCCAGCAGAACGGTGAACTAGCCTGTGCGCATCGCGACAAGGGCTACCTGTTCGTGGACACCCGCTCTCGTTGGAACAACAGCATCGGTGCTTACAGCCACTATCCGGTGGTGATGAGCACCGAAGCCGGCATCGCCTGGCTCGCCAAGCAGCTCGATAAAACCGTGACTCAGAAGGGAGCCGTCGCATGAACTCCAACCCCATTACCGATGCCATCGGCGCGCTCAAGCTGGTCCCGATCGTTCACTACCACCCGGACATCGTCAGCGCTGACGCCATGCTGGGCGCAGCCAGAGAGGCAGTTGAGCGCCTGCAGGCTATCGACCCCGCCGCGCTTGAGCTGGCTGAGGTGTATCGGGTGGTCGCGGCAGAGCTGGCTCCCGACCAAACGCTGTACGTCACGCCGACCACCTGCACCGAGCGGCCCTATGGCGCCGTTGTTACCGATGCCGCCGGCGTGCTGATCGCTACTGCCGCCGGCAAGACCATCGACGGGCTCGCCATGCTGGTCCGCATGCGCCTCCCGGCGGGGTGCGGGGAGGCAGTAGCGTGATTAAAGCCACCAGCACCTTTGAGCAATTGCTGCGGCGCTACGACAGGCCTTGCCTGCCGCTCGACGAGGTTCGCGCCGAATACCTGCCCCATATCAGCAGCGAGAAGAACCTGATCGACCTCATTCACCAGGGCCGCGTCCGGCTGCGCTACACGCGCACAGATGTAACCCAGAAGGCACTTCGCGTCGTTTACCTCCGCGACCTAGCCGCATGGCTGGACTCGCTCGACCCGAACAACCAGCCACAACCAACCGCCGCCGACCAAGCGGCATAACGCAGCAAAGGGAGACACAGCATGAAACCCACCGACGTAAATGACTTTCTCGGCTCACTCAACGCGGGCGTGTTCGCAAGCCAAGTAGGCCGCGCCCTGTCCGATGTCGCCGCTGGCGTTGTCGACCACGGCAAGCCAGGCGAAGTCACGCTGAAGTTCAAGCTCAAGCAGATCGGCCAGAGCCACCAGGTGGCCGTCAGCCACACGCTCGACTTCGTCCAGCCGACCAAGCGCGGCAAAAAGCGCGAAGACACCAGCCTCGACACGCCCATGTACGTGACCGAGAGCGGCCTCACCCTGTTCCAGACCGACCCCACACCGCAGATGTTCAAGCCCGAGGACGCGCCGGTTAAAGCGCGCGAAGTCTGACCGCAGCAGCAAAACCCACTTACCAACAAGGAAGCAACACCATGCCATTGAGCAAAGAAGCCATTCAGCACATCGAATCCCAGGCGGTCATCGCTGCAGCT
>JAKUTK010000051.1 GCA_022448005.1 Pseudomonas sp.
CGAAAAATGCCCGTATCTCACGATACGGGCATTTTCTCTAACCACCGTTCAGACCGCTAGGTTTTCACACAGTCTGCGAAGGAGGCCTTTTCTGTCACACGGACTGGCTTAGACGCTGTAGTACAGGTCGTATTCCAGCGGGTGAACGAAGGTGCGGACCTTGATTTCTTCCTCGCTCTTCAGCTCGAGGTAAGCATCGATGAAGTCATCGGAGAACACGCCGCCCTTGGTCAGGAACGCGCGGCCCTTGTCGAGCTCTTCCAGGGCTTCCTTCAGGCTGCCGCAAACCTGCGGGATCAGCTTGCCTTCTTCCGGCGGCAGATCGTAGAGGTTCTTGTCAGCGGCATCGCCAGGGTGAATCTTGTTCTGGATGCCGTCCAGGCCAGCCATCAGCAGTGCGGCGAAGCACAGGTAAGGGTTGGCAGCCGGATCCGGGAAGCGCGCTTCAATACGGCGGGCTTTCGGGCTAGAAACGTAAGGAATACGGATCGAGGCGGAACGGTTACGAGCCGAGTAGGCCAGCATGACCGGTGCTTCGAAGCCCGGAACCAGGCGCTTGTAGGAGTTGGTCGACGGGTTGGTGAAGCCGTTCAGAGCCTTACCATGCTTGATGATGCCGCCGATGAAGTACAGAGCGGTCTCGGACAGGCCGGCATAGCCTTCGCCCGCGAAGGTGTTCTTGCCGTCCTTGGAGATCGACATGTGCACGTGCATGCCCGAACCGTTGTCGCCATACAGCGGCTTCGGCATGAAGGTGGCGGTCTTGCCGTAGACGTCAGCCACGTTGTGCACGCAGTACTTCAGGGTCTGAACTTCGTCAGCCTTGTTGACCAGCGTGTTGAACTTGACGCCGATTTCGTTCTGGCCAGCAGTCGCCACTTCGTGGTGGTGCACTTCGACGACCAGGCCCATTTCTTCCATGGCGTTGCACATGGCAGTACGGATTTCGTGGTCGTGGTCGCACGGCGGAACGGGGAAATAACCGCCCTTGACGGCTGGGCGGTGGCCCTTGTTGCCGCCTTCGACGTCCTGGTCAGTCATCCAGGAGCCTTGCTCGGAGTAGATCTTGAACATCGAGCCGGAGATGTCGGACTTGAATTTGACTTGGTCGAAGATGAAGAACTCAGGCTCCGGGCCGACGAATACGGTGTCGCCGATACCGGTGGACTTGAGGAACTCCTCGGCGCGCTTGGCGATGGAGCGCGGGTCGCGGTCGTAGCGCTGCATGGTGCTCGGCTCGACGATGTCGCAGACCAGAATCAGGGTCGGCTCTTCGGTGAACGGATCCAGTACGGCAGTTTCATCGACCGGCATCAGGATCATGTCGGAGGCTTCGATGCCCTTCCAGCCATGGATGGACGAGCCGTCGAACATCTTGCCGTGCTCGAAGAAGTCTTCATCGTGGGCGTCGCGCGCCGGAACGGTCACGTGATGCTGCTTGCCCTTGGTGTCGGTGAAGCGCAGATCAATCCACTTCACATCGTAATCTTTGATCAGTTGAAGCGACTTCGACATGGTGCTCTCCAGGTGGTGGAAGCGTTGACAGATATGCTTCCGGAATCTAGGGGGTGAAGCCGAGCGGGCGATACTCCGTCAAGGCGACCTGCCTCACAAGGGAGCAAATTGCATGCCAGTGCTCCGAGATGGTTCCGGTTGGGTTTGCAGGGGCCGTTTGGTGTGTTTGCTGCCATTTGTTGGCGCTGCTCTCAGATGTTTGTGCGCTAAAGTGGTGCAGATAGCTGCGTCAGCGTTCCATATTGGTGCAAAGCTAGGCTGCCCGATAAAACTGACTAAAGCTTGATCAAATTCCGATATACTCCGCCCCCCTCTTTTCACGCCATGCTGGCGCTGCGCTGTTTTCCATGAAGCTGATCGTCAAGGTTTTCCCCGAAATCACCATCAAGAGCCCGCCGGTACGTAAGGGCTTCATTCGTCAATTGGCGAAGAACATCCGTACCGTGCTGCGCGACCTCGATCCCGAATTGCGGGTGGAAGGGGTGTGGGACAACGTTGAGGTTGAAACCGCGCTCAGCGACGCGAAAACCCTGCAGCAGATGATTGAGCGCCTGCGTTGCACGCCGGGCATCGCCCATTGCCTGGAAGTGCACGAGTACCCGCTGGGCGATCTGGATGACATCCTCGCCAAGTGCAAGGCGCACTATGCTGACCGTCTGCCGGGCAAGATCTTCGCCGTGCGCTGCAAGCGAGCTGGAAAGCACTCATTCAGCTCGATGGATGTGGAGCGATATGTTGGCAGCGAGCTTCGCCAACAGTGTGACGCTGCGGGCATCTCGCTCAAAAAACCGGAAGTCGAAGTGCGGATGGAAATCCGCGACCAGCGCCTGTTTGTCGTGCATGCGCAGCATGACGGCATTGGCGGCTATCCGCTGGGCGCACTTGAGCAATCACTGGTGCTGATGTCCGGCGGTTTCGATTCTACCGTGGCGGCCTATCAGATGATGCGCCGAGGGCTGATGACGCATTTCTGCTTCTTCAACCTGGGCGGCCGCGCCCATGAGCTGGGCGTGATGGAAGTTGCCCACTATTTATGGAAGAAGTACGGCAGTTCGCACCGGGTACTGTTTATCAGTGTTCCCTTCGAGGAAGTGGTCGGTGAGATCCTTGACAAAGTCGACGATAGCCAAATGGGTGTTGTGCTGAAGCGCATGATGCTGCGGGTGTCGACCCAGATTGCTGAGCGGCTGCACATCGACGCCCTGGTCACTGGCGAGGCCATTTCCCAGGTTTCCAGCCAGACTCTGCCGAACTTGTCGGTGATCGATTCCGCCACTGACATGTTGGTGCTGCGGCCGCTGATCGCCAGTCACAAGCAGGACATCATCGACACCGCCTTCGAGATAGGCACCGCCGAGTTCGCCAAGAACATGCCCGAATACTGTGGCGTGATTTCGAAGAACCCGACGACCAAGGCCAAGCGCTACCGCATCGAACATGAAGAAAAACAGTTCGACATGGCGGTGCTCGAGCGAGCCATGGCGAACACGCGCCAGGTGGCCATTGATCGAGTGATCGACGAGCTGGGCCAGGATTTGCAAGTTGAAGAAGTCATCGAGGCGAGCGCCGGGCAGGTAGTGCTAGACATCCGCCACCCTGACCTCGCCGAGGACGAACCTCTGCAACTGCAGGGCATCGAAGTGCATACGCTGCCGTTCTATGCGCTGAACAACCGCTTCAAGGAGCTGGATGAGAACCGCCAGTACCTGCTGTACTGCGATAAAGGTGTCATGAGCCGCCTGCATGCTCATCATTTGTTGAGCGAGGGGCATGTCAATGTGCGCGTTTATCGTCCGAGCTAAACAGCCCGGCCTGCTGGGCGGCAGTATCCGCCACCGCCCTCCCGACCCGCTTCGCGGCTGAATTGCTGCGACACGTCGTTAACGAACTTTTCTTAATCCGATTTTTCGCGTTGGGCCGCTCGATGCATTTGCCGAGCAGCCCCAACCCAACCACGAGACCACTACTGTGATCGATAATCTACGTAACATCGCCATCATTGCTCACGTTGACCATGGCAAAACTACCCTGGTCGACAAGCTCCTGCGTCAGTCCGGCACTCTGGAGCGCGGCGAGCTTAACGACGAGCGCGTGATGGACTCCAATGACCAAGAAAAAGAGCGCGGGATCACCATCCTGGCCAAGAACACCGCTATTCGCTGGAACGATTACCGCATCAACATCGTCGACACCCCCGGCCACGCCGACTTCGGCGGTGAAGTAGAGCGCGTGATGTCGATGGTCGACTCCGTGCTGCTGCTGGTCGATGCTCAAGACGGCCCGATGCCGCAAACCCGCTTCGTGACCAAGAAGGCCTTCGAAGCCGGCCTGCGTCCGATCGTGGTGATCAACAAGGTCGACCGTCCCGGCGCGCGTCCTGACTGGGTGCTGGATCAGATCTTCGACCTGTTCGACAACCTCGGAGCTACCGAAGACCAGCTGGACTTCCAGGTCGTCTACGCCTCGGCCCTGAACGGCATCGCCGGTCTGGATCACACCGACATGGCCGAAGACATGACCCCGCTGTACCAGGCGATTGTTGACCACGTACCCGCTCCGAAGGTCGACATCGACGGCCCGTTCCAGATGCAGATTTCAGCTCTGGACTACAACAGCTTCCTCGGCATTATCGGCGTAGGCCGTATCGCCCGTGGTCGCGTCAAGCCCAACACCCCGGTTACCGCCATCGACATGCATGGCAAGAAGCGTAACGGCCGTATCCTCAAGCTCATGGGTCACCACGGTCTGCACCGTGTTGACGTCGAAGAAGCTACTGCTGGCGACATCGTCTGCATCAGTGGTATGGATGAACTGTTCATCTCCGACACCCTGTGCGACCAGAACAACGTCGAAGCGATGAAGCCGCTGACCGTCGACGAGCCGACCGTTTCCATGACCTTCCAGGTCAATGACTCGCCGTTCTGCGGCAAGGAAGGCAAGTTCGTCACCAGCCGTAACATCAAGGACCGTCTGGACAAAGAGCTGCTGTACAACGTGGCGCTGCGCGTTGAAGAAGGCGACTCGGCTGACAAGTTCAAGGTTTCCGGCCGTGGTGAGCTGCACCTGTCGGTACTGATCGAGAACATGCGCCGCGAAGGCTTCGAGATGGGCGTAGGCCGTCCTGAAGTGATCATTCGTGAAGTCGATGGCGCCAAGCACGAGCCGTTCGAGAACGTCACCATCGACATCCCTGAAGAAGCGCAGGGCAAGGTCATGGAAGAAATGGGCCTGCGTAAGGGTGACCTGAGCAACATGGTGCCGGATGGCAAAGGCCGTGTTCGCCTGGAATACAACATCCCGGCCCGTGGTCTGATCGGTTTCCGTAACCAGTTCCTGACCATCACCAACGGCGCCGGCATCCTGACCTCGATCTTCGACCGTTACGACGTGATGAAGTCCGGCCACATGTCCGGCCGCCAGAACGGCGTACTGGTATCGATCGATACCGGCAAGGCGCTGACCTATTCCCTGGAAACCCTGCAAGCGCGCGGCAAGCTGTTCGTCGAGCACGGCCAGGAAATCTACAACGGTCAGATCGTCGGCCTGAACAGCCGCGACAACGACATGGGCGTTAACCCAACCAAGGGCAAGAAGCTCGACAACATGCGCGCTTCGGGCAAGGACGAAACCATCGCCCTGGTTCCGCCGGTTCGCTTCACTCTGGAGCAGGCGCTGGAATTCATCCAGGACGACGAGCTGTGCGAAGTGACCCCGAAGTCGATTCGTCTTCGCAAGAAGATCCTCGACGAAGGCGAGCGCAACCGCGCTGCGAAGAAAGCCAAGGCGTGATCTAAGCCTAGCTGACTAAAAGCCCCCGCCGGCGAGAGCCGACGGGGGCTTTTTCGTTGCCGCAACTCAGGCGCGCAGCCTGTTAGCCTTCATCGGTTGATGCCGCGCGCATCGGTTATCTACTGGCTCAATCGCTTAGCTACTCGTAGTAAGTTTACCGCGGGCTACGCTCGAACCCTGTCTCGACATTCGCTTGGTGTTTGGGCGCCAGCAGCAATTGCAGCCTCGCCGGCGATACGGCTGGCGGTGCCGACCAGCTTCAGCTAATCGATCACCCCGGCGCCGCCCACACGAGCCATATGGTTACTGGCGGCCGCTCCGCCCATAGCTATATACGCTATTAGCAAAAGCGCCAGAATAATAAAGGTGTTTCTCAGTTGTTAGCAGCAAATAGTTATGACAGGGAATAATTTAAAAGGTGTGAATTGTTCATATATCTGGAGCGATACCGTCCAAATAGTCAGCCCTATTGTTACTCATCCTCGAAATGCAATTATCAGTCGTTACTTTATGCGCTTCTGTGGTTTCTTCTATTTCGAAAGCTTCCATTTTGCAGTCGGCATCTCGCAGTTTGATCCAGTGCTGCTGCGCTTCTTTAACAACGGAGATGTATTGATCCGCCAGTGAGGGCATTCTTTCGAACTGCTGCCGGATACGTCCCAAAGTTGCCTTATACGAAGTGTTCAAGATCTTATCTGACAGATCTTTTCTATATGCTGCACACTGCGCGACTTGCTGGGACAGCTCAATGTTTTCACACGGATTTGACAGGGTATCGCTGAACGCAGGAGGCACAAGAAATAAAAACATAAACGGAAATTTTTTCATACTGTATGCCCTAATTATTCCTGAGGTAGCGAGCTCTGTTTCGCCCTGGCTCGTACTGGCTGATCGCAGGCGTATTTTCTATATAGCGTATCAACTGATCCTTGTCGTTTCTCATCCCGGCTTTCATTGGATTTGGCCCTTTTGTGAAGCCTTGATACACGAAGTCTACCAGCACATCTCTAATGACCTGATCTAGGGAGCTCCAGTCTGTTCGTTCAGGCTCGCTCTCTGTCCAGCGATCATAATTGGCGATGGCCCGTTCTATGTAGTCTGGATAGATCTCATTAAAGAGATTGATTTCCTGCTCGGAGCTAATTTCGCCAATGATTGTCTTGTTGCTGACTACGAATTGCTGCGCAGCAGTTCCTTTTTTGCCATAGGCCTGAGCAATCTTTGTCGCCTGATCGTGCGCGATTCCGGCATTTTTCATATGATCATGAATTTCTGACTCAGTTCTGAAACCCATGTCGTAGCCACGCCCCAACGTAACTCCTGAAAGCTCGTTCCCTGGCCAGTGGATAACACGACTGAAAAACGGAGATGAAGGAATATTATTCCCTTCAGCATCAAATGTGATCCGCCCCTCTCTGATAGTAGGTTCAACCCTAGCCGCTGTATTGAAAGTTCCAATGAAAGTTAGCGGCTGCAGGTGCCATGCTGCCCCGTCCGCGTTAACGTAAGCCTTATCGGCGACATCTTCCCACCAGCTTAACTTCTCAATTCGCTGCTTCTCCGCCTCCCAAACCAGGTTGGGTTGTCCAAGTTCTTCCGCCAAGAGAGGATCAAGCTCATTCCACTTGCCCTGGTTCCAGAACCACTCGCTTGCATATTTGGCAACCAGTTGGCCAAGCACTTGAGCGTGCCAAGGCCTGGTCAGCGCTGCTTGGATTTCAGCGCTGGTTAATACGTCATCTCTATCGGTATCGACGATATCGTAGAGTCGAGCGAGCGTTACGATTGGGCCGCCATCGGCTTTGCTGATCTGCGCCCGGTAGTTGTCCTGTTCGTCTGCGCTTAGCAGGCCTCTGGCATTGAACGCGTGGGCGAGCTTTTCGACGGGCGTTCCGGTTTCCTCGATGCATTGGAAACCTTCCCACTCCCATGGGCTGTGGCGGGTGGTGATCAACTCCTGCTCGGCGAGCCAGCCGTCGATGGGGTTGCCGTTAGCGTCGGTGAACAGGCCGTCCAACCGCCACCAGTGCGTAGCAATGCCAGCGTCATCCTTGGCTTGGATCTTACGCGAGGTTGGCAGTCCATCGAGCAAGCTCTGCGGAATGATCAGGTCGACGCCAATCTGCACGCCTTGGTCGCTTAACTTGGGTGGGTTATCGCCATTGATGTCGTCTCGGTGCGCGATCAGCTTGCTAGCACCTTTGTAGACTTTGAGTAGTGTTTTCTGGGCCTCAGGCAAGCGGCTGGCCCAGGCGCGGCTTTGGGCGATGAAAGCGGGCACATCGTCGCAGCTGAACAGTTCGACATGGACCATGTGCTGAGCAGCGCTGTCGTGGTTCTGATACATACCCGGATGGCCAATCAGTTCACCGGCCTTGATCGGCAACCCGTTCTCAAGAACGATGACTTTTCCGTATTCAGCTGGCTCGCTCAGCGGTTTGAGAAAACTGGTGAATACATAACCGGGCAGTTGCCCCTCATCGTCTGCTGCCAAGGCGGGATGTGCCGTCCCGCTGACGATGCTGACCAGCTTGCTGAACTCACCTTCTGCCGTGCCGATGGTGATCTCGGCGCCCTTGGGCAGCTGGGACAGCCGGGTGGCGTTCTTGCTCGGACCTGCGCGTACGCCCAGGCCGTCGCTCTCCGTGTTCACGGTATATCGCTTGGTTTCCCAAAAGGCGGGGCGCTGCAGGTCCGGTTGCGCTTGGTAGCCTGCCCAATCTAGCAAGTGCATGTACAGGCTATAGAGGTTCAGACTTGGAGGAGTCGGGCCTTCGGTGACGGTGCCATCAGCGTTGCGCAGCGGTGGCGGCTGAAGCTTATGCTTCACCAGGACGAACCCCGTAGAGAACGGGGCGCGTTTGATCAGAGGTATCTCGTCGATGAATTCACTGACCGGGTAACGTTCGTCGATACGGTAGGCGATCACCTCTCCGTCGGCCATGCAGCGTACGCTCGACTGATCGAAAAACGGCGCCGTGCCTTCGTCGAAGTGCACGCCGCCGTGCCATAGGCCGTTTTCGCCGGTCGGGTAGTAGCCGCCCTTGGCGTTAGCCATGTGAGTCATGAGTTGTAGCGAGTTGCTGTCCGGCGTCCTGCTTGGGAAGGGGAGCGCCCAGCTGATCGGTTTGCTTTCGGCCATGTCTGATACGTCCTGTTCATGGGCTGCCTGACAGACAGCCTGTCCTTGTCTTAGCCGGAAAAATTGAGTGAGCGCTTTCGCCGATGGGGCTCTGCAGGCTCGTTGCCGGGCTGCGCCTGCTCCAACAAGCTCCCCGCCTTGTCGCTATCCGTCTCGCCCGGCAGCACCGGCGGTTTGATCTTTATCCCTGCTCCCTTACCTGGCGCACCACCGGCGTTGATCTTGATCATCGGGCCGCTAACGGTGATGCCACCGGGGTCGAGCTTGATGAAACTGCCGCCAGCTTTGATCGTGAGTTCGATGCCGGCTTCGATGACCATCTTCTGGCCGGCTTTTAGGTGGATCTCGCGGCCGGCTTTGGTCAGTTGGGCGGTGCCGAGCGTGATGTGCTGGGCCTGGCCGATGGTGAGATGATCGTCGGGTTTGACTTCCACTTTGCGGTGGCCCGCGACGGTCTGGTGTTCTTCGGCCTTGAGTTCGGTGAAGCTGTTGGCCTCGACGGTATCGTGGCGTTCGTGGCCGACGCGGACCTTCTGGTCGTGCTCGATGTTCTCGTCCCAGTCGCGCTGGGCGTGGATATAGATCTGTTCGGCGCCTTTGCGGTCCTCGATGCGCAGTTCGTTATAGCCACCGCCGCGCGGGGTGCTTAGCGTCTTGAATACGCTGCGGGTCATGTCCGCAGGCAGGTCATAGGGCACTTGGTGTTCCGCGTGGTAGAGGCAACCGCTTACCAGTGGCTGGTCGGGGTCGCCTTCGAGGAAGGTGACCAGTACCTCCATGCCGATCCGTGGGATGGCGATACCGCCGTAACCATCGCCGGCCCAGCTTGAACTCACGCGCAGCCAGCAGCTGGTCTTGTCATCGGCCTGACCATCACGATCCCAGAAAAACTGGACCTTGATGCGTCCGTATTCATCACAATGGATTTCTTCATCGGCGGGCCCGGTGACCACAGCGGTCTGGCTGCCCAGCACGCGCGGTTTCGGATGGTGCAGGGGCGGGCGAAATGGAATGTCCCAGGGGGTGGCGGTAAAACGGTTGCGGTAGCCCTGCCTGAAATCATCTGCAGCGTGCTCCTTGTGAGCTGACGGGTTTGTCACCGACTCTTCCAGCACCTGCGGTTGCCTGCCCTCGTGATGTACCTCGGTGAACAACCAGAGGTCGTTCCACTCCCGACGCGGGTGGTCGGATATTGCAAGCAGATGGCCGCTGACCAACCTGGGTTCGTCGCTGTTGCCTTCCGCCAGGCGATAGTCCGAGCGATGGCGCTCCAAGGCGCGTTGGGACAGGTGCTTGCCACGTGCGCGATCAGTGAAACGGCCAGGATAGTCGTAGTCTTCCAGATCCGGCTCTGACGGGGTTTCGCTGTTGGCTGGCTGGCCCTTGTGGGTAGCACCCATGATCAGCCGCGGCTGCTCGAAGTCATAATCACGCCGGCTGACCCGACTGGTCCGGGTTTCCAGGCGGACGGCGAGGCGCTTGATCACCGGCTCGTCGGCGACCAGGCCGCTGTCCTGCAGGTAGGCGATGGGTTGGCCGAGGTTGGGAAAGCTGGTCTGGTCGTCGCCAAACACCAGCACGTGGCCGCGTTCATTGTGCTCGAAGTGATAGTGAATGCCTTCCTCTTCACACAGACGCTGGATGAAGTGCAGGTCGGTCTCGTCGTACTGGGTGCAATAGTCACGTTCCGGATAGACCACCGGGCCGAGCTGAAATCGATAGGCGTCCGCTTGTATGCCGTGACCCTCGAGCACCTGAGCGATGATTTGCGGGACGGTCTGGTGTTGAAAGATGCGCTGATCGGTGCGGTGCGCCAGGTAGGCTAGCTGCGGAACGATGGCCAGCTGGTAGCGTGTCAGGCGCTTGCCGGACTCGCCCTGGGCGACGCGGTAGACCAACCCATGAATGCCATTGCCTGCCGGCGAGAGCGCAAGGAAGGCTGGCTGATGCAGCAAACTTTGCAGATCCAGGTCGGGGCGCTCGCTGACCAGCTCAAGGTCGAAGCGGTAGGGCTGGCTGATGGCCTCGCGACCGCTGAAGGCAAGTACCTGAAGGTCATGCTCGATGCCTTCGATGGTGAGGGTGAAGTGGGTGTCATTGGCCGCGTTGAACATGGCGCTTCCTTGTTCTCAGATCATCCATGGGTGCGCCCGAACCAGCGCTGCAGACGGCTGGGTGCGGGGCGGCGGAATACATCCAGCAGTTGGGTCAAGCTCGCTGTGCGCTGATCAACGTCAAATGCCAGCGCCGCTCGCAGAGTAGGCCAGCCCTGGGTGAGGTTCGGAGGGCATACCAATTCCTTGTCGAGCTCCATTGCTTTTGCCTGCTTGGCGCTTAGTCGCCTGAACGGGTGGCTGCCGCTGGCCAGCTCATAAAGCAGACAACCGAGTGCGTACACATCGCTTGCTTGTGATGGCTCCGCGCCGCTCAGAAGTTCAGGGGCTGCGTAACGCGTGGTCCAGGCCTTGAATCGGTTGCGGGACAAGCGAGGTAGGTTCTTCAGCACGCCTTCGAGCGGCTGTCCAAGCCCGTAGTCGAACAAGCGCAGACCATCCTCCGCCAGTATTACGTTGCTTGGTTTGATGTCACCGTGAATGACGCCGCGGCTGTGGGAGTAAGCCAGCGCTTCGATCAATGGCACAGCGATTTCGCGCAGCTCTTCCCAGGCGAGGCCTTCGGAACGTTCGCTGAGCAACTGGTCAAGCGTCGGCCCCTTAAGCAGTTCGAGGGTGATGAAGGCGCGCTGGCTGGTGACGTCCACGTCAAAACCGAACAACCGCACAACGTGGCGATGACTTAAGCGTGCGGTCAGCGCGAACTCGGTATAGAGCAGCGCGTGGGCATCGGGATACTCGCTGAACTCATCGCTCAGGGTTTTGAGTGCGATGTAGGGCTCCGGGTCGCCAAACTGCTCACGCAGGAGGTCCCGAGCACGGTACACGGCGCCCATGCCACCGACGCCAAGCAGCCGTTCGATCAGGTAGCGCCCCGTCAAGACTTCAGGCAAATCGCTTGCGGTAATGGCGGCGGCCGATGTGGCCAGGCTCGCTGGCGTGGCGGCCGAGGCCGCGAAGGCGAAATAGGTGAGGTCTGATACCGGCTCTGCACGCTGGGGCTCGCTCATAGGCGGATCACCACAGCGCTCAGGTTGTCTCGACACGGGCCGTCCATAGCCTCGTCAAACAGCCGCTGCAGGGCCAGGCTCGTTGACGGCGCGTTGAGCGCTGCTCCCAGGCTGTCCGGCGACAGGCTTTGGTAGAGCCCGTCGCTGCACAGCAGCAGGGTATCGCCTGGATATACATCGAACTCGAGGATATCCAACGTCAATTGTTCGCTGGCACCGATGGCGCGGGTAAGGGCGTGCGCTGCAGGGTGGCGCGCGGCTTCCTGTGGGCTCAGGCTCTGCTCATCGATCAACAGTTGCAGCAGCGAGTGGTCGCGCGAGAGCTGATAGAGCCGCCCGCGGCGCCAGAGGTAGCAGCGGCTGTCGCCAGCCCAGGCGCAGGCGGCGCGATCGGCCTCCATCAGCAGCGCGACCACGGTGCTGCCAATTACGGGGTCGGGGCGGTCAGCCGTGACTGTCAGTTCCTGTCCCAGCCTGCGGTTAAGGTCATGCAGGCAGCGGCGCAAGCTGACCAGGCGCTCGGACATATTGCCCTCAGGCAACACGGCGAGCTGCTCGACGATGAGACGGCTGGCCAGCGCGCCGTTGTGGTGGCCACCCATCCCATCGGCCACCACCCATAGGCCCTTCTCGGGTAGGTCGAGAAAGGCATCTTCATTGCGCGCGCGAACTTTACCCGTATCGGTCCGAGCGGCGCTGCGCCAGCTGTAAGCCAGGCTTGCGGTGGCTGACATCACAGCGTTGCCGGAAGCTTGAAATCACGCAGCAGGGCGATGTCGAACGGGTTCGGCGAGCGCTGGCTGTGTAGCAGGTAGTTGGCGTTGCGGCCCCCCAGGTTGGCCTTGAGCATGAGCACGTCGCGACCGCTGTGGTAGTCGACCTGCATCAGGTCCAGCAGACGGAACAGCGACCAGGGGCCGGTGTTCTTCTCGATGCCGACACGACGTCCGCCAAGTTCCTCGACCACCAGACTGGTGCGGCCGTCCTCTGCGTCGGTTGGCCAGCTGAAGGCTGTCTGCATGATCGGACCGTGACGGTATTCCATCTGTTGATTACCGAAGCGGAAGTCGGCGCGACCGAGGCTCGAATCTAACGAGTAAGGCTCGAGTTTGAAACGTATCTGCGGCTCGTTCGGGTTTTCGGCAAAGAAACTGCGGCGGATGGTTTGCGCATTACTCATTTGCGACAGGAATTCGCGTGACAGGGGCAAGCCTCGGCCGTCGACTCGACGAAGCTGATAGTGGCCAGCGCTCCCGCTGACGAACGCCTTCAGGTAGCGATCAAAGAACCCGTCAGCAACGCCTTGCGCCTTGAAGAACTCCCGGAAGTCAGCAATGGCGACATCGCTCTCGCTGTGTGCGCTGAACGGATAGCGCTTGCGTAGCGACCCTTTGTAGACCGCGTAGAGCTCGCTCTGGTAGCGCTGGTTGAGGTAGTGATAGGCATCGTTTAGAACAAGCGTCCAGCTGTCTTTGGCGAGCAGGCCAAGCCAGTTGCCGATTGGTTGTGGAAGCCTAGCTGCGCTGGCCCGCAACTGGTTGATGGCATCACGTTGCCCTCCCATGCGCGCCTTGGCGAGTTCGAATGCCGCCTGATCAGGCGCGCTGGCGTGGGTCAGGCTAGCCAGTTGCAATTGAAGAGCGTCGAGGGCCTGCAGGGTTGGGACCAGCTCGGCGCTGGCGCCTGCGTTTTCATCAAGCAGACGATGTAGCGGTTCGAAGCGGCGCTCGAGTGTTTTGCGCGCCGTATCAGGCAGGTTCTTTGCTAATGCTGCCTGTGCTTGCTCTGCAGCGGCCGAAGCCAGCTTGGCCGCCTTGCCGAGCTTGCCGTTGGCTTCCTTGAGGGTGAGGGCATCGGCCGCCTCCGTGGCATCGCCAGCGGCATCGGCTACGCCGGCGAATCGGGTGTTGTCTCGAACTTCGACGAGCAATTGCAACAGCGGTGAGTTGGCGGCAGACAGTCCGCTAAGCAATACGGAGCCCTGGCCGGCACTAACGATAGGCTCCAGTGCCAGCTGAGCTACCGCTTCGCTCCAATAGTTGGCGTAGTCACGGAAATAGAGCTGCTCCATCTCGACCATCAGCCGTCCAAGATCTTTCAGACTCAAGCTGTCGCCTTCGCCGAGCACCCAGTTGTCGCGGAGGATCTCGCGTACCAACTCGCTGCCTTGGGCGAGATAAAACTTCTGATAACCCTGCTGGGTATAAAAGCCAGGAATTGTGTAGTCGCTGCCGCTGAACAATGCCCCCTGCGGGCCGAGACGCTGGCTGAACCGGTAGTCAGGCAAGCTGCGAGCCTGATCGCGCAACATGCGATAGACGACGTTGGCTAGCGACTCGCTGCGCAGCACCTGACGTGCCTCGGTAACGAGCTGGTCGTTAAGCGCATAAGGAGCGAATCCGTCATTGAGTAGCCGCTCGAAATGGGTGTTGAGACCGTTCTGCGCGACGGAGTTACCGGCGTAGCGCAGCGACCAGTCGGCGGCGACCCAGTCCTTGAGGAAGCCGTCGTCGCGGCGTTCTTCCAGGTTGAGCATCAGGTAGGCGCGCAGGCTGCCAAGCAGTCGCTCTCGATCAGTAAGATTGGCGCGGATTTGGGCTTCGAGCTGACGCGCAACTCGAGGCAGTAGCAGGGTTTCCAGCTCACGGCGGTAGGCCTGATGGACGGAGGGATCTACCTCCTCACCTTGATAAAGCCCGCCGCGCTGCAGGTAGGACATTTCAGCCTTATCCGGGAACACCTGGGCGGCCGCATAGCTGGTATCCAGCGCCTTGAGCGTACGCAATGCATCGTCTTGAGGCGCGATTTCCTGGATCTCCCGACCCAGCTGGTCAGCGAGGTTGCGCAGCTGCTCGAGTCGTTCGTGATTGCCGGAGAAACCGTTTGCCCAGAGCGCACCAAACAGCGCCAGGCAGGCGAAGCTTGCGGCGTAGAGGGCGCGCTGGCCCCAGTCGATGCGGCGTACTTCCTTCTGATCCAAGCCGGCCAGGTCCGCCTCGGGGAAAATCACGCGGCTTAGCAGGTGATTAATGAAGCGCGCCCGACCGCTACGGAACGTCGGCAATGTACTGCTCGACAAGCCGAGGTTGCGTCCGATGCCGCTGGTGAGCGGGTCGAGTTCACCTTGCAGCTGCGGTGCGCTGGTCAAGTAGAACCCGCGCAGTTGGCTGGCACGCTGGTAGCGGTTGCCGGAGAAGGCCAGCTCGACGAACAGGCACAAACGTTCGCCAATTTGGCCAAGCTGATGTGGGAAATCGAGGATGCGACCCCGGCGCTGGGTGTCGCGCTCCTGGTGCATGCGCAGGATGACCTGGCTGTTGAGTCGGCGCAGCAGTTCCTCGAACTCGCCCCGGACTGCATTGACGTCGGTGCCGTCCTGTTCCTTGCGGAAGCTGGCACCCAGCACCTGATCGCTTTCCTCGCGCGAGAGCTGATCAAAGAACTCGTCGAAGCCAAGCACTTTGTCCGCTTTGCTCAGTACCAGATAAACCGGCACGTCGGCGCCAAGGCGCTGGTGGATTTCGTGCAGGCGCTGACGGCTCTGGCGCGCCAGCGTTTCGAGCTCCAGTTCGCTCGAGTGCAGCAACTGCTCGATCGGAATGTTGATCAGCACGCCATTGAGTGGCCTTGCACGGCGACGGCGCAACAAGCCGAGCAATGTATCCCAGGCATTGCCGTCGACCGCCGAGTCCGGCTGAGTCAGGTAGCGGCCAGCGGTATCGATCAGCACGGCGTGGTCGGCGAAATACCAGTCAGCGTAACGGGTGCCTGAGACATCCTTGGTCAGACGCTGGTTTTCACCGCGGTTGAGTGGGAAGTCGAGGCCGGAAAAGTCCAGCAGCGAGGTTTTGCCACTGCCCTGAGGGCCGAGCAACAGGTACCAGGGCAGGTCGTTGCGCCACCTCTCGCTGCGCCCGCGGTACAGGCTCGAACTCTTGAGCGTGCGCACGGCGTCGCGGTAGCGCTGGCTCAGGATGCCTTGTTCCTCGCTGACCAAGCCCTCACGCCGAAGTCGCTCCTGCATTTCTTCGTCGCTGGCTTCGGCCTGTTTGCGGCGGGTGCTACGCCAGCTGGCGAACACGATGAATAGACCCCAGACCAAGCACAGGCCGGCAATGGTCAGCAGGCGGCTGGTCGAGGGCTCCCAAAATTTGTAGTCATCCACCGCCAGTAGCGGTCCGACGAACCACACCAGCAGGGCCAGGGCCAGCAAGACGCATAGGCTCCATACCCAGGTCTTGCGGAAAAACGCGGCAAGCTTGCCGAAAAAAACCTTCATGGCGTTACGTCCTTGTTACGGCTTGGGCTCGATCTGAATGGTTGGATCGATGGATTGGTATGGTTGCAGGACCGTTTCGCGCTGCTCGCCCAGCACCCAGGCGAAACCGGCGTAAAGCATCCCCAGGCAGATCAGGGTGCACAGCGCGACCATCCACCACGGCACGATGCGCACCAGGCGCCGGCGGGTATCCTTCAGACCCTGCCAGTGCGGCGAGACCTCGCGCGGTACGTCGCCGCGCAGTTGACGAATCTGCCGGTAGAGGCTGTCTCGCACCGCTTCGAGTTCAAGCATGCCGCGCGGCATGACCCGGTACTTGCCCTCGAAGCCCAGCGACAGGCAGAGATACATCAGCTCCAGCATCGGCAAGTGCTTGACCGGGTTGCGCGAGAGGCGCTCGAGCAGCTGGAAGAACTTCTCGCCGCCAAAAGTCTCGTTATGGAAGGAGGACAGCAGACTCATCTGCGACCATTCACTTTCGTTGCCCCAAGGTGTGGTCACCACAGCCTCGTCGATTGCCGTGCATAACACGTAACGGGCGGCCATCACCTGGCTGCTTTCCGCACCATCGTGCAGGGCCCGGTGTTCGAACAGCTTGAGTTCGCCGGACAGGCGCTGGTTCAGCGCGAGCAGGTCTTCGCCTTCGTAGCTGTGCTTGAGCCGCACCACTTCCGAGAGCAGTGACGAGGCCGCCGCGACCAACGGGTTGAGGCTGATGTTGAAGGTTTCGGCCGGACGCAGCCGCGCTGCGTAGATCATCCGCTCTTCGAGCTGCTCGAATTTGGGTGGCGCGCTGAAGTCGGTCAGCGGGCTCTGTGCCGGGGCGTCGCCGTGGCGATTGAGGATGACTGTCTTGTCGTCCTGTGCGTAGTCCATTTCTCTGATCATGTCGGTCAGTTCCTGATCGCCCAAAATTTCAGCTCAAGGCCGGTGAATTCTCCGGACACGTGGAAGGCGAAGCCGCCGGAACGCTCCAGCTGCGCCAGTTCCTCGGAACTAAGTTCCAGCGCGAAATAGGTCTTGCCGGAATGAAATGGGATCTGCCGCGGCGCCACCGGCAGCGGTTTGACCTTGATCCCCGGCAGGTGAAGATTGACCAACTGGCGAATACGCTCCACCGGACCGACCTTGAGGTGAGCTGGCAAGCGCGTTCGCAACTCTTCGGAGTCACATTGGGCGCTGGCTGCGAGTACGAACGAGGCGCTGCCGAGCAGCTTGTGATCGTGCAGTGGCGAGACCTGGATGCCGTACTGGCGCTGCTGCAGTAGCAGCTCGATGGCGTGCTGCTCGAGCACCATCGACAGCACCTGGCGAATCGCATCCATCAGCTTGCGGAACGACAGTCCTTGGTCGTTGTGCAGGTAGCGACCCTCCAGGCGAGGGCGCTTGGTCTCGCTGGAGAACGTCGCCAGTTCCCCAAGCAACCCCAGCAGCTCACGGTAGATGTGTTCGGGATGGATCCGGTCGATGCCCATGTAATGGCGTAGCACGGGTTCGTAGCGGTTGATCAGCTGCAGCATCATGAAATCACCGACTTCAGCGCCGCCTACTTTGCCGGTCGCGCGAATGCGCTCGGCCAGAATGTCGCCGCGATGCCCCAGCATGCTGATCACTTCCTTCAGGCACGACAGTAGATAGCTGGATGCCTGGAAGTCGATAAAGGTCGGTATGTACTCGGGGTCGAGGCTGATGACGCCATCCGGCGTGGTGTCGAGGATGTCGCAAAGCTTGAGTTTCACGTAAGCCTGATCGCTCTGCTGCTCACCCAGCAACAGCCGAAAGTCCGGTCGCCCAGTGCTGACCTGGCTGCTGCTGCTGTCGCCTGCGTTGGAGTCGGTGACCTCTTCGTCGAACGCGGTGTAGCGCGCCAGCACGTCCTTCTGTTCTGGACGGCGGCTCTCGATGTGATTGCCGGTCACCAGCGGTAACGCCAGGTACACAGGCGTATTGCCAGTGTTGGGCGGCACGTCCAGGGCCAGTGGCTCACGCTCGGCGCCAATCTCGAACAGGCTGCCATCAGGAAGTAGACCACTCGCCTGGCTAAGCACCAGCTTGCCCATGTTGAGGAACTGACGGTCGATCTCCAGCCCGAAGAAGCCCCAGGCGTAATGGCCTAACTTCTGTGTCCGCAGCTTGAGTTGCGCGTCGTAGTAGCGATCGCTTTGCTGGAAATGCTGTGGACGCAACAGCATGCCTTCCTGCCAGATGACTTTGTTCATGCTCATCGATCAGTCTCCCTTCGCGAGCGGATCGATAGCCTTGATGCCGCGCTCGTCGAGCATCAGCTCAATGCGGTTTTGCGCCTTGTGTTGCAGCGGGATAACGAAACGCCAGCTCGATTCGGGCAGGTCGCGATAAGCGGCCATCACGCCGACATAGCGGCTACCGTCCTGAACAAACAGCTTGAGGTCGCGCTGCTCGCCAGGGCGCAGTTCAAGCTCTTCCTGAATCACCATGTCCGGGGACAAGGCTTCCTTGGGTCGCTGGTAGAGCGAGAAGAAGTCGGCGTTCTCGAAGGCCACCGGATGCTTGAGCTCCAGGAGTCGAATCACGACAGGTGAAGGGCGGCCGTTAAGGTCGGGGTTTAGCCTGTCGCTGCCCTGCAGTGACAGGTCCAGCTTGGTCAGGTCAGAGTTGGGCGAGAGGGCAGAACAGCCACTCAGAACGGCAATCGCTGCGAACGCCGCGACGGGAAGAAAGCGAGACATGAATATCATCCTTGAATGTCTGTATTGAGCGTGGCGATCAGACGGGCCTGCTCCTCGTAAGCCTGGGCGAAGTCCCGAGCGAACAACCGCTCGCTCCAATCGTCGTCGCGTTGCATCGCAGAATGCAGCCGCCTATAAGCGCGCCAGCGACCACCGGACGTGGCGATAAGCGGCTTGTTGTCACGCTCGAAGCGCAGGGCCAACTGATCGGGGGAAAGCTGCTCAAGCATGCCTTTGACGGCGGCGCGACTGGCGGCCAGCATGGCAACTTGGTGCGCCTGAAGATCGCGGTAAGCGCGACTCATGGCCTGTTCTGCAGGCAGCTGCCCCGATTTTCCGCCGCGCAGCAGAAGGTTTAGCGCTTCCCCGCTGTCGATGCTGTGCTTGAGCGGGTTGTTGCCGGCACTCTGCACTGTGGTCAGTGAAAGACGCATCTCATTCTTGAGTTCGCCACGGGTCCGTAGCGCCTGCTGAAGTCCGGTAACGCTTTGCTTGAGTAGGCTCGCCGCTTTCAGGGCCAGCGCTTGCCGAGCGTCTTCATCGAGACCCGCTAGATCAACGCCCAGCGCCTCGCCGAAGCGTGTCCAGAAATCGGGCGGCAGGCGTTCAGGTTCGGGCGCAACCTTGGGCTGAGCTGCCGATTTTGGCACTACCAGCTCGGGGACCTGCAGATTCTCTTCATCAATCTGGGCGTAATCTCGCTGCTGGGCGTGCACCCTTGATGGCGCAAGCACCGCGGTCAGATCGTCCGTTTTGGCGTAGGCATGTTCTTGTTGATCTAGGGCTGTAAGCGGGTCGAGATCGAGAAATGCGTCGTCTGGAATGATGCTTCCGGCGGGCTGCGGTCGGCCGATATCGCCTTCGAAGGAGGCCGGGTCCTGGATCAGGCGAGCCCGGATTTCAAAGTCGCCCAGGCAATAAACGCTGCCGTGTTCGATTCGCTGCGCCCGGCCTTTGTCCAGGCTCGCGCCCTTGTCCTTGAGCTGAATGCCGTTGCTGCTGGTGTCGGTGAGGAAGAACGCCCCGTCGCGGTAGCTTACTTCGGCGTGTCGACTGGACAATACCCGCTTACGGTCCGGGATTACCCAGTCGCAATCCTCGGCGCGGCCGATGATGCCGCCGGCCTGCTTGAAGGTCTTACTGCTGATCAGCCCCGGCGCGAACTGCTGCGCACTGACCATATCGAAAACCAGTTCCATGGCTTCTTCTCCTTGGCGAGTCAGCTGCTGCGTGTCGATGCTTGCGGATCGCCCAGAGGGCGATATTCGTCATCGTTGAATTTGTAGTTACCGGAGCAGCCGGCAAGGGCGAGGGATGCGATGAATAAAACGAGGGCGCAATAGCGGGCTAGCACGCGATTTCCTCCTTGAAAGCGTGTGGGCAGACGGCCCCGCTGACCGATAACGGCGAAGCGAGACTCAGGCTGAGTATTGAAGTTCACCCGCTTGTCTGCGTGGGTGAACGGGGTCACGAAAAACGGTGGGGGTGGGGCTGAAACGAGAGCTGGGGCTATATATGTGGCCCACTGGACCGGAGTGACGACTTGGCTATGTAGGCAAGCGTAAGGATCCAGGCCTGAGGATTGGGAGAGGCCCACCTGTCCTATAGGCAGCATGGTAGCGGGTCCTGCAAGGCTCTAATGCAGACTATGTGTGGGCGACTTGCCCCTATCGAAGACCACCCCGTGGGTCCCGCGAGAGGGAGAGTCCGCTGTTATAGCTTTTGAATACTGTAGACGCAGGTGGTCGAGTATCGAAGCTTTGCAGCGAAAGTCAGGCGAGCGCAGGTCTTGGCGTTGCCTGAGCTTGCGCCAGCCGTGCTCCCTCACGATTCGAGTCTAGGGCGAGCCATTGCTCTACCAAATCAGGGATATCCTCTCGCTTCCAAAGCTCGCCGAAAACGTCTTGTGCGGTCAGTTTGCGATCCGCCTCGTTTAGCAACCGTTGTTCAGCCCGCGCCAGCGCGTCACGTTGCTGGGCGCTTAGCTGACGCACCGCGGTGATTCCTGCATGGTACAGCTGCATGAGCTCCGTTTCGGTCTTGTTGTAGAAGCGCCTGTCGTGACGTAGCCGGATTTCATGCTGAAATTCGGCAAAGCTCCGTGGCCGCCAACTGGCCAGTTCTTCCTCGGCATGTTGTATTAGCCGGTGAATGTCCTGAATCTCTCCAGACGTGAACAGGGCTCCGTCGCGCTCCGCAATGCTGGTGTGCCAGCGCAACAGCGTAGTAAGCATGGCCCGGCTGTAACCGTTATCGCTGGAGTGCTCTGGAAACGAGCTGAGTTGCTTGGCGAAGGCTGCACGTTCCGGCATATCGTCTTTCAAATTGAGCGCCCCGGCATAACGGGCGCAGGCTTGCTCGTCAAGAAGGGCGCACTTGGGTTGCCACAGCACAGCACTCGTACTGTCGCTGCCTGGCTTCCGCGACACGAAATGGCGTTGTTCACCGTGGTGTTCATAAGGGTCGCCCTGCAGATTCAGCAAGCCGCCCAGGAGTAAAGAAATGCCCACTGCTGGAGAGCTGAACAACGCGACGATGCCAGCGGCAGCAAGCTTCCATTCAGCGTCCATCCAGATGAACGGGACCCCTGGTATCGGATCGTTGTGGTTTACCAGTCGATAGTGGGTGAGATCGTTTACGCTCTGGACGAAAGCCTGATCGGCGGCACGCGGCGCGCCAAAGGTATAGAGCTGCGTATCCTTCGACCATTGTTCGCTTATCCACGCGGCGAGAAGCAGCGCAACCGCTCCGCCGAGACTGTGCCCACAGACGATTACGCTCTGTCCGCGGTAGAACGCTTCCATATAGCGCTCAACAAAAACCTTGGCTGCACTGAATGCGTCATAGAAGCCTCTATGCGCTTGGCCAACGCCTTCTCTGAACGGCACTTGTCTTGCGTCGGCGTCGATCAAAAAATCTTTCAGTCCAAAGGTGCCGCGCACGGAAATCAGCATGACCTTATCGCTGTGGGTGATGAAGGCCTGCGTGTCGGATTTCTCGTGATGCAGGAAATGGACATCTTCAGGGTTGCGCCAGCCTTTCAACGCTTCCTCGCTATAGCGTTCTGGGTCGTAAGGCATAACTTCCAAGCGCTTGGAGTAAGGTACCTCCTCGTACAGTAGGTGGTAACGCGCTTCACCGAAGAGCTGGGACTTTTCTAAGCGGGCAAGCTGTTCGCGCAAGACATGTCCTATTGAGCCCGGATTGGAATAAGGGGGCGGACTGGAAGCGTAGGGAGTTCCTGATTCTAGGGGATTGCTGAAAGGGGCATAAGCGAAGGCTCCCATCACCGCCAGATGATAGGCATTCAAGGCGCAGAATGCCTTATCTCTCGAGAGCAATGGGCTGTAAGCGCGTAGTGCTTTGACTTCGAGCAAATGGTGGGTATCTGGAGCCAGGGCTATGCCCGGTTGACATTGTGCAAGGCCGGCGTTGCATTTGAGCTTTGCCGCCGGGCGAGGTCCCCATGCGGAGTCGCGCTCCGGTAGATGACCCGTGGCTTCGGCGAAGTCGCTGACTTCTACGCGAAAGAACTGAGCCCCCTCCTGTTGCGCACGACCTTCCGCCATATAGGTTTTGCCATTTGGACGACAAGGGCCAGAGGGGGATTGTTCGACAGCAATCTGCAAAGCTGTAAGTGGAAGACGGAAATTCTCTCTGATGGCAAGTTCTTCATACCAAGGGTCAAGGTACTGTGATGCAAGCTCTGAAAAGTCGAGGACTTGGGGGCCGCAATGGATATTTAGGATCTGCGCGAAGCCCTCACTGTCCAAGTTTCCCTCGAACGTCTTTCCTTGGCTGTCGTGCAGTCTGTAAGACAAGCCTGCATAGGGGCGGCCGTCTCCATGCTCGTCCACCAGACGAAAACTAACTTTGTGTTTTCGCAGCGGACAGGCAAGCGCTTCCATGGCTGTTCTGTTCATCCCTGATCACTCCTTGCAGTTTGGGTAAACGGTGCACTCTTGGTCATTCATTTTGAATGTGCTGAATACAGGAGGCTCCTGGCACTGCTGCCATCCCGCCTTCGGCACACAGGGCTTCCAGCCTTGAGCAGTACTTAGCCAAGTATTTTTTCTGGCCGGTCGCTCCTCCTTTCGGACCTGGAATGAAAGCCTGACGAGCTTTCCTGGTAGCGTTTGGCCGGCCAAGTACGCCCCTGCACCTGTACAGCTAAGGAGCTTACTTATCTCACCTTTTCTAGAGCGAGCTTTGCTGAGTTGAAAAAACCAAGTGCATTCAGCCGTCTTGCTCAATCTGCCGTTGGCGTCGAATTCTGGTGCGCCGTCCGGCAAGACGTCTACCAGCACCAGCCCTCCATTGTCGAAGGTTCGCTGCCAGTCCTTTTCGCCGTAGCGACCGTGAATGAACAGGCCGACGCGGGCCAGACGCATCTCGCAAAGACCGTCGGGGTAGTTGACCGGTATCCTGAATCGATACTCGTGGGTGCGGTCCTCGAAGTCGCTTTCGAAAGATCGCGTGCGGGCGCGACCATTGCAGTCGTTGGCGACACCGTAGTGTGCCTGGGCTTTGAGGGCGAAGTCCGGTGGCAGCTGGCCTTCCAGTATGAAGCCTTCGCCTGTGAACGGGGCAAGCGAGCTGCAGGCTGTGAGCAAGCTGCCCAAGCCAATTGCCAGCCCATGTGCGATATGACGGGTCATGAGTGGTTGTGCTCCATACTGGCAACTGCGACTTGGCAGCGAACGAAGTGCTGTTCGGGTGTCTCTGTGGTATGGGCAGCCCAGAACGAATGCGATGCCAAGGCGGGATCCAGACGACATCGCAGCAAGAAACATTGCTGCTCCGGCGCGTGCCACTGCCAGTGCTCGGTCTGGTCGAGTTGGTCATTGAGCCAGTCATCTAGCAGGACGTGCTCGGCCAGTTGGGCAGTGGCTGTTGGGAATTGCTGCCAGAGCCACTGCAGCAAGTTGTGATGGCGGATTTGCCGCGCGATCGTAGGTGGCTCAGGAAGGTCGAGCCAAGGCGTTGCGAAAGGGGGAGGGCAATGAGCAGGGACTGGGTTGTCGAATCTCGCCCAAGCATCGCCATCCCAGCACAGCGCACTGCTTAGAGGGCCGAGCAAAAGCGGGCGCTGGAATTCTTCTATCCCGTGCAAATGGTGAGCAATGACGCGGTTGTCCTGAAAGCGGTAAAGCGAGCGCTGCCCCTGTTCCTCGATCAACATCCGCTCGCGCCAGTGCTGGCTTAAGAGGGTCAGGTCGAGCTGCTCCGCGCTTGCAAGCCAACCCCAGTTTTGCGCGGGTGCGTCGGTTAGCGACCGTATCTGCTCTGGATTCGAGTCGCTTAACAGCACCAGCCAGGGCCCGACTTCCGCCATCTCCGTGACCGCGGAGTCCTGATAAAGATTGACGTATTGCTGCATCAGGTCAGATGCAAACAGCTCTTGGACCGGGTTGGGCTTTGCCAAGCTGTCGAGAATGAGCAGCAGCTGCCGCTGCTCAGCCTGTTGCTCATCGAACCAATCATGGACTGTATCTATCATCGAGATGCTTCCACTTGGCACAATCCGTCCTTGCACGCTTCGCAGATCGGGCAGCGACTTGTGCCGATCTGCCTGGCCTTGCGGGCTATCTGCAGCTGGGTATTAGCCAACGCCAGTTTCGGCTTTGTACCAGCCTTGTCCTGATCTGCTGCCCACGGAATCACTGGCGCCAGAATGCTCAGCCCTGTGCCTTTACCCGGCGCCCCACCGGAATTCATCTTGATAGTCGCGCCGTTCAGCGTCACCCCGCTCGGGTCGAGCTTGAGAAAGCTGCCGCCGCCTGTGGCGGTGAGTTCCATGCCGGCCTCGATTATGACTTTGCTTCCGGCGTAGTAGTGGATCTCGTTACCCGCCTCGACGAACTGGCCTGTGCCGATCTTCACGTGCTGGCTTTTGCCCACGGAAAGGTGGTCATTGGTGCGGATTTCGGTTTTGTGGTCGGCGTGGGTGGTACGGTGTTCTTCGGCCTTGAATTCGCTGTAGCTGTTGGCCTCGACGGTGTCGTGGCGTTCGTGGCCGACGCGGATCTTCTGGTCGTGCTCAATGTTTTCGTCCCAATCGCGCTGGGCGTGGATATAGATTTGCTCGACACCCTTGCGGTCTTCGATGCGCAGTTCGTTGTAACCAGCACCGCCGGGTGAACTAAGGGTCTTGAACACGCTGCGGGTCTTATTTGCCGGCAGGTCGTAGGGGACGGCATGTTCCTTGTGGTACAGGCAGCCGGTGACCAGAGGCAGGTCGGGGTCGCCTTCGAGGAAGGTGACCAGCACTTCCATCCCCACGCGCGGGATGGCGATGCTGCCGTAGCGGTCTCCTGCCCAGCTTGAGCTGACACGCAGCCAGCAGCTGGTCTTGTCGTCGGCCTGGCCTTCGCGGTCCCAGTGGAACTGGACTTTCACGCGACCGTACTCGTCGCAGTGAATTTCTTCACCCGCCGGGCCGGTGACCACGGCGGTCTGGCTGCCAAGCACCTTGGGCTTGGGATGCTTCAAGGCCGGGCGGTAGAGGACATCCCACGGAGTGGCGGTGAAGCGGTTGCGGTAGCCTTGAGTGAAGCCGTTACGGGCCAGGCTATCGCTTGTCACCGATTCCTCCAGCACCTGCGGCTGCTTGCCTTCGTGAAGGATCTCGTTGAGCAGCCAGAGCTGGTTCCAGTCACCGTGCGGGTGTTCGATCAGCGCGAGAAAATGGCCGGTGACCAGTTGCGGCTGATCGCTCTCGCCCTCGGCCAGCTCGTAGTCGCTGCGGTGGCGTTCAAGGGCACGTTGGGAAAGGTGCTTGCCGCGGGCGCGCTCGGTGAAGCGGCCGGGGTAGTCGTAGTCTTCCAGGTCCGGTTGGAATTCGCTCTGGAAGGCACTTTCCATCGTCAGGCGGGGCTTTTCGAAGTCGTAGTCGCGGCGGGTGGCGCGGCTGGTGCGGGTCTCGACCCGCAGGCTGAAGCGCTTGACCACCGGCTCGTCGGCGGCGAGGCCAGAGTCCTGCTGATAAGCCACCGGCGCAAGCTTGGGGAAGCCCGTCTGGTCATCACCGAAGACCAGGACATGGCCGGCGGCACTGTGCTGGAAGTGATAGTGAATACCTTCTTCTTCGCACAGGCGCTGGATGAAGTGCAGATCGGTCTCGTCGTACTGCACGCAATAGTCGCGCTCGGGGTACACCGAACTGAGCCCAAAGCGAAAGGCGTTGGCCTGGATGCCGTGCTCCTCGAGCACTTGGGCGATGATCTTCTCCACCGTGAGGTGCTGGAAGATGCGCTGGTTGGTGCGGTGAGCCATGTAGGCGAGCTGTGGGCGCAGGGTTACCTGATAGCGCGTCAGACGCTTACCTGAATCACCCTGGGCGACCCGGTAGATCAAACCGTGGATGCCGTGGCCGGCCGGCGAGAGGGCAAGGAAGGCCGGCTGATGCAGCAGGTTTTCAAGGTCCAGATCAGGGCGCTCGCTGACCAGCTCGAGTTCGAAGGCAAAGGGCTGCGAGAGCGCCTCGCGGCCCTTAAATTCGAGCACCTGTAGATCGTGCTCTACGCCCTCGATAGCAAGGCTGAAATGGGTGTCGTTGGCCGGGTTGAACATCTCTGGGTCCTTGTTCGAAAATCGTCCATGCGCTGCGCGGGTGAGGCGCAAGACTACCGGTTGTGGGGCTCGGGTTCTGCGGTGTTGATCAAGTCGATCGGCAACAGCACGGTGTCGATTGTCGCGTCGACCGGTACGGAAAGCAGCGTTATCGGAACGCATACGACTGTCAGATAACAGAGGATCGTTGCTGCGCCCGAGGGGTTATATGTCTCGCTTGTACCTGTTAAACCTAGAAACGCGCCGTCCTGTTGCAGCCCTGGGTAAATGTCCCCCGCAGACCTATTGTCGAGACGGCTGAAAAGCGTTCCACAACCCAGAAGTGCGCACGTAATGGCCGTCAGGGCAACGGCCTTAAGATATTTTTTTAAAAGCATTGCTCGTCTCCCTGCCCTCAAAGGCTGTTCGCGCTGACGCCAAGCCGTTCCATGCGATAGAGCAGGGTGCGCCGGGGCAAGCCCAGCTCACGGGCGGCCTGGCTCTGGTTGCCGCCGTTCTTGCGCAGGCAGTCGACCAACAGGTTGCGCTCGACCCGATCGAGCCGCTCGCGCAGGTTCATCGTGCTGTCGAGTTCATCATCCAGCTTGCGCAGGTTGAAATGCATTGGCAGCAACTCGCCGGACTCGCAGAGCAGCACGGCACGTTCGACCAACCCCTTCAGCTCCCGCACGTTGCCTGGGAAGCCATAACCGGCGAGCTGTTCCAGTGCGGCATCGGACCAGCGCACGGCATCGCGTTGCAGGAAGCCACAGGCGTTGTCGGCAAAATGCCGCGCCAGCCGCAGGATGTCCTGGTCACGCTCGCGCAGGGGTGGCAGTTCTATCGGGAAAATGGAGAGCCGGTAGTAAAGATCCTCGCGAAAACGTCCTTCCTCGACGCGCTTGTGCAGGTCCTGGTGGGTTGCGGCGACGATCCGGACATCGACCTTGTGGGTGCGAGTGCTGCCCAGCGGCCGCACTTCGCCTTCCTGCAGGACCCGCAACAGCTTGGCCTGCAAGGTCAGGGGCATGTCGCCGATCTCATCGAGAAACAGCGTGCCGCCGTTGGCCGCATCGAACAGACCTTCGTGATCGCGCTCGGCGCCGGTAAAAGCGCCTTTGCGATAGCCGAACAGCTCGCTTTCCAGCAGATGCTCCGGCAGTGCGGCGCAGTTCTGGACGATAAATGCCTGGCTGCGGCGCGCCCCACAATCATGGATGGCCCGTGCAACCAATTCCTTGCCGGTACCCGTCTCGCCGGTGAGCAGCACGCTGACCGGATTGTGTAGCACCTTGCCAATCAACCCGTACACCGCCCGCATGCGCGGGCTGTCGCCAATCAGGCCATAGCCTCGGGCGCAGGGGCGAGACGCGGGCGCCTCGACTGGAGCGGGTCTCACCGCGCCGCGAAGCCGTTGCAGCAGCTGCACCTGGCCCATCACGAAGCGCCCGAGGTTGGACAGGCTTTTCGCCATTCCGGAAAACTCGTGATTTGCTGTATTGGCGGCGACAAGGACCCCAATGGCGTGGTCCTGGGCGTCTTGCAGAGGGAGGCACAGCAGGCTGCGCCAGGGTTTCAGCGAAACCGGCAGGAATCCAGTCTGGTGCAGGCTGGTGTCGAGCGGCGCAAGGCTGAGCATTCGGTTCTGGCTGAGGCAATATTGAAGTAGCTGCTCGCCGTCATAGTCACTGGGCAGGCTGGCCGGCTCCTGCTGCTGCAGCGTGCCGTCTAACCATTGAGAGCTCCGCGTCAGACGAGTGTGCGTGGCATCCAGCAAATACAGCTGAGTCAGCGGACAGCCCGTGAACCGGGCGGCCATCTCCACCAGGCCGTTCAACCAGGTATCGACATCCGCCGCGCCGGTCAGCTGAGCGAAGTGGCCCAGCATCGCGCTGGCGTCGAAGCTCTGTGAGCTGTCCCAGCTCACAGGCAGAATCTCAAGCGAACTCACAGACCACCGCCCCGTTGCCATCGAGGGTTGCATGCACGCGCTGCAACGTTTCGCCGCCAGCCATGGCGTCGAGCAGCCGGTCGACTACCAGCGGTTGCAGGTGCTGGTCGATGAGATGGTCGATCAGCCGCGCGCCGCTTTCGCTATGTGTGCAGCGCTCGGCCAGATGCGCCAGCAACGCCGGGCAGTGGGTGAACTGCAGCTGACGTCGCGCGAGGCGCTCGCCGAAGCGGGTGAGCTTGAGCCCCACCAGCTCATTCAGTACCTCACCTTCGATTGGGTAATAGGGCACCACGCGCATCCGGCCGAGCAGCGCCGGCTTGAAATGCTGCGTCAGCTGTGGGCGAATGGCCTGCTCCAGATCCTCTGCTGCGGGGCGCTGCCCGCCGGCGCAGAGGCTGGCGATGCGGTCGCTGGCGAGGTTGCTGGTCATCAGGATCAGGGTGTTGCGGAAGTTGATTTCGCGCCCTTCGCCGTCGTTGGCCACACCCTTGTCGAAGATCTGATAGAACACATTCATTACGTCCGGATCAGCCTTCTCGACTTCGTCGAGCAGCACCACCGAATAGGGTTTCTGCCGGACGGCCTCGGTGAGCATGCCGCCCTCACCGTAGCCCACATAGCCTGGCGGCGCGCCGATCAGTCGAGAAACACTGTGCTTTTCCTGAAACTCGGACATGTTGATGGTGGTGAGAAAGCGCTCACCACCATAGAGCAGGTCGGCCAGCGCAAGGGCGGTCTCGGTCTTACCGACCCCGCTGGGGCCGACCAGTAGGAACACGCCCACCGGCGCGTCGGCGCGGTTGAGGCCGGCGGCGGTCGCGCGCATCGAGCGGTTCAGTGCCTCGACGGCTTGCTCCTGACCACGCACCCGCTGGCGCAGGTCGTCGGCAAAAGTCAGCACCTTACTGTTGTGCTCGCGTGCCAGTTGCGAAAGCGGCACGCCGGTCCAGTGACTGATCACTTCGGCCACGAGGCGTGGGCAAACTTCGAAGCTGACCAGGCGCTCGTGGATCTGGGCGCTGGCCAGCTCGACTTGCACGTCCCGCAGCTCGGCTTCCAGCGTTTCGATACCCTGCGGCGGTTGCGCGCAGACTTCGTCTACAGTTACTTGGCGAGCTGTCGCGCAAGCCTTTCGCAGTTCCAGCAGCCGTTCGGCGAGTTCGCACTGGACGGACCAGCGGGTTTCTACTTGTTCGAGTTCGGCACGTGCTTCGCTTAGTCGGACGTCCAAAGCGTCGAGCGCTTCGTGGTCTACGTTCAATCCGGCATCGAGGTCCCGACGTACCGCTTCGCGTTGGCGTTCACCTTCTGTAATTTCCCCGCGCAGGCGCTCCAGTGCTTCCGGTGCAGCGGCAAGGCTGATGCGCACACGTGCGCAGGCGGTGTCCAGCACGTCGACGGCTTTGTCCGGCAACTGTCGACCGGCCAGGTAGCGGGCCGATAGTTCGGCGGCGGCGACCACTGCGTCGTCACGCAGATAGATGCCGTGACTCTTTTCATAGACCGGCGCCAGGCCACGCAAGATGGTGACCGCTTCGTCTACGGTGGGCTCGTGCAACTGCACGGGTTGAAAGCGACGTGCGAGGGCCGGGTCTTTCTCGAAATACTTCTTGTACTCGCTCCAGGTGGTGGCGGCGATGGTGCGCAATTCGCCCCGGGCCAGTGCGGGTTTGAGCAGGTTGGCCGCATCGCCGCTGCCCGCCTGGCCACCGGCGCCGATCAATGTGTGGGCTTCGTCGATGAACAAGATGATCGGTTTGGGCGAACCTTTGACTTCATCGATCACGCCCTGCAGGCGGCGCTCGAATTCTCCTTTGACACTGGCGCCGGCCTGCAGCAGGCCCAGGTCCAGGGCCATGAGTTCGACGCCCTTGAGCGCGTCCGGGACTTCGCCGGCCGCAATGCGTAGCGCCAGGCCTTCGACGATGGCGGTCTTGCCGACACCAGCCTCGCCGACAACGATCGGGTTACTTTTGCGACGGCGGGCGAGAATGTCGATCATCTGGCGGATGGCGCCATCGCGACACAGGACGGGGTCGAGCTTGCCGTCACGGGCCTGCTGGGTGAAGTTATGGGTGAAGCGCGAGAGGTTCGATTCGCCGCTGGCAGTGGGGGTACCTGCGGGTTGCTGCATCGGCTGTTGAGCCAAGGCGAACTCGCGCAGCCGGTCGGCGTTGAGCCTGGCCAGCAACGGCTGATAGTGACTGCCGGCGTAACGCATCGGGTTGCGCAACAGCGCCAGGATCAGCGCGGCCTGGTCGATCTGGCTTTGGCCGAGCTCGAGGTTGCCGACCAGCAGCGCATCCTGCAGCCACTGCACCAGCTCGGCGGAAAACACCGGGTTGCGCGACTCGCTGTGCTCGCCACGTGGTTGCAGCGCCTGGGCCAGCGTGCCGGGTTCGACATCGGCGTCCAGCAGGGCGCGGTTCAGTAAGCCTTCGGGGCGCTCCAGCAAGCCCAGCAGCAGGTCCTCGACGAGTATCTTGTTGCCGCCACGGACCACGCAGCGCTCCGCCGCGGTTTCCAGATCATGCTTGGTCTGCGCATCCAGAGCCTGGACCAGTTGTTGGAGGTCTACGTTAATCATCTTCATCTTCCTTAATGAATCTGGCCGCAAAGGGTGACAATGCCGTCGGCGCGCTCGCTACCGAGCCAGCTGGTCCAGCCGAGGCGGCAGGTGTTTTTGGCGCCAATCCGCAGGTCGCGAATATCGTCCTGGCGCAATTGCAGGCGGATGTCATAGTCCAGTGGATCGCGAAGGGTGAAGCGCACCAGTGCACAGAGCGGTTGATAGCCGGTGCCGACCGGCAGAAATTCGTGAAAGCGATCCCAACTGAGTTGTCGGATGTGGATACGGAACTTGCCGCCGCGATCACGTACCCGCTCGCCCAGCACTAGGCTCTCGCCGAGCTGGCTGTTGGCTCGGCCGAGGCGGTTCTGCTGCTCGGCGAGAATCTCGACCTGGCGTTCGAGGCACTGCTCGATGCGTAGGTCCGCGTGCTTGAAGTAGTAGCGCAGCACCGATTCGATCAGTGCTGCCGAATGTGCGCGTAGGCTGAGTAGGCCCAGATACGGCAGAAGGCGCTTCCAGTTCAGCTCCGAGGCGGCACGGATCTGCTCACCGCCCAGCCCGATGAGGGCGAACAGCTGCTCGGAGAGCGGGTCGCGCGCGCCGCTGGTGAAGCGCGCGCGGTAACGGTACTTCTGCCAGATCGGTAGCATCAGGCGCTGCAGATGATTGTTGAACAAGTCCAGAAATTCGCGCGTCGGGTTGCCTTCGGCGCTATCGCCGAGAGCCTGCTCACCATAGAAGGCAGGCAGTGGCGAGCCGGCCCCGAAGAGGCTGACCAGGTTGATCCGCAGTTGCGCCCGCAGTTGCCCATGCTCTTCGAAGAAGTGCACGCGATCGACGTCGCTGCCGGGGAAACCCAAGCTCGGGTTGGCCTGGAACTCGAGGTGCTCGTAGAGCGCCTCTTCGTCCAGGTCCGGATGGGCGGCTTTCAGACGGTCCATCACCAGGAGCACACCCTGGAACAGGCTGTACTCGCGGATGCCCCGGCTGATCCGGTTTAGAGCAGGGGCTGCTGCCCCATACGTGGCGTCCATTGGTACACCTCTCCCTGTGTGCTCTTGACCCGCAGCTCGTGATACGAGTTGAGGCTTGCGTACAGCGCAAAGAATTCATTGAGTATCGAAGCAAAGAGGAACAGGTCTCCCTCGCCCAGATAACCCTCCGGGTCCATCACCAGTTCGGTGCGCACGCCGCGCACCGGCAGGCCGCGGTGCAGCCGGTCGACATGTTGATGGCCGATCTGCTTGAGCCCGCCGAGCAGGCGCTTGCTCACTTTCTCGGCATGCTGGTCGTAGTAACGGGGCAGGTCATAGGTCTCGAGAATGACCTTGAGCGCCTCGACATTGGCCAGCGACAGGTAGTTGAGCGACATGTTGCTGATCAGCTTCCAGAGGAAGTCGCGGTGCAGCGGTGGCGCGTAGCTCGGGGTCACTGCACTGATGTTGCGGAAGGTCAGGAACTCCGGTGTGTCCTCGCTGGGCAGGCAGATATCGCCTAGGCGCAGCTGGCGCGGCAGGTTCTGGTTGGTGCAGGTCAGCTCGATGGACAGTGTCTCGTGTTGGTCGAGGTTGCGCAGGCCGAAGCTCAGGTAGGTTTCCAGCCCGTCGCCCAGCATCGAGGGCTGCTGACGCACGCTGTAGTGCGGGCGCGCCACCGGTACGTCGAAACTGGGGTCATGCTCGAAGGATTCGAACGGCACGTATTCTTCGTAGCCCATGCCGCCCGGCTTCCAGCCGGTAACACGGTCGACCGAAAAGACACCGCAGTGGGCGCTGTCGAGTTCGGATGGCATCAGCAGATACTGGTCCTGCTTGCCGTCCAGGCGAATCGGGATGGCGTCATGTTCGAACAGGTTGACCACCGGGGTGCAGTACAGACGCACGTTATCCAGCGTCGGGCGGATGCGCTGCACGCCAGCCTTGTGAATGTCGAAGCGCAGCTCGAAGCCACGCGCCTGTTCCTGCACCTCCTGCGGCAGACGCTTGATGGCATCGAGGCCAAGCAAGTCGACGAACAGAAATTTCTCCTGGAAGGCAAAGTACTCCTGCAGGTAGCGGTAACCGCGGAAGGTGTTGAGCGGGTAGGGGATCAATGCCTGATCTTCGGCAAATCCCACCGGCTGAAGCTTTGACGGATCGATATGGAGTGCGGGTAGCGCAACGCCGAAGCCGTCACTGAATGGTTTGCCGTTGGCATCCAGGGCAATCAGCTGCACGTCAGCGACGTTGCGCAGCAAGCTCAGATAAAGCATCTGGCTGATGTAACGCTCGCCAGCGAGATGAAGGCGCAGCTGCTTGAGATTCAATTCACCCAGATGCCCATCGGCCGTCATCTGCAAACGCAGGCTCAGCAGCGCGCCACCGCCTTTAACCGAATAGTCCAGCGCGTCTAGCGCCAATGGCAGCACCTCGGTGGCGTAGGCGGTACGAAAGCGGCAGGTCAAACCCTGGATTGGCTTGGATTCGACCGGCGTATTGCGCGGCACCATCAACGCAGGGCCTGGTCGATTGACCGGATCGAACTGCAACATGCTGAACGCCGGCAGCGGGCGCATGTAGTTCGGCCACAGCAGGTGCATCAGCGAGTGGGTCAGCTCCGGCAGCTCGTCATCAAGCTTCTGACGCAAACGCCCGGTGAGAAAGGCGAAGCCTTCAAGCAGCCGCTCGACATCCGGGTCGCGCCCGGCCTGACCGAGAAACGGCGCCAGCGCCGGGCTACGCTCGGAGAAGCGTTTGCCCAGTTGGCGCAGAGCGGTGAGTTCGCTCTGGTAGTAGTGGTTGAAGGACATCAGCCGGCCATCCCTGTAAGGCGCATGGTCAACCTCCAATCACAATGGTGCCGGACCCGGCGATCACCGGATTACCGTGATCACCCATGGTGCCCACCGTAATGGCCGGTTTGCCGTTGATCAGCACCGTTGGGATGACCGCACTGGCCAACGCGCTGCCACAGGAGGTGGGATCACCCATGCGTGCCGCGGGCATGCCGTCGAACAGTACGTCAGGAGAGCCGGCCGCGATCGGGTTGGTGTCGTGGCCCATCTTCGGGCAATTGGTGGGGTCGCCCAGTCGGGCTGCGGGTTTACCGGACATCGGGCTCTCCTTAGTGGACCTTGACTTGTCCGCTGCCATCCAGGCTCGCGGAAAAACTCACATGACGCTTGAAGCCGTCGACTTCCAGCAGGCCTTCGATGGCGAACGACAGGCTCAGTGGATCGTGGTCTCGGGGCAGGGATATCACCCGGACCTGGCTCAAGCGGGGCTCGTACGCTTCGATGAAGCGTTCGATGGCGATACGCGCCTGTTGCAGCGAGTCATGTAGCGACAGGCGCATATCATTCAAATCGGGCAACCCGTAGTCGGGCAACGTTTGCACGCTACCCGCTCGGGTGCTGAGCATTTTGGCCAGATGGACAGCCACCGAAGCCATCGCCGAGACTTCGCGGCTCCAGCTGGCACGCTTGTCGGCTTCACCGCCGAGGCGTTCGAAAAGGCTGCCGTAGGCCATGGATGCTTACTCCTTGTCCAGCTTGCCAACCAGCGACAGGGTGAAATCGGCACCCATGTACTTGAAGTGCGGACGCACGTTCAGGCTGACGCGGTACCAGCCCGGCTCGCCATCGACATCACTGACGACGACTTGCGCGGCGCGCAATGGACGACGGCTACGGACTTCGGAGCTTGGGTTCTCCTGGTCGGCCACGTACTGGCGAATCCACTTGTTCAGTTCCAGCTCCAGGTCGGTACGCTCTTTCCAGGCACCGATCTGTTCGCGCTGCAGCACTTTGAGGTAGTGCGCCAGGCGGTTGACGATGAACAGGTAAGGCAGCTGAGTGCCGAGCTTATAGTTGAGTTCGGCGTTCTTGCCTTCTTCGCTGTTGCCGAAGAACTTCGGCTTTTGCGCAGAGTTGGCCGAGAAGAATGCGGCGTTGTCGCTGCCCTTGCGCATCGTCAGGGCAATAAAGCCTTCTTCAGCCAGTTCGTATTCGCGACGGTCGGAGACCAGCACTTCGGTCGGGATCTTGGTTTCGATCTCGCCCATGCTCTCGAAGTGGTGCAGCGGCAGGTCTTCGACGGCGCCTCCGCTCTGCGGGCCGATGATGTTCGGGCACCAACGGAACTTGGCGAAGCTGTCGGTCAGACGGCTGGCAAAGGTGTACGCGGTGTTGCCCCACAGATAATGCTCGTGGCTGTTGGCGACGTTTTCCTTGTAGACGAAGGACTTGACCGGGTTGTCTTCTGGATCGTAGGGGTTGCGCAGCAGGAAGCGTGGAACTGTCAGGCCGACGTAGCGGGCGTCTTCCTGCTCGCGGAAGCTCTGCCATTTGGCGAACTGCGGGCCTTCGAAGTGATCCTTCAGGTCCTTGAGGTCCGGCAGACCCGTGAAGCTTTCCAGGCCGAAGAACTTCGGGCCGGCCGCGGCGATGAAGGGGGCGTGGGACATGCTCGCCACCGAGGCCACATGCTGCATGGTCTTGATGTCCGGCGCGCTCGGGTCGAAGAAGTAGTTGGCAATCAGGGCGCCGACCGGCTGGCCACCGAACTGGCCGTACTCAGCGGTGTAGATGTGCTTGTACAGGCCGGACTGGACCACTTCCGGGCTGTCTTCGAAGTCATCGAGTAGGTCCTGCTTGGAGGCGTTGAGGACTTCAAGCTTGATGTTCTCACGGAAGTTGGTGCGATCGACCAGCAGCTTAAGGCCGCGCCAGGACGATTCCAGCGCCTGGAATTGCTGGTGGTGGAGGATCTCGTCCATCTGACGGCTGAGCTTGGCGTCGATTTCCGCAATCATGCGGTCGACCATGGCCTTCTTGACGGGCTCGTGCTCGTTCTGAGGCTTGAGCAGTTCTTCGATGAAGGCCGACACGCCGCGCTTGGCGATGTCATAAGCCTCGTCATCAGGGGTCAGTTTGGTTTCGGCGATGATGCGGTCGAGAATGCCGACCTCGGCGAGGTTTTTGCCGCTTTCGACGGCTGCTGCGTTGGTGCTCATTGTGTTGGCTTTCCTTGTCGGGAGATTCAGGCGTCCAGTTGTTCTTTCGCGGCGAGGCCCAGCTCACCGAGTACACGGTCGCGAGAAACGTCGTCGGCCAGTACGCTTTCGATCGCTTTGCGGAAGGCCGGAGCGTTGCCCAAAGGACCTTTCAATGCGACCAGCGCGTCGCGCAGTTCCATCAGCTTTTTCAGTTCCGGCACCTGCTCAACCAGATTGGACGGGTTGAAGTCCTTCATCGAGTTGATGTTCAGCTGCACGGCCAGCTCTTCATCGGTGGGCTCGTCCTGCAGACGGTTCGGCACCGAGAAAGTGAGGTTCAGCTCCTGCTTGGCCAGGACCTCGTCGAAGCTGTTCTTGTCGATGGCGATCGGCTTGCGGTCTTCGATCTTGCGATCGTCGGCGCGCTGGGTGAAATCACCGAGCACCATCAACTTAAGTGGCAGCTCCAGCTCTTCCTGAGCACCGCCGGTCGAGGGCTTGAAGGTGACATTGATGCGTTCTTTGGGGGCTACCGAGCCTTCTTTGGCCATGGGTCTTCTCCTTTGGTTTACGGCCCGGGGGCCTAATCGAGCACCACTTCGAGGTCGAGGTGGCACAGCCTGCGATAAATCTCATCCTTGCTTTCACGCACGGCGTGGTTCTGCGGCAGCAGCTCACAGCAGCTATGCAGCAGACGCAGCACCTCGAGGGCGAGATCGGGTTCCCAGTCGCCAAGGCCGGTGGCGCTCAGCGTCTGGTCGAGTGATTCGAGTTGGGTCTTGGCCAGGTCGTATTTCTTGGCCTGGAAGCACAAGCGGGCCAGCGTCAGCTGCCAAAAGAAGCGTTCACGCCCGCCCTGGGCCTGGTTAAGGCCAAGCTTGAGCTTCTGCACGGCGCTTTTGAGGCCGTCTTTGCGTAAGTGAGAAAGTACCTCCTGCAGCGCCTCTTCCCAGACGGGGGTGGCGCCGCCGTGGTTGGCGGGCGATTCGCTTGAGGTCTGCGCCGGCTGCACATGAGGCATCACGCTGGCGCTGATCCAGGCGCGGGTTTCTACGTCGGCAAAGGGTGTGCCGTCATGAAAGCGCAGCTCCTCTAGCCCCGGCATTCGTTGCAGGAAGAGCGCGAGCTGGATTTCTACCTCGCGCATTGCCTGTTCGGCGTCGAGCTCGCTCAAGCATTCCCAGGCCAGGCGCTGACCATCAAGCCAGAACGGCGCGCGGGCAATGCTGGCTTCTAGGTCGGCTAATAAGTCGGCGTATAGGCCCTGCGAGAAGCGCTCGCGATAGCTGGCGAGTTTGTCTGCCGGGATGCCGCGAAGTGCGGTGATCTGATCGGCGTTGCGTTCAGGGATGCTCTCGATGGATAGCCACAGAAGAGTGCGAGCCAGACGCAGAGGCTTAAGATCGGTAGCTTTTTGCTTGAGCCACCAGCCGCAAAGCGGTCTGGCCTGATCCTGTAGGCTGCGCAGGCTCTTATGGGCGTCTTTGTCGTGCTCTACCGGTATTGCAGCCGTGAACACTTGCGCAGCCACCTGTTTGACCTGGGCTATAGCTGCGCCCACAGCACCAGGGTGCGGATGCGCGGCGCCAGCTCGCTTGACCATTTCCTCAAGCCGACGACATAGAGGTAATAGGAGCGGAGCCTGTGTCCCTAACTTCGCTGCTAGGCAGCTCTCGAGGCTGCGTAGCTCGACCGTGATCTGCTCGAATAGTTGAAGTTGTTCGCCCATCGGCACATGTTCGGCAAGCACCTGTTCCATCCGAGGAACCAGCCACGTGATCGCAGCAGCACGCGTGCGGTCCTTGCGTGGATGGATGTCGTCCCAGTGGTCGCGGCAAAAGAAGCTGAGCATCGCCAGGCCAGCATGCAACCCAAGAAACGAATCACGCTGATACAGGCTCCAAGTCAGCCAGGCCGCAATACGCAGGTCCTTTGTCTGGGTGTTCAGCAGGCTTTCGCAGCCTTGTCGGACGGTTTCCCAGTCGACGCACCCGGCGGAGTGCAACGACGACGCCTTGCCTAGCTCCTGCTCCAGCAATTCATACTCAGAGGCATATCGAACGTCGTCACCCGCGAAGCAGGTAGCTGTAATGGGAGCTCTTGCTACCGCCAGTACATGAGCGGCTAGCTTGCTTGAAAACGTCATTCCCTGACTCGACTGATGCCTGCCCCAGCGTTGTGCTTTGCAGGTGCGCTTCATGCGCAACGACTTGCTACGTGCCAAACCCTGCACGTCATTTGAGGTGCGAATGCTAGGCAGGAAGAGTGAATTCGACTGTGAAGTGGTTTCCATCTAAGCCGATGGAGCGACCCATGACGCAGGGCATGTGGCCGAGATGAGCAGTAGTTAACTTCTTGTGGCTCGGTAAAGATGAACCTTTCGTCCGGGGTATTGGTCGTTCCATCTCCGATGCTGGAAGCGCCGGCGCCCAAGCGACAAGATGTCGTCCTCTATGTAGGTGGAAAACGCGAGGCAGGAGATACGTATTCTCCGCAGCTAAAAAACGGTTGACGCGAGTTTCTGAGTGCCTATAATGCGCACCTTCTCCGGCGCAGGCCTTTGGCGAAACCTCTTGTAAATCAAGAAGTTAGCGA
>JAKUTK010000052.1 GCA_022448005.1 Pseudomonas sp.
GTCTGGCCCTACGCGCGGCCTGGGACTGGCCAGAGCTGGAATTCATCCAGATCAACGATCCCGCCGGGGACGCAGCCACTCACGCCCACCTGCTGAATTTCGACTCGGTGCATGGCCGCTGGCATCACGAAGCGAGCAGCGACGGGGATTGCGTCGTGGTCGGCGGCAAACGAATCCGGGTCACCGCTAACAAGGCCATTGCCGATACCGATTGGTCCGGGTGTGATCTGGTCATCGAAGCCAGCGGCAAGATGAAGACGGTGGCCGTGCTTGAAGGCTATCTCGAACAGGGCGTCAAGCGCGTCGTCGTCAGCGCGCCGGTCAAGGAAGCCGGGGCGCTCAATGTCGTCATGGGGGTCAATGACACGCTGTTCGATCCAGCGCTGCACCGGATCGTTACCGCAGCCTCCTGCACCACCAACTGCCTCGCGCCGGTGGTCAAGGTGATCCATGAACACCTCGGGATTCGCCATGGTTCGATTACCACGATCCACGACCTGACCAATACCCAGAGCATCCTCGATCAGCCCCACAAGGATCTGCGTCGCGCCCGCGCCTCGGGCATGAGCCTGATCCCAACCACCACCGGTTCAGCCACCGCGATCGCCGAGATCTTTCCGGAGTTGCGCGGCAAGCTCAACGGCCACGCGGTACGCGTCCCGCTGGCCAATGCATCGTTGACCGACTGCGTTTTCGAAGTCGAACGAGCCACCTCAGTCGACGAGGTCAATGCGCTACTGCAGGCCGCGGCAAGCGAGGGTCCACTCAAGGGCATCCTGGGCTATGAAGGGCGGCCGCTCGTTTCCATCGACTACCGCACCGACCCGCGCTCTTCGATCATTGATGCACTGTCGACCATGGTCGTGAACGGCACGCAGGTGAAGCTGTATGCCTGGTACGACAATGAGTGGGGCTATGCCAATCGCACCGTGGAATTGGCACGCAAGGTTGGTCTAGCCAATTGACCCGAGCGGATAGCGCGATCACAGCGCTATCCGTGCCCTCAGCACCGCAACAGGACTTGTCATGCACGCCCTCTCCCACCTCTCATCAGATGTTCGCCAGTATTTGCTGGTGACCGGCAATTACTGGGCCTTCACCCTGACCGATGGTGCGCTGCGGATGCTGGTCGTGCTGCACTTTCATGCGCTGGGCTATACGCCGTTGCAAATCGCGGCCCTGTTTCTCTTCTACGAAGTGTTCGGTGTCATCACCAATCTGGTTGGCGGCTACCTGGGGGCCCGAATTGGGCTAAACCGCACCATGAACATTGGCCTGGCCATGCAGGTCGTGGCCCTGATGATGCTCACGGTGCCCGCCGCATGGCTGACGATTCCGTGGGTAATGGGCGCGCAAGCGCTGTCAGGCATTGCCAAGGACCTGAACAAGATGAGTGCCAAGAGCTCAATCAAACTCCTGGTACCGGAGGGTCAGCAAGGCACGCTGTACCAGTGGGTAGCTGTGTTGACCGGCTCGAAGAACGCGCTGAAGGGGGTTGGCTTTTTCCTCGGCGGTGCCCTGCTTGCTGTTATCGGCTTTCGCGGATCACTTCTCGTCATGGCCGCGGCACTGTCGCTGATCTGGATTTCCAGTCTGGTACTGCTGAAAAAAGACCTCGGCAAGGCCAAGGCGAAACCGAAGTTTCGCGAACTGCTCTCCAAGAGCCGAGCCATCAATGTTCTGTCAGCCGCACGGCTGTTCCTGTTCGGCGCCCGTGATGTCTGGTTCGTGGTGGCGCTACCGGTGTATCTGTCCACGGTGTTTGGCTGGGACTTCTGGCAGGTAGGCGGCTTTCTCGCGCTCTGGGTGATCGGCTATGGCATCGTCCAGTCGCTTGCTCCGGCTATTACGGGCAAGAGGCGTAGTGAGGTTCCAGACGGGCGCTCGGCGTTTGCTTGGGCGCTGCTTCTGGCCGGCTTGCCGGCGGGAATTGCGTTGGGGCTGGGCACCGATTGGCCGGCCCAGGCGGTATTGCTCGGCGGCTTGCTGCTGTTTGGGGCGCTTTTCGCCATAAACTCATCGCTGCACAGCTACCTGATCGTCTCTTATGCCAAGGCCGACGGTGTCTCGCTGGACGTCGGCTTTTATTACATGTCCAACGCGCTGGGCCGATTGGTTGGCACCCTCCTCTCTGGTTGGGTCTATCAGCGATATGGACTCGAGGCCTGCCTCTGGATATCCAGCGTCTTCGTGCTGCTGGCTGCACTGATCTCGATCGCCCTACCGCACCGTGATCACGCAATCACACCAACCAGTTGAGCGTGATGCAGCGAACAGCGCGGCGTTCCGCGCTTCGCTGGTACACCGCCTGTTCGCGCTTTGGGTCTATCAGCGGTGGCTATCGCTGAGCAAGTGACTCAGTACTGATCGCAATTTCCCCGCCTTGACTGGCTTGTTCAGCACCGGCACGCCAAACCCGTGCAGTTGGCGCCGACACTGGTCGCTGCGATCGGCCGTCACCATCACCACTGGAATTTGCAGCGCAAAGTGCTCCCTCAACGCGGTGGCCACTTCCCAGCCGGTCACGCCCTGATCGAGATGGTAGTCGGCGAGAATGGCCTCGGGCGGCGCTCCATCGAGCACAGCCAACGCGGCTGCCTGGTCGGTGGCCGTCAACACCTCGCAGCCCCACTGCCCAAGCAACGCAGCCATGCTGTGGAGGATGCTCAGCTCGTTATCGAGGACCAGCAAACGACGCCCCGGTAATGGATTGCCAAGTACTGGCATCAACCCAGGCGCTTCGACCGGCAGGTCCTCCGGCGGATCGGCCAGTGGCACATCAATGCTGAAGACGGACCCTCGACCAAGCTGCGAACGCACCTGAATCGGATAGGCCAGCATCGAGGCAATGCGATCGACAATGGCTAGACCGAGCCCAACGCCGGGACGCTCAGTGGCGCGCTGTACACCCAGCTGATTGAACTCAAGGAAGATCGATTGCATCTGATCCGATTCGATTCCGCGACCGGTGTCCCAGACCTCGATGCGCAGGTATTCGCCGCGCTTGCGGGCGCCCAGCAGTACGCGGCCATGATCGGTGTAGCGGCAGGCATTGCTGAGAAAGTTTCGCAGAATGCGCGTCAGCAGTCGGAAATCGCTGCGCAGCGCGTAGGCCGGAATGTAGTGATCAAAACCGAGGCCGGCTGCATCTGCTACAGACTGAAATTCAGAGACCAGTGGCAACAGCACTTCATCGAGGCGATAGACGTCGATATCGGGCTTTATTGCCTGCTGGTCCAATTTGGAGATATCCAGCAAGTCCGTAAGCAAATCTTCGGCGCCCTCAAGCGCCTGATGCGCCCGCTCAATTAGATTAGTCTCAGCATCCGGCAAACGGCGTTCCCGCAGTGTCGAGATCAACAAACGTGCGGCATTCAGCGGCTGTAATAGATCGTGGCTGGCGGCGGCCAGGTATTTGTCTTTGCTGTGGTTCGCGGCCTCAGCAGCATCCCGCGCCTTACGCAGCTCTAGGGTCCGCTCGGTGACCCGCTGTTCAAGCTGTTCGTTGAGTTGCAACAGGCGCATCTGGGCCAGTTTGCGATCGGTGATGTCAGCTACAAAACCCTCGACCAGACCGTCTTCGTCCGGCTTGAGCAAGAGGTTCATGATTACATCGATAGCGGTGCCGTCCTTGCGGCGCAGACGGGTGTCGTAACCGAACAGGCCTTGCTGGGTCTTCAGGGTGTGGCGAATTTGCTCGAGCTCGGCTTCACCCCCGATGAACAGATGATGCGAGAGATCGGTCAGGTGCCAGAGCGCCTCGGCTGGGCTTTCGTACCCGAGCATCCTTGCCAGGGCCGGATTGGCGGCACGGATACCTTCCTGCAGGCTTGCCTGGAAAATGCCGTGCACAGCATGCTCGAACAGCCATTTGTAGCGGTTACGCTCGGCCTCGAGTTCTTCGAGACGCGCCACCAGTTCCGGGTAATGGCTCTTGCGCGCGGAATGTGTACCCAGTCCAAGGAGCCCGGCGAGCGCATCGTTCTGTTCAGAGTGCTTCGGCATAGACCACTTCGACGTCTCGTTGGGTCGACGAACGGGGGTTGGTCAGAATGCAGGGGTCTTGCATCGCGTGCTGCGAAAGAAACGGGATGTCGGAGAGGTCCACGCCATGCAGGCCCAGTGTTTCGTGGAAACCAATGGCTTGCTTGAGACTGATCAGATGTTGCATGAGCCGTTCACGGATCTGCCGATGGCTCAGCCCGCGACTATCGATACCCAGGGTTTCAGCGACCACTTTGAAGCGATCCGGAGCCGAATCATAGTTGAACGCCACCACGTGCTCGACCAAAACTGCATTACACAGGCCATGCGGCAGGTCCAGGTAACCGCCCAAGCTGTGCGACATCGCGTGTACTGCGCCAAGAATCGCGTTTGAGAAGGCCAAGCCGGCCTGCATGCTACCGAGCATGATTTTCTCGCGCAGCTGGATGTCTGCCGGATTGGCGATCATCTCAACCAGATGGCCGTTGATTAACCGCATCGCCTCCAGCGCGTGCGGATCGGTCAGCGGTCCATGGCCAGTCGAAACGAAGGCTTCTATGGCATGGACCAGCGCATCAATACCCGTACAAGCCGACAGGAACGGATCCATGCTGAGGGTGGTTTCCGGATCGATCAGCGAGACATCCGGTACGGCGCCCTTGCTGACGATGGAAAACTTCATCCGCTCGCTCTGGTTGGAGATGATCACGAACTGCGAAACGTCGGCAGAAGTGCCCGCAGTCGTGGGAATCAGGATCAATGGTGGGCTTGGCACGCGCAGCGTGTCGACGCCCTCGAACTCGATGATATTTCGGTCATGCGCCACCGCGATACCGATGCCCTTAGCGCAGTCCATCGGGCTGCCGCCGCCAACCGCGACGATGACGTTACACCCCTCGCTGCGGTACATCTCGGCACCCAGCATCACTTCTTCTGAGCGGGGGTTGGCGGACACCTGGGTAAACAGGTGATATTCGATGTCCTGCCGGCTCAGACTTGCCTGGACGTCACCGACCCAACCGGCCGCTACCACACCTGGATCAGATACGAGCAGCACCTTTCGGGCGCCAAAGTTTTTCGCGTAATTGCCGGCGCTATGCCGACAGCCCGCACCGAACACGATCTCTGGGGATACGAACTTACGTTGCAGGCTAAGGTTGGGGCTCATACGACGGCCTCTCGTTATTATTTGTTACTTTCGGCAAGCGTACTGCTTTCCTCCATCAAAGCAATCGGCAAAACGGAGCATGGCGGCGCGAGGGCCGCTTTACTGGTCGTCGGTTCGACTTAGCAGCGATATATAGAAGCGGCACTCGCGCTCCAATGCATCTGCCAGGTTGCCTGCCTGGCGAAAACCATGACGCTCTTGTGGATAGACGCAATGTTCCACCCGCACACCCCGCTCGTGCAACGCTTCCACCATGGACTCGGTTTGTTCGGGCAGAACCACCGCATCCAGCGCGCCCTGGAAGAAAATCACAGGAACCCGTATCTGTGCTGCGTTTTTGAGAGGCGTCCGCTCCGTGTATCGCTGAGCGTCACGCTCAGGGTCGCCGATCAGCCAGTCCAGATAGTCCGCTTCGAATTTGTGCGTTACGCGCCGCAGGGCCATCGGATCGCTGACCCCGTAGAGGCTGGCGCCGCCAGTAAAGCCGGCATCAACGGCCAACGCGCAGAGCGCGCTGTAACCGCCCGCGCTGGAGCCACGAATGAAGGTGCGCGCGGAATCGATCTGGCCACGAACGGCCAATGATCGCACCGCCGCGCGGGCATCCTCGACGTCCACCACGCCCCAGTTGCCGCGCAAACGCTGCCTATAGGCTCGGCCAAATCCACTGCTGCCCCGGTAATTGATATCAGCGACGGCGAAACCGCGCTGCGTCCAATACTGAATACGAGGGTCGAAGACCGGGTAGCTCGCGGAGGTCGGCCCGCCATGCATGAACACGACCAGCGGTGGTTGCTCTCCGGCCGATCCGTGGCAGTCGGCATTGCGTGGTGGATAGAAGAAGGCGTGCGCCACCTCCTCCTGGCCGGTCGCAAAACTGAACGGTTGCGCGCAGGACAGCTGCTCGGCCGGCAATGGCTGCTCCCCGCCAGCCAGTATCGTGATCTCGTCGTTGAGGCGGTCGATTGCCAGCACGGCAGGCGTCCGACCCGGCGCTCCGGCAAGGCAATAGTAGTGCTGGTCATCAGCGGCCAATTGGCGACAACGACTGTACTCCGACGCGAGCTGCCGCTCGTCGCCCTCAGCGTCATGCTCGAACAGCAAGCCGTACCCGTCCACCAGCCGGGTCGACAGCCAGGCACCGCCCGTTAACGGCACATAGCTGACAGTCGCTAATTGCCATGGCGCCGGAGCGTGGTCGAAGCGGTGCCGAGCGAAGCGCTCTACCGGCACAAGAGAATCCCCTTGGCACCGCCAGGGTTGCCACCAACCGGCGCGGTCGGTCAGGCAAAACAGGTCGCCGTTGCTGGCGAAGCGAGGTTGTTGCAGTGACTCCGAACCATCACTGCCAGCCATGCACACCGCAGGGCCAAGTACGCCGTCTGGTAGAACGCCGGCCATCCAGAGGCTCGTGGCCGTCCAGGGCTGCTCGGGACGCTGCCATTGAATCCAGGCCAAACGCTCGCCTGTAGAGTCCAGGGTGGGTGAGGCATAGAAGTCGGCACCTTCGGCAAGCACCTGATGCTTGCCTGCAAGCGAAACGCTTACCAACCGATGCTCGACGGCCTCGTCATCATGGGTCTCCTCGACCGCCAGGATCGCGCCGCGGCGGCGATCATATTGCAGGTCACCGTAACGGCATCTCTGGCGCGAGGTAAGCACCGCAGGCTGGCTCGCGTTCGAACCTTTAACGGCTTGCAGATAGATCTGCTGATCCTTTTCGTTGACGAACGCAATGCCGTCATCGGTAAGAGTAAATGCGCCGCCTCCGTATTCGTATACCCGGCTTCGCAGCGAAAAGCCCGTAGGGGTCAGGCACTGCGTCATACCGTTGCGCCAGTACCACAAGGTGCAACGGGCATCGGCTGGGTCGTATTGAATCCAGAACAACCCGCCGTGTCCGGCACGCAGTTCGGCGAAATCGCGGCTGGCCGAGGCCGCTTTTTCAGCGGTCCATTCACTCGTCCAAAAGCCGTACGGCGTTCCTGTCTTGATCATCACTGTCGATCCCGGTCGGTCAGGCTGCCGCTCTCTAAACGGACCTACACCTTGAGAATCAGCTTTGACGCCTTTTCGTTGCGGAAGGTCAGTTCATCCAAACCGCGCGGAGCCTGTTCGGCCTCGGTACGCGCTGCAAGAATCTTGTTGTGATGGGACGACTTGCTGCACACCGGATCAGCGTTGGCGGCGTCGCCGGTTAGCATGAAGGCCTGGCAGCGGCAGCCGCCGAAGTCCTTTTCCTTTTCATCGCAGGATTGGCACGGCTCGGGCATCCAGTCGAAACCGCGGAATTTGTTGAAGCCCATCGAGTGCTTCCAGATCTGCTCGATGCTTTGTTCGCGGACGTTCGGAAACGTGATCGGCAGCTGTCGCGCACTGTGGCAAGGCAGCGCCGTGCCGTCTGGGGTGATGTCGAGAAACAGGTTGCCCCAGCCGTTCATGCAGCCCTTGGGACGCTCTTCGTAATAATCGGGCGTGACGAAGATCAGTTTGCAGGGGTGATTCTCGGCAGTGAGCTTGTCACGCCATTCATTGGTGATCCGCTCGGCCCGCACCAGTTGTTCCTTGCTAGGTAACAGCCCGGCGCGGTTGAGCTCTGCCCAGCCATAGAACTGACAGGTCGCGAGTTCGACGAAGTCCGCTTCCAGCTCCAGACAGAGCTGAATGATGCGGTCGATGTTGTCGATATTGTGCCGATGGGTCACGAAATTCAGCACCATCGGATAGCCGTGCGCCTTGACCGCGCGCGCCATCGCAAGCTTCTGTGCGAACGCCTTCTTCGAGCCCGCCAGCAGGTTGTTCACCTCTTCGTCGGCGGCCTGAAAGCTGATCTGTATATGGTCGAGCCCAGCGTCGGCGAACGAGGCGATCTTCTCCTCGGTCAGGCCGATGCCGGAAGTAATCAGGTTGGTGTAATAGCCCAGGTCCCGTGCCGCCTTGATCAGCTCGGCCAGATCTTGGCGAACCAACGGCTCGCCGCCGGAAAAGCCCAGTTGTGCCGCGCCCATCTCGCGCGCCTGGCGGAACACCTCGATCCACTCGGCAGTGCTCAGCTCATTGTGGCTACGCGCAAAATCCAGCGGATTCGAGCAATAGGGGCACTGCAGCGGGCAACGATAGGTCAGCTCGGCCAATAGCCACAGCGGCGGACCGGGTTCGAAACCCGGCTTAGCGAAGCTCGATCCAGAACCGTTCAACGGCTACCTCCAGGAATGCGACGATGTCTTCCTCGATGCCCTCGGCATCGGGAAAGCGGCTCTGCAGATCAGCAACAATGGCACCCACGCTGCGAGTGCCATCGACCTCGCCTAGAACCGCCGATGCGCTCTCATTCAGCTTGATCATCCCTTCGGGATAGAGCAGCACATGACAGTTTTGCGCCGGCTCCCATTGAAAACGGAAACCGCGGCGAAAGACCGGGATCTGGGTCAGTTGGATATCGCTCATGGTCCTCTGTCTCGCCAGTAATACATATCGGTATGGGGCGGTGGGTTGACGCCCCGGGGCTCAATAGGCCGTTCAGTCAACCTGTTAGAAGTTGATGCCCTTATGCCAGACGCGCTCGCGGGTCACCGTATGGTACGGCGGACGGTCCAGCTCATAAGCCATGCTCATGGCATCCAGCATGCTCCAGAGGACGTCGAGTTTGAACTGAAGAATATTCAGCATGCGCTCCTGCGCTTCTCGCGTCTTGTAGTGCTCGAGCGTGATGCGCAAGCCGTGCTCGACGTCGCGGCGCGCTTCCTTCAAGCGTTTGCGGAAGTAGTCGTAACCGGACGCATCGATCCAGCTGTAGTGCTGTGGCCACGCGTCCAGACGGGATTGGTGAATGGTCGGGGCGAAGAGCTCGGTGAGTGAACTGCTGGCAGCCTCTTGCCAGACGGCACGGCGGGCGAAATTGACATAGGCGTCGACGGCGAAGCGCACGCCCGGCAGCACCAGTTCCTGTGACAGCACCTGCTCGCGGTCCAGGCCCACCGACTCGGCCAAGCGCAGCCAGGCTTCGATGCCGCCCTCCTCGCCTGGACTTCCATCATGATCGATGATGCGCTGGACCCACTCGCGGCGGGTATCGCGATCCGGACAGTTAGCCATGATCGCCGCATCCTTCACCGGGATGCAGACCTGATAGTAGAAGCGATTGGCGACCCAGCCCTGAATCTGCTCGCGGGTCGAGCGGCCTTCGTACATGGCGCGGTGAAACGGATGATGAATGTGGTAGTAGTCGCCCTTGGCGCGTAGCGCTGCTTCGAACTCGGACGGAGTCATGGCTGGCAGGGTCATAAAAACTTCCTTAAGGGTTGTGCGGGCTGTTCCGTCAGGCACCGGCAAGCACCTTCAGCTACTGAGTTCTCTGGTGAATCGCGGGCGGATGTAGGCTACAACTCGATACTCATGCCATCGAACGAAACCTCGATCCCATGCTCGTCGAGCACCGCGCGTTCGGCGGAGTCTTCGTCGAGGATCGGATTGGTGTTGTTGATGTGGATGAGGATCTTGCGTGCTGCGGGCATGCTGTCGAGCACCTCGATCATGCCCCCCGGCCCGCTCTGCTGAAGGTGGCCCATCTCGCTGCCCAGCTTGGTGCCTACCTCGCGTACCAGCATCTCGTCGTCGCGCCACAGAGTGCCGTCGACGAGCAGGCAATCGGCGCTGCGCATGAGCTCCAGCAGCTCGGGGCTCACCTTGCCGAGACCCGGCGCGTAGAACAGCTTACCGCCGGTATTCTGGTCCACGATCAGCAGGCCGATGTTGTCGCCAGGGTGCGGATCGTTACGGTGCGGCGAATAGGGCGGCGCGGAACTGCGCAGCGGAATCGGCGTGATCTCGAGATTCGGGCAAGCCGGAATGCGGAAGCTGCCTTCCAGCGCGATGGGATTCCAGCGCAGTCCGCCATTCCAATGCTCAAGCATGTTGAACAGCGGGAAACCCGTGGTGAGGTCCTGATGAACCATCTCCGTGCACCAGACCTGATGCGGGCAACCTTCGCGCAGCGTCAGTAGCCCTGTGGTGTGGTCGATCTGACTGTCCAGCAGAATGATGGCGCCAATCGCGGTGTCTCGCGGCCCACGTGCTGGCTGCAACTTGGGAAAGGACTCAAGCTGCGCGCGGATATCAGGCGAGGCGTTGCAGAGGATCCAGTCCTCGCCGTTGTCGCTGATGGCTATCGACGACTGCGTGCGAGGCTTGGCGCGAAGGCTGCCGTTTCGCAGCCCGGCGCAGTTGGCACAATTACAGTTCCACTGAGGAAAGCCGCCGCCAGCAGCAGAACCTAAAATCTGGATGAACATGGGCAGCTCCCAAAAAAACGGAGCCCCGACCGGGGCCGGGGCAGTTCAATCAGCGATTGGCGAAGTACATGGTGACTTCGAAACCAATGCGCAGGTCGGTAAAAGCAGGTTTAGTCCACATGGCTGATTCCTCTTTTTGTGATGACGGAAGTATTCCGGCAACTCATTAAGCACCCTGATCCGTCAAAAGCGGAATGGTACTTTGGAAGGAGACAGCGCTCTGCATTGGTAGTGCCTCGACTGCCTCCGTTTTCGTAACGCGCGCTAACCTGCCTGCTCAGCGGCGCACAGCAGAGCGGCCATGGGTGCCGCGCCAGGCCAGCTCGTTGGTGATTGTCGCCATCGGCGAGAACATATCGAAGTCGAACGAGGTCAGCGGGGCCTGGTCTTGTACACGCAGCGGCCAGTCATGATTGGCCAGCGCCGCCTTGCCTATCGCCACGAAGTCCAGCACGCCGGCGTCGAGCAACTGTTGCGCCTGGTCACCGGTGCCGATGGCGCCATTACCGATGATCGGAATCTCGACGGCACCTTTTGCAATTGCCACCAGACTCTCGCCCTCCTCGAATGCCGGGGCACTGATATCGCCTTCGGTTACGTGGATATAGTCGAGCCCCGCGGAGGCTAGCGTGGCGAAACGATAGCGCGCCGCTTCAACCCCACCGTCCCATTTAAGCTGGCTGTCCGTGACCATGCTCTGCGACAGCCGCATACCGACGACGAACCCCGCGCCGACGGCCTCGCGTACCGCGCGGATGATTTCCAGCGGCAGGGCCAGTCTCGCCTTGTAGTCACCGCCCCACCGGTCGGTACGCTGATTGAACTCGGCGGTCATGAACTCATGCAACAGATAGCCGTTGGCGCCGTGCAACTCCACCCCATCGAAACCGGCGTCGCGTACATGTTTTGCTGCCTGGACGAAGCCGGCAATCGCTTCCTGGATTTCTGCCGCGGTCATCTCCGCCGGCGTTGCGTAAGGGCCTTCGCCGCCATAGAAGCTCAACTGCCGCCCGCCAGGCTGGACTGCCGATGGGGCTACGTGACGGGCGTGATGGATGTTGCCCTGGGTCTGGGCGCCGCCGTGCATCAGTTGGGCAATGATGGCTGCACCCGCCTGATGGACCGCACTGACAATCGGCTTCCAGCTGTCACGTTGTACCTCGGTGGCCAGGCCTGGCTGGTTCAGGTAACCCTGGCTGTAAGCGGTGTCCGTGTAGGTGCCTTCAGTAATCAACATGCCGAAGCCGCCCTCGGCAAACGCCTGGTAGTAGTCGCGCATCAACTCATTGGGTTGCCCTTCCGGCTCGGCGCTGACGCGAGTCATCGGAGCCAGCACGGCGCGGTTGCGCAGGCGCAGCTGATTAAGCTGGGCAGGTTCGAGCAATTGGGGCATCAGCAAGTCCTCGTGAACGTGGGTCATGCTGAATCTGAGGCGCAACGGGCTTTGGAGTTCGCTCCTTACGCTCGCAGGGCTTGGCGAGGGCATAAAAAAACGCGGCCTTTGGGGCCGCGTTGCGTTGATGGACCACCTGCCGCACCCGGTCGGTCGAGGGTCCCCGCACTGATCGCGTGCGAGCAAGTCAGCCGGCGCGCTGGAGCGAACGCGCCGGGTCTTTCAAGTTGCAGTGTCGCGCTTAGAAGAAGCCCAGCGGGTTGATGTCGTAGCTGATCAGCAGGTTCTTGGTCTGCTGATAGTGGTCGAGCATCATCTTGTGGGTTTCACGACCAACACCTGACTTCTTGTAGCCACCGAACGCCGCGTGCGCTGGGTACAGGTGATAGCAGTTGGTCCAGACGCGACCGGCCTTGATGCCACGGCCCATGCGGTAGGCGCGGTTGATGTCGCGGGTCCAGACGCCAGCACCGAGACCGAATTCGGTGTCGTTGGCAATCGCCAAGGCTTCGGCCTCGTCCTTGAAGGTCGCAACCCCAACCACCGGCCCAAAGATCTCTTCCTGGAACACGCGCATCTTGTTGTGGCCCTTGATCAGGGTCGGCTGCACGTAATAACCGGTCGCCAGGCCGCCTTCGAGCTTCTCGGCGGCACCGCCTGTGAGAATCTCAGCACCTTCCTGCTGAGCGATTTCCATGTACGACAGGATCTTGTCGAACTGCTGTTCGGAGGCCTGAGCGCCGACCATGGTGTCGGTATCGAGCGGGTTGCCACGCTTGATCGCCTTGATCTTCTTCATCACCACTTCCATGAAGGGTTCGAAGATCGACTCCTGAATCAGTGCACGCGACGGGCAGGTGCACACCTCGCCCTGGTTGAAGAACGCCAGTACCAGACCTTCAGCGGCTTTTTCGATGAACGCAGGTTCAGCATTCATGATGTCGTCAAAGAAGATGTTCGGGCTCTTGCCGCCCAGCTCCACGGTGCTCGGAATGATGTTCTCGGCAGCGCAGCGCATGATGTGCGAACCAACCGGAGTGGAACCGGTGAACGCGATCTTGGCGATACGGGTGCTGGTAGCCAGCGCCTGGCCTGCTTCGCGGCCGAAGCCTTGAACGATGTTCAGCACCCCTGGTGGCAGCAGGTCACCGACCAGCTCGGCAAAGACCATGATCGACAGCGGCGTCTGTTCGGCCGGCTTGAGCACGATGCAGTTACCCGCGGCCAAGGCCGGAGCGAGCTTCCACGCAGCCATTAGCAACGGGAAGTTCCACGGAATGATCTGACCGACTACACCCAGGGGCTCGTGGAAGTGATAAGCCGCGGTGTGCTCGTTGATTTCAGCGGCGCTGCCTTCCTGCGCACGGATGCAGCCGGCGAAGTAACGGAAGTGGTCAGCCGCGAGCGGCACGTCGGCGTTCAGAGTTTCGCGAACCGCCTTGCCGTTGTCCCAGGTTTCGGCGATGGCCAGTTTTTCCAGGTTGGCTTCGATACGGTCGGCGATTTTCAGCAGCACCAGAGCACGGTCCTGCACAGAGGTTTTGCCCCAGGCATCAGCGGCGGCGTGGGCGGCATCCAGAGCGTGCTCGACATCCTCGACCCCGGAGCGCGGGAATTCGGCGATGACTTCTCCGTTGACCGGCGAGGTGTTGACGAAATACTCACCCTTGACCGGCGGAACGAATTCACCACCGATGAAGTTGCCATAACGTGGCTTGAACGTAATGACGGAACCTTCTTTACCGGGTTGGGCGTAAATCATGAGCGGCCTCTCTAATTTTTCTGCTTGTCGGAGCCTGACCGAACATGGACAGGACATGGAACGATCTTAGGCAGCCCAACCGCCCCGTCGGAATGCACCCAAGGGACAGATGCGTTCCTCATTTGGTAGTAGATGCAATGGAGCTGTACGAGTCTCGGTGTGACGCACTACGAGGGCGAGTCGACCAAAACGAGCGAAACAGTCGAGTGCCGAGTGGCTCCGGGTACGTCGCCAGGTCACCGTGCAAGAGTCGGTCAGCGCTTATGACGGATTCGCTCCACGAACAAAAAACCCGCCACGAGTGGGCGGGTTTTTGCAGTGTCGAGGCCGGTTAGCGGCCCCTTGTGAATTGCCGTTTAGCGCTTGGCTACGACCTCATCCTTCGGCAGTTTGAAGGTCCAGACCATACCGCCCTGGTTGAAATCCTTGATGCGCTTGGCAACCTCGCCACCCCACAGTGGGACTGCACCGCCCCAGCCCGAAAGGACCGAAACGTACTGTTCGCCATCCATTTCCCAGGTAACCGGAGAACCGATCACGCCGGAGCCGGTGTTGAACTCGTAGACCTTCTCACCCGTCTTGGCATTGAATGCCATCAGGAAGCCTTCCGGGTTACCGGTGAAGACCAGATTACCCTTGGTCGCCAGAACGCCGCCCCACAGTGGCGCGTAGTTCTTGTAACGCCAGACTTCCTTGCCGGTTTTCGGATCAATGGCGCGCAGTACGCCAATGTATTCCTCGTTCAGCGGATGGATGGTGAAGCCAGCGCCCAGGTAAGCCGCGCCTTTCTTATATGCGACGCCTTCGTTCCAGATGTCCATCGCCCATTCGTTGGACGGCACGTAGAACAGTCCGGTGTCCTGGCTGTACGCCATTGGCATCCAGTTCTTGCCGCCGAGGAATGACGGCGCCACGGTGACGGACTTGCCCTTGTCGGCCTCTCCTGGTGCGCCGGGGCGGTTGGCGTCGTCGTAGATCGGACGACCATCCTTGTCCAGCCCCTTGGCCCAGGTGATCTTGTCCACGAACGGGAAGCCGCGGATGAACTTGCCGTTGGTGCGATCCAGTACATAGAAGAAGCCGTTACGGTCCGCGGTACCGGCTGCCTTGACGGTCTTGCCGTTTTCCTTGTAATCGAAGGAGATCAGCTCGTTCACACCGTCATAGTCCCAGCCGTCATGCGGCGTGGACTGGAAGTGCCATTTGATCGAGCCGTCGTCCGGGTCCAATGCCAGGCGCGAAGAGGAATACAGGTTGTCACCCGGGCGCAGATGGGAGTTCCACGGTGAGGGGTTACCGGTGCCGAACAGCAGCGAGTCGGTGTCTGCGTCGTAGTAGCCACCCAGCCAAGGTGCTGCACCACCGGTTTTCCACAGGTCGCCTGGCCAGGTCTTGCCGGCTTCACCGCCGGAGATACCGTTCTCGACCTTTTTGCCGTCCTTCATCACGTAGCCCATATGACCTTCGACGGTCGGACGGGTCCACAGGAGTTCGCCGTTCTTGGGATTGAACGCCTGGATCATGCCTACAACGCCAAACTCACCGCCGGCCAGGCCAGTGATCAGTTTGCCCTTGACCACCATCGGCGCGGCCGAGATGGAGTAGCCAGCCTTGTAGTCGGCCACGGTCTTTTTCCAGACGACCTTGCCGGTGTCCTTGTTCAGCGCGACCAGCTTGGCGTCCAGGGTGCCGAAAATCACCAAGTCGTCATACAGGGCTACACCACGGTTGATCACGTCACAGCAAGGCATGATGCCGTCCGGCAGACGAGCGTCGTACTGCCACAGTTCCTTGCCGGTGCGGGCATCGACCGCAAACACGCGCGAATAGGAGCCGGTCAGATACATCACGCCATCTTTGATCAGCGGCTGCGCTTCCTGGCCACGTTGCTTTTCGCCCCCCAGGGAAAAGCCCCAGACCGGGCGAAGCTGACTGACGTTTTCAGTATTCAGGGCATCCAGGGTGCTGTAGCGCTGGCCTTGCAGCCCGAGGCCGTTGGTAACGATCTGATCGGTGGACTTGGCGTCATCGAGGATTTCCTGATCGGTGACTGCCCATGCCGACACGCTGGACACGGCCATGGCGGCGCAAAGCGCTGTCAGGGCGAAGGGCTTGCGAAGACCGGTGTGCTTCATTGCGGCTACCTCTACGGGTTCATTGTTATCGTCGCCGGGAAGTTTTCCCGGTCTAGTAGCGATTCTTGGATCTAGCCGCTCTTGCAACAATTACACGCAGTGCCGATTTTTCTCCTCCCTTGGTAGCAATACTCCCCGTAGGCCACGCCATACGTGCATCGTGATAGCAGAGCCGGGCTAGCACACCGGCACCGAAGTTGTGGCCGGTGTGCCCGAAAAGACAATTTCTCGCGCCGAGTTCGAGGCTTACAACAGAGGTCCCTCCGCTCACAAGGACACGAGCCATGCGCCGCCTCATGATCTGCACCATGCTGTTGGCATTGGCTGCCTCCGCCAACGCCGCCCAGCCAATTCGTCTGGGCTTGAATTACCCAAGCACCGGCAACTACAAGAGCGAAGGCCTTGAGTTGCGCCGCGGCGCCCTGCTCGCCATCGAGACCATCAACCAACAGGGCGGCGTGCTGGGTAGACCACTCGAGCTGATCAGCCACAACTCAGCCGCCCGCGAACAGAAGGCGCGGGCCAACATCGACAAGTTTGCCGCCCAAGGTGCCTCGATGGCCTTTGGCGGTGCCACCAGCGAGGAGGCCATAGCCGCCGGCCAGCGCGCCCGCGAGCTGGGCATGTTGTTCTTCCCTACGCTGGGTTACGCCAACGCAATCACCGGGCACGACGGCCAGCGCTACCTGTTCCGTGAAACCAACAGCGCCTTGATGAGTGCACGCGTGCTAGGCGAGTACTTGAGCTGGCATCTGCCAAACCGTCGCTACCACTACGTCAGCCTCGACGACACCTGGGGCCACAGCATGGAGCAGGCACTGCGCGAGGCCACCCGCAGCCGGGACCGCGCTCGCCACGGTTTCTCGCGCATCAGTGCCAGGGGTGCGCACCATGAGGAGTATCGCGCCGCCCTGAAGAAGGCCGCGGCCAGTGACGCCGACGTATTGGTTGTTATCCTGCTCGGCCAGGATCTGGTGCAGACCATGCGTCTGGCGCATGACCTCAAGCTCGACCAGCGGATGCAGATCATCGTGCCCAACCTGACCGGTAGCATCGTCGAGCAGGCGGGCCCACAGGTAATGGAGCACGTTATTGGCACGGCAGCATGGACCTGGCGTGTTCCCGCGCTGGTCAAAAGCGAGCAGGGCCAGGCCTTCGTCGATGCCTTTATCGCCCAGCATCAGCGCTACCCCGACAGTACAGCCGCATCCGCCTATGCCATCGTTCAGCAATGGGCTGAGGCGGTACAGCGTGCAGGCAGCCTGCACAGCGAAAAAGTCATCAAGGCGCTGGAAGACTATCGCTACAGCTTGCTCAAGGATGAACAGTACTGGCGCAGCTTTGATCATCAGAACGTCCAGAGCATCTACGCGGTCCGGGTTCGATCGCGAGATGAAATCATGCAGGACAGGTTCAAGCAGGATTACTTCACCATCATCCATCGCATGGATGGCGAAGCGGCAGCCCCAAGCCTCGATGATTGGCAGGAGGAGCGCGGCGACGAGCTGACCTTGCGCTAGGCACTGCGTTGCGCAAGAGGAAGACCACAGACTGAACGCCGGGCTCATGGGTCGTTAATCACCGAACGAATGAGTGCCCGGAGTTCACTTCGAGCCGATACAGTAGGCGCCTAATGATCAGGGCGTTCATGCCCCCATGCGGGCAGCGCTGGAATGACGCCATTCTCACGTCAAATCGGGCTTTATCAATGAAACAAACGTGGTCCCCTTTTCCCTGGGTGTGCTTCGCCATGTGCGTCGGTGTCATGGGCACAGCGCTCATCTCGCCGCTATACCCGCTGTACAAGCAGGCGTGGCAGCTTCGTACCAGCGATATATCGCTGATTTACATCATCTATATGGCAGGGGCGCTTTTCGGGCTGATGTTAATGGGCCGCCTGTCCGACACCCTGGGCTTTCGCAAGGTCATGCTCAGTGGCTTGCTGCTCGGCTGGGCTGGGACGCTGGTGACGATGCTGGCGTGGAACCTGCCGAGCCTCAACATCGGCCGTTTTGCGGTCGGTCTTTCTTCAAGCCTGATCGTGACCAGCGCGTCAGTGGGCCTGGTGCAGATTTCCCGTGATGGCGCGTCGCAGCGGATATCGATGATCACCAGCTTCCTGCTTGCCTTGGGCTTCGGCCTTGGCCCGCTTACTGGCGGCGTCATTGGCCAGTGGTTCGCGCACCCGCTGAAAACCACCTACATCCCGTCCTTGATCCTCGGCGTGCTGGGTGTCTACGCCTTGATGCGGGTGCAGCTCAAGCCGCATCCAGAGCTCAGCGCAGCCGCACCACTGGGTTTACGTACGTTCATTCCGCGGCTGACCTGGGCCTCACGCCAGGATTCGCTGGCGTTTCTGCTGACCTGTGTGTGCCCTTTTTTCGCCTTTGGCGTGTTCGGGATCTACGCGTCGATGGCCCCGCTGTTTCTGGAGAAAATGCTGCCCTGGCATGGCCCGGTGGTGAGCGGCACCTCCATTGGCGTCATTCTGCTCGCTTCCGCCATGATGCAACTGGCCTGCGCGCGGATGAGTCTGCGCTGGTGCGGACTGCTCGGTCTGTTGTCAGTGGTGTTGAGTAACGCAATGCTCGTACTCAACTTCACGGCCGGCTCGTCGCTGGTATTCATCATCGGCGTCTGCGCTGCTGCTGCGGGCCATGGCATGTGCCTGTTGGCCGGCATCAGCATGGTCAACCGTATTGCCAGCCCTACCGAGCGCTCGGGGCTGATTTCGACCTACCTGGTGTGCGGCTACGTTGGCAGCATCGCGCCGTTGCTCGGCGTCGGCTGGGTCGCCGACCACTACGGCCTGCCTGTTGCGATCAGCTTGCTGGGCTGGATGGTGGTAGCACTCGCTACGCCGCTGGCCGTGTGGTTTTTCCGGCATCCGCGAATGCAGCCAGCCTGAACGGCGCTGCGAACTGACACCCAGGCCAACGAGTTTGAGATGTAACCCGGAACGCCTAGTCCGTAACCAGTCGGTAGCCCACTCCCGCCTCGGTAATGATGAACCGCGGCGCGGACGGGTCATCGCCGAGCTTGCGCCGCAAATGGCCGACGACCACGCGCAGGTAATGGGTATCGCCGCTGTGGCTGGGCCCCCATATGTCCTTGAGCAGCTGCTGCTGCGTGACGACCCGGCCTGTGTGCTGGGCAAGCTCGGCCAGTACCGCATACTCCTTGCGAGTCAGGCTGATCTCCTGCCCGTCCACGCTAACCCGTCGGTACGCGAAGTCGATGCATAGCGGACCAGACATCGCCTGCGCCGGCCCGCTCGATGCCCCTTGGTTCTGACGCAGCAGTGCACGGACCCGAGCGAGGAACTCCTGGATGCCGAATGGTTTGGTCACGTAGTCATTCGCTCCGCCATCGAGCGCCATGACCTTCTCGGTCTCGCTCGACCGTACCGACAGTACGATCACCGGCACCTGACTCCACTCGCGCAATTCGCGCAGCACGGTCTGCCCGTCCATGTCCGGGAGGCCTAGGTCGAGCACGACCAGGTCGGGTTTGTTCAAGGCTGCCGAGGCCAGACCGCCCTGACCGTCTCCACTCTCGCTCACGCGATAGCCCTGAGAGCCGAGGCTGATGCGAAGAAATTTTCTGATCTGCGGCTCGTCGTCGATGATCAATATGCTGGCTTGCTGACTCACGTGAGGTCCTTTTCCATCTCAGGCTGAGGTTGTAGCGGAAGCTCCAGCGTGACGCTCGCGCCTCTTCCGCCGAGCCCGTCTGCAACGAACACCCGCCCCCCATGTGCGCCGATCATGCCTTGGCAAATGGCGAGGCCGAGTCCAGTGCCCGGCCCGCCCCGATCGCCGCGCGCTGCCGTATAAAACATGTCGAAAATGCGTTCACGTTCCGCCTCGGGCACGCCAGGGCCCTCATCGCTGACGATGAAACGCAGGGTGCCGGCTCCTGTCGAGACTGCAATCTGCAGCCTGCCTTGAGGTGGAGAAAAACGGGCCGCGTTCTCCAACACATTGACCAGCGCCTGTTCGACCAATGCAGGGTGGACGTACAAAAGCGGCAGATCATCGGGGACCAGCACCTCAAGCTGCAGCTCTGCTAGCACACGGTGCAGGCGTTGCAGGGCACTGGCAACGATGTCGGCAGGTGTCGTCCAGTCACGGATCAGCTTCAGGCCGCCGTGACCGAGGCGCGTCATGTCCAATAAATTCTGGATGTAGCGGTCAAGGCGCTCGGCTTCGTCACGCGTCGCCTCAAGCAGCTCCTGCCGATCCGCCTCGCTCATGCTGTGCCCCAGGCTCGCCAGGCTGTCGATAGAGCCACGCATGGCTGTAAGCGGTGTGCGCAGATCGTGGGACACGGAAGCAAGCAACGCACTGCGCAGCTCCTCGGTCTGCCCGTGCAGTCGGGCCGCTTCCAATTCCTGGGCCAGCGTGGCGCGCCCCAGTGCTTGCGCCAAGGGTTGAGCGAGCGCAGCGATCAGGCGACGCTTCTGTAGCCCTGCCTGGTCTGCGCCCAGCTGGCGAATGCCCAGCAAGCCCAGCGGCTGACCGTCGCCACTCAAGGGCAACCACCACCATTGCCCACTGGGCAAGGTATCCGTTCCCTTCCCCGCTGGCTGACCATGCTTGAACGCCCATTCAGCAGCCCCCCGCTCCTGCTCGGCCAGCAGCGGCTCAGACCCGATGAACATCCATTTCCCCTGCTTGCCGCGCGTCGCGATGACGGCTTCCAGCTTCGCCAGCAGTTGCAACTGGCGAACAGCGGCCGCGCCTACGGCCTGAACATCGGTGGCAGCACTCAACTGGCGCGAGAGATCGAGCAAAGCAGTGGTCTGCGCCTGAGTCTGACGCAACGCCTGAAGTTGTCGCCGTTGGCGGCTGGCAAGATTGCCCGCGAGCATCGCCATCAAGAGGAAAAACATAAGCGTCAGGACGTCCTCCTGACGCGCGACGATGAACGTGAACGTCGGTGGAATGAACAGGAAATCGTAAAGAACAAACGACAGCCCCGCACAGGCCAGTGCCGGCCCCAGACTGCTGCGCACGGCAACCACCAGCACGGCCGCGAGGAATACCAGCGAAATGTTAGGCAACGCCAGATAGCGGGACAACATCAGTGCCACGCCTGTGGCGGTCAAGGTCGCCAGCACAGCAAGCAGATACTGACGCCAATCCAGCGGAGCTGTGGTTCTCACGGGTGCTGCCGCCAGTGCAGGCTCCTGGCCAAGCACACTGATCTCCAGTCCGCGCCCACCCTTGATCAGTTGCTCAGCTACCGATCGGCGCACCGAGCACTTCCACACCTGACGCGCTCCGCCGCTGCCTACCAACACGAGGGTGGCGCGACGCTCAACGGCATGTTCGATGAGCGTTCGCGCCACCCGCTCGTCACGCAGCTCCACAACCTCTCCGCCAAGACGTTCGGCCAGTTGCTGGGCGGACTGGAGATAGCCGAGCTGAATCTCGCCTCGACTCGCGCCGGTGTCGACATGCACGACCGACCATGGGAGATGCCGGCGTTCAGCGACCCGGGCTGCATGCCTGACCAGTCCTTCCGCGTACGCATCACCCTCGATCCCTACCAGCAAGCGGCCCCGGACTGCCGGAGCGGTTTGCCCCTGCAACCGGTGGCGTCGATGCAGGTCTGCATCCACCCGCGCCGCTGCGGTCTGCATCGCCAATTCGCGGAGCGCGGTCAGGTTGGTTTGAGTGAAGAAGGCATCGATCGCTGCACGTGCCTGCTCCGGCACGTAGACCTTACCCTCACGAAGACGCTCCAACAGCTCACGCGGCGGCAGATCGATCAGCAGAATATCGTCGGATTGATGAAGCACCCAGTCCGGGACCGTTTCCCTGACCTGCACACCGGTTATACCGCGCACCTGATCGTTGAGACTCTCGAGGTGCTGAACGTTGACGGTGGTGTAGACATCGATACCCGCATCGAGCAGCTCAAGGACATCCTGCCAGCGTTTGGCATGCCGGCTGCCGGGCGCGTTGCTGTGCGCCAGCTCATCGACCAGCGCAAGACTTGGCTTCGCTTGCAGCAGGCCGTCGAGGTCCATTTCGAACAGCGTCACGCCTCGATACTCGCTGCGGCGCATCGGCTGTTCCGCCAATCCGACCCGCATCGCCTCGGTTTCCGCACGCCCGTGAGTCTCGACCACCCCTACCCGCACATCGCGCCCTAGCTGTCGCTGGCGCTGTGCGGCCTGAAGCATCGCGTAGGTCTTGCCTACGCCAGGTGCCGCGCCAAGGAATACCTTGAGCCTCCCGCGTCCTTCGCGAGGCGCGTCATCAAGCAGGGCATCGGCACGTTGAGCATCGCTCATTCATTTCACTCGCCGGAATCAGGCTGCGGATTGTCCGCCAGGGCGAGGTTCAGAGCCAGTACGTTGACGATGGCCGGGCCTACAAGAGGCGTCGTCAGCTGCGCCTGAATCAGGCGATCCAGCGCTTGCTCAGAGACCCCTCGAGCGGCAGCAACACGGACAGCCTGAAACTTCGCGGCGGCCAAGGTGAGGTGCGGGTCCAGGCCGCTACCGGACGTCGTCACCAACTCCATCGGCACGGGCTGTTGAGCCGTGCCGTTCCATTCGCTGACGCGCTCACGGACCTGATCGACCAACAGAGGGTTGCTCGGAGCCAGATTACTCGCGCCGCTGGCAACGGTTGCATAGCTGGCGGCAGACGGACGTGGGTGAAACCATTCTGGCCCTTCGAAAGGCTGGGCCAGTAACGCACTGCCTATCACCTGCCCCTCCCGGTCGCGCACCAAGCTTCCGTTGGCCTGCTCGGCGAACGCCAACTGCGCCACGGCCGTAACAGACAGTGGATAGAGCACGCCGGTTATCAGCGTCATCAGGATCAGCGCGGCAAGCGCCGGACGAATGTGTTTGAACATGTTTTTCTCCAAAAGCCGCGCCATCAGGCGCGGCAAAGTTCAGACCAGACCCACCGCGGTCAGCAGCATGTCGATCAGCTTGATCCCAACGAAGGGCGCGACCAGCCCACCCAGGCCATAGACCAGCAAGTTGCGCCGCAAAAGGCTGGCCGAGTCGGCCGCTTTGACGTTGACGCCCCGCAGGGCCAGCGGAATCAAGGCAATGATGATCAGTGCGTTGAAGACAATGGCTGACAGGATCGCGCTCGATGCGCTGTGAAGCTGCATCACATTCAGCGCGGCAAGTTGCGGGTATAGGCCAATGAAAAGAGCCGGCAGGATGGCGAAGTACTTCGCCACGTCATTGGCAATCGAGAACGTGGTCAATGCGCCTCGGGTTACCAGCAGTTGCTTGCCCACCTGCACCACATCCAGCAGTTTGGTCGGGTCCGAGTCGAGGTCGACGAGATTCGCAGCCTCGCGCGCGGCCTGAGTGCCATCGTTCATGGCCATGCCCACGTCCGCTTGTGCCAGCGCTGGCGCGTCGTTGGCGCCGTCACCGCACATCGCAACCATCTTGCCGTCTGCCTGCTCCTGGCGAATCCGCTGCAGCTTCTTTTCCGGCGTCGCTTCGGCGATCACGTCATCGACGCCCGCTTCGGCGGCAATTGCAGCGGCCGTCAGGGGGTTGTCTCCGGTGACCATGACGGTCCGTATACCCAGCTGGCGCAGCTGGGCAAAGCGCTCTTTGATGCCCGGCTTGACTACGTCCTTGAGATGGATCGCGCCGAGCAGGCGGTCATCCGCGCATACCAGCAAGGGCGTCCCCCCGCTCTGTGCAATCGTTTGAATTTCTCTCGCCAGCACCATCGGAATCTGCTCGCGTACAAGTCCCAGATGGCCCAACACGGCATCGACAGCGCCTTTGCGGTAGCAGTGGCCCTCATGATCCGCACCCGACAAACGGGTTTCGGCAGTGAAAGGGATACCTGCCACTTCATGCCCAGCCGGCGCCTTTACCGGGTCAAGGCCGCGCAGATATTCAACGATGGATTTACCTTCTGCCGTGTCGTCGGCCAGCGATGACAGCAGCGCAGCCCATGAGAGTTCGGTCGATGAAACGCCTGGTGCCTTGAACATGGCCGTGCAACGACGATTGCCAAAGGTGATGGTGCCGGTCTTGTCTAGCAGCAACACCTGAACATCGCCGGCGGCCTCCACTGCCCGTCCAGACTTGGCGATGACGTTGAGCCGCACCAGTCGATCCATGCCGGCGATCCCGATGGCAGAAAGCAGGCCGCCAATGGTGGTAGGAATGAGCGTGACCAGCAGCGCCACCAGGTATACCAGCGGGAGATCCCCACCTGAGAATCGGGCAAAGGGTTGCAACGTGGCAACCACGACAAGAAAGATCAGCGTGAGCCCGATCAGCAAAACGTCGAGCGCGACTTCGTTGGGTGTCTTCTGTCGTTTGGCGCCTTCCACCAGCGCAATCATACGATCCAGCGTGGACTCGCCTGGATCGCTGCTGATACGCACAAGCAACCAGTCGGAAACCACGCGCGTATTGCCGGTGACCGCAGAGCGGTCGCCGCCCGATTCGCGGATAACGGGTGCCGATTCACCGGTAATCGCTGCCTCGTTGACGGCGGCGATGCCCTCGATGACTTCACCATCACCGGGGATCAGTTCACTGGCCTCGACCCTCACCACGTCTCCGCGTCGCAAGCTGCTGGCGGCAATGCTTCGGAACGCGCCGGTCTCCGTTCGCAGATGGGGGCCATGCCGAGATAACGGGAAAATTCACTCACATCCCTCCTTCCTGATTGATTTATCAGGCCTTTTTCATGATGGGAATTTTTATGGCATCATAACGAGATCACGGAAAATTAAGACATTCAAACCATAAATGTTTGATTTCTAGGCATTGTGTTGCTCTCACATGCTTGCGCATGTTCGCCCACCTTCAATTAGCCTCAAGATATCCTTCTCCCCGGTGATGGTTCGAGGCGGCCTTCGCGACACCTTCCATTTCCGGTCTCAAATGTGGGCTCGATGGCAGCTGTAAACTTTCCTCTCCTCGGAGGTGATGATCATGCGGCACATTGCAATGCAGCCAACGGAAACGACTTCAGACGTTACCTGTGACGCTTGTTGCCAAAGCACAAGTATTGAGGGCTATGGCCACCAGTTTGGCGTTCTTCAAGCGTGTTGGGGCTATGGTTCCAAGCATGATGGTGAGCGTTATGAGGTTCACCTCTGCGAGCCCTGCTTTTTCCGAACGCTGGCCATGCTACGTCGGGAGCGAATGGTTAACACCATGTTTGATGATGAGCTTGACACCAATCAGGATGAGTTCGGTTTGGTGCGCAAGGATGATTTTTGGGCCGAAGGTTGAGTATGCCGGCCAAAGACCGGTTCGTAGCATCTCATTCACGACGATGCGACCCTGCCAAATCCAGTCCGTCGGCGGCGTTGCTCAGTTGGCGCCCCGCCAAACTGAGGAAATTCACGCAAGGTGCGCCAACTTTTTTCCAGCGTGTCCTTCATAAAATCCTCGCCGGTCAGCTAACTTCGTAGCGGCCTGCCCCAGAGCATTTGCAGTTGGCCTCGCATTAGCCACTCATGCGATCAAATATGACCTGTCTGTCCGACCCGCCCAAGTTAAGGCGTGTCTGCTTCTGGCCCCGGTAACGGTTCATGGCTATCCGCACCGCCGTTGGCAGGCGGTGAATGCTCAATCAGCTTCAGTTGCAAGAGAGCTTCGGACAAACGCTCCTGTAAGGTCTGCGCTTTTTGTGCCTGAACCTCGGCCCTTTCACCAAGCCGGGCTACTTCGGCCTGCAAAGTGTTACTGCGTTGTTCCAAGGCATCATTCGTACGCTCCATTCCGGTCAGCGAGCGCTGAGCGACCTCTAAGGCCTGAGCCTTCTGGGTGAGAAGCTGCTGCTGCGTATGTTGATCCTTCTGTAACTGCCGCGCCTCGGCGAGCAGCCGTGCGTTGTCGCGGTTGAGCTGGGTCAACTCATCCTGTTTGACGATCAGGGTCTGCTGTAACTGCCGCAGCTCCAGTTGCAGCTGTTGCACCTGAGACTCGTGCCGGCGCTGCTCCTGCTCACGCTGCTCCTTGGCGGCCTGGCGATAGTGCTCCAGGGCATCACGGGCGTGCTGATGTTTTTCCTCCAGCGAGCGAATCTGTCCATCGCGGTCCTTTAGGCGCTCCTCCAGGTCGCGGTTGGCCTGCAACAGACGGGCGTTCTCGATCTCGCCCTGTTGGCGGTGCTGCTGCTCCTGCTGTAACGCGTGCTGGGCAGCCTGGAGCTGTTCCGTAAGCCCGCTGAACTGACTTTCCAACTGCTGGATTCGGCTTTCGGCCAGCCGAGCCTGGTTCTGAAAATCGAGCCGTTCGCGTGCCAATTGCTCCCGCTCCTGGGCCACATCGGCCTGAGCCTCTTCCGTTAGCTGATCTGCCAACTGGGACACCAGATTGGCCAGCTGCTCGCTGAGCGGGATCGAGGCCGCGTCCCGGCCGCGCTCAGCATCTTCGAGCTCTTTCAAGTAGCGGTGAATGGTGGTTTTCGAGCCGGTGTTACCGAGTTCGACCCGCACCGCATCGATGCTGGGATTCTCGCCTCGCGCCAAGATGGTTTGGCGGGCCTTCCGAACCAGTACTTTATTAATGCCGCCGCGGGCCATGGTTGCTCCTACGATTTCGTATCGTTTTACATACTACGTATTTACGTACTAAAACTTGCCGTTGTAAAGCGAGGTGTTATAGTTAAATTCAGATAAAATAATGAAGCATTATTCAATATGAATGGCGCAAACGGTCGTTCAGTGACCGTTTTTCAGTACATAAAGGCATCTCAGACGATGAAAGACGTCGGGCGCTACCTACAAGCCGGTACGCGGGAAAACACCCGCCGTAGCTATCAGTCGGCCATCGAGCACTTCGAAGTGACTTGGGGCGGATTTCTGCCCGCGACAGGCGATAGCGTTGTCCGCTACCTGGTGAACTATGCGGATACGCTGAGCGTGAACACGTTGAAGCAACGCTTAGCTGCTCTCGCTCAATGGCATATCATCCAAGGATTTCCAGACCCAACGAAGACTCCCACGGTGCGTCAGGTACTCAAGGGCATCCGCACCCTACATCCGGCACAGGTCAAGCAAGCGGCCCCTCTGCAGCTGCAGCACTTAGAGCAGGCAGCCCAATGGCTGGATCAGGAGTCAGATCGAGCTCGGATGCGGGGCGATTTAGCGAACCTGTTGCGCTGCCGGCGCGACATGGCATTACTGCTGATCGGTTTTTGGCGAGGCTTTCGCAGTGATGAGCTCTGCCGGCTGCGGGTCGAGCATATTCAAGCCGAAGCAGGCGCAGGCATGCGTCTGTTTCTGCCACAGAGCAAGGGGGACCGAGAAAATCGCGGTACGACGCACTACACGCCGGCGCTAAAGCGACTATGCCCGGTACAGGCCTATCTCGACTGGATCAGTACTGCAGGTATCGTTCGAGGAGCCGTGTTCCGTCGCCTGGATCGCTGGGGGCATCTCAGCGAGGATGCTTTACACCCGGGTAGCCTGATCAGCCTGCTGCGCCAGATTCTTCAACGCGCCGGGATCCCGGCTGAACTTTATACCAGTCACTCCTTGCGCCGCGGCTTCGCTACATGGGCCACAGCCAATGGATGGGACCTCAAAGGCTTGATGACCTATGTGGGCTGGAAAGACATCAAGTCGGCCATGCGGTACATCGATCCCGCTATTTCATTTGGTGGCCTGGCGGTCAGGCCCGCTGTTGAATTCAATACTGGCACTTTGACGCAACTGCCAGCTTCTCACTAACATCGCTGCACGACAGGAGTGACGGTGAAATGAGTACGCAGACCAGCATCGAATGGACGGAAATGACCTGGAACCCCGTCGTGGGTTGCACCAAGGTGTCGCCCGGATGCAAACACTGCTATGCGGAAAACATGGCCTACCGGCTGCAGGCCATGGGAACGCTGGGCTATGAAAACGGCTTTCGCCTGAGCCTGCGGCCGGAGAAGTTGCAGGAGCCGCTACAGCGCAAGAAACCGACCATTTACTTCGTCAACTCAATGTCTGACCTGTTCCACGAGCATGTACCGGACGAATACATCGACCAAGTATTCGAGGTGATCCGAAAGGCTTCCCAGCACACCTTCCAGATCCTCACCAAGCGTGCCGAGCGACTAGCTGAGTATTTCAGCAAGCGGACGCCTCCAGTCAATGCCTGGCTGGGGGTGTCGGTTGAAGACCGCGAATATGGTGTGCCGAGGATCGACTGCCTGCGCCGGGTAGATGCCACGATTCGCTTCCTCTCTGCTGAGCCGCTGCTAGAAGATCTGGGGGAGCTGGATTTGACCGATATCCACTGGGTCATTGTCGGCGGTGAGTCGGGCCCCAAGGCTCGCCCGATGAAACAGGAATGGGTCGACAACATTCATCGCCAGTGCGACGCCTCTGGCTCAGCGTTCTTCTTCAAGCAATGGGGCGGATGGGGTGCCGATGGCGTGAAACGCTCGAAGAAAGCCAACGGTCGACTGTTGAACGGTCAGACCTGGGATGAAATCCCGCTGCTCAACCTCGCCTGATACCAACACAAGGAATACGCATGGCCAAGGATGACGAGAAGTACCGTTGGGATTGGGGCACGCAGACCTTCCCGACCATCGATCCGCACAGCAAGATCAAACATCAGATCATCGATGAGTACATCCAGACTTACATCGACGTGCTACTGCGAAATCAGTTGATGCCAGAACTAGGCTTGTCGATCGTCGATGGCTTCAGTGGTGGAGGTATATACCACGACGGCGTAGGTGGGAATCACTTCGGCTCTCCCGTGATTGCACTGGAGGCGATTCAGGCTTCGGAGGTCCGCAACAACCTGGAGCGCATCAAGCCGCGCCCCATCCGTTCCCAGCACTATTTCGTAGATGTAAAGCCCGAGAACATTGCCTGCTTGCATTCAGTATTGGCCGCGCGTGGTCATGCTCCTCGGCTTGGCCAGGATGTCCACCTGCATAGCGCTGAATTCACAGCAGCATTGCCGACCATCGCTCAAAAGCTCAAGCATTTCGGCAAGGGTGAGCGTGTGCTCTTCCTGCTGGATCAGTACGGTTATGGCGACGTGCCGTTCCCCAAGATCAAATGGATTTTCCAGCACCTCAGCAATGCCGAAGTGCTGCTTACCTTCAACGTCGATTTTCTGGTCACGTACCTGGCTGACCGCCAAGCGAATCGGAAGGCCATCGCCAATATCGGTCTGGATCACCATGTGCCATGGAGCATGCTGAAAGAGCTGAAGGCGCATCAGCCTCGCAATTGGCAGTACCTGATCCAACGCCATCTGTCTGAGGGGATCAAACAGGAAAGCGGTGCCCAGTACATGACCGTGTTCTTCATCCGCCCTGCTGGCAGCAACCCGATGGCCTATTGGTTTATCCATCTGGCGAACAACTACCGCGCCAACGATGTGATGAAGAAGATCCACTGGAAATACGGCAACAACTTTTCCCATATGCTGTCGCCTTCCAGCTTTTTCGGCTACGACGCCAATCGGGATATCGCCGTGACAGGCCAACACGATTTGCTGTTGGATGAGCATCACTTCGACGATGCCACCGATGACCGCATCCGGGGAGAACTTTCAGAGCTCTTGCCCAAACAGGTCTACGAGGTAGAACGGCAACCTTTCCTGGGCCTGATGAGCGGATTGACCAACTACACCATGGCTGACGAGTTTCGCGTAAAGCAGGCGCTCGATATCGCTGTTGCGACCGGTGATTTGCTGGCGGTCGGTAAGGATGGCAAGACCAGGCGTCGCAAGGGCACTAGCATCAAATCCACTGATATTCTGATAGCTCCCCCGCAGAGACCCATCTTCTTCGTGCCACAGCCGAAGAAATCTAGCTCGGAGAACTGAGGTTCGGCACCGCTCCTTGCTCGGTGGCTCGCCTTTACCGCATAGGTACCGGTAGCTTGGCCCACCGCGTGGAATGCCAAGCTTTCGCTCTAGGGATGGTCTGAAAAAGACTTCCTGATTTTGGCAAAATACCCGGACGCAACCCGCCGAGTTTTCCGATGAAGCAGATGACCTTCGCCGACGCCGAGTACGCCGGCAAGCGCAAACAGACCCGCAAGGAGTTGTTCCTGATCGAAATGGATCGGGTGGTGCCGTGGAAGGGTTTGATTGCCTTGATCGAGCCGCATTATCCCAAGGGTGAAGGCGGCCGACCGGCCTATCCGCTGATGGCGATGCTGCGTGTCCATCTGATGCAAAACTGGTTCGGCTACAGCGACCCGGCGATGGAGGAAGCGCTGTACGAGACCACTATCTTGCGCCAGTTTGCTGGGCTGAGCCTGGAGCGCATCCCTGACGAAACGACCATCCTCAACTTCCGTCGCTTGCTGGAGAAACACGAGTTGGCTGCCGGCATCCTGGCCGTGATCAATGGCTACCTGGGTGACCGAGGCTTGTCGTTGCGCCAAGGCACCATCGTCGATGCCACACTGATCAATGCGCCGAGTTCGACCAAGAACAAGGACGGCAAGCGCGACCCGGACATGCACCAGACCAAGAAGGGCAACCAGTATTACTTCGGCATGAAGGCGCATATCGGCGTTGATGACGAGTCCGGCCTGGTGCACAGCGTGGTGGGTACGGCAGCCAACATTGCAGACGTTACCCAGGTCGACAAACTGCTGCACGGCAAGGAAAACATGGTTGGGGCTGACGCGGGTTACACCGGCGTAGAGAAGCGCCCGGAACATGACGGCCGAGAGGTGATCTGGCAGATCGCGGCCCGCCGCAGCACGTACAAGAAGGTGAGTAAGCGCAGCGCGCTGTACAAAGCCAAGCGCAAGATCGAGAAGGCCAAGGCGCAGGTGCGTGCCAAGGTCGAGCATCCGTTCCGGGTGATCAAGCGCCAGTTCGGCTATGTGAAGACACGCTTCCGTGGCCTGGCTAAAAACACCGCGCAGCTGGTGACACTGTTCGCACTGTCGAACCTGTGGATGGCGCGCAGACATTTGCTGACCAATGCAGGAGAGGTGCGTCTGTAATGCGGGAAATGGCCGCCGCGAGGTGCTCGCGCCGGCTAAAAACCGGGAAAGAGCGGATGACTTGATCGTTTTTTAGCCGAATCGCCGTTTTTGAAATCGGCAGGGCCGAAGTCAGCCAGAAATACATGGTCTACTTCAGACCATCCCTAGCGGTCTGGCGCGTCGATCAAATAGCCCATCCCACGCGCGGTTTGTATGAGCTTAGGTTCGAACTCATCATCGATTTTTGCTCTCAGCCGTCGTACCGCCACCTCAATCACATTGGTATCGCTGTCGAAATTCATGTCCCATACTTGGGAGGCGATAAGTGACTTTGAGAGCACTTCCCCGCGACGCCGAAGTAATAGCTCAAGAAGAGCGAATTCCTTTGCAGTTAGGTCTATTCGTTTCCCCGATCGCGTAACCCGACGCCTGAGCAGATCGACCTCAAGGTCGAGGAGTTTGAGTATTGTTTGGTTGGGAGCATTATTGCCGCGGCGAAGCAACGTACGGATCCTGGCTAGCAATTCGGAGAAGGCAAACGGCTTGATGAGATAATCATCAGCGCCCAACTCCAATCCCTTTACTCGATCCTGAACCCCGTCTCGGGCGGTGAGAAAGAGCACGGGAACCTCATTACCGGCAGCGCGGACTTTCTGTAAAACCTGCCACCCATCCAGGCCAGGCATCATCACGTCTAAGATGAGCAAGTCGTATGTGGTATGAAGCGCGTGCTGAGCAGCATCGGTCCCGTTTTCAACTCTATCGACTGTGAAGCCTGCCTCTGAGAGCCCCTGCTGTAGGTAGGTGCCTGTTTTCGGCTCGTCTTCAGCAACAAGAAGCTTCATGAAAGTATTCCCTCCGGCATTTGGAACAGTGTGCCGATTGTCAGGGCGTGCAGCCAGTACCTTACAGAAACGTAATGCTCGCATCATCTGTCTGACAGCTTGTAGTGTTAACGTCTACATCAGCAGTTGCTCCCACACTCTGCTTTTTGGCCTTTCCATGCTCCTTTGGCCTATCGGCGCCTAAATGGCGCCTTTTTTTTGACCGCTGGAAGCAAGGCCGCTTGCGCTCACTGCTTGTCTGAATTGCTGACGAAACCGTAATGTCCAAATCAGCATTTTGACAGGTACGCTCGGTTAGCTTAGACACAAGCCCAAGCCTCTGTTTGTAGTGGTCTACTGATTCCGGACACCCATTTAGGGCGAGAATGCTCGCCATAGAGAGGTGTCTGATGACCAAGCAACGTCGTTCCTTTACGCCCGAGTTCAAACGAGAGGCCGCCTGCCTGGTGCTCGATCAGGGCTACAGCCATATCGAAGCAGCTCGTTCACTGGGAGTGGTTGAGTCGGCCCTGCGCCGATGGGTAAAACAGCTTCAAGAGGAGCGCGTGGGCGTTACCCCGAAGAGCAAAGCACTGACGCCCGAACAGCAGAAAATCCAGGAGCTGGAAGCCAGGATCGACCGACTGGAACGGGAGAAAGCGATCCTAAAAAAGGCTACCGCTCTCTTGATGTCGGACGAGTTCAATCGTACGCGCTGATAGACCAGTTAAGTGAGCGGGAGTCGGTGGAAGTGGTCTGTTCAGCCTTCGGCGTGGTGCGGTCTTGCTACTACGCCCATCGGCTTCGACGCTGCCGTGTTGATGCATGCCGCGTTGCACTGCGCAGTCAGGTTAACCAGCTGTTCAACCAGAGTCGAGGCTCGGCTGGCAGTCGCAGCATTCTGGGTATGCTGCGTGAGGATGGCGTCAGCATTGGCCGTTTTCGTGTGCGTCGGTTGATGCGTGAGTTGGGCTTGGTCAGCAAGCAGCCAGGCTCGCACGCATACAAGCAGGCTACGGTTGAGCGACCAGATATCCCGAACCGGCTGAACCGCGAGTTCACCACTGAGCGCCCCAATCAGGTGTGGTGCGGCGACATCACCTACATCTGGGCACAAGGTCGCTGGCATTACTTAGCGGCGGTGTTGGATCTGCATACAAGACGAGTAGTCGGCTGGGCGATTTCTGCCAAGCCGGATGCTGAGTTGGTGATCAAGGCGCTGGACATGGCCTACGAACAGCGTGGCAAACCGCAGCAGGTACTGTTTCATTCCGATCAGGGCAGCCAATACGCTAGCCGCCTGTTTCGGCAACGGTTGTGGCGATATCGGATGGAACAGAGCATGAGCCGCCGGGGCAACTGCTGGGATAACTCGCCGATGGAGCGATTGTTCCGCAGTTTGAAATCGGAGTGGATTTCACCGACCGGTTACCTGACAGCTCAGGAGGCCCAACGGGACATCAGTCATTACCTGATGCACCGCTACAACTGGATCAGGCCGCATCAATTCAACGATGGGCTACCGCTGCGGTGGCCGAAGAAAAACTTAACCCACTGTCCGGGATGGGTTGACCACTACAGTTTATGGAGCTGCGCTGGGTCTCCCGTGTCTTCGAACGAGGTAACAAGTAATGAAATTTTTCAGATCCCTTTCTGTACTACTCGCCATCGCAGCAAGCTCTACCTATGCAATGGCAGAAGGTGGTGGTGATCGTACCTTTGCTCGTATGGAGCAGGCTCGCC
>JAKUTK010000053.1 GCA_022448005.1 Pseudomonas sp.
ATCCGCTTGGTCCTTACAAGATGAGCTTGGCGTTGCCCGGTTATCTCATCCACGGTTCGAACAAGAAATTCGGAATCGGCATGCGCGTCAGCCATGGTTGCTTCCGTATGCTCAACCACAACGTGTTGGAGCTGGCGGGATTGGTTAAGGTTGGAACCTCGGTGCGGATCATCGATGAGCCTTACAAATTTGGCGTGAGCCAGGGCAAGGTCTATTTGGAGGCGCACACTCCGCTCCAGGACGAAGAAAAGAAGATGACGCTCATGGACAAGCATGCGGTGGTGATCAACACATTGCTCAAGCGTGACGAGCCTGCAGGTTCGCTGCAGCTGGACTGGGAAATGGTTCGTGAGATCATTGCGGGCGAGGACGGTCTGCCAATCCAGATCGCCGAGCAGGGCCAGGCTCTGGCCACTCATGAAGAACCCGTCTTCTAGAATTTTGCAGCCTGCATATGGCGTCTGTAAAACCAGGCGCCCATAAAAAAGCCGACCTGATTGCAGGTCGGCTTTTTATTGCCTGAAGCTTACTTGCGGCTGGCGCGTTCCAGCATACGCAGCGCACGCTCATTGGCTTCGTCAGCAGTCTGCTGAGCCTTCTGAGCAGCCTGCAGTGCCTCGTCGGCACGGCTGTACGCTTCGTCGGCACGCGCTTGAGCGCGGGCAGAGGCGTCTTCGGTCGCGGTCAGGCGGGCTTCGCTTTCTTTGGTCATGCTGTTGCTGCAACCAGTAGCCAGAACTGCGGCGAAAGCCAGAGCAGAAAATTTCAGAACGTTGTTCATCGTGTTCCCCTTAAGGATGAAATCCATGGCAACTCCCGTTATGGAAAGTTGGCGCGCACATACTACCGATTAGTTGCGCTAAGTAAACTGAGCCAAGCAGCTGCTACCACATTTTTTCTGCATGCTCATTCTTTTAACTGCATCTGCTGGCCGAACTGATTGAAAAACAATCAGAGCCAACGCTGCACTCGCTACATGGACCGGTGCGAGTGCCGAAAAGTTGCAGTTTTTATCGGCGTTGACCGTTTGTTTACAGCCCATTCGGTTCATTGCAGCGCGCTGATGATTTAAGCAATTGAAGCCAAGTCTTGCCTGGCGGTAGCATGCGTCGTCCAGCTAACAATAAAAACGGAGAGTGCGTGAGCGTGATCCACGTAACTTCCAGACAATCATGGCAGGTCCAGCCTGCTGAGGAGGCGAGATGACCGAACAGCTGAATATCCATCATGATCGAACGAGCCACCAGTTCGAGACAGTCGTGGATGGCCATCGCGCTTATCTGGCCTATGTTGATCTAGGCAAGCAGACGCTTGATATCTATCGAACCTTCGTGCCCGATGCGCTTCGTGGTCGAGGTGTGGCTGCGGTGTTGACCCGGCATGCGCTGGAATACGCCGAGCGCGAGGGATATACGGTTATTCCATCCTGCTCGTATGTTGAGTGGTACATCGAACGGCAGGCTGGTGGTGCGGACGGTCCTGACCGGGGATAAAAAAACGCCGGCAAGCGGCGTTTTTTCGGCTCTGACAGCGTTAGCTGCGGGCGCGTTTAGGCAAAACGTCCTTCAGCTTCGTGTGCATGCCGAGCAGCGCTTTTTCGGTGGCTTCCCAGTCGATGCAGGCATCGGTGATGGAGACGCCATATTTCAGATCGTTCAAATCCTTGGGAATGGGCTGGCTGCCCCAGCCCAGGTGGCTTTCCACCATCAGACCCACGATTGAATTGTTGCCCTCCAGGATCTGGTTGGCCACGTTGTCCATCACCAGTGGTTGCAAGGCTGGATCCTTGTTTGAATTGGCGTGGCTGCAGTCGACCATGATGTTCGGCTTGATGCCGGCCTTGCTCAATTCCTGTTCACATACTGCAACGCTGACCGAATCGTAGTTCGGCTTGCCGTTGCCGCCACGCAGCACCACATGACCGTAGGCGTTGCCTTTGGTGGTGACAATGGACACTCCGCCCGACTGGTTGATGCCCAGGAAACGGTGCGGGCTGGAAACCGACTGCAGCGCGTTGATTGCAACTGTCAGGCTGCCATCGGTGCCATTCTTGAAACCCACCGAAGAGGACAGGCCTGAGGCCATTTCTCGGTGTGTCTGGGATTCGGTGGTACGTGCACCGATGGCCGACCAGCTGATCAGGTCCTGCAGGTACTGTGGGGAAATCGGGTCCAAGGCTTCGGTAGCAGTCGGCAAACCCATCTCAGCGAGGTCGAGCAGTAACTCGCGGCCAATATGCAGGCCATCCTGAATCTTGAACGAATCATCCATGTAAGGATCGTTGATCAGGCCTTTCCAGCCGACCGTCGTGCGTGGCTTTTCGAAGTACACCCGCATGACTAGAAACAGGCTATCGGAGACCTTATCGGCCAGCACCTTGAGGCGTTCGGCATATTCGTGCGCGGCCTTCAAGTCATGAATCGAGCAGGGTCCCACCACGACGAACAGGCGATGATCCTTGCCGTCGAGAATGTTGCGTATCACCTGTCGCCCTTCGGAGACGGTCGCCAACGCAGCAGTGGTCAGCGGGATTTCACGCTTCAACTGATCTGGAGTGATCAGTGTCTCGTTGGAAGAAACGTTAAGGTCGTCGATCGGTAAATCAGCCATCGTGTTCTCGTCGGGGTCACAGATGCCGTCCGCCAGCCAACCCCGGTGCGGCGGAGCAGAGCTTGAGGGCGCAGCGGGGAGCGGAACCTTATCGCGTATTGCGTTGCCTCGACAATCACCTTGAAGTCGGACGGTTGGCCGGATATCGCTGGTACCCGTTCTGTCATGCCGCTGTTTATAGCCACTGGGCGCTGTCTGTGGACGCTGATAAGGTGGTCGTTTATTCGCGCTCTCATCATGGCGCCTCACTGATCTGCCGCTGGAGTCCTTGCATGACTGCTCCCAACATCCGAATCGGAATCATTGGTACAGGCGCCATTGGCGGCTTTTACGGCGCGATGCTCGCCCGGGCGGGCTACGATGTGCACTTTCTTCTGCGAAGCGAGTACGAGACGGTCCTGCAGAACGGCTTGCAGATAAACAGCGCGGTACATGGCTCAATGCACCTGAACTCGGTCCAGGCGTATCGCACTGCCGCCCAGATGCCGAAATGCGACTGGTTGTTGATCGGAGCGAAAAGCACCAGTAATAAGGAGTTGGCCCCTCTGATTGCCGAGGCTGCAGCGGAAGACGCCAAGGTCGTGGTGTTGCAGAACGGTCTGGGCGTCGAGGAGACCTTGCGCCAAGCGCTTCCGAGTGACCTTCATCTGCTGGGTGGCCTCTGTTTGATATGTGCGCACCGCTCGGCGTTGGGTGTCGTCGAGCATCAGGCACTAGGCGGGGTGAACATTGGTTACCATTCTGGGCCGGCCAGTGAAGCTGATCAGCTTCTTCTGGTAGAAGAAGCGGTTGCCATGTTTCGAGCGGCGGGCATCGATTCCAATGCAGCCACGAATCTCGCACAGGCGCGGTGGCAGAAGCTGGTGTGGAACCTGCCGTATAACGGTCTCTCCGTCCTGCTCGATGCCAGCACAGCACCCTTGATGTCAAACCCCGACAGCCGAGCCTTGGTCAAATCGATCATGTTGGAAGCCTGCGGCGCCGCCGCTGCCTGTGGTCTACCTCTACCCGATGCGCTTGTGGATCGAATGATGACGTTCACCGATAAAATGCCCGACTATCTGCCGAGCATGTACCACGATCATGCGCAGGGGCGCCCGATGGAGCTCGATGCGATCTATGCGGCTCCGCTGGCCGCTGCGGCAGATGCTGGTTTCGCGATGCCGAAAACAGAGGCGCTGTATCAAGCTCTGCGTTTTTTGTCGGCGCGCACGCACTGACAATCTGGCCTGCCCCCGGCGCGGCAGGTGGCAGGGCGGGCTCGGTGCAATAGTGATTTGGTTCCCGGCTGCTAAGCTCAATCATGTCCAGCCATGACTCGAGGGCGGTGGCCGGCGGGTGAGGTGTGATTTGGTAGGTGGCTCGACTGGACTGACGCGTCAGGCTTGCCGCGCTGGTATGTCCGATCAAGCAGCGGCCTACCGGCGATTCATATGGAAATGGCCTAGAATTTCTCAGTTCTGGTGCATAACGTTATAAAAACATGGGTGGCGCCCGGGCGCCATTGGCCTTTGAGGGATCTCTATGAAGCTTCAGCAACTGCGTTACATCTGGGAGGTGGCGCACCATGACCTCAATGTTTCGGCAACGGCGCAAAGCCTGTTCACTTCACAGCCCGGTATCAGCAAACAAATCCGGCTGTTGGAAGACGAGCTGGGCGTGGAGGTCTTCGCGCGCAGTGGGAAGCATCTGACCCGGGTTACGCCAGCCGGAGAGCGGATAATCACCACCGCTGGAGAAATTCTGCGCAAGTGCGAAAGCATCAAACAGATTGCGCAGGAGTTCTCTAATGAAAAACGTGGCACGCTCAGCATTGCCACAACCCACACGCAAGCGCGCTACGCTCTGCCGCCGGTAATCAGTGCATTTATCAAGCAATACCCGGATGTCTCCCTGCACATGCATCAAGGCACACCGATGCAGATTGCCGAGATGGCGGCTGACGGAACCGTCGATTTCGCCATTGCAACTGAAGGTCTGGAGCTGTTTGGCGATCTGGTGATGATGCCTTGCTATCGCTGGAACCGTTGCGTTGTTGTGCCCCAGGGGCATCCGTTGGCCAAGCTGCAGAAGCTCACGCTGGAAGCCTTGGCCGAACATCCAATCGTGACCTACGTGTTTGGCTTCACCGGGCGATCGAAGCTGGATGAAGCGTTCAGCCACCGGGGCCTGTCGCCAAAGGTGGTGTTTACCGCCGCCGATGCCGACGTCATCAAGACCTATGTACGCCTGGGGTTGGGTGTCGGAATCGTCGCGCGCATGGCCGTCGACGCGAAGCTCGATCCGGATCTGGTCGTGCTCGACGCCAGCGAGCTGTTCGAGCCCAGCGTGACTAAAATCGGTTTTCGTCGGGGCACGTTTCTGCGCGGCTTCATGTGTGACTTCATCGAAACCTTTGCCCCGCATCTTGATCGAGAAATGCTCGAGAAAGCTGTGCAATGCAAAAACAAAGTGGAGCTGGATGAATTGTTCATGGATGTCGACCTACCGACCTTCTAATTCGACCGCCATCCCATCCATTAAACCGACAACAGTACGCCAGGCTCGGCAAGGGGCCATTTTGAAGCCCCTTGGTAGAGAGATCCCGGCGTAGATCGTTAGTTTTTAGCGATCAGGTTCCCGGCGTGTAGGCCGCATTCCTTCTGGGTCGACTCTTCCCACCACCAGCGTCCCTCTCGCTCATGCTGATTAGGCAGTACTGGGCGTGTGCAAGGCTCGCACCCGATGCTGATGAATCCGCGTTCGTGCAGGCTGTTGAAGGGCAACTCGAGCATACGGATATAACCCCAGACCTCTTCGCTGGTCATCTGGGCCAGCGGATTGAACTTGTACAGGCTATGGTCGGGTGTTGAGAACGCGTTGTCGATTTCCAGAACCGCAACCTGGCTGCGTGTCCCCGGGCTTTGGTCGCGGCGCTGGCCCGTCGCCCAAGCGCGCACGCCTGACAGCTTGCGGCGCAGCGGTTCGATCTTGCGAATCCCGCAGCACTCGCCATGGCCGTCTCGGTAGAAGCTGAACAGCCCCTTCTCGTTAACCATCGGCTGCAACAGCGCCGGGTCTGGCGTCATGATTTCGATGGGAATACCGTAGTGCTCGCGGACCTGTTCGATGAACCGATAGGTTTCGCTATGCAGTCGTCCGGTATCGAGACTGAACACTTTCACGTTCTTGTTCAGCTTCCAGGCCATGTCGACCAATACGACATCCTCGGCCCCGCTGAACGAGATCCACAAGTCATCCCCAAAGAGGTCGAAGGCAAGTTTGAGTATGTCCTGCGGGGATTTGCCGGCATAGGAGGCTGCCAGCTCGGCTATATCAATGGTTTGGCTCATCAGGCGGCTTCCTTGGTTGGCGCTTGGCGCTCTGCTGCGCGATGGTAACAAAGAGTCTTTATTACCCTAAATAACGTTTAAGGAAGAACGTCCATTCTTTGTGGCATAAGCAGCGCGTTGCTTCGCTGGAACCTTGCCGTTAGAGTGCCGCTTCAATTTTTCTGCTGTAAGGAGCGCGTCCGTGGAAATAGCCTGTCTCGACCTTGAAGGGGTATTGGTTCCGGAAATCTGGATTGCGTTTGCCGAGGCCACTGGAATCGAATCGTTGCGGGCAACCACGCGCGACATCCCTGATTACGACGTACTGATGAAGCAGCGGCTGCGTATTCTGGATGAGCACAACCTGAAGCTGTCGGACATCCAGAAGGTTATTGCCACATTGAAGCCGCTGGATGGGGCCATCGAGTTTGTGGACTGGCTGCGTGAGCGTTTCCAGGTGGTCATTCTCTCGGACACCTTTTATGAGTTTTCGCAGCCGCTGATGCGTCAGCTAGGTTTTCCGACGTTGCTCTGCCATCGCTTGATCACTGACGAATCGGATCGCGTCGTGGATTACCAGCTACGTCAGAAGGACCCCAAGCGCCAGTCGGTCATTGCGCTGAAGAGCCTGTACTACCGCATCATCGCAGCAGGCGATTCCTACAACGACACCACCATGCTCTCCGAGGCGCACGCAGGCATTCTCTTCCACGCACCGGACAACGTAATCCGCGAGTTCCCGCAGTTTCCCGCGGTGCATACTTTCGACGCGCTCAAGCAAGAATTCATCAAGGCATCTAACCGCAAGCTGACGCTCTAAACGACCAGGCTCCACGGTAGCTGTCCAAGACCCGTGGAGCCTATGACGCCAGCGTCGTCTCCAGCGTTCTCAGCAACACGCTCACCTTGTCCAGCGTCTCCTGATATTCGGCCTGCCACGCCGAGTCAGCCACGATTCCGCCGCCGCCCCAGCAATACACGCCGTTCTTGCGGAACAGCAGAGTGCGGATCGCAATAGAGCTGTCCATTTCGCCACGCACGTCCAGATAGAGCAGTGAGCCACAGTAAATGGCGCGGCGAGTCGGCTCTAGCTCATCGATAATTTCCATGGCCCGAATCTTCGGTGCGCCTGTAATCGATCCGCCCGGAAAGGCGCCGGTGAGCAGGTCAAGTGCATCCTTGTTCGGATCCAGTCGCCCCGTGACGCTGCTGACCAGGTGATGCACATTGGGGTAGGTCTCCAGGCAAAACAGCTCCGGAACCCGCACGCTTCCGATCTCACAGCTGCGGCCCAGGTCGTTGCGTAGCAGGTCGACAATCATCAGGTTCTCTGCCCGGTCCTTTGTGCTGGCCATCAGCGCGTCGGCCTGAGCCAGATCGCTTTCCGGGTCCAGATTTCTTGGACGGGTGCCCTTGATCGGGCGGGTCTCGACTGTGCTGTCGCTCACGCGCAAGAAACGCTCAGGGGAGACGCTTGCGATTGCGCCTTCTTCCATCGTCATGAAACCGGCGAAGGGGGTCGGGCAGGCGTCGCGCAAGAGGCGGAACGCTTGCCACGGATCGCCGCTATAGGTCGCTTTAAACCGTTGGGCGAAGTTCACCTGGTAACAGTCACCTGCCTGGATATATCGCTGGATACGCGCGATAGCGTCTTGATATTCGCCGGGTTTCAGGTCCGCGACGAAAGCAGACGACAAGCTGAACGTCGAGGATGGAGACTTCCAATCAGTCTCGAACAAGGTGGTCAGGCGACTGCGTTCCGCCTGGACCAACGACGGATGAAAGACCAGGTGCGTGATTTGACGCTGGTGATCGTTCACCAAGGCCCAGTCATAGACGCCGAACCGGGCGTGCGGTAGGCCCAGGTCATCGACAGCATGATCAGGCAACTTTTCCAGTCGTGAGCCGAAGTCATAGCTGAGATAGCCCAGCAGGCCACCTACGAAGGGTAGGTCGATGTCCGACGGCGCTTCGGCATCGCCCAGTGAACGAAGCGCCTCGCGTAGTCTAGAAAAAAATTCGCCCCCTGTTTCCGACTCGCTCGGCTCTAATACCTGTATTGGCCAGGCGCTGAGCAGGTCGAATCGGCCACGTTCTGCCACCGGGCGGCCGGAGTCGAGCAGCACGGCGCCGGGCGCGTGGCGAATGCGCTCGAACCAGAAGGCTGGATCGGGGCGGTAGGGAAGGGCGTGAAGCGTGCAGAGGGGCATGATGTGTTTCGTTCGAGGAGGTGGCCCGGCCAATGGGCCGGGCTTTGGCTTAATCGTGAGCCGGAATATGGCCAAACAGCTCCTGAGCGAATCGCACTCGCTCTGCTGGGGTTTCCTGCTCCCCACTTTTCTTGAACTCCGCGACCCGATTCTCCACGGCATGTGCACGGTGGGTCAGGCCACAGTCGTTGGCGATCTGAATGTTGAGGCCCGGACGCGCGTTGAGTTCGAGAATCAACGGTCCCTTATCCTCGTCCAGCACCATGTCCACACCAATGTAGCCAAGGCCGCAAAGCTCGTAGCAGCCGGCTGCAAGCTTCATGAAGCCGTCCCAGTTTGGCAGTTGTACGCCGTCTACGGCGTTGGTGGTATCTGGGTGTTTGGTGATTTTGTTGTTCAACCAGGTGCCGCGTAGCGTGATGCCCGTCGCCAGATCCACTCCGACGCCAATTGCACCCTGGTGGAGGTTGGCCTTACCGCCGGACTGCCGAGTTGGCAGGCGTAGCATGGCCATGACCGGGTAGCCCATCAGAACAATGATGCGGATGTCCGGAACGCCTTCGTAGCTGATGCTTTTGAAGATCGGGTCGGGGGTGACGCGGTACTCGATCAGAGCGCGGTCGCGGTGCCCACCCAGCGAATACAGGCCGGTGAGGATGTTGGAAATCTGATGCTCGATCTCGTCATGAGTCAGGATTTTCCCTGACACCGTTCGATAACGCCCCTCGAAGCGATCAGCGATGACGAGGATGCCGTCACCGCCGGCACCCTGTGCCGGCTTGACCACGAAGTCGGTATGGTCTTTGACGATGTCCTTGAGCTTCTCGATATCACGCTCGGTCTCGATGATCCCGTACATTTCCGGGACGTCGATGCCGGCCTCGATGGCCCGTTCCTTGGTGATGATTTTGTCATCGACGATCGGATACAGGTTGCGCTTGTTGTATTTGAGCACGTAGTCCGCATTGCGGCGGTTGATGCCCATGATGCCTTTGGCTTCGAGGGCCTTCCACGTCTTGATTAGACCGAACATGGCTCAATCCTTCAAAAAGGCTTTGAAACGAAACAGTTCGGTCAGGCGGTAGCCGCGATAACGCCCCATCGCGAGCATGAAGCCGACCATGATCAGCAGCACTGCCGGGAAGGTGAAGATGAAATAAGTCAGCTCCGGAATGTTCATCAGCAGGAATGCCAGCGCTGCCGCGATGAGCGTACCGACCGCCACCTTGAACGCATGACCGCCGCCACGTTCTTCCCAGGTGATGGAGAGGCGCTCGATGGTCATGGTCAGGATGACCATGGGGAACAGTGAAACGGATAGGCCGCGCTCGAGCCCAAGCTTGTGGCTGAACAGGCTGATCACCGCAATCAGCACCACGACGAACGTGAGCACCACTGACAGGCGTGGCAGCATTTGAAGTTTCAAATGCTCAAGATACGAGCGCAGCGACAGACCCATTGCGGTGATGACCGTGAACAGGATGATGCCGAACCCGATCTGGGTTTCACGGAAGGCCAGAGCAATCAGTACGGGTGTAAAGGTACCCAGTGTCTGCAGGCCGCCAAGGTTGCGCAGAATCAGAATCACCAGAACACCGATCGGAATCATGATCATAATCTGGTAGGTCTGTTGGGTTTGCAGAGGCAGGCCGTAGAGTGAGTATTCGAGGAAATCGGCGTCGGTGTTCTCGTCAGTCAACTTTGCCAGGCGGATGGCGTTCATCTCGCTGCTGTTGAGCGTGAACGTGACCTGAGGATTGCGCCCGCCTTCGAGGTTTAGCAGCGGCTCGTCACCAGTCCACCAGACCAGGCGGTCTTCCGGCAGACCCTGTTCACCGGATTCCGGATTGAAATACAGCCATTTGTCACCGTTGAAGCTCCGCAGCCAGAGCTCCGGTGATTGAGCCATGTCGGCCTGCAGGCGAACCGTGTGTACGCGCTCCATGGGGACGTGGGCTATGGACAGCAATAGCTCGATCACCCGTGCCTTGTTAGGCGTCGAAGCGTCACCGCCAAGCAGCAGCTTGACGTTGTCGTCATTGGCATTGTTGACCCGCTTGATGGCTTCGCTGATGAAGGTTTCAACGTCTGCCGAATGCTGGCGAATGGGTGATAGCAATGCTTCTGCCGCGATTTTCTCAGCCCCTTCAACCGGAATGCTGTCACGGAAGATCGGGCCGGTAGCCTTGGTCTGTTCACCGCTATAGCGTCGGGTCAGCACCAGTCGGTAGTACAGCGTCTGCTTGCCATTGACGCGCCGCGCTGACCAGGTAACCCGGCGGTTGCCATCGACACGATTGATGCTCACGCCATAGTTGTTGGAAATGAAGCTCTCATTGAGGCTGACGAATTCCTGATTCAGCGGCGGCACGTACATCTGCAGCTTCACCGGCTCGCGCGGGTTGGCCTGGAATTCAACCTTGGCATCGATGTTCCAAAGATCATCGGTTTCATCTTCAGTCACCGGAATGCCCAAGATGAAGATCTGGTAGGCGGTGATTGCGATGCCCAGCGAGACGAGCAAAAGAATCAAGATTTTCAGGTGCAGGGTAAGTGCGCGCATGGGGTTACTCGTCAGCGTCAGATTCGATAATGCAGCCGGGTTTGCCAGCAGCGTACTTAAGGTCAGGGTCGACCAGAGCACCGAAGCGAGAGAGCGCATCGGAACCGATCAAAAGTGGGTATTGGAATGCGCTTCGGTCCGTGAGGTTCACTTCGATGCTGCGTTTTGCCTTGCCCATACACAAGTTGAGTTCAACAACCGGGCGCGGTGTATAGGTTTTCTCTTCCTCTGGATCGAAGTCACCCGCACGGCGTTTGATCTTGCTGATGCGCTGCAACGGGAGTTCGATAGGGCGGTCATGGGCTGCATCAATAGCCAGGTAAAAGCGCACCCAGCTTTTTCCGTTGCGCTTGAAACGCTCGATGTCGCGCGCGCTGAGCGAGGCAGTCTGGGCGCCGGTATCAAGCTTGGCTGGCACCTCCAGACCAAAATCCGGCAATGCCACGTGCTCATTCAGGCCGTAGATCGTTTTGTCATCGGCCTGTGACAAGAGCGGGGCGCTTAAGAGGCAGAGCAATAGAAGGCGGGTTTTGGTGCTCATAAATCCAGGTAGTCGAGTCGGAAAAGCGGCCGGAACAACGAGCCAGGCTGAAGCACGTCGGAGCGAGCGCCGGACGTGGCGTATATAGCGGCGCATTCTAGCATGGGCGGCAGATCACGAAGCTAGGCTCAAGCCGTACTGCGGCGCCATGGGGCCAGGCGACTTCAGTATCGGCAAGCTGATTGTCGACAATCTACTTTTGTATCATTGACCAAGAGCGTTCTCGGGGCTAAGTTGTGGCCATAAATGGCTGAGGTGTCAACAATATGCTGGATGCGCTGGAAGTCCCCCGCCTTGATCAGGTGGACAGCGGAACCCTCTCCGAGCACGTGTTTCGACGGATTCAGGCGGCCATTGTGAAAGGCGACATCGCGCCCGGTAGCAAGATATCGGAGCCTGAGCTTGCGCGTACCTACGGCATCAGTCGCGGGCCACTGCGCGAGGCGATTCACCGGCTGGAAGGGCAGAAGCTGCTGGTTCGCGTGCCGCATGTTGGCGCACGGGTGGTGTCGCTCAGCCATGCCGAGCTGATCGAGCTCTACGAGATTCGTGAGTCACTGGAAGGCATGGCCTGTCGCCTGGCGGCCGAGCGTATGAGCGAGGCGGAAATTCAAGACCTGCGCAAGGTACTGAGCACCCACGAACGCGATGAGGCCTTTCAGGCCGGCGTTGGCTACTACCAGCAGGAAGGCGACTTCGACTTCCATTACCGGATTATCCAAGGCAGCGGTAACCGCACGCTGGCCAAGTTGCTGTGCGACGAGCTGTATCAACTTGTCCGTATGTACCGCATCCAGTTTTCCGCAACGCCCAACCGCCCGCGTCAGGCGTTCGCCGAACACCACCGGATTCTCGATGCCATTGCCGACCGTGACGGCGAGCTGGCGGAGCTGCTGATGCGGCGCCACATCTGCGCTTCCAAGCGCAATATCGAGCGGCACTACCTGGCTGCTCAACAACAGACATCACAACCAAGAGGTGAGGCATGACACTTCCTACCCCCGGTCAGCGTTTCCGTGACGCGGTGGCCAGCGAGCATCCGCTGCAGGTCGTTGGCGCCATCAACGCCAACCACGCCTTGCTGGCCAAGCGCGCCGGCTTCAAGGCCATCTACTTGTCCGGCGGGGGCGTTGCCGCGGGCTCGCTGGGGCTGCCGGACCTCGGTATCACCGGTCTCGACGATGTGCTGACCGATGTGCGTCGCATCACCGATGTCTGCGACCTGCCGCTACTGGTAGATGTCGACACCGGTTTCGGCTCCTCGGCGTTTAACGTGGCGCGCACCGTCAAGTCGATGATCAAGTTCGGCGCGGCGGCGGTCCATATCGAGGATCAGGTCGGGGCCAAGCGCTGCGGCCATCGCCCGAACAAGGAAATCGTCACCCAGCAGGAAATGGTCGACCGCATCAAAGCGGCTGTTGATGCGCGTACCGACGACAGTTTCGTGATCATGGCGCGTACCGATGCGCTGGCGGTGGAAGGGTTGAATGCCGCACTGGACCGCGCCGCTGCCTGCATCGAAGCGGGTGCCGACATGATCTTCCCCGAGGCCATCACCGAGCTGGCGATGTACAAGACCTTCGCCGACCGTGTGAAGGCGCCAATTCTGGCCAACATCACCGAGTTTGGTGCAACGCCGCTGTACACCACCGAAGAGCTGGCCGGCGTCGATGTGTCCCTGGTGCTCTACCCATTGTCGGCGTTCCGCGCCATGAACAAGGCGGCCGAGAATGTTTACACCGCGCTGCGCCGTGACGGTACTCAGAAAAATGTGATCGACACCATGCAGACGCGCATGGAGCTCTACGATCGCATCAACTACCACGCATTCGAGCAGCACCTCGACTCACTGTTCGCTCAGAAGAAGAGCTGACAGAAAGCCCCCGCTGCGAGCTAGCGGGGGCTGTGCGGTTCATTTTTCAACGTGATTTGCAGTATCCAGAACAAATCCAAGAAGGAGATAGCAATGGCTGAAGCAAAACTTTTGAGTGGCGCGGGCCTGCGTGGCCAGATCGCCGGCCAGACTGCCCTGTGTACCGTGGGCAAGACCGGTGCCGGATTGACCTACCGTGGTTACGACGTGCGTGAGCTGGCGGCCGAGTGCAATTTCGAAGAGGTGGCCTACTTGCTGTTCTACGGCGAGATGCCAAACACACAGCAGCTGACCGATTACAAGAGTCGCCTGAAGACGATGCGGGACCTGCCGCAGCCGCTAAAGGAAGTGCTCGAGCGCATCCCTGCCAGTGCGCATCCGATGGACGTCATGCGTACCGGTTCGTCGGTGCTCGGCACGCTGGAGCCGGAGCTCAGCTTCGACCAGCAGCGCGACGTGGCCGAGCGCCTGATGGCCGCTTTCCCGGCAATCATGTGCTACTGGTACCGCTTCACCCATGATGGCGTGCGCATCAACTGCACCAGCGACGAAGAGACCCTTGGCGGTCATTTCCTCGCGCTGTTGCATGACAAGAAGCCTAGCGACTTGCACGTCAAGGTGATGAACGTCTCGCTGATTCTTTATGCCGAGCACGAGTTCAACGCTTCGACCTTCACGGCCCGCGTCTGCGCCTCAACGCTGTCCGACCTCTATTCTTGCGTGACCGGCGCTATCGGTTCGCTGCGTGGCCCACTGCATGGCGGCGCCAACGAAGCGGCCATGGACATGATCGAGCAGTGGAAGAGCCCGCAAGAAGCGCGTGAAGCCATCCTCGGCATGCTTGAGCGCAAGGACAAGATCATGGGCTTCGGTCATGCGATCTACAGCGTTTCCGACCCGCGCAACGAGGTGATCAAGGTCTGGGCCGAAAAGCTCGCCGATGAAGTGGGCGACACCGTGCTCTATCCGGTCTCGGTCGCCGTCGACGAAACCATGTGGGAGCAGAAGAAGCTCTTTCCGAACGCCGACTTCTACCATGCGTCCGCCTATCACTTCATGGGCATCCCGACCAAGCTGTTCACGCCGATCTTCGTCTGCTCGCGCGTTACCGGTTGGGCATCCCATGTGTTCGAACAACGCAGCAACAACCGGATCATTCGGCCGAGCGCCGAGTACATCGGTCCGGAGCAGCGCAAGGTTGTCCCGATCGCCCAGCGTTGATCGGAGCGAGGGAGCTCGTCGCCGGGCTCCCCGCACCTTGCCCCACAGAACATTACTGATTGAGTTCTTCCGGCATGAATACAGAACACCGCAAACCTTTGCCAGGCACTGGGCTTGACTACTTTGACACCCGTGAGGCGATCGAAGCTATTCAACCGGGTTCCTATGAAAAGCTGCCCTATACGTCCCGCGTCCTGGCCGAACAGCTGGTGCGTCGCTGTGAGCCCGAAGCGCTGACCGATTCGCTGAAGCAGATCATCGAGCGCAAGCGCGACCTCGACTTTCCCTGGTATCCGGCACGCGTCGTCTGCCATGACATTCTTGGCCAGACCGCGCTCGTCGACCTCGCCGGTCTGCGCGATGCGATCGCGGAGCAGGGCGGCGACCCAGCGAAGGTCAATCCGGTGGTGCCGACTCAGTTGATCGTCGACCACTCGCTTGCGGTGGAATTTGCCGGTTTCGATGCCGATGCGTTCGAAAAGAACCGAGCCGTCGAGGAGCGACGCAACGAGGACCGCTTCCACTTCATTGAGTGGACCAAGACCGCGTTCAAGAACGTCGACGTGATCCCAGCCGGCAACGGCATCATGCACCAGATCAACCTGGAGAAGATGTCGCCGGTGATTCAGGCACGCGGTGGCGTGGCCTTTCCGGATACCTGCGTAGGCACCGACTCGCACACTCCTCACGTCGATGCGCTGGGTGTGATCGCCATCGGCGTCGGCGGTCTGGAAGCCGAAACCGTGATGCTCGGCCTGCCGTCGATGATGCGACTACCCGATATCGTTGGTGTGCGCCTGACTGGCAAGCGCCAGCCTGGGATCACTGCGACCGATATCGTGTTGGCGCTGACCGAGTTCCTGCGCAAGGAACGTGTGGTCGGGGCCTGGGTCGAGTTTTTCGGCGAAGGTGCCGACAGCCTGACGATTGGCGATCGCGCGACCATCTCCAACATGTGCCCGGAATACGGCGCCACCGCATCGATGTTCTACATCGACCAGCAAACCATCGATTACCTCAAGCTGACCGGCCGCGAGCCGGAGCAAGTTGCGCTGGTCGAGCAGTACGCCAAGGAAACGGGCCTGTGGGCAACCGCGTTGGAAGGTGCCGAATACGAGCGCGTGCTCGAATTCGACCTGTCCAGCGTGGTGCGCAACATGGCGGGCCCTTCCAACCCGCACAAGCGTCTGCCGACCTCGGCGCTGCACGAGCGTGGCATCGCCGATGACGCCATGCTAGCCGCCGCGCGTGCGGAGGAAGCCGAAGGCTTGCTGCCGGACGGCGCAGTGATCATCGCTGCCATCACCAGCTGCACCAACACCTCCAACCCGCGCAACCTAGTTGCGGCCGGCCTGCTGGCGAAAAAAGCCAACGAGCTGGGTCTGGTCCGCAAGCCCTGGGTGAAGACATCCTTCGCGCCAGGTTCCAAGGTCGCCAAGCTGTACCTGGAAGAAGCTGGCCTGCTGAGCGAGATGGAAAAGCTCGGATTTGGCATCGTTGCCTACGCATGTACCACCTGTAACGGCATGTCCGGTGCGCTGGATCCGGTGATCCAGCAGGAAATTATCGAGCGTGACCTGTATGCCACCGCAGTCCTCTCTGGTAACCGCAACTTCGACGGCCGTATCCATCCGTACGCCAAGCAAGCCTTCCTTGCCTCACCTCCGCTGGTGGTCGCGTACGCCATCGCCGGTACCGTGCGTTTCGATATCGAACAGGATGTGCTGGGCACCGACAAGAACGGCAATCCGATCACGCTCAAGGACCTCTGGCCGTCCGACGAGGAGATCGACGCCATCGTCGCGTCCTCGGTCAAGCCGGAGCAGTTCAAGCAGATCTACATTCCGATGTTCGATCTGGGCACCATCGAGGAAGCCAAGAGCCCGCTCTACGACTGGCGTCCGATGTCCACTTACATCCGTCGTCCACCGTACTGGGAAGGCGCGTTGGCTGGCGAGCGAACAATCAAGGGTATGCGTCCGCTGGCGATCCTGCCGGACAACATCACCACTGATCACCTGTCGCCGTCCAATGCCATTCTGCTGGACTCGGCCGCCGGCGAGTACCTGGCGAAAATGGGCCTGCCGGAGGAAGACTTCAACTCCTACGCGACCCATCGTGGCGACCACCTGACGGCGCAGCGGGCGACGTTCGCCAACCCGCAGCTGGTCAATGAAATGGCCGTGGTCGACGGTAAGGTGCAGAAGGGGTCGCTGGCGCGCGTCGAGCCGGAAGGCAAGGTGATGCGCATGTGGGAAGCCATCGAGAGCTACATGACCCGTAAGCAGAACCTGATCATTGTGGCTGGCGCTGACTACGGGCAGGGGTCCTCACGTGACTGGGCTGCCAAGGGCGTGCGCCTGGCGGGTGTCGAGGTAATCGTCGCCGAAGGCTTCGAGCGCATTCATCGCACTAACCTGGTCGGCATGGGCGTATTGCCGGTTGAGTTCAAGGCTGGCACCACCCGCCTGACCCTCGGTCTCGATGGCACGGAAACCTTCGATATTGAAGGTGAACTGTCGCCGCGCTGCGACCTGGCTCTGGTCATTCGACACAACAGCGGTGAAGAGACCCGTGTCCCGGTCACCTGCCGCCTCGACACCGCGGCCGAAGTCGGCGTTTATGAGGCCGGCGGCGTGCTGCAGCGTTTCGCCAAGGACTTTCTCGGGCAGGCGTGACCGTCCGACCGCGATGGGTGGATGGCGTTTTCCCCATCCACCGCATCAGCTCTAGCGGTGGGTCGGTGAAGCGCGATCCACCCCTACGGTCCATTCATTTTTTCAGCCAGGAGTCACTCATGGCTCATCAGCCTCAGATCAAGATTCCCGCGACCTACATGCGCGGTGGCACCAGCAAGGGTGTGTTCTTCCGGCTGCAGGACCTGCCGGAAAGCTGCCAAGTGCCGGGCGCTGCGCGCGACAAGCTATTCATGCGTGTAATCGGCAGCCCTGACCTGTATTCGGCGCACATAGACGGTATGGGCGGGGCCACGTCGAGCACCAGCAAATGCGTCATCCTGTCGAAGAGCAGTCGGCCTGAGCACGACGTCGAGTACCTCTATGGACAGGTGTCGATCGATAAGCCCTTTGTCGATTGGAGTGGCAACTGCGGCAACCTTTCAACCGGCGCCGGTGCGTTCGCGCTGCATGCCGGCCTGGTTGACCCCGAACGCATACCGCAGAACGGCACCTGTGTGGTGCGGATCTGGCAGGCCAATATCGGCAAAACCATCATCGCCCACGTGCCGGTCATCAACGGTCAGGTGCAGGAAACCGGTGATTTCGAGTTGGACGGCGTGACCTTTCCCGCTGCCGAGATCGTGCTTGAATTCCTCAATCCGTCCGACGACGGCGAGGAGGGCAGTTCGATGTTCCCTACCGGCAATCTCGTGGATGAGCTGGAGGTGCCTGGGATCGGTACGCTCAAGGCGACCATGATCAGCGCCGGCATCCCGACCGTTTTCGTCAATGCCGAGGACATCGGCTACCAGGGCACCGAACTGCGTGAGGACATCAACGGCAATACGGACGCTCTGTCTCGTTTGGAGTCGATTCGTGTGGCCGGTGCGTTGCGCATGGGCTTGATCAAGACCGCGGACGAGGCGCTGACCCGTCAGCACACGCCGAAGGTTGCCTTTGTCTCGCCGCCCAAAACCTATCGAACCTCAAGCGGTAAAACCATTGATGCGACCGAAGTGGACCTTCTCGTCCGCGCTCTGTCGATGGGCAAGCTGCATCACGCGATGATGGGTACGTGCGCGGTGGCCATTGGTACGGCAGCTGCGGTCCCGGGTACGCTGGTCAATCTGGCTGCTGGTGGCGGCGAGCCTCAGGCGGTGCGCTTCGGTCATCCGTCCGGCTCGCTACGTGTTGGCGCAGAGGCAAAACAGGTCGACGGTCAGTGGACCGTAACCAAGGCGATTATGAGCCGCAGCGCGCGCATATTGATGGAGGGCTGGGTACGTGTACCCAGCGATACCTTCTGACGATAACGACATTTCAAGAATGATTTGCGACGGGATCGGATTCCGTTGGAGCTGAATAACAAAAAAGTCCGCACAAAGCGGACTTTTTGTTGTCTAGCAAAACGGCAGCTACTTGAGCCGGCGCTCCACGCCTTTCTCGACAAGAATCTTGGCGGATATTTCTTCCACCGAGAAATGGGTTGAGTTGATGTAGTTGATGTTCTCGCGACGGAATAAGTTCTCGACCTCGCGAACTTCAAACTCGCATTGGGCGTAACTGGCGTAGCGGCTGTTAGGTTTGCGCTCGTTGCGAATGGCGGTCAAGCGGTCAGGGTCGATGGTCAGGCCGAACAGCTTGTCGCGGTGGGTCTTGAGGGCGGCAGGAAGTTGCAGGCGCTCCATGTCGTCTTCGGTCAGCGGATAGTTGGCGGCCCGGATGCCATACTGCATTGCCATGTACAAGCAGGTGGGCGTTTTGCCGCACCTTGAGACGCCGACCAAAATAAGATCGGCCTTGTCATAGTAATGCGTGCGGGCACCGTCATCGTTGTCGAGGGCGAAATTGACAGCGTCAATTCGCTCCATGTAGTTGGCGTTATGGCTAATCGAATGGGATTTGCCGACGGAATAGGAAGAACGTGACATCAGTTCATGTTCCAGCGGGGCAAGGAAGGATGAAAAAATGTCGATCATGAAGCCATTTGACTCAGCCAGGATGTCACGTATCTCCTGGTTGACCAGCGTATCGAATATGATCGGCCGCGCGCCGTCGCTTTCCGCCGCTTTATTGATTTGCTGTACCATTGCCCGCGCTTTTTCAGCCGTATCGATATATGGCCGCGTGAGCTTTGTGAAAGTAATAGTCTCGAACTGTGCCAATAGGCTTTGGCCGAGCGTTTCGGCTGTAATCCCGGTACCGTCGGATATGAAAAATGCAGTTCGTTTCATTGCGCTTGGGACCTTAAGTCAAGAACGGTTCTCAGCTATAGTAGGCCCCTTCGCCGAGCCTCGATTGGCTGGCATTGTTACTTATTTTGCTGGGCCAGGCCACCGTGCCGCGGATAGGCACGAACCGAGTTTCCAACACAACGTGGAGAGATCACCTTGGTAGAGTACGTAGTTTCCCTCGATAAGCTCGGCAATCATGATGTTGAGCGTGTAGGGGGCAAGAACGCCTCCCTCGGCGAGATGATCAGCAACCTGGCAGGTGCAGGTGTTTCGGTACCTGGTGGTTTCGCCACTACCGCCGAGGCCTATCGTGATTTCATGGAGCTTAGCGGTCTTAACGAGCAAATCCATGAGCTTCTCGATGCGCTGGACGTGGACGACGTCAACGCGCTTGCCAAAGCCGGCGCGCAGATTCGCGGCTGGGTTATGGAGGCGCAATTTCCTCCCAAGCTAGATGCCGACATCCGAACCGCATTTGCCGAAATGGCCGGTGGCAATGAGCACATGGCGGTTGCGGTTCGCTCTTCGGCGACTGCGGAGGACCTGCCGGACGCTTCGTTCGCCGGACAGCAGGAAACCTTCCTTAACATTCGCGGCGTCGACAACGTTATTCGTGCTGCCAAGGAGGTCTTCGCCTCCCTCTTCAACGACCGTGCAATTGCATACCGTGTGCATCAGGGCTTCGACCACAAGTTGGTTGCGCTGTCAGCGGGTGTTCAGCGCATGGTCCGCTCCGAGACCGGCACTGCAGGCGTGATGTTTACCCTAGACACTGAATCAGGGTTTCGCGACGTCGTATTTATCACCGGTGCCTATGGCCTCGGCGAGACTGTTGTCCAGGGTGCGGTCAACCCAGATGAGTTCTACGTACACAAGCACACCCTCGAAGCCGGCCGCCCAGCCATCCTGCGCCGCAATCTCGGCAGCAAGGCTATCAAGATGGTCTACGGTGAAGAGGCGAGTGCCGGCAAGTCGGTCAAGACCGTCGAGGTTGACCAGGCTGACCGCATGCGCTTCTGCCTGACCAATGAGGAAGTGGCTAATCTCGCTCATCAGGCGATGACCATCGAGAAGCATTATGGCCGCCCGATGGACATCGAGTGGGCAAAAGATGGTGATGACAATCAGCTGTACATCGTCCAGGCGCGCCCTGAAACAGTTAAGAGCCGCAGCAGCGGTAACGTCATGGAACGTTACCTGCTGAAGGAGAAAGGCAAGGTACTGGTCGAAGGCCGTGCCATCGGTCAGCGTATTGGTGCCGGTCCGGTAAAGATCATTCACAACGTATCCGAGATGGACAAGGTTCAGCCGGGCGATGTGCTGGTTTCAGACATGACCGATCCGGACTGGGAACCGGTTATGAAGCGTGCCAGCGCCATCGTCACTAACCGCGGTGGTCGCACCTGCCACGCGGCCATTATCGCTCGCGAATTGGGCATCCCTGCAGTGGTCGGTTGCGGTAACGCCACCGAGTTGCTGCAGGACGGCCAACGGGTCACCGTCACCTGTGCCGAGGGCGATACCGGCCTGATCTTCGAAGGCGAGCTGGGCTTCGACATCCGTCAGAACTCTATCGATGCTATGCCGGAACTGCCGTTCAAAATCATGATGAACGTCGGTAACCCGGACCGTGCGTTTGATTTCGCCCAGCTGCCCAATGAAGGCGTCGGTCTGGCGCGTCTCGAATTCATTATCAACCGAATGATCGGTGTCCACCCCAAGGCGCTGCTCAACTTCGATGGCTTGCCGGCTGATGTGAAGAGCAGTGTCGAGAAGCGCATTGCCGGCTACGGCGACCCGGTCGACTTCTACGTCGAGAAGTTGGTCGAGGGCGTCAGCACCCTGGCGGCTGCGTTCTGGCCGAAAAAAGTCATCGTGCGGCTGTCTGACTTCAAGTCCAACGAATACGCCAATCTGATAGGTGGCAAGCTCTACGAGCCGGAAGAAGAAAATCCGATGCTCGGCTTCCGCGGCGCATCGCGTTACATCAGCGAATCCTTCCGCGACTGCTTCGAGCTCGAATGCCGTGCGATGCGCAAGGTTCGTGACGTGATGGGACTGACCAATGTCGAACTGATGGTGCCTTTCGTGCGCACCTTGGGCGAAGCGTCCCAAGTTATCGACATCCTGGGACAGTTCGGTCTCAAGCGTGGCGAGAACGGGCTGCGCATCATCATGATGTGCGAGCTACCGTCCAACGCGCTGTTGGCCGATGAGTTCCTCGAGTTCTTTGACGGCTTCTCCATTGGCTCAAACGACATGACCCAGCTTACGCTTGGTCTGGACCGTGACTCCGGGATCATTGCTCATCTGTTCGATGAGCGTAACCCGGCCGTCAAGAAGCTGCTGGCGAACGCGATCGAAGCTTGTAATAAAGCGGGCAAGTACATCGGCATCTGTGGTCAGGGTCCTTCCGATCACCCCGATCTGGCCAAATGGCTGATGGAGCAGGGTATTGAAAGCGTATCGCTGAACCCGGATTCTGTACTCGATACCTGGTTCTTCCTGGCGGACGCCGAAATCAAATAAACGCAGTAGAACGGCAGAAGGGCGATTGTCGCCCTTTTGCTTGATCTCCATCGCGTCATAATCTCAGCCGTCTACCGCTGTCGCGTTAGGCGCGGCTTTGCCAGCGCTGTTGTAGCGATTGCTGCGGGACTCGGTGATAGAGATTGGTGAGCGAACTGCTTGTCCATGGTGGATGTTTACGTCCAACGCCGGACGCGTTTCAAGAATGAGGAAACTTACCATGCAATACATCACCCCTGATCTCTGCGATGCCTACCCCGAGTTGGTGCAGGTGGTTGAGCCGATGTTCAGTAATTTCGGTGGCCGCGACTCCTTCGGCGGTCAAATCGTCACCATCAAATGCTTCGAAGACAATTCGTTGGTCAAGGAGCAGGTGGATCTCGACGGTACTGGCAAGGTGCTGGTAGTTGATGGTGGCGGCTCGCTGCGCCGCGCATTGCTTGGTGACATGCTTGCCGAAAAGGCGGCGCGCAATGGCTGGGAAGGTCTGGTCATCTATGGTTGCATACGTGATGTCGACGTGATCGCGCAGACGGAACTGGGGGTTCAGGCCTTGGCTACTCATCCGATGAAAACCGACAAGCGCGGCATCGGCGACCTCAATGTTCCGGTGACGTTTTGCGGGGTTACTTTCCGCCCTGGTGAATACGTGTATGCCGACAACAACGGTATTATCGTTTCGCCCGAAGAGCTCAAGATGCCTGATTGAGCAGCGGCCGTCGGTTGATCAAGCCCGGCAATGCCGGGCTTTTTTGCGATCTGTAGGAGGCGGGACCGTTGCACGATGAACTAGGGCGTACAGGGCTTCTGCATGCCCTTGTGTTAAACGGGCAAGGTGGTGCACGCAGGATTGCCTATACGGACATCTCCAGTCTGGAATTGGCCGAGCATGAAAGCCTGTGGCTCCACTGGGATCGAAGTCAGGCACAAGCACAGGCTTGGCTGCGCAACCGCAGCGGGTTGAGTGCGTTCGCCTGCGACGTATTGTTGGAAGAAAATACTCGTCCGCGTTTGCTTTCGCTGCCCGACGACGAGTTGCTGTTGTTCCTGCGAGGCGTGAACCTGAACCCCGACGCCGAGCCTGAGGACATGGTTTCGCTACGTGTTTTTGCCGATGCGCGCAGAGTGATTTCGTTGCGCCTGCGGCCGCTGCGCTCGACCGAGGTGGTGCTTCATCAACTGGAAACTGGAGTTGGTCCGAAAACGGCGTCCGAAGTATTACTGAGCCTGGCTGACGCGCTTACCGATCGGGTTGATCAACTCGTCGCCGTCCTGACCGAAAAACTGGATGCAGAAGAGGACAGAGTCGAGACGGATGAACGGTACACGCCGCCACAAGACAAGATGTTGTCATTGCGGCGCCAGGCGGCTGGTCTGCGCCGTTTCCTGCTACCGCAGCGCGAAATCTATGCGCAGCTGACACGCAATCGACTGCCGTGGTTTGTCGACGACGATACGGACTACTGGAATGAGCTTAGTAACCGGTTGATACGTTATTTGGAAGAGCTGGAGCTGGTCCGTGAGCGCGTCAATCTGGTGCTTGAAGCCGAAGAAAGGCGAATGCGCGAGCGAATGAATAGAACCATGTACCTGCTCGGCATCATTACCGGCTTTTTCCTGCCGATGAGTTTTCTTACCGGATTGCTCGGGATCAATGTCGGCGGCATCCCTGGCTCCGAAAACCCTTATGGGTTCGCAATAGCTTGTGTGCTCATTGGAGCGGTTGCGTTTTTTCAGTGGTGGATCTTTCGCCGGCTGAAATGGGTGTGATGTGACTACTCGTAGGGCTGAGCCGTCAGAGTCACACTGTTGTCGAGGTATACCATGCACGACCCCTTTGAAGAATCCCTGCGGGACATGCTCAACACGCAGCCGGAGCGTCATGACGATGCCCGTCTGGATCGTGTGCTGAAAACAGCCAATCGACAGGTAGGTGCTGGCGACCTGTTTGGCCTGATCGGACACTGGATGCAGGCCGTTCTGATCGCATTCAATAGCGGCGCTCCGCACACCTCGGCTGTTACCCGTCGTCATTCCGATTCCCGTACCTCTTTCAATAAGGCCGATTGATCATGGAACTTGATCCCTGGAGCCAGAGCTTTCTGGGTGCTATGAGCGCTCTTTGGCAACCCGTCGCTGCATTCATCCCGCGCTTGTTCGGGGCGCTGTTGCTCGTAGCCATCGGTTTTGTGGTTGCCAAACTTTTGGACACGCTGCTGTCGAAGGTCCTGGCCAAAATAGGACTGGACCGGTTGGTTGCCGGTACCGGGGCGACAAAGCTGCTTGGGCGTGCAGGTATTCGCATGCCGATCTCGGTGTTGCTCGGAAAGATTGTCTATTGGTTTGTGTTGCTGATCTTCTTGGTGTCGGCTGCAGAATCCCTGGGCCTCGCCCGCGTTTCGGCAACACTCGATGTGCTCGCGCTTTATGTGCCCAAGGTTTTTGGCGCGGGGCTGATCCTGTTGGTTGGCATATTGCTGGCGCAGCTGGTCAATGGGCTGGTGAGAGGAGCTGCGGAGAGCGTCGGCCTTGAATACTCCGCTGGGCTCGGGCGGATTGCGCAAGGCTTGGTGATCATCATCATCATCTCGGTTGCAATCGGTCAGCTCGAGGTAAAGACCGAGCTGCTCAACTACGTTATCGCAATTGCGCTGATCTCCATTGGGTTGGCTGTTGCGCTGGCTTTTGGTCTTGGCAGCCGAGAGCTGGTGAGTCAGATTCTAGCCGGCATCTACGTGCGTGAACTTTATGAGGTTGGCCAAAGGGTGCGCATCGAAGAGCTGGAGGGTTCGATCGAAGAGATCGGGACGGTGAAGACATTGCTGCTCACTGATGAAGGCGAGCTGATCTCGGTTGCAAATAGAGTGATGCTTGAGCAGCGCGTAGGCAGCCGTTAGGCCCGGTATTCTGTTAAAGTGCGGCGCCTCCTTTGCGGGCTACCGCAAACGGCCGCCACGATTATTGCCGGTTCGAAGCGTCTTGACTAAAGCCCAACCGCCAACCATGAGCTACGATCCCCGCCAGCTCTCCGATGAGGAGCTGGTGCAGCGCGCTCATGTCGAGCTGTTTCATATAACGCGCGCCTATGAAGAGTTGATGCGTCGTTATCAACGTACCCTATTCAATGTATGTGCGCGGTATTTGGGAAACGACCGAGACGCAGATGACGTCTGTCAGGAAGTGATGCTCAAGGTTTTATATGGTTTGAAGAACTTCGAAGGTAAATCGAAGTTTAAAACATGGCTATATAGCATCACCTATAACGAGTGCATTACCCAATACCGAAAGGAGCGTCGCAAGCGGCGTTTACTTGATGCATTGAGTCTTGATCCTGTCGAGGAAGCATCCGACGAAAAGGCTCCCAGCGTTGAACAAAGGCCCGAGCTAGACAAGTGGCTCGTCCATGTGAATCAGATTGATCGGGAGATTCTTGTTTTGCGTTTTGTCGCGGAACTGGAGTTTCAGGAAATTGCCGACATCATGCACATGGGACTAAGCGCAACGAAGATGCGTTACAAACGAGCGCTTGATAAATTGCGCGAAAAATTCTCGGGAGTCGTTGAAACTTAATGGCATTAAGTTGTCCTATTGTTAGCGAACAGCTTGGGCTTGCAGTTAGCCGGTTTCCTTAGATTGTTCTGATACTCACCACCAGATGGGGATTTACGGATGAAGCTTAAAAACACCTTAGGCGTTGTAATTGGCTCTTTGGTTGCCGCCACTTCTATTAGCGCGCTGGCCCAAGGCCAAGGTGCCGTAGAGGTGGAGGCATTCGGTAAGCATTATTTCACCGATAGCTCGCGCGATGTGCAGCGTGACGGCGAACTGTACGGGGCTGGCGCTAGCTATTTCCTGACTGATGACGTTTCGCTTGGTTTGTCATATGGCGAATACCATGACTTGACGTCCCAAGACCCTGTTGGCGCGGGCGGTCATAAGGACATCAAAGGCAGCCTGACTTCGCTTGATGCTACCTATCACTTCGGTCAGCCAGGTGTCGGTCTGCGTCCCTATGTGTCTGCCGGGGCAGCTCACCAGAGCATCGGTCAAGCCGCGCGTGGCGGTCGTGATCACAGCACCTTTGCCAATGTCGGTACGGGCGTGAAGTACTACTTCACCGAAAACTTCTTTGCCAAGGCAAGTGTTGACGGCATGTACAACATCGACGCGGACGAAGCCGAGTGGATGGCTGGCGTAGGCGTTGGCCTGAACTTCGGTGGTGGTGCTCAGCAGCAGGTTGCACAGGTCGAACCGACCCCGGCTCCAGCGCCAGCACCTATGGTCGACAACGAGCCAGAGCCGGAACCGGAGTTGGTCCGCGTCGAGCTGGACGTCAAATTCGATTTTGACAAGGCGCGTGTTCGCGAAGAAAGCTATAACGACATCAAGAACCTGGCTGATTTCATGCAGCAGTATCCACAGACCAACACGACCGTTGAAGGTCACACTGACTCGGTGGGTACTGATCAGTACAACCAGCGGTTGTCCGAGCGTCGTGCCCAGGCCGTTCGCGAAGTCTTGGTTAACCAGTACGGTGTTGAAAGTCAGCGAGTCGATTCAGTCGGTTACGGTGAAACCCGCCCGGTTGCTGACAACAGCACTGAGGAAGGTCGTCAGATCAACCGCCGCGTGGAAGCCGAAGTCGAAGCACAGGTTCGTTAATTCGGATCTTGTTTCGCTAGCTCAGCAGGTGCCTGGCAAGTGTTAGGTACCTTCTAGCCCAAAAAAAATCCGATGTCAGATTCTGGCATCGGATTTTTTTGTTTTTGCCGCTGCGCGGCCATGTCAATCGTGAGCGTCTTCTCCCTTAGGGGCTCTACATGGGTAGCGTCAGCAGCCCATCGCCCCGGGCGCCATCTGCAAAGCGGGCTTCTCGGTAACTCTGACGGGTACCGCCCGCGGCACGGGCGTTCAAAGGGTATCTGTCCCTCTGAGCCTCTTCTCACGACCGCCACGATCATTGCATCCGATGGATGCACGAAGTCCGCCTCGTTGCTGTTCAGCGGCATGATGCGCTGAGGTAGATGCCTAGTAGGTCCCTTCGCTGCTTCAGCGGATTTCTTCGCGTCATGCCGCTATGAACCAAGCTGGCTTATCCGGCAGGTGGAGGTATGCCTGCGTAGTAATCGTTACTGAGGGCGGCCGGAGCCCACTCACAAGTTTCGATTGAGGACGGCTATTCCCGAGCATCTGCAGCGGGTCTGCAGCGTAATGCTAAGGGGAGTGCCAGGAAAGGAGAGAAACTCGCGTGGTGATTGAGGTGATGCTCATGCCTTGATTGCAGCTGTTGCACAAATATAAAAGCCGCCCCTTAGGGCGGCTTTTAGGCAGATGCCAAGACATCTGCAGACCATTGACCCAGACGTTGTCTGGGTCAGATCCAGCTCTTAGTGGAACTGGTTCATGGTGTTGTCTTTACCGCTCGCCTTCAGAGCCGCTTCGCCAGCGAAGTACTCCTTGTGGTTGTCGCCGATGTCGGAGCCAGCCATGTTCTGGTGCTTGACGCAGGCGATACCCTGGCGCAGCTCTTCACGCTGTACACCTTTAACGTAGGCCAGCATGCCCTGATCAGCGAAGTACCCTTTGGCCAGGTTGTCGGTCGACAGTGCGGCGGTGTGGTAAGTCGGCAGGGTGATCAGGTGGTGGAAGATACCGGCATGAGCGGAGCCATCCTTCTGGAAGGTACGGATCTTCTCGTCCGCAACTTGAGCCAGTTCGGTTTCGTCGTACTCGACGCTCATCAGCTTGGCGCGATCGTAGGCGGAAACATCTTTGCCTTCGGCAGCGAATGTATCGAATACCTGCTGGCGGAAGTTGAGGGTCCAGTTGAAGGACGGACTGTTGTTGTAGACCAGCTTGGCGTTCGGGATCTCTTTGCGGATCTCGTCAACCATGGCTGCAATCTGGCCAACATGTGGCTTCTCGGTTTCGATCCACAGCAGGTCGGCGCCGTTCTGCAGCGAAGTGATGCAGTCAAGGACGCAGCGGGCTTCGCCGGTGCCTTTGCGGAACTGGAACAGGTTGCTCGGCAGACGCTTAGGACGCAGCAGTTTGCCTTCGCGGTTCAGAACCACGTCACCATTGTTCAGGTCGGCAGCGGAGACTTCTTCACAATCCAGGAAGGAGTTGTACAGGTCGCCCAGGTCACCAGGCTCTTTGGTCACTGCGATCTGCTTGGTCAGGCCGGCACCCAGGGAGTCGGTACGCGCAACGATAACGCCGTTATCGATGCCCAGCTCGAGAAATGCGTAGCGGACAGCGGCGATCTTGGCCAGGAAATCGGCGTGAGGAACGGTAACTTTCCCGTCCTGGTGGCCGCACTGCTTCTCGTCAGAAACCTGGTTTTCAATCTGGATGCAACAAGCGCCTGCTTCGATCATGCGCTTGGCCAGCAGGTAGGTGGCTTCCGGGTTACCGAAGCCAGCGTCGATGTCGGCGATGATCGGTACGATATGGGTTTCGTAGTTATCGATCTGATTCTGAATTTCGGCAGCCTTGGCGTTATCGCCGGCTTCACGAGCAGCGTCCAGCGCGGTGAACAGCAGGTCCAGCTCACGGCTGTCAGCCTGACGCAGGAAGGTGTACAGCTCTTCGATCAGGTCGGATACGGCAGTCTTCTCATGCATGGACTGGTCCGGCAGCGGGCCGAACTCGGAGCGCAGAGCAGCAACCATCCAGCCGGACAGGTAGAGGTAACGCTTGTTGGTAGTCTTCAGGTGCTTCTTGATGGAGATCAGCTTCTGCTGACCAATGAAGCCGTGCCAGCAACCGAGGGACTGCGTGTAGGCGGACGTGTCGGCGTCGTACTCGGCCATGTCCTTGCGCATGATATCGGCGGTGTACTGCGCGATTTCCAGACCGGTCTTGAATCGGTTCTGAGCACGCATGCGAGCTACGGATTCAGGGTTAATCGCGCTCCAGCTGCTTCCAGCTGCTTCTTTCAGAGCGGCAACGGCTTTGATGTCGTTTTGATAAGCGGACATGGTCAATCCTTCAAAGAGATTCGTGTTTGGTTGAGCACCGACTTTTCCCACTGAAACCTGCGTGCTTGCGCTGATGATGCGGGCAACACGCGGCAGAGCGTCGAAATATCGACCGAGACGAGGATTGAACCAAGGAGAGGAGGGTATGCAGTTACGACCGCAAGAGGATTCGGTTGGCTGTGGAATGATCGTGGCATTCCAACACACAGCGACGCAAGGCCGTTGAGTGGTCAGCAGACTGAAGTCTCGAGCTGATGCGTTAATCGCTTCCCCGTCCCTCAGGACGACTCGTTCCAGTCGCAACCTCGTCAGTCCGCCTTGTGGGCAGTACAGTCACGGAACGCCTCTGCTGGTTGGCTGAGTGCGATCCGGAGACCCTCTTCAGGGCCCCTGGTTAGCGGGAGCGGAGCCATAATGCGCTGGCGAAAAGTGTTCGTCAAATGCTTTGTAGTGAACTTTAGTAGCCACTACATTTTTCTACCTAGCGGTGTTTCGACGCTGAACCTTTTTAATTCAACGTGTCTACTTTGAGTCGTAGCGATAGGTCTTGGCGACCGCCGGTGGAATATCGGCGTATCAGGCCGCTCTCGCTAGAGCTCGCGGATTCGTCGACGCCACCGAGCTCAATCCATTCCCCAAGCCGCCCGCTCACTCGAGTATCGGTTTGCTGGATATTGATCGCGCTTGGCTGAGAAGTGCTCATGCGGTCGTTATGGCTGCTGATTGTCACTTGCACCCGGTCGCCCTGGACGGTAGCGGTGGCATAGAAGCCCCGAGTTACATCCCGGTACTGCGTTTGCTGATAGATCTGCCCGTAACCATCACTCCCCGTGGTGTTGATTGGGACGCTTTGACCTACCTGAATCAGCGCTGGATAGCCCTCGGTGGCTTGGACTTGTTGAACACCGCCGCCTTGGCTACTAGTGCTGTGACGAATAATCCGCACCTGGTCCCGACCTCTGTTCTCGCCGCGTCCGCTCTGGATCTCGACGTCTCCGATGCGCGTCGCACCGTCGACGCGGTAGCCGCTTTCGCTCCCGGTAGCTGTGTTTTGCGTATCCACGCTGATAAGCAGCCTGCGAGGTTCGGTATCGAGCCTGGTCAGCACCTCGCGCAATTCAGTAATCACAGCGGGCGGTGCGTTCACGATTAGCTGGTTGCCATATGCATTGACCTTGCCTTGATCACCTACCACCGATTGAGCGATCGGTAGTACGTCTTCAGCCATCCGAAAATCCAGTGGAATGACCTCCGTCGCGGCATGTAGCGTCGAGCTAATGATCAATAGGCAGGCAGCGAGAACGTGACGAGTCATATCAGAAGGCTCCGCATATCGGGATCAGGAACGCTACGGTCCCAGGCGGCATCGAATAGTCTTTGCTGTTGGCTAGCACGCCCTGGGTCTCGGTATAGCGCATGACCGGAGAATTGGTCCGCGTTCGGTCGAATCAGCATGCCGCATTCATCGGCTATAAGGAGCGCGGAGTTCTGTATTAGATAATCCCGATGAGCACTGCGAATGTGGCAGTTGCTGGTCAATCTTCGGCTTAGGGCGACCAAGCGGTGACCTTCAATAACTGCACGAGACGAGTCACCCACCAAGATACGCAGGCGATTGCGTGGATGCGCCCGCAAAAATCGCGAGCATGACATTTGAATGCTGCTGTGGTTGTACAGCCAGGGTTCCAGATCTGGCGTATAGATGCTCAGATTGCGCCTGACTTGCTCAATCAGTGAAAGCGCGTGCTCACGCGCTTCAGTCATGTCATGAAATGGCTGAATTGCTGTATCGACACCTAGCGAAAACGGCGCTGCGCTCCATTCTGGGAGCGGTGTTGGCGTTGCCGCTGGGTTGTCAATCTGGAAACGACCCGGTGACTGGAACTCGATCATCGACGGGGCGTCTTTACTGACAGAGTGATCCGGGTCGTCATGCGCCATATGGCTAGTGGCTCTTTCGTAGCATATCGACGTGGGGGAGGCCGGCCTCGAGAAACTCTTCGCTGACGACTTCAAAACCAAGACGCTCATAGAATGACGTGGCGTGTACTTGGGCGGTGAGTCGCTGTTCATTAAGGCCGCGCCGCTCGGCCTCGTCAATAACCGCTTTCATCAGCGCGCCGCCGACGTTCATCCCTCTCCAGTCGCGCAATACCGAAACGCGACCAATGTGTCCGTCATTGAGTAGTCGGGCGGTACCGATCGGATAGCCACTTTCCAGAGCTAGGAAGTGCACGGCCTCAGCATCATCCGAATCCCATTCCAATTCGGGCGGTACTGATTGTTCGGCAATGAACACAGTTTCCCGAATTCGGCGTAGGTCGGCGTTATCCTGCTGCCAGTCGGCGATGCGAACTTCTATGTCACTCATCAGCAAACTCCAGACTTCCCTGTTTGACCAGTTGCAGCATGAGATTACGCCCATCCTCATCGCTCAGCCACCCAGCGAGGTTTTCTGCATGGAGCGCGTCGGCGGAACAAACCAATTTCAGCAGCTCTTTCAGGTGCCCTGGCAGCAGTCGGCTCTGGCCGCTGGCAAACAGCAACAGGCCGATGTCCACCTCGCTCCAGGCCAGCCGTGCACTCAGGTTGCGGACCAGTATGGCGCCATCCTCAAGCGCTGCCAGCATTGCCTGCTCGTCGATCTCCGGACCCTGTACTCGCTCTGGATAGCGCGGCTCGGTCATGAACTGCCCGAACCAGGTGAGCAGCAAGCGCTCGTCACCCATATGCTCGGCGAGCATCGCTCGCAGGCGATCCAGCGCATCGCTCTGGATCTGGTGTGGGTCTTCGATCGGAAGGAGGTCTGCATCACTGTAACGCTCTTCATCAGGCAAAAACTGTGCGAGGAAGTCGGTAAAGTGGGTTAGGACCTCCGCTGCGCTGGGC
>JAKUTK010000054.1 GCA_022448005.1 Pseudomonas sp.
GCATACCAAACATCACTCATTAAAAAGCAGGGCACGCATCAAACTGGGATCTCTATCAAGGTCGCCAAAATCATGTGCCATGCATAAAAGGCTCTTCGCGAGCCCTACGTACTCTTCCCATAGAGCACAAAGATTATCGACAAGCACGCCAAGTTGAAGACTATCTTGTTCGGTCATCTCCTCATGCACAGACCAAACCATGTCTAGAAAATCGGATGAGGACAAGCTGTTCTCTAAACCAACATATACCTCGGCCATTTCATCGTATGCACACCGGCAGTCCTGCCTTAGCTCTGCCAGATAGCTAGCGAAGTCTTCTTCATCGAAATCCGGAAAATTCCCCTTTAGCTCAACGGGGATATCCTTGAGTTTCTTGATTGATCTACCCCTGTAATCCTGCTTAATAAGCAGATCAAAGTAATCCGACTGATCGAATTCTCCGTAATCAGAGATCCATCCCGCCTGCACATTCAACCCATAAGCCTCTTCCACTGCCTCCTCATAAGCCGCCATGTCGTTACTCAACGGCGTATTTTTAAAGATGCGCAGGAGTTCCTCATGCTTCGCCTCAAAAGACTTAATTCTATTTTGATAACTTTTTGATATTTCCTTAATTCGACCAAAGCTCAAAGCCACCCCTCCCTTCACTTGCATTTCACTTAGGCGTGCCGCTCCAAGCGTTACGGGTTAATCATGTATGACGTATCGTACTGACTGGCTGCTGCGTTCAGTTTTTGCGCAATTGCGTCACGGAGTGACTCGGGACTCTGCACCAAAATGTCGTCGCCCATCGACAAGATCCACCAACGTAGTTGCCAAGTATCACGGACTCCGACCCGGAGCTGGAATCCGTCTGCGGTGGGATTGAGGGTCATGTCTGGTCCCAGGGGTGTTTCTCGGATCAGTCGCGCTAGTCCCTCTGTGACGTGTGCCACCAACTGAATGCTTTCCAGTCGGCCGAAGGACAACGCATCGCTCTTCAAGTAATCATCCAGACTGAACGCATCAGCGCCGGAAGCAGGTACGGCAAGCAACTCAACGTCCTGAAAACGATGCACGGCGTATTGCCTTATGTCCCGATAGGGCTCGGCGGTTCCGATCAGATACGACACTGGACCACGCTGAACAACTGCCAAAGGGTTGAGGATCAATTCTCGAAGCTTGTCGTTGTGCGCAGAGTAGTAGCTACAGCGTACCTGCCTTTCGGTAAGCAGTGCTTCATGAAGGCGCTCAATTACGACCTCAGGTATCTGTGGCGAGATTAGATTCATGTTCGGATGTACGCTCGCCACTTTCTCCGGCCAGCGCGCTGCCTGTGTTTCGCTCGCAAGTCGTTCCAGCTTGCGCCTGGCATGCCCAAAGCGAGACTCCAGCGCTTTGAGCATGCTCGACGGGAGAAGCTTACGGATACTCTCCTCTACCAAGACCAGGCTTACCGCTTCGCTTAAACTAATGCCGGGCAGATCCACACTGGCGCCCGGTGCCCAGTGCCATCCATAAGGACTGCCCTTGTCGTTGCATTGAAGAGGGAACTGGCGGGATAAATCGTTAAGGTCCCGTTCTACGGTGCGCTTGCTGGCTTTGAAACCAGCCGAATCAAGCCTGGCAACGAGCTCAGCGCAGGTGATGCCTGGCGCTTTTGAGGGGAGAAGCCGCAGCAGCTCCCATTGCCGGTTCAATGCACTGCGTGTCGAGGCGGAAGGCAAAGCGGGCGACCTTTTGGAAATTATCTCGGTGGCGAAGCATGATGTTTTATCTGAATGATGGCAACTTGACACCAGAAAGAACCTTGCTTCTCAATGCACAAAGCCTATCGGCCGGCTGGGGCTGCTCTTTAGTCGGCACTCGGCCAACAGTGCCTTAGCAAGCTCGTGTGCTCGGGTAAAAGGCTTGAACCGTGATCGCCGCGCTACCAATGCGAAATCCCCGGCAGTGAGACTATTAGCTGCCAGGAGCATTCGTAACGCCGAACCATCCGGGTCCTTGAGCTTTTGCAGATCCAGGTGTGACGCGAACAACGTTTCGATTTGCCGCGGTTTTAAATAGCCGAAATGGACTTTGAGATCGAAGCGACGCATCGATGCCTCGTCTAGATCGTGCATGAGATTGGTAGAAGCGATAAACAGGCCACGGTAGCTCTCCATCTGCGTCAGCATCTCGTTAACCGCAGTGATCTCCCAGCTCTGCCGCGCCTTCTTGCGGTCTTGGAGGAAGCTGTCTACCTCATCGAACAGCAAGACGGCTTGTTCGGCATCGGCACTAGCAAACGCTTGGGCAAGGTTCTTTTCCGTCTCCCCTACATAGGGAGTCACCAGATCAGATACGCGCTGAACCATCAGGGGCCGATCGAGCTGTCGAGCCAGCCACAAGCCGAAAGCGGACTTACCGGTGCCAGGCGGGCCATAAAAACACAGTCGGGCTGCGGCATTGCTGTCCAAGCCTTTGATTAGCTCGTCCAGATCGATATCGGTGTTTATCAGACTTGTCGAGTAGTGCTGAGGGAGCGGGCTGGACTCGATACTATCGAGCCTGCGAAAACCTTGAGCCTTGAGCGTGGCGTTTGCGAGTAACCGAACGGTCTCTTCCAACGCCCTGCCACTGCGTGGATGCAGGGTCTGGCCAATGCGCAGCGCCCGGGCAACGACCGCTGGCGTCATGTCCTGGTGCGCAGCGAGGTTCTCAACCATTGCGCTGCCCAGTTGACCTGCGCTGACTTTTCTAATGATGCGCTCACGCTGGGCTCGGGGCGGGTTTGGCAGTTCGATGACCAAATCGAAGCGGCGAATGTATGCAAGATCCAGAGCATCAATACTGTTGCTGAGCCAGAAGCAAGGCACGGGGTTTTCCTCCAGCGCTCGGTTGATCCAGCCCTTCTGACTCTTATTGTATTTGGCAAACGGGATAGGCTGAGCCTCGAAGATATCTTCGATTTCGTCCAGCACAACCATCGCGCGCTGGCTCCGCAGTACGCACATGGCAGAGCGCAGCGCACTTAGGCGTTGCCGGGGCATGATAGGGTCACCATCGCTATCGCTGCATGCGACCTCATACAAAGTGGCACCCATCGCTTCAGCTAGCAGCCGGCTCAGCTGCGTCTTGCCAGTACCCGGTGGGCCGTAAAGCAAAATGTTTACTCCGCTGCGGCGGGACAGCAGAGCCTTGGTGAGGTACCGCGTGGCGATGGCCAGCGAAGCGCCGACATGTGGGAAGTCGTTTTCTTGGAGCTCGGCTGGCGGAGCAGGTCGAAAGGCATGTTTAAACAGTTCAGTGGCAGTGCCCGTGCTAAAGCGCAATGCACCCACAAATTCGGGACTGCTAATGGCAAGCCGATGCGACAGAGTGGCGTGAATAGCATTCTCAACGCTGATTTCGACCAAGCCCGAACGCATCAGGCGGCCATCCTTGGATATATAAGGCTGCAGGCGCTTCTGCGGAACGTCGAGAAGCACAGACAGGCTTTTGAGCATGCGGTTGAAGCCGAGCGCGCCGACTAAGTCTGCGGCATCGCTTAAGATGGGGTCGCTATGCAGCATCACGCAAAAGCCAAGTAGACGCTGATCGATATCATCGAGCCCGATCAGGCTTGCGAGAGCTTTTAGGTTCCGTACCAGGCGATCGGGATAACTCACCACCGGATAGGCTTGATCGAATGCCTTTCGCTCCTTTCGAAGTCGGCGCAGCGCCATGCCGGCATCAAAGTCATCTTCGTCAATAAGATCCTGAAGACCTAGCTCTGCCGCCACGCTATCTTCGTTGAAACCATGCCGTTGGATAAAGTTTCGGTGCCCACCAAGATCTAACAGCATCATGTAGGCCCACTTAATAGATAGCTCGCACGTATCATCGCTATGCGGGCCATGAGACGAGATGCGTGATTCTGGACGGCGTTTCAGCATGATGCATTCCAATTCCCTTTTGAGAATTGCAGCATGCGCCAAAGGTGCGTCATCTTGTGTCGTACGACTGTCTAAAGGCCAGCCCACCATTGCCGCGCGTAGGTTGACCCGCCTCCCGACCCGCCGCGCACCAGCGCACAACTCAACACCTGGCCGAATGGTTGTGCTCTACACACGGCGGTAGCCCAGAAGCCTGCTGATCAGCGGCGGTGCGTCAGCATTGACGATCGGCCTGCTCGACCCCGAACCCATCGAACCACGACACAAGTTGACGCGACTCTAGGGCAGCATTCAGCCGGTACCTGGAATATAGGAGGTCTAAGGTGGACAGAATTATAAAAGAACTTCTGGAGTCGCTGCTTCAGGAGTCCAGCGGTACTAAGCGCACCGGCAAGCGCATCCTCAACTTAGCCGGCTTTCTGAGTTCAGGCGAGGTACCCGAACACATTCGTCAGCAGCTTAATAGTCTGTCACGGCTACTTGTGCAGCAAGACGCGTTCGACGCCGTTCTAGAGCCAATTTCCCTGCTCGCCCGAACCGGGCTTAGTCGTCCTTTGGACGCGGAAGCTATCACGTCCCTGAGCGGCAGTCTTGAGTCCATCCGCAAGGAAATCACTTCCATTGATGACGTTAACTACGCCGAACTAACGGCGTGGCTAGTCGGCCTGGCTCAAGCAAGAAAGATAATTCGGGCGAAGCAGGTAGGCTAAGGCGGTTAAGTGGATCATCACGTACATACTTTCAAAACCCACAGTGCAGCTGATCGATACGATTCGGAAGCTTATGCCCCTCGTTTAATAGCAGAACTCCGTCGTGACTGAATTGACCGCCCAACTGTTTTCCCATCCTGTCACGCTTTCATCCGCGCTTCTCGCCCGAGGCTTTCTAGTTGATTTGATCGGCAACGATATTTTCCTGACAGACAATGCGTGCTTTCACGGCAGCGAGCCCGGGTTTAGGCGGACCTACCCCTCCGATGCTGTATTTCTTGCGATCACGTTAAGCCGGATTGGTCTGGATGGATTGAGCAGGACCGACGATCCCGTACGCCCTTTCAAACTCATCCACGGAGACCAGATCCTTACGGACAGTCAGGTGTCGACGCTATTCGACCATGAACACGTTCAGCGCCAGGCATCCTATCTCTCCGAAATGGAGGCACCCTACTATTTCAGGCGCAGGCTGCATGGAATTAAGGTGCCAACATCCGTACTCGACCCGCACGTAGCGCTTCTGGTCAAGGCGCTGTCGGCTACGGGCTGTTTTAGCTTTTCATCTTGTGACGGGCATGAACCTGACGGCCCATGCGGCACCATGCCGTTAGAGGTCTCGCTTGTAGGTGAGATGAGTACTGCATGGGCAAAACACATGCTGGCCCAGGCGGCGGGCGCCGGCATTCAGTTTTCAGAGCTTCGTCTGAACTACGGCAGTTGGTGCTTGGAAGAGCACCTTCCAGCGGCAGGCCTTGAAACGCGCGAGCTTGTGTTGGTTCGTAGGCAGGCGATTGAGCTGGGACAGTTTCTCTACACCAACCGGCTACGACTGCGCCAGGAGAGGATCCGTTGGATGGAAACTTTTCGGCCACGCGGCAATGAAAACAGCGCGCCGATGAACACGGGGCGGGAAGCCATCCAATTCCGGGTGCGGTTATCCGATGCGTCTGGCCTTGCGGTGGAGTTCACGGTCCGAGGTTACCGCGAGCTAGACGAGCGCTGCAGATCAGCCTTTTCGTGCTGGCAGACGCTAAATCCATACGAGAAGCGAAAGCCGTGGTGGTTCGCACAAAAGGAACTGGATGAACTGGATGCGAAAAGCATGCTGGCACATGAGGAATTGAGAGTCTGCGAGCTCGGGCTGCGCGAAGCCGCAGGCCCTATTTCGCCGGGCAATATCTCAGATTTCCTGCAGAAGACCCAAGCAGTTCGCCAACACGACAAGCGTCTCAGCTACCTGCGTCAACTGCGTTCGGCGCCGGTGCTGCAGATAGAAATCGCCGCTCCAGGACAAGAAGAATGGCGAACCCCCTGGGGAGATTCGAAGCCGGTACGTATCAGGATCATCAGAACTGACAGCAGTGACCATCCTGAGCAATGGCGCTTCGTTTTCCGTCGCACCGCCTTGAAAGGCCGCACTTCTTCTACCGATAGCTGGTTGTTACTCTGGATGGGCTTTCGCGAGGCGTTCAGGGACGTGATCTAATCGTATCGAGGCGGAGGTACCCATGGCCTGTGGCTGGTCTTGTCCTGAGTTCGAATGTGTCAGGGAACGGAGGGCCAGTGCGACCGCCCACGAACGGAAATGGAACCGGTGGCAGAAACGGGCTGCGCCGATCGGATGTAAATAGGGGGATGCAGTCCGAATGATTCAGGACAACTGCCGCCCCTTAGCCATAAGCGACGAGCCGAGCCTCCAGCTATTAGCTTCCACCTCAACGAAGCGGTGACCCCACCGTCCTCTAATAGCGGGATATCGAAGCCGGCGCTATCGTTCTGCATGTCAGCTACCAGTTCGTGCACTGGGAGATCAAGGCGAACTATTAAGCGCTTCAGGGCCGATAGGCGGCCACGCACACGCCGTCACGCATTTCTAGCGTCAACGTGACCTTTTCCTCCCGCTCCAGCAGTAGGGCTTGAGCTTGCTCAATCTGCCCTCGCGCCTGCTGGCGGTCGGCAGGCAATACCTGCTCTAACCATTTCTGTAGGGCGATGCGGTTGACTTGTAAGGCCGTACGGGAGTCTCGCAGTGAAGTGAGCGTATTGATACGCAGGGCTACTGCTGCTTCGAAGCGCTCCAGAGGACCACCTAGAGACAGGAAGGCATCGGCCTCATCGTGCAACTGCCGCTCGCGGCTCACTTGCAGCACGCTTTCGCCTTCGATTTGGCGAATGGCGCTTAGCGCCAGCCAATGGGCGCTCACGCACAGCTTCCACTGTTGGAAGGTACTGGATGCTGCCTCCTGCGCTTTAAGGATTTTCTCCGTGAGCGGCTTTGTGGTATCTAGAAATCCTGGGGCTTCAAACTCCTGCACCTGTTGGGTTAACGCCTCCAGCTCAGCGACGAGATGATCCGCGATGCTACCCATCTCATGCACAACCTGGTTCAGCAGCGGGAGAATTCGGGTGAGGTCTTCCCCCTTGCGCAGCGCTTCGATAACCGAAACTAGGGATTTTAGCGTTCCGGTTATTTTAGATTTGCGTTCCTGATCGAGGAAACGGGCGATACCCTCGACACCCTTTTTTATTTCATCCAGCTTCTGACTGATATCTGCCAAATGCTGTTGAGCAACAATCACTGAGGCAATTTGGAACATTGCAGCTGCATTCACCAGATTCTGCAAACGCTCCGGCTCGAATAACCGAGCATGCTCCTTAAACGCCCCGTTACTGCTGCGAACGAACGCACGATAACCATCGTTATCTGCAGCGCGTGCAAGCGTGCCATCGACGACCACGTGCATTAAGTTCGAGCTCGCAGCCTCTGCGGTGATAGCAGCGCTGAGAATAGGTTGTATCAACGGCGAGAGCCGGTCGATCCCGGTTTCGGCGACATGGACGGCGGTGGCATTAGCTGGCACTTCACGCAGGGCCGAGACCTGAAGTAACGGCTTGTCTGCCCTGGCGCCGATCAGCACCAGCGATTGTTCAATCAAATGATATTCAGGCATTGCAATCGATTCCGTCATTATTCAGCTGACAAGCGCGCAAGGTGTTTCAGGCGTATGTAAGCAATGTGCGCAACACAGGGGACTGTAACCCGGTAGGCCTCGCTGGCCGCACTTTGAATACCCGCAGCAGTCGCCAGAGGCCCGAGTGCTAGGCCGGCAAAGCGCGAGGCAACGGCAGTAGCTCCCCACGAGAGCGCTCCTTCAAACATCAACGGGGTGATACAGCTCCCTACGGCCGAAGCCAGCCGGGCGGCGCTTCCTGCGTCGAGGCGAAAGCTTGCCAACAGCGTCTCCAGGTTTAGTTGCGCAAAGCCGCTAGCATTCCCGTACTGGCGCGCAAATGCTGCACGCTCTTGCTCGCTCATCTTCGACCACTGCTTGCGCACCAGCTTGTCCAGCACCTGGAGTTCAAGGGCAGCGACCTCGTTACCGTGTGCTTCGCCCCCAACATATCTCAGTACGTCGCTTACGATCTCTGCATAAGGCACGCCATTGCGGCGCACCAGGTTAACCACGCTGTTGCCGCCGAAGTGCTGCAGTTCGCGAATCAGCAATACAAGCTCACCGCGCGAGTACTGGTTCGCATTGCGCGCCGCCACCAGCGTATTACGTACCTCTGAGGCCATCGCCAGGCGGCCCTTACCGTTATCCGTCATGAAACTGACTAAATCGTGGATGTCGGCAGGTTCTGCGCTCTGTAAAAGGACCAATAACGGCTGGTCATCGCGGATCAGATCTTCATCACTTACCATAGTAGTCTCGCTCGATATTCGGGTGGTCGGCTCGGCCAGCTGGGAACGGTGGCTGGGTTTGAGCCGGCAAGCCCTAGATCGGCATCGAAGGGGCATTCTTGAGCGTTAGAGGAACGGTCAAGAACTTGCTGGTTGGGCCTGTTCAAAGGACTTGAGCAAGGCATTCAGCCTACGAAGCTGCACCACCGCATCTTCTGCCGCTTTGACAGGCGACAGGCTACTACCCCGGCAGATCGTAATGTTCCCGTCGGCTTGGCGGGTCTGGCGAATGTTGTTTCGGCTACGTTCCGAATTTGCGATATCCAAAAGTCGGGCCCGGTGCTCTGCCTTGACGCAACTCAGCGATAAGTAGGTGGTAATACGGAAATGCTCAAAGCTCGTGGCCTTAACCGCACCGTTGTGATTCGCAGCAAAGACATCGGCCAGATGCTGCGCTGGGGAGAGAAACGCAAGCCATGGCGCAGCCTGATGGCTGACGGAAACCCAGCCGACCTGATAGACGTAAACAAGCTGCTCGATCACGACTACGAGGAACAGCGCGACCGCCTGCTTTCCCCAGACGAAATCCGCGAGCTACGCGATATTTTCGAGAGCCTGGAGCGCGACTACGACGCCCTGCCCGCTGGCCAGAAGTACTCCAGCATTCGCCCGGTCAACCCACGTGTTCAGTGTGCCATGTGGATCTGTCTAAGCACCCTCTGCCGCATCGGCGAGCTGCTCAAGGCAGAATGGCGTCATGTAGATCTGGGGAAAGGCACCTGGTTCATCCCGGCCGAAGCCACTAAAGGGCATAAAGGCAAACGCCAGGATCATCATATATTCCTCTCGGAGTTCTCCGTGGGGCAGTTCAGGCGCCTGCAAAAAGAGACCGGCCATACGCCGTTCTGTTTCCCCAGTAAGGACGAGATAAATCACGTCGATACCAAGACGGTCAGCAAGCTAATTGGCGATAGACAGTGCCGGTTTAAGAATCGCAGCAAGCCTTTGGCGGGCAGGCATCATGATGACTCACTGGTCCTGAGCAAGGGCAGTAAAGGTGAATGGACGCCACACGACCTGCGACGCACAAGCGCGACCATGATGCAGGAGCTTGGTGTCACACTAGAAATCATCGATCGCTGCCAGAACCACCTGCTGGGCGGCTCCAAGGTGCGCCGGCATTACCTACACCATGATTACGCCAAGGAGAAAACCGAGGCATGGCGGCTGCTGGGAGAGAAACTTGAGTCAATTCTTTCCCGCAATGCAGGAGCCCCTATTGAGGCTCAGTAGCCAGCTTCTTTTTGGTGACGAAATGCCAGGACATACGCGGTATCGTCTGGACGCTCATACCGGTAGAGCGCAACGTACCCTGACTCACCAAACTCAATGATGAGCTCCCGCAACTCCGGCAGATCTGGAAATGGGCGTCCTACTTCAGGGCTTTCCTCCAATCGAGCAAATTGTCGCTCAATTGCCTGCGCAGCACGCCGTGGGACCAGTGGATCTTTATTGGCAAGATATCGCCGGCAACGCTCCAAGCCCTGCGCTGCGCCTTCGGTGACAATCACTCGTGGCACTTGGGAAGCTCTGTCTCAGCATCTGTACCCCAGCTACTGAGCCAAGTGCGAGCCTCTTGGCTGGTCAAATGCCGGCCGGATTCCTGGTACGCCGCCCACGACGCTAAGGCTTCCTGCTTAAAGCTCTCACGCGCTTCTTCCCGCTCGACGTACTGCGCGATCGCCTCGCGCATGATCCAGTGAGATGAGCGCTGGCGCTGGCTAGCCAGCTGCTGAATGCGGCTTTTCAGCTCATCATCGATCTTGATGGAAGTAGCCATGGTCAGCCCTCCGTTATCTAAAGGTATTACCTTTTAATAAGGTAGCAGTCACCGGGCGAAGCTGTCCACGCTACGGTGACAGACATTATGATGCTGGCTATGTAAGAAGCGTCGCTCGCCGAGTATTGCCTGGATGGATTTTTTCGCCAGCTATGACATGGCCGCCTAACAACCCTCTGATCTTCTTGCAGGTCCAGCTGTCCTCCGACCTCAAGAAGCTCGAGGCTTTGTATTCCAACCATAAGCGGAACCTCCATTCCCTTGAACGGCGGATAGAGTGGCTATCCTCGGCTGACGAGCGAGCAGACAAGGCTGTTCAGCGCTGGACCAAAGAAATCGACCGGCGGAATGCGGCAGCGACACCCGACTTTAAGTTCGTGGCGGGAGGGCGGACCTATGGAAGCGACGACAAGCCGGCGCTAGTAAACCGATTTGCCTCAGTGATGAAAGAGGCGCATCAGATGAAGACGGCGTCACCTTGGGAAGCGCCCCGGCTTGTAGACGTCGGAGAGTACCGCGGCTTTAAGGTGCAAGTGTCGGTGCATTTAGATACCGCACGGTTCACCGTCTTTGGCCATGACAGTTACGAGCCGGACAATATGCGCTACTCCAAGGACGACAGCTTTAGCCTCAACGGATTTATCAATCGGATGGACAATTTCCTAGATAAATTCGAAGCGTGGCGTGCCGCAGCGGAGCACGGGCGACACCGCGAGAAAGAAGAGCTCCAGAAAGCCGTGGCTGAGAAAGCCAAGCCGTTCTCTCAACAGGCGCGCCTGGAAGCTCTGCGTCAGGACGTGCGCGACGTCATGTCCGAGTTGAAAATTATGCAAGGCGATCCGGAGTACGTGTCCACATGGAAACCTAGTAGCCAGCAACAAAATGACCAGAGCCGGTACAGGGCTAAAGCCGCTAGCTAGTGGTAGTTACCATCGATCTGACGTCAGCAAGAACTTAGCGGCCGGTGTTGCGTGTACGCCTCTAGGGGCGTACATTAGCCGAATCAGGGGACGGTAGAGAAAACGGACAAAATCGTACGCTAAGCATGCGGCCTGTCAGGTTGAGGCCATAGAGTTTGACGTTTAGGCGTCAGATAATGCAGAAAGCGGCCCTAGTCTGACGCGATGCCAGTGAGCCGACTGACGCCCAGTTGAGGTGTACCCTAACTGGGCGCGGCTTCTGCGACTGCGTGACATCCGTAGCTTCGCACTTAAAATTGTCAGTTTCAGAAGACGACTGCACGAAATGTCAGAAGTCGACTGCACTGCAGTCGGTAGAGCTGGATTGGGATGGTCGGTGAGGCGCCTAGATGGTCGGGCCGCTATCGACCCAGAGCCGGCATCACGGGCGGCTCTCGGCGTCGTGGGCGTGGCCGATCGCCTCCCGCAGGCGCCGGTCCAGCTTGCCGCAGTCGAAGATGACTTTCTGGAAATGCACCGCCTCGACGGCATCCAGCGGGACGTGGAAATCGCCCGCGTTCTCCACGTACACCACCAGGCTGTCGGCGGAAACCTCCCGAATGGCGCCGAACGCATCGTCTCCGTCGGAAACGAATGTCTGATAGCCGATATCGATCTGCTCGCGCATCATGCACCTCCTTTCACGTGAATCCAGTGTACGGTGAGTCGTCAGCCACGCAGCAGCGCCGACTCCTCCAAGTCGAGCTCGCGCTGTACGCGACGGAAGGCCTCATTGCTCAGCCGGCCATCGTCGCGCAGCCGAACGAACTGTTCTCGCTCGGCGGCAATCATTTCGCGCGCGAGCTGGCGGTAAGTTTCTCCTGCAGATGCCTCGGGCTCGCCCTCGTCGAGCTCCTCCTGTGCGGCCGTCTGGCGATTCTCGGCGCGTTGGCGGAGCTGGTCGACCACTTCCGTACGCGCGACCCCCGCTTCCACGATCTCGTCCAGGCGATGCAATGCAGCCGTCGCCGCCGCGCGGCGCGCCTCGACCTCCTGCTCGGTATCGCGCCGGGCCTCCTGGTCCGGGTGCGATGACCGCGGCATCGGCAGGGTGAACGCCTTGCCGTCGGGGCCGCTGTACTCGCGGTCGTCGTTGGGCCGGCGAGTATACACGTTGCAAACGGCGTTTCTATCGCCATTGACATTCGGATCAATCGTAGAATATCGGGCCTTGAGCGGCTGCCCGCGCCGAACCCGCGCGGCCGCTCGGGCGCTAAGCGCGCCGGGCCGGCCAGTCGCTGCCGAGTGCGATACCCTGCTCGACCAGCCGCCGGCCGTAGCGCAGTTGCGCGCGCTCGGCCGCAGCGAGCGCGGCATCGATATCGTTCCCAGCATCGACCAGCGCCGCAGCCAGCCGGGCCGCATCGAAACAGGCCTTGGCCGCCGCAGCGGCGGTATGCGGGCGTACCAGAAAGGCGGCGTCGCCGAGCAGCATCACGCGCTCGAACACCGTGCGCTCCACCGCGATATCGGTGATCTTCTGGATGAACGGCTCGGCGGTCGCGGCCACCAGCTCGGCCATGACCGGGGCGAGCTCGCCCTCCGCCCGCCGTCGCAGCGACACGAGCGCCGTTTCCGAGGCACTGCCGCGCGGCAGCGAGGCGTGGTGGCGCGTGCCAAAGCGGTCGGTGAGGCAGGCGGCGAGTTCGTCGTCGTCGGCAGCCACGTACCACACCCAGTTCAGCCGCCGCTGGCCGACGCGCACATCGGCACCGTCACCGGGAATGAGATAGACCAGCATGTGCCCGCCGGAGCGCGCCTCGCAGAAGGTGAAGCAGTCATCGAAAGCCGCCAGCAGGTCGGCGCCGACCTCGGCTTCGGGTACCGTGCCGCGCCAGGCAATGTAACCGGCGTAGCGGGACTCGACCCGCGGTTGCAGCGCGCGCCGGGTGGCTGAATGGGCGCCGTCCGCGGCCACCAGCAGATCGGCCTCGATCGTATCGTGGTTGACAATTTCGACCGCGACGCCGCGCGCGCTGTTCTCGTAGCCCGTGACCTGGGTGTCCAGGTGGAACACGGTTTCTTGCGCGTGCGTTGCGGTGACTGTCATGCGGAGCGGCTCGTGGCTTTCAGTTGCAAGCGCCGGGGGTTTTGCCCCAGTTGCGGGGCCCGGCGCATGGCCGAAGCCGCGGCGTTGCTGGTGGACGAGGTCTTTCCTGAGCAGCCGGTCAGACAGTGGGTACTGAGTTTCCCTTATCCGCTGCGCTTTCTGTTCGCTAACAAACCCGAGGTGATGACCCGTGTGCTGGGCATCGTCTACCGGGTTATCGCCACGCACTTGATTAGCAAAGCCGGCTTCACCCGCACCCATGCACGCACGGGCGCAGTCACCCTGATCCAGCGCTTCGGTAGCGCCCTCAATCTGAATCTGCACTTCCACATGCTGTTTCTGGACGGGGTGTATGTTGAGCGCGGCGATGGCCGGATTCGCTTTCGCTGGGTCAAAGCGCCGCTGAGCGCGGAGCTCACCCACTTGGCCGACACCATCGCGCGCCGGGTCGGGCGCTACCTGGAGCGCCAGGGACTTTTGGAGCGCGATGCCGAGCATAGTTGGCTGGCAGGCGAAGACCTTGATCAAGACCCTATGAGCACCGTACTGGGGCATTCGATTACCTATCGTATTGCGGTGGGGCCCAACGCCGGACGCAAGGTGATGACGCTGCAGACCCTGCCGGCGGAGGATCCCCCGTTTGGCGAGCAGGCGGGACAGGTCAGCGGCTTCTCCCTGCACGCCGGCGTGGCCGCGCGCGCGGATCAGCGGGACAAGCTGGAGCGACTGTGTCGCTACATCAGCCGACCGGCGGTGTCGGAAAAGCGTCTGTCACTGACAAACAGCGGCCTGGTGCGTTACCAACTCAAGACGCCGTACCGCGACGGCACGACCCACATCTTCTTCGAGCCGCTGGATTTCCTGGCGCGCCTAGCCGCTCTGGTGCCACGGCCACGGGTGAATCTCACCCGATTCCATGGGGTGTTCGCACCGAATAACAAGCTGCGGGCGCAGGTGACACCGGCCAAGCGTGGTAGGCGGCGCCACGGTAGCGGCACCGAATCGGATGACAAAACCCCTGCCGAGCGCCATGTAGCCATGACCTGGGCGCAACGTCTCAAACGCGTCTTCGATATCGACATACAAACCTGCCAAGCGTGCGGCGGCGGCGTCCGGATCATCGCCGCGATCGAGGATCCCGCGGTGATCAAGAAGATACTTGACCATCTGGATCGACAGGGCGCCCTGCCACTGGCGAACCATCAACCGGTGGCGCGCGCGCCACCCGTCCCACAGCTTGTTCCGATTCTGCATTGACGCTTCGGCGCCGTTGACTCACACGACGGCAAGGTTGAGTTCGTGCCGGCGTTGAGGATGCGGCCTTCTGAGGCGCTCAGGGGTTGATTCTGACCGTATCGCGCGCCTGCCGCGCGCAGATTGGCTCAGCACTGGGAGAGACAACGCCCCCACATTGCCCCAAAGCCTGACACGAACTATGATCAGCTACTCGGGAAAGGGCGTTTGTTGTTCCTATACTCGCTAATGCTACGCCGACAGCGTGGCCAGCGAAAGCACGCAACACGCATGGCTGCAATGCATTCAGGCTATGGACGGTGGAATCAATATGGGTATCACCACTCACGCGCCTTATACGCAACGCTGAACTCAGCCGATGCCTTTTCGATGCATATGCCCACAATCAATTTCGGGCTAGACGATCCGCCCACACTGACCTTAAACCGCGCGGACGATAGCTGAGACCGTCAGCCAAGGCGCATTTTGCACTGGCCGCGGCGCCCATTGCACTCACGTCGCGAGCGGGGCGCAGCGACCCGCGTCATGAGGCAACAAAACCTGTCGATTTGTTCGCCGTGGTCATCGCAAATACGCTTTGGATGAAACACCGGACCGTTCGCCTATCCTCGACAGGGCCGTTTACATCGCTACAAAGCAGCCACCATCGATCCTATCCACGACTCAGGGATAAGGTCTGAGCACGGCTGGCAACAGTCGTGTCATGCGTTGCCCGGGACCGCCACCCAGAAAGGAAATCCGCCCTGAGTCGCTACGTCCCGCACGACCTTGAAGGTATTCATATCAATCACCGCGATCTTGTCGTCCGCAGTCACGCTGACATACAGCCAGCGCCCATCGGCGCTCGCACGCACTCCATGTGGGCTCTGGCCCACTTCGATCGTGGTGACCTTCTTCAATGTCTTTTGATTGAGGATCGTGACTTCGCGACCTCCGATGGCAACCGTGGCTACGTAATCACTATCTGGAATCACGTCGATGCCCCCGTGACTGGGCCCGATGTCGAAATGCGCCAGAACCTTCTGCGTGGCGATCTCCAGCACGGCCACGTGGCCCGTGAAGTCGCGTATCCACAGGCGCTTGCCGTCGGGAGACAGATCCAGGTTATGTGGCGTGGGCATCCCCTCGACCGGGATTTCGCCACTCTTCGTCTGCGTTGCCATATCGATGACGGCGATAGCCCCGCCGCCCTGCAGGGTCACATAAGCGGTCTTGCCGTCGGCCGTGAAACGCGCATTGTGCGGCGTCTTTCCGACCGCGATCTTCTTGATTAGCTTGTGCTTTTCAAGATCCAGCAGCGCAACCTCGCCGGGACCCGGCACGGCCGCCAGGCCGTAGTGGCCGTCGGGCGAGATCTTGACGCCCTGGGCGGCTTCGCCCACATCGAAGGTGGCCAGCTTCTGACCGGAACCGGTATCGAGCAGATAGACCGCGCCGGTATCGATATTGCTGACCAGTAATTGCTTGCCGTCTGCGCTCAGTGAATCGTAGTGGGCGCTGCCCATATCCGGGTAGACCTTGCCGGACGCAATATTCTCGACCGCATTGGCGTTTTGCAGCGCGGCATAGACAGGCCCCGGCACAGCCGTCGCCAACGACACGTCGGCCTTGAGCGGCTTGCTGGCCTTGGCCGCCTTGTCTTGCTCTGAGTCGGCAGCCGTGGCGCCTGCATCGGCCCCGAGATTCAAGCTCGAACGCGCATCGTGAACCGCGCTGGCACTGAGCGATTTGCTGCGCTCGGCGGCGATTTCCTTAGCCGTGTACGGCTTGAAATCGGCCGATAGATCCTGGTTGTTGCCCCAGGCTGTCAGCACATAATTGAGTGCATCAGCGATCTGGGTATCGTCGAGTCCATCTGCCCAGGGCGGCATGGCGCCGTTGTAGGTCGTGCCGTCGACGTCGATAGAGCCGGTCAGCCCGAACAGCAGCACATGCGCCAGATACTCGCGGCCACCCTCGACTGCCAGCACCGACGGCGCATGCCCGGCCTGAGGCGGAAAGGCGCCGGGTATGCCCTTGCCATCGGCCTGATGACAGGCCGCACAGTTCTGGTTGTATACGGACGCGCCGGGGCCGTCGCTTTTGGCGGGCGCGACCGCAGCAGACGCCTGATCGCCCGAGCCACCCGCGGCAGACGACGACGCGCCCGCGGCCTGTGCCGAGCTATCGCCGCTCTGACTGACCTGTTCCGGGGTGACCGTATCCTGATCTATGGTGTCGGGCGTGTAATGCGATTGCAGATACTCGATGATCTGCGGCACCGCGTTTTCCGGTATGTACTGCTTGGCACCAAAGGTGTTGAGCATCTTGTGAACGGTGTCGTCCCATTGCTGGGCGGACAGCGGCGGCTGCATGCTGATATAGGTCGTGTTGTGACAGACCGAGCAATAAGCCTCGACCTGGGCCTTGCCCTTGCCGTCCGCCAGCGGCGGGGTATAGCTCGGCCAGTCGCCGTGAATACCGTAGCTGGATCCGGTATCCAGGCTCTCCGGTTTGGGCTGATCGGCGCTGCCGAGCACGCCCTGGCCGTATTGGCCTTCGCTGACATAGCCCGGCGGATTGGCGTTCGCGCCGGCCTCGTCGGACTGATATGCCCAGGCGCCACCGGCCGCAACGACAAACGTGACCGCCAGCATCGGGATGGCCGCGCGCCGCAACCGTCTTGTATGTGTCTGCTTCATGTTGTTCTCCCTGCCTGCTGTACCGCGCTCAAGCCGCCGGCCCGACGGTGAGTTGTTGTTGTTCGATCTTGTTCCATAGATAACCACCCGGGTTCCAGAGCCCGTCCTTTGGCTGGATATTGCCCTTGGCGTCGGTAGCACGCACGGCGAGCATGTACTGGCCCGGCTTGTCGGGCGTGAAGTCCGCATGCCATTCGCGAAAGCTGTAGGGGCCGTGATCGGTACCCAGCGTGGCCTCGCGCCAGTTCCGGCCGCCGTCGGTGGAGAACTCCACCCTGGTGACCGGCCCGGTACCGGAGAACGCCACCCCGCGCGCGGTCAGCGGCATGCCGGCCACGGCCTTGGTCGCGCCGTCGGGCGTGGCCATGAACGAGCGCACCGGCATGTTGACGTTGCCGATCGGCACCATCGCGACCTCGTCGTTTTTCACGGCCTCAGGCGTGGTCGCACCATCGGGCGTATCCGGAATCTTGTAGGCCTTGGCCATCCAGAAGTTCGTATCCTCGTGGTCGAGCAGGCGAATCCAGGACACGTGCTTGACCCAATAGGTCGCGAACTTGCCGGGAAAGACCATTCGCGTGGGAAAACCGTTGAGCATGGGCATCGGCGCGTCATTCATGGCATAGGCAATGATCGCCTCGTCCAGCGCCGGGTCGTCGATATCCCACGATTTCATGAACGCATGCGACCCGTAGCCCGCCGGGCCCTTGCCGAAATCCAGGCCCTGGAACTGGATCTGCACCGCGCCCTTGGTCACGCCCGCTTTTTCAAGCACATCACGCAGACGCACGCCGGTCCATTTCGCGTTGGCGATCGCGCCGTTGCCCCACTGGCCACCGGCCATGCGCGGGGTGAAATAGCTGCGGCTGTTGCCCGAGCATTGCAGCACGGCCGCTACATCGTGCGGCTCGTAGTCGTTGAGCAGGTCGGCAAAAGTCAGCGACAACGGGCTGTCGACCTTGCCTTCGACCTTGAGCCGCCATTTGGCCAGGTCGACGCGGTTGGGTTCGCCCGGCAGGTGATAACGCACGAACATCGCCTCGTTGGGCGTAAACGCAGACGCGAAGTAATGGCGCGGCGTCTCCAACTGCACCGGGCGATCGGTCAGGCGCAGCAGAGGCAGCTTCTGCGGAAAAATGACGTACGGCCCGATCGAGTTCCAGTAGGGATTGGGCTCGGGGCCGATATACGCCGGCATCGCGGTTCCGGTCTGATTGGCCACCGCCGCATTGGCCCGCCCGCTTGCTGCCTCCAGGCCGAGCCCGGCAAAGGCCAGCCCGGCCGCGCCCATGCCGGCGCCGCGCAGCAGCGCGCGCCGTGACGCATCGGTCGGCTTGTTGTCGCTTGGATCGTTATCTCGCATGGTCTGTCTCCCGTTATCTATTTATTCAGCTATACCCCGCGGCTTGCCGCGGCCACCTTCCCAAAGGGTGAGAGACATCAGTTCTCCTCTGTGGTCGACCGCGTGGTTTCATACCGCACGGTTGAAAGACATTTGATTGTGCTGCGGCGTTTGCGTGCCGCTTGTGTCGACTGTACGACCCGGCCTGTCAGCCTGCAAGCAGCAGGCCACCGCCCAAGGCCAGGCCACTGATCCACAGCGCGACGACCGCGCCCAGAAACAAAGGCTTCCACCCCAGCCGGGCAACCGAGACCAGACGTGTCTGCAACCCCATGGCCACCATGGCCGCAGCCAGCAACGCGGAATCGGCCGTGATCAGCGTATGGTGCATCGTCTCGGACATCGGTACGAAAGAGTTCACGACCACCATGAGCACGAACAACAGTACGAACAGCGGAAACGGTGACCCGGCCTTGGCCTCGCCGGCCCGCCGAAGGCCGCCTTAGGGCAGCTAAAAAGCGATGCTCTTCGCTTGAGCGGAGGCCTTCTACTTAACAGCCCAAACCTCGTCCGCCAGCTGACCCTTCCGATAGGTCATGGTTTGAATAACCTGAAGCTCTTTTTGGCCTTTATACAGGACCCTGGCAGAGACAGTTGTTTCGTCCACAGATGCTTTCTCAACCAGCTCTTCTATGTTTGCGGATAGCGGACCTTGGCCTTCCACGAACTTTTGCCACACTTTTTCGATCGAGTCTGTACCGTCATACGATCCCTGCAATGGCCCACCTTTCCAGGAAAGATGGGCATAGGGTGCATACTGGCCTAGCAACGCTGGCAGGTCATTTTCCGCTATTGCCCGGATGTGTAGCCTGGCGTCATCTTCAGCCGTGCCGGCTTGTGCAAGACCTGCAGAGGCCAGGAGAAAGAGAGTCATGGGGAGTGCTTTGATATTCATAGGGGCGTCCTAAAAGGAAAGAACCAGCGTACTCCGTGTGAGCACACGCTAGTACTACGCCCCGCTAAGGTTTTTATTCCGAATTTTTTCTGGAGACTGGAATAATTTGCTCACCTGATCGTCTAGCGTCTGACAGCTAACCAAGCAGGCCTCTAATCAAATGACGCAAGGGATCACAGACGAACAGTTCCGAGAGCTTCTTCCTCGTCTTCGCCGTTTTGCTCTATGGCTCACGCGAAACAGCGCTACCGCTGACGACCTAGTGCAGTCTTCGGTCGAGAAGGCTTTAACTTGGCGCGGTACGCGTCAGGAAGACGGCGATCTACGCGCTTGGTTGTTCACCATTTTGTATCGGCAGTTCATCGACGGCCAGCGTCGCCAGCGTCGCTATGCTCGAATACTTTCAATTTTCACTTATGTTGACGAAGAGACCAGCGCTACTGAGGATGTAGCCGAAGCGCAATCCACGCTTGAAGCTTTCGGCAAGCTCACAGCTGAGCAACGAGCATTGCTCCTCATCGTAGGAGTTGAAGGGCTAAGTTACCGCGAAGCGGCAGAAAGCCTGGGTATTCCTATCGGGACCGTAATGTCCCGGCTGGCCCGCGCCCGCCAAGCGCTACGCGTTTTAAGCGAAGGGCAGATTAATCTTCCATATATGCGGTTACTGAAATGAAGCCGACCCTACCGACCTCAGATGAATTGAGCGCTTTCATAGATGGCGAACTCCCACCACGTCGAATGGCAGAAATCGAATCGTTAGCGGCCAAGGACTCAGAGCTAGCTCAAAAAGTCGCCTCGCTTGAATACGATGCTCAGCAGCTTCGGGCAGCGTTAGCTGGGCTTCCTACAAGTGCGCCTGCGATTGAGTTAGATCCGGCACGGCTTCGAGTTGAAATAAAGCAACGGCGGCAACGGCTCGTTGCGACTGCGGCTTCGCTAGTCCTAGCGCTAACGCTTGGCATCACTGGGGGGTGGCATGGTCGAGGAGCATTCACTCCATCAACTGGCCTGCCGATGGCTGACGCTGTTGAAGCCTATCGCTTATTTAACAGCGTTAGCTCTCCGGCCGTTGATCTCGCTACCCATGAAACCAGCACATTGCAGCGTTGGCTTGATTCGCACTTTGAGGCCGCAGCACCCATGCCGGACTTCGAACCGTACGGATTTCGGCCGGTCGGCGCGCGCTTGATGGCCACCGACCAAGGAGCCGCCGCCATGGTGCTGTATAGGGATGATCGAGGCGAGACCATACTGTTTTACGTTCGGCCTCCAGGGCACAAAACTATTGGCCGAGGTAGCCGACGAGCTGAGGGCTTAGTCGCCCAATACTGGGCGGACGGGACGTATCACTATGCTGTTGTGAGCCAAGGCACCAGTCCAAGATCCGCAGCCGTACAGCAAGCTATAGCTCCTTTGATATAGCGCGAATCGATAGAGCAGGTCCGGTGTAAGGTTCAGACGTGAGGAATGATAACGGCCTGTAAGCAAATATTAACAACTGGCCTATGAATGCGATATTCCAGGCAAAGGCGCGTGAGAAGCTCTGGGCGATATCTCGAAGACTGGAACCAGCCGGCCGCTTACAGATGACGGAATTAGGGATTCCTCTACCGCCCCTGCAGCGAGTCCATCCGGACGCTTAGAGTGGGTTGAGGCGTTCCGATGTGAGGCCGAACTGCGCTTCGGCAAGCTCCACCATCGTCCGAGTCGAGTTCGCCAGTGCAGTGGGCCGGGGTAGCTTCCGCATCCGTGCTCAGTGTCGATCAGGTATTTTGAAGAGTGGGCAAAGTAGGCCTAGCCGCTTGGCACCCCGAGAGCGCGGCCCTGTCATTGTTCGGCGCCCCCTTACTCTCAGTGATCCGCACTGGCATGTCGCGCTGAGGCGAGCCTGCCAGTTCGCGGCGGGGGTTGTCGGAGCTGCTTTAGACATCCCCTGGCCCGTGGTGTGCGCAACAGCATCAAAGCTGCGCCCAAGCTGAAGTAAAGTGTCCAAAGTGCGATATCCGATCGAACCACCCACAACATGTGCAGCAGCACTAAGCCGAGTATCAGGTAGACCAGCCGGTGCAGTGTTTTCCAGCGAGCACCAAGCATACGCATGCTAAAACGGTTAGATGTCGCCGCGAGCACGAGCAGACTCAGCCACGCCAGTGCTCCAACGATGATGTAGGGACGCTCGGTCAGCTCTGTACTGAGCTGCGACCATTCCTCCCCTAAGATAAACAGCAGATACGACACCAGGTGTAAGCATCCATAGGCGAAAGTCCATAGGCCGAGCTGTCTTCGGACTAGAGACCAGCCGGCCCAGCGCGTCACCCATTGCAAAGGCGACAGCGACAGCGTGAGGAGCAGGAGAATTAGGCCTCCAAGCCCTAGCCGCTCGACCAGTACTTTCCCCGGGTCAGGCCCGAGCGCAGAAGTCCACGCCTGATAGAGCCATAGCAGCGGCCAGACGGCCGCAGCGATGAACACTGCGCTGCGAAAGACCGGATGCTTCATCAGTAGAACTTGCTCAGATCCATCCCCTGATAAAGGCTCGCCACCTCGTCCTCGTATCCATTGAACATTAGCGTGTCGCGTACGTTCGGGCTGAAGAGATTGGTAGGCAGGCGCCGCTCGCGGGATTGCGTCCAGCGCGGGTGATCCACCTTGGGATTAACATTGGCGTAAAAGCCATACTCCTGAGGCGCAAGATTCTGCCAAGTCGTGTACGGTTGCTCTTCAACGAGGCTGATGCGCACTATCGACTTGATGCTTTTGAAGCCGTATTTCCAAGGTACGACCAGCCGCATCGGCGCACCGTTTTGCTCGGCTAGGACGCGACCATACATGCCGACCGCCATAATCGTAAGGGGATGCATGGCTTCATCCATTCGCAGCCCTTCGCGATACGGCCAGTCAATCAGACCAAAGCGTGACTTCACGGCTGGCATCACTTCGGGCAAAACCGCCGTCTGGAAGCTCACATACTTGGCGCCACCCGTGGGTTCGGCACGCTTGATCAGCTCAGCGAGGGGGAAGCCCAGCCAGGGAATAACCATCGACCAGGCTTCCACACAACGCAGCCGATAGATGCGCTCCTCAAGCCGGTGGGGCTGCACGAGGTCTTCAATACTATAGGTGCCAGGCTTGCCTACCGCGCCGTCTATTTCAACCGTCCAAGGCTGCGTATCCATTGCACCGGCACGTTTCGCCGGGTCATCCTTGTTTGCGCCAAATTCATAAAAATTGTTATAGCCAGTTGCGTCGTCGAAGGGCGTAATGGCTTCTCCACTGGCTATCATTGCCTTCCACCGAGCGGCCTGCAGTTTGTTGGAAAACCAAGCCGGTTGCTTGCCTGGCACCTGAACGTCATATGGCCCCGCTCCCTGCTCCGCGCGGCAAAGCCCCGGCAAGGCGATTGCAGCGACGCCAGCAGCACCTGCTATGAACCGCCGCCTAGATAGATATAAAGCTTCCGGAGTGATCTCCGATGGCTGGCAACGGGAATTGCTTGGTATCTCTACTAGCATGAAGGCCTCGCTATGATTCGTTGGCCTTGCAGCGATCCACTGCGGGCCTTGACCCGTCCGATGCCGCTCCGATTGCGCGTTGCAGGCGTACCTGCCCCAGCCGGGATAACTGCAGCATCAAGTCGGCTGGGATTATGAACGCACTCGGTTGCATACCGGCGTACTCGTATTACGAGCGCCACTACGATTTATTCCCAAAAGCGTTAGGCTTCATCGAAATCTCTTTTCATGGGCATCCAGTGCCTGGAACGAGGACTGCTTCGTAGTCCACTGACGTCAAATGCGAGCAAGGACACTCACCGATGCCAGCCCACCACCGGTCAGAAGGACAAACAGGCACAGCGCGAGAGCAAACGGTTTGATCCCCAATGCAGCCAGCTTTTCCAGCCGCGTCTCGTATCCCAGCGCCGCCATGGCCATGGTTAGCGCGACCTGACCGGCCAGCACCAACCCGTCATGTAGTGCTGTCGGCAGATGCACAATGCTGTTAAAGCCAACCATCACCAGGAACCCAAAGGCGAACCAAGGGATCACCAAGGTCCCCCGCCTGGTGCTATCCGCCGCGGTTCGCCGCTTGAGCCACCATTGGCCTACCAGCAACAGGAAGGGGACCAGCAGCATGACGCGTACGAGCTTGACGATCACAGCGTTGGCCAAGGCCGCTGGTCCCACTGCGTCGCCAGCGGCGATAACCTGCGCCACCTCGTGAATCGTTGCTCCGAGGTAAACGCCAAACTGAGCTTCGTCCATTCCGGTGAGCGGGTACAGCAGTGGATACACGAGCATCGCCAGCGAGCCGAACAACACTACGGTTGCCACGGCCATCGAAGTCGCCGCAGGACGTGCGCGAATGGTCGCTTCGGTCGCCAGTACCGCAGCCGCCCCACAAATCGCACTGCCTGCGCAGGTTAGCAGCGTGGTCTCGCAATCAAGCCCGAGCACCCGGGTGCCGAATTGATACCCGACCAACATCACGGTTCCGATGACGAGTACGTCGAGGAGCAGGATAGACGGACCCAGTGCGCCGATCTGCTGCAGCGTCATCGACAGGCCGAACAGCACGATGCCACCCCGCAGCAACCAGCGCGTAGCGAAATGCAGGCCGGGGCGCGCTGCCGACGCCAGCCGTTCGAGACGGGGCAGATTACCCATAATCAGGCCCAGCAAAAGCGCAAACACCAATGGACTGAATCCGCTCTCGCGCAGCCCAGGGATTAGCTTTAAGCCGTAGCCGCCGGCAGTCAGGATTCCACAGAGCATTAGCCCCTGCCACATAGTCGCTCTCCTCTGGCGCTTGTCGTTGCCCAAGGCTAGGTGCAAGGTAACGGCTATGTGAAAGTGGTTATAACGATATAACTAGTCGGAAAAAACACTATGCATTTAGGAGTTAGTTTTCGTCACCTACAGGTTTTCGTCGCCGTAACGCGCGCCGGCACCGTCAGCGCGGCCTCGCAAAACCTGAGTCTGTCGCAGTCGGCCACCAGCCAGTCGCTTGCCGATCTCGAGAAACACCTCGGCGTGCCCCTCTTCGAGCGACTCGGCAAGCGGTTGCAACTTAATGAGCTAGGCCGTCGACTGCTGCCCAAGGCCGAGCAACTGCTATATGACTTGGACACCTTCGTCGAGTCCGCTCGCGAGCCAGATGGTGAACTCCAAGGCATGCTGACCGTTGCGGCCAGTGCAACTATCGGAACCTACTTACTGCCTGGGCTGGCTGGGCGGTTCAGCGAGCGACACCCAGCGGTGGACCTTCAGATACGGCTTCGCAATACCGGCGAAGTGATCGCTGACCTGTTGCGGCTTGAGGCTGACCTGGGCCTGATCGAAGGCCAGTGCAGAGATCCGAAGCTCAAATCTGAAGTCTGGCGGCACGACGAGATGGTGGTAGTTTGCAACCCGGCGCACTCACTTGCCTCGCAAGGGCGTCTAGCCGACTCGGACATTCCGACCGAGCCTTGGATCTTGCGTGAACCCGGCTCGGGTTCGCGTGCGGTATTCGAAGCGGCCGTCCGTCCGCTCGTCGAGCGCATTAGGGTGCGAATGGAGCTGAGCCAGCACGAGGCCATCAAGCAAGCCGTACGTACCGGCTTCGGGTTGGGCTGCCTGCCGCGGCTAAGCGTGGCTGGTGAACTGGGGCGCGGCGAGCTGGTAGCGCTGGAGACAGACTTGCCGCTGACCCGCACCTTCTCGCTCGTATGGCACCCTGAGCGCTATCGCAGCCCGTTGTGGCAAGCCTTTAAGGTGTTTCTGCAGGAAGACGACCAGACGCTCGCAAAGCAAAAAGCCACCCAGTCAACGGCCAACCAGGTCAGGTCACTTTAATCTCGACCATTAGGCCAGCGATGCACAGCGCGGTGGCCATGAAGCCATCATTCAGGCGCCGCAAGGGAGCGGCGCTTTAGTGTGGCAGGTCGCTTTTCAATCCGTCCTCTCGGCCTGCTTCAGCTGGCCAAAGCCTGTTCATGGGATAAATCCGCGCACCGTTCGTACTCCGTCGGCCCTCTGGCACAAGGTGCCCGTCCTCGAAGATTTCTACGAAACCCTCAATCCGGGCGGCGGTTCGACACATGACTTCATAGGCCAGATATTCTTTGCGTGCTTATAACAAGGAAGGTGTACGCGGATGATGTAGGGGTAGCATGGCGGTGATCGTCCAGCATTTGAAACCCGTTTAGATATCCAGTAGTGAGCTTGGTGATAGCTACGCATGCTGCCGAAAAAGAACTCTTGTCCCTACCTCTAGCTTACCCAGCTCTCTGTGCCGGTGGCTTTACGGTGCGAGGAATGAACGGCTCCGCCCAGTAAGCTTGCTGGCTGAGCACATTGCAGGATCACCGCTGACCTAGTTACAGGCGCGCCAACATGGTAAGCAGCTGACGATACGGTATCAGCGGCGTCGATAATCACCATAACTAGACTTTCTTCTGCATCAGCCAGCGAAACATGATGATGAAGGCATTGGGTAACTCCGCCCGCTTCGACAGAGGATCTATGCCATGAATCATTTTGCCGCCATCGCCAGCATCGTCAATGCATCTGCGTTCAAGCCGATAGTGCGCTGAAGAAAGAAATAGAGTTCGAGCAGAAGCTCAAAGCCCTTCTCGAAAAATATGACATGAGCCTGAAAGATATTATCGGCATCTTCGAACCAGACGCCGGCGGGAATGCGCGTAAGGGCGCAGCGCCCACGGCTAAAATTTCCCGTCGTGAGCGGATCGTTAAACGTTATAAGAACCCGAGCAACGGTGAGATTGTTGAGACGAAGGGCGGCAACCACAAGGTACTTAAAGCTTGGAAGAAAGAATATGGAAATGACACGGTTGAGAGTTGGCGACAATAATTAGGCCTGTTGGATGAGCCGCGCTTGCCTTAGCTCTTTGAGCGCACCCGTTCAACCTTGAACGGGTGCAGTCCTACACGACCGGCCCAAACCAGTGAACTACAAGCGATATTGGATAAACGTTCTTTAGTTCCCTTATCTGCGGCCGACCGCCTGGTCTAGATCCGCGCGTGCTAGGTTACAGGACTTGGCGTTGAATGATATCGCCCAGCTTATCGGCACTGCCGGCGACTATCACTAGGTAACGTTTGAGCCCTTCCTTCGGCTGACTGACGACCTGCCTGATTGGTCCGACAGCGTTTACGATAGCAGCGCCTGCTGGATTGCTGTTAAACGAAGCCAAAGGCTGCAAATGTCCTGTTCCATCCGACCGTTCAGCAAACGCAAGCGTATATGGGTGCTTAGGCTCCAACCCTGTCACCGAAGCCTGTAAGACTTGCGTTAGGCCCTGTTCGAATAGGGTGACTGTAGTCGGGACAGCTTCACTATCTTTTCGTCCAGAAGGAGCAAGCTTTAGCTGAACGGTCTGCGCCGCGAGACCGAGCGGTTGGAGATTTGCCTTTCCATCTCCTTCAGGCACAGCGTTAGGAACGTACACAACCGCCTGAGGTGCTTGGCCTATCGCGATGTTTTTTACGACCTTATTCGTCTTGGTGTCAATTACAGCGAGCGCATCAGCATTTTCTAAACCAACGTACATACGACTGCCGTCACCAGATGGCCAAAGACCATGCGGAAGATGCCCTACGTCGATCGTAGTCAGAAGGTCGAAAGTGTCAGTGTCGAATACTTGAACCTGATTGAGACCACCCACGGTGACATATGCTCGGGTACGCCCATCAACGTGAGCGAGATTAACGTGGTTGGTTATAGGTCCCGTATCAAGTGTCCGCATCAGCTTGAAGGGTGGCCTTGCGTCAAATACCTGGACCTTGCCAACATCTTTGAGAGTAAGCCATAGCTGTTTGCCGTCGGGGGACGCTGCTAGATCGGGGCAGAAAGGGCTTGCCTGTGGGAGCGTTCCGACAACCTTATGGTTAGCTAGATCGATTACGCTAGTTTCAGGGCTGAATGACGAGCAGACATATCCGTACTTACCGTCCGGAGAAAATATCTGCATTCCAGGCCCCGCGGGGACTTTGATCCGTGTCTTCTGCTCAAAGGTCTTCGTATCGATCACAGCGATGTAATCTTCCCCGCGGACTGTCACCCACACTTCCTTCCCGTCAGGGGTAAAAAAAGCTTCGTGAGGTGAACGGCCTAGATAAGTCACGTGCTTGATTGAGTTGGTTGCAGTATCAATAAAGCTGACCGAATTTGAGCCGATTGAAACGACCGCTAGCGTGCGGTGATCCGGTGAGAAGCCCAAACCATGTACTAATACCTGGCCACGATACAAAGGACTGAGATTTCCCGGCTGTGGATCGCCAAGACGTATTACCCCCAACAGTTCATTGCTGGCTGGGTCAGTAACAGAAACCGTATTGGAAAATTGTTCTGCAGCATAAACACGGTCACGATGGCTGATTGGGATGTCGGGCTTGTTGGTTGAGCCGGGAACTTGTCCAGCGAACAATGGCGCCGAGAGCGTTACCAAGGCGGCCGCAATCGCCGCGCGGAGACGTAAGCGATGTGTCATAGATAGCTCCGATTTAGTGGGGGGTATGGTGCGGATTGGTAGGAGATTGCTGAACCGAAGCAGTAGTTTGTGTCGGCAATGGATCGCCGATAGCGAGTCTCATTGCAAAGATTTCTTGCTCCTGAGTGATGATGATTTCTTGAGCTAAGCGCTTCAGGGGTTCGCTAGTCCCGTAGCGGAGCATGGCTTGCGCCATGTCTATCGCACCCTGATGGTGCGGAACCATCATCTCAACGAAATCGCGATCAACGTCGCCTGTTGGAGATACGTGCATGGCTTCCATCATGCGTGCCATGGCAGCATCGTTATCCGCTACAAAACCAGATGGTGCTGAAGAGTGGTCCGTATGACCTTCACAAGCGAAAGCGGTGGTGCTGCAAGCTAAAACACTGAGAAACAGTACTAGCTGGGCAGTTGGGTATGTCGGTAGCGCTTTGGTTGTCATCGCTCGATCCTGAAGTGCGTTGTGTGCAGTCAGGACGAACCGCGTGCGTATATATTCCGCGGGAGCAAACTTATTTTGGCGGCGGCGATTGGTAGCGTCGGTCGCAAGCGAAAGTCTGACGCTACGCAGCCGTTGACCTTTGCGAACGAGCTCTATTGGCCGGTTAGCGACGGCTTGGCCGTGGCCGTCGCTATGCATCGCACGGTCAAACTTCGGTAAGCTCCGCCATCTCCAAGGCGTCGTCTATCTCGGTCCCGAGGTATCGGACAGTGCTTTCCAGCTTCGTATGACCGAGCAGCAGTTGAACCGCTCTCAAGTTTTTCGTCCTGCGATAGATCAGGGAAGCCTTGGTACGTCTCATTGTGTGAATGCCATACATGGCAGGATCAAGACCAATAACCTTCACACAAGCTTTAACGATACGAGCGTATTGCCGAGTGGATAGGTGTTCAGAGGGGCGCAGCCGGCTCGGGAAAAGATAGTCCTCGCTGCGGAGCTGTGCCTGGTGCATCCAAGTTTCGAGAGCCGTCCTTGTTTGCTCTGTGATCAGGAACTGAACTGGTCTCTGGGTTTTCTGTTGCATCACGATGGCTCGCGATGCAACGTGCTTACCATGGGCAACATCACGAACACGGAGCCTGGTTAAGTAAAAGGCTCGCAATTTACTGTCAATGGCTAAGTCGAAGAGCGCCAGATCTCGGGTTTTGTTGGCGATTTGCAGCCGCAACCGAATCGCCCAGATATCTCTAAGGCGGAGCGGCGCTTTCTGCCCGATCAATTTTACTTTGTCCCAGGGCTGATGGCTGTAGGTAGCATTATTATTCATGGGGTTGTCCTCCTCGTACGGGAAGACAAGGATGGTTAGCTAGGGCAAGGGGCGCTAACGGCCAGAGGCTGCCAATACTTCTGACCGGCTCCGGCAGGGTCAATGAACGGCACTTCAATGGTCTGTTGCCGCCCGTTTACCTGCATACGCTTGAGAGATCCACTCAGCGGTTCGCTGGGCGTAATCGATACGGGTTCAATCCTGCTTCAGACTTTGATGTGTTCCACAGGCCCTAGTTGTGAGAGTACGGTCAGGCACTTCTCGATTAAGACACTACTTAGGTTTTATCTGATTGCGGCTGGCTGGCGTACCCTGTATGCCGCGCAAAAGGCAGGGCAGTTGGCCACAACCGGCCTGTATGCCCACGTTCGCCACCCCCAATATTCCGGCTTTGTGCTCATCATGTTCGGTTTTCTGTTACAATGGCCCACGCTGCTGACGCTGGCCATGTTCCCGGTGCTGGTGTGGATGTACTCGCGCCTGTCTTTGTATGAGGAGCGTGAAACAGAAAAAACGTTCGGCTCCGATTGGCGGGCCTATGCAGCCAGAACTCCCCGTTTTATTCCTCAATTGAGGAATTTGAGGCGCAAGGAAATCGAGGCACAAGAATGATGCATGGGGCAACTATCTCAATAGGCGTTCTTGCGGTCGCACTAATCAGCGGCTGCGGTAAGACGGTGGATGACCGCTGGTACACACAGGCCCAGGTCGAGCGCGGCGCAGTGGTGTTCGACGACAACTGCGCAAGCTGCCATGGCGGCAATGCCCAAGGCGCTTTCAATTGGAATAAGACTCTGAAGGATGGCTCTTACCCGCCGCCACCGCTCAACGGAACAGGTCATGCCTGGCACCATTCCTTCGACACGCTGATGGGTACAATTAGTCAAGGTGGCGCCCCCATGGGTGGGAAAATGCCGGCCTTCGCAGACGAGCTCTCCAGGGACGATCAAAAAGCCGCTATCGCCTATTTCCAGAGCAAATGGGACAAGCGGATCTATGAGGCATGGTCTGAAAGGAGTGGGCTCTGATTTCTCTGGGTAATCAGACGATTAACTCAAGGAGGCAGCGTATGAAATGCTTATGGGTGGTGGCTTTTCTAAGTGTTTTTCCGGGCAGTGCGCTGGGTCGTGCGCCCTCGGCGGAATCATTGATTGAGGGGATGGAGGCCACCCTGTGGTCGGACAGCAACCACGACCGTTTCACCATGCGTATCGAAACCGAATACTGGACCTGGGAACCGGACCTGGAGGCCTGGATGGTTCGGCAGGTTTAAGATGGAATTATAGCGAGTTAATGCCGGTAGTCACATGGACAGGCACAGGGGTAATTCCTCTTGCACAATGGGTTTTCTTGCCACCGATAACGGGCCTGATTGTCAAATGGATGTTTCTTGGGTGGTTGACTCTGAGAGCCAAATGAAGAGGCATCGTGGAAGTGAAGTAAATTACTTTCTGTATTTTCAATATTTAATAAATAGTCGACTGTCGTTCTAAGAGACAGTCGACTACTGGTTATTCTCTAAGGAACGTCTGAAGAACTGACCCCGCTGGCGGCGATTCTGACCTCAACGCGCAAAAAATCATTTCGGGAACGATTTCATCGAGCCTGGTCACGCTTTGGGGGTGTTTAAGCCCGCTTTCGGCCTGTCAGGCCGCCATACCCGAAACTCCGGGCGGATTTATCCCGCGCTCAACAACTGCTTTCGGGCCATCCACAGGTTCGCCAAGGCAAACAGGGTATGCAGCTGGGCGGTATTCTTGGCCAAACCTTTGTAACGCACCTTGGTAAAGCCAAACTGGCATTTGATCACCCGGAACGGGTGCTCGACCTTGGCCCGGGTGCTGGCTTTGGCGCGTTCGATTCGGCGTAACCCTTTCTCAATCAGCTTGGTTGTATGCGTCCGGGCATCACGCCTTGCGTGATTAAAGTGGCTGCCACTTATGCGGTAGCAATTGATCGATGTCACTCG
>JAKUTK010000055.1 GCA_022448005.1 Pseudomonas sp.
CGGGGTGCCCTTCGACTCCTCCAAGCTTTTCAGCCAAAAACATCTGAAGAATGCTTGAACGCCAACAGAGTATCTACTGAGTTCGCCTCCAGCCCTTTTATTTGGTTTCGTTGAACAACTCGCGGCCGATCAGCATCCGACGAATCTCGCTGGTGCCAGCGCCAATCTCGTAGAGCTTGGCGTCTCGCAACAGGCGGCCGGTGGGGAATTCGTTGATATAGCCGTTGCCGCCGAGAATCTGGATAGCCTGCAGCGCCATTTGCGTGGCCGCTTCGGCGGTGTAGAGAATGACCCCGGCGGCATCCTTGCGGGTGGTTTCGCCACGGTCGCAAGCCTGCGCGACCGTGTAGAGGTAGGCGCGGCTGGCGTTGAGCTGGGTGTACATGTCGGCCACCTTGCCCTGGATGAACTGGAATTCGCCGATGCTCTGGCCGAATTGTTTGCGGTCGTGGATGTAAGGCACCACGACATCCAGGCACGCCTGCATGATCCCGACCGGGCCGCCGGCCAGTACCACTCGCTCATAGTCCAGGCCGCTCATCAGTACTTTGACGCCGCCATTTTCGGCGCCCAGCACGTTCTCTTCCGGCACCTCGACGTCATCGAAGAACAGCTCGCAGGTGTTGGAGCCGCGCATGCCGAGCTTGTCGAACTTGCTGCCGCGGGAGAACCCCTTCCAGTCGCGCTCGACGATGAATGCCGTGATGCCATGGGCGCCCTTGTCGAGGTCGGTCTTGGCGTAGATCACGTAGGTGTTGGCATCCGGACCATTGGTGATCCAGGTCTTGCTGCCGTTGAGTACGTAGCGGTCGCCTTTCTTGTCGGCGCGCAGCTTCATCGAGACCACGTCGGAGCCGGCGTTGGGCTCGCTCATGGCCAGTGCGCCGACATGCTCACCGGAAATCAGCTTGGGCAGGTACTTCGCCTTCTGCTCCAACGTGCCGTTGCGGTTGATCTGGTTGACGCAGAGGTTGGAGTGGGCACCGTAGGACAGGCCCACCGAGGCGGAACCGCGGCTGATCTCTTCGAGGGCGATGACATGCGCCAGGTAACCCATACCAGCGCCGCCGTATTCCTCGTCTATGGTGATACCGAGCAGGCCCATGTCGCCGAACTTGCGCCACATGTCACTGGGGAAGAGGTTGTCACGGTCGATGGCTTCGGCGCGGGGCGCCAGTTCATTCGCAACGAAACCGCGGGTCTGGTCGCGGAGCATGTCCACGGTTTCACCGAGCGCGAAATTGAGGCCTGAATAGTTCATGTGCCACCTGTCTGTCTTGTAGTTGTTCTCATCCGGCCGCTGAAGGGAGTAGAGCCGGTTTTCACCTGCGGTTCAGCCTGTCGTTTATCCCGCTTCCATACCAACTTTAGGCGTAGGGTGCGGTGGGTTGTCACGCTGTTACCTTTACGTTAACGTAACGACGTCCCGAATGGCTGTCAACTGCAGCCGTCGTGGCAGTAAGGCCTCATAACAAACATAAGACTGAGGAATTTCGACATGAGTCTTCCGAGCTACACCTGCGGACCGCAGACCAAACCCCTGTTGCCGATGACCATCGGTGCGGCGTTCGACCGGGCTGTCGAGCGGTTCTCCGACCGTGAGGCCTTGGTCGTTCGTCACCAGAACCTGCGTTACACCTGGGCACAGCTGGCCGACGAAGTGGACCGTTGCGCACGAGGCTTGCTGGCGCTCGGCCTTAAGCCTGGCGAGCGGGTGGGCATCTGGTCGCCCAACAATGCGCAGTGGTGCATCACACAGTTTGCAACCGCCAAGGTGGGCGTGGTGCTGGTGAACATCAACCCGGCCTATCGCCTGAACGAACTCGAATATGCACTGAAGCAGTCCGGCTGCCGTTGGCTGATCTGCGCTGATGCGTTCAAGACTTCCGACTATCACGCGATGCTCCATGAGCTGCTGCCGGAGCTGGAGCGCTCCGCTATCGGCGCGCTGCAGAGTCATATGCTGCCGGAGCTACGTGGCGTCATCAGCCTGTGCGACAAACCGGTAGATGGCATGTTGTTGTGGAAGGGTCTGATGGACATGGCTGATAACGTAGGCCCGGAACAACTGCGCCAGTGTGGCGAGCAGCTGCAGTTCGACGACCCGATCAACATCCAGTACACATCCGGCACCACAGGCTTCCCCAAGGGCGCCACGCTCAGTCATTACAACATCCTCAATAACGGTTACATGGTCGGTGAGAGCCTCAAACTCAGCGAGCATGACCGGCTGGTGATTCCGGTCCCGCTTTATCACTGCTTTGGCATGGTCATGGGCAATCTGGGTTGCGTCACCCACGGCACCACGATGATCTATCCGAGTGCAGCGTTCGAGCCGCTTGCGGCGCTGCAGGCGGCGGCCGAAGAAAAGGCCACCGGCATGTATGGCGTGCCGACCATGTTCATCGCCATGCTCGACCACCCGGAGCGGCAGTCGCTGGATCTGAGCAACCTGCGTACCGGAATCATGGCCGGTTCCACCTGCCCGATCGAAGTCATGAAGCGCGTCATCGACGACATGCACCTGTCCGAGATGCAGATTGCCTACGGCATGACCGAAACCAGTCCCGTCTCGACTCAAACCGGCCCGGATGATGACCTTGATCGTCGTGTCACCAGCGTTGGGCGTACCCAGCCGCATCTGGAAAGCAAGGTTGTCGACGAGCACAACCGCATCGTTCCGCGCGGGCAGATCGGCGAGCTGTGCACCCGCGGCTACAGTGTGATGCTCGGCTACTGGAACAATCCGGAGGCTACCGCTGGCGCGATTGACGGTGCGCGCTGGATGCATACCGGTGACCTGGCAATCATGGACGACGAGGGCTATATCAAGATCGTCGGACGTAACAAGGACATGATTATTCGCGGCGGTGAGAACGTTTATCCGCGGGAAGTCGAGGAGTTCCTGTTTACCCATCCGGCCGTCGCAGACGTGCAGGTGATCGGCGTGCCTGACAAGACCTACGGTGAAGAGATCGTTGCCTGGGTCAAGTTGCATCCAGGGCATTCAACGTCCGCCGACGATCTACGCGAGTTCTGCAAAGGGCGCATCGCGCATTTCAAGACGCCGCGACATATCAAGTTCGTGGAAGAGTTTCCAATGACGATCAGCGGCAAGGTGCAGAAATTTCGCATGCGTGAGGTGAGCGTCGCCGAGCTGGGGCTTGCCGACTAGAACGGTTACCCGGTCGGCGGTGGCCGGCCGGTGTCCCACTCGCCTATCCATTCGGAGCACCACATGACTCAAACCATCAGTCGTTTTCCACTGGTCGATAACCTGGACGCGCTACCGGCAGATATCCGCGAGCGGATTGTCGCTGTGCAGGAAAAAGCAGGCTTTGTGCCTAACGTTTTTCTTATGTTGGCTCATCGGCCCGATGAATTTCGTGCCTTCTTTAACTACCACGATGCTTTGATGGAAAGGGAAGGTGACAGCCTGACCAAAGCCGAGAAGGAGATGATCGTCGTGGCGGTTAGTGCCGATCACGGCTGTCTGTACTGCGTCGTGGCGCACGGCGCGATTCTGAGAATTCTCGCCAAGGATCCACTGCTTGCCGACCAGATATCAGTCAATTACCGCACCGCGACAATCAGTGAGCGTCAGCGGGCTATGCTCGATTTTGCGCTGCATCTCGCCGCTGAGCGTGGCGTGCTGGATGACGCGTGGCAGGCGCGACTGGAAAAGATGGGCTTCACTCTGAACGACATTTGGGACATTGGCGCGATTGCCGCGCTATTTGGTCTTTCCAATCGTCTGGTGTCGATGGCGAGAACACCGCCCAATGACGAATTCTATTTACTGGGTCGGGTGCCCAAGGCTGTCGCGAATTGAGCGGCAGTAAAAAGATTTACCGCTCTGGCGGTAAATGAGGCTCGACAGGAGCGAGGTCGGGTCCATCAGCTGCACCAACGAAGACAATAACAAGAGAGATGATCATGCAATTGAAACCCCTGAGCCGTTTCTTCCTCTTCAGCAGCCTGGCAGCGTCTGCGCTAGGTACCTCAACCATGGCATCCGCCGCGTTTCTCGATGACAGCAAGGCCACCGTCGAGCTGCGTAACTTCTACATGAACCGTGATTTCCGTCAGTCCGGCGCACCGCAGTCCAAGGCCGACGAGTGGGCGCAGGGTTTCATCTTGAAAATGGAATCAGGCTACACCGAAGGGCCGGTCGGCTTTGGCCTCGATGCCCTAGGTCTTTTGGGCGTCAAGCTCGACTCCAGCCCGGATCGTTCCGGCACTGGCATCCTGCAGCGCGATTCGTCCGGTCAGCCGTCCGACGACTACGGCACCGCCGGCCTGACCGCCAAAGCGAAGATGTCCAACACGACCCTGCATGTCGGCACCCTGCAGCCGATCATCCCGGTGGTGATGCGCAACGACAGCCGTCTGTTGCCTAGCATCTACCGTGGTGCCTGGTTGCAGAGCAAGGAAGTCGATGGGTTGACGCTCGATGTCGGCATGCTCGATCGCACCAGCTACCGTGACTCCTCGAACTACGAAGAGATGGCCGTGTTCAATGGCGGCGCGCGAAATATTGTGCTGGGGAATACCGCCACCAGCGACGAGTTCATGTTCGCCGGCGGCAAATACCAGTTCATGCCCGAACTGACCGGCAACTACTACTACGGCGCACTGGACGGCATCTACAAGCAACACAACATGCAGCTGGTTCACATCATGGCGCTCGGCGAAAACCAGAGCTTCAAGACCGACCTGCGCTACGTGCGCTCCACCGATGACGGCGGCAGCAACGTCGACAACAACGCCTTTGGTGCGCTGTTCACCTACAAGCTCGGCGGCCACGGCTTCACTGGCGGTTACCAGACGTTGAGCGGCGACACTGGCTTTGCGTATATCAGCGGTGGCGACAACATGCTGATCAACCTGCTGCAGATCAACGACTTCGGTAACGAAGACGAGAAGTCCTGGCAGGTCCGCTATGACTACGACTTTGCCGCGGCGGGCATCCCCGGGCTGAGCCTGATGACCCGCTACGTGTCCGGTGACAACGTCAACCTGGCCGCCGGTGGCGAAGGGGAAGAGTGGGAGCGCGACACCGACATCGCCTATGTAGTCCAGAGCGGGCCGTTGAAGAACCTCGGCATGAAGGTGCGCAACGCTACCGTACGTAGCAACTTCGGCAGTGACATCAACGAAACCCGCGTGATTCTCAGCTACACCCTGGCGCTTTGGTAAGACCAGAAAGCAACACAGCAATGACTTCTCGTTGATCTTTTGCCGGGCCCTTGCGGCCCGGTTTTTTTAGAGCGTTTCACCCGTACAGCTGCTGCTGTATAGCCCGAGATGACCAGTAGTACGCTCAATCGAGCGTTTGAAAAGGATGCTTGCTTCAACGCGTAAACGGTTGTTATCGTTTACGTAAAGGTCATCCAGTGATCTGCGCCATAACCAACAACAATAATCAGGGTTAGAGGGCATCCCATGGCACCGGAATTCGTGCTGGAAACGCGCGGTCTGACCAAGGAATTTCGCGGCTTTACCGCAGTGGATTCCGTTGATCTGCGTGTACAGAAGGGACACATCCATGCACTGATCGGCCCCAACGGGGCTGGCAAGACGACAGTGTTCAATCTCCTCACCAAGTTTCTGACGCCTACACGGGGCGAGATCCTCTACCGCGGCAAGGCCATCACCTCAATGAAGGCGAATCAGATCGCACGGCTAGGCCTGGTGCGCTCGTTCCAGATTTCTGCGGTGTTCGGCCACATGAGCGTGCTGGAAAACGTGCGTGTCGCATTGCAGCAGAAAATGGGTAATTCGTTTCACTTCTGGAAATCCGAAGGCACTCTGCGCGAGCTCGACGAGCGCGCGCTGCAGCTGCTTGCCGAGGTCGATCTGGAAAGCTATGCCCAGACGCTGGCCATCGAGCTGCCTTACGGACGCAAACGCGCGCTTGAGCTGGCCACTACGCTCGCGCTGGACCCGGTCGTGCTGCTGCTCGACGAGCCGACTCAAGGCATGGGCGGTGAAGATGTCGACATGGTCGTGGCGCTGGTACGACGCGCTGCCGAAAACCGTACGGTGCTGATGGTCGAGCACAATCTCAGCGTCGTCAGCCGCCTGTGTGACCGCATCACCGTACTGGCGCGCGGTTCGGTCCTGGCCGAGGGCGATTACGACAGCGTCTCGGCAAATCCTGAGGTGCGCGAGGCCTACATGGGTAGCGAAGCCAACGCAGAGGAGGCTCACGCATGACGCCCAAAGCTGATCGCGACCAGCTGCGAGTCGATGACCTGCATGCGTTCTATGGCGAATCCCACATTCTGCATGGGGTCGACCTGGTGGTGGGGCGAGGCGAACTCGTTACCCTACTGGGTCGCAACGGCTCAGGCCGCAGCACCACGTTGCGCGCCATCATGAACATGGTCGGCCGGCGCACAGGCTCCATCATCGTTAATGGCAACGAAACCATCGGCATACCTGCCCACCAGATCCCAAGGCTCGGCGTCGGCTACTGTCCTGAAGAGCGCGGCATTTTCTCCAGTTTGAATGTCGAGGAAAACCTGTTGTTACCGCCGACCGTACGCAGCGGCGGCATGGGGCTGGATGAGCTTTACGACATGTTTCCCAACCTTTACGAGCGTCGCTTCAGCCAAGGCACGCGGTTGTCCGGCGGCGAGCAACAGATGCTGGCGATGGCGCGCATCCTGCGCACCGGTGCCAATCTGCTTCTACTCGATGAAATCACCGAAGGTCTGGCTCCGGTGATCGTGCAAAAGCTCGCGGAGGTCCTGATCAAGCTCAAGAAACGTGGCCTGACCATCGTGCTGGTGGAGCAGAATTTCCGCTTCGCCGCACCACTGGCCGACCGTCATTACGTAATGGAGCACGGGCAGATTATCGAAGAGATCAGCGCCGCAGACCTGGATTCGAAAAAGGAGTTTTTGAATAGTTGTCTGGGGGTGTGATCACCCTCGCCAAGCAGTCATTGTGAAAACTACTGCGCTCGGTAATGCAGCGTTAAAAACAGGATTGGAATGCTCATTTACAGCTCGTAATTCTGCATCCTCCCCTGTTTTTGCCTTGCCTTCCCGTCGTTCGCTATGTCTTCACAACGCCTGCAAGCCAGCCGGTCCGCAGTAGATGCCGGTGATCAATAGCCACAACAAAAAAAATCACAGTGGGTGAATATGAAAATGCTCAAGAAAACCGCAGCCGCCATCCTTGTATCCAGCATGATCGCCGGTGCCGCCCAGGCCGAAATCAGCAACGATGAAGTTCGCATCGGTTATCTCGCCGATATGTCAGGAACCTACCGTGATCTGTCCGGCCCTGGTGGACTGGAGGCACTGCAAATGGCCATTGAGGATTTCGGTGGCACGGTCAACGGCAAGAAGATCGTCACCTTCAACGCCGACGATCTGAACAAGCCCGACGTGGGTGCCAATACGGTTCGCCAGTGGATCGACGAGCGTAACGTCGACATGGTAACCGGCATGGTCGCCAGCTCCGTGGTGCTGGCAGCCGCCAAGGTGGTAGAGCAGGGCGGTAAGCTCGCGCTCATTTCCGGCGCCGCCGCTTCGAGCATCACTAACGAGTACTGCGCGCCCAGTCATATCCACTGGACCTACGACACCTTCGCGCTGGCAAACGGCACCGCCAATGCCGTGCTCAAGGATGGCGGCAAGAGCTGGTTCATCCTCACCGCTGACTACGCGTTTGGTCACGCCATGGAAAACGATATCAAGAAGGTCGTCGAAGCCGAAGGTGGCAGCGTGGTCGGCACGGTACGCCACCCATTCCCGAGCAGCGACTTCTCGTCTTACATCCTCCAGGCCCAGGGTTCAGGCGCCGATGTGGTCGCGCTGGCCAACGCCGGTGCAGATACAGTGAACTCGCTGAAGACCGCCAGCGAATTTGGCGTGACCCAATCCGGACAGAAACTTGCCGGCATGGTCGTCTTCCTCAACGATATCCATGCGATGGGCCTGGACGTCACCCAGGGACTGATGCTGACCACCGGCTGGTACTGGGACATGAACGAAGAAACCCGCGCCTGGGCGAAGCGTTACGAAGAGCGCGTTGGTCGCATGCCAGGCATGGTTCCCGCCGGTATCTACTCGGCGACCATGCATTACCTCAACGCCGTGAAGGAAACGGGCAGCGACGACGCCCAGGTCGTTCGCGCGCAGATGGCCAAGACACTGGTCAACGACATGTTTGCCAAGAACGGGAAGATCCGTGAAGACGGTCGCATGGTGCACGACATGTATCTGGTGAAGGTGAAGACCCCAGCCGAATCCAAGGGCGAGTGGGACCTCTATGAGGTGGTCAGCACCATTCCGGGCGATGAGGCCTTCCGTCCCATCGGTGAGAGCCAGTGCCAGCAGATGGCTCCGAAGGGCTGACCAGACTGGCGTACCGCTACCCGGTCAGCAGCCATGCTGCGCTGGCCGGGTTTTCCGGAATCCCTTTGGGTAGTGAATCATGACTCTCATTTTCGGCGTTCCCCTGAGCGTACTGTTCGGGCAGCTTCTGCTCGGCCTCATCAATGGGTCGTTCTATGCGCTGTTGAGCCTGGGCCTGGCCATCATCTTTGGCTTGCTGCGCATCATCAACTTCGCCCACGGCGCGCAATACATGCTCGGTGCCTTTGCCGCCTTCATCGGGTTGAATTACCTGGGCATCAACTACTGGATGGCTTTGCTGCTGTCGCCGTTGCTGATCGGCCTGCTGGGCATGGGTATCGAACGGGGTCTGCTGCGCCGTATCGCCGGGGAAGACCATCTGTACGGTCTGCTGCTGACCTTCGGCCTGGCGCTGATCGTCGAGGGTAGTTTCGTCAAGTTGTTCGGCGTGTCTGGGTCGCCGTATCCGATGCCAGACCTGCTGAAGGGCGGGCATAACCTGGGCTTCATGTTGCTGCCGACCTACCGCGGCTGGGTGATCGTTGCGGCGCTGACGGTGTGCTTCGCGACCTGGTACATGATCGAACGCACCCGGCTGGGATCGTACCTGCGCGCCGGTACGGAGAATCCGAAACTGATGCAGGCCTTCGGTATCAACGTTCCGCTGCTGGTTACTCTGACTTACGGCTATGGCGTCGCGCTGGCCGCGTTCGCTGGTGTGCTCGCCGCGCCTATCTACGCCGTCACGCCTGGGATGGGCTCGAACCTGCTGATCGTGGTGTTCGCCGTCGTGGTGATCGGCGGCATGGGATCGATCATGGGCGCGATTGTCACGGGACTCGCGATGGGCCTCATCGAGGGCCTCACCAAGGTGTTCTATCCGGAGGCGGCCAACACGGTGATCTTCGTGATCATGGTGCTGGTACTGCTGCTGCGGCCAGCCGGTCTGTTCGGAAAGGAGGCATGAACATGTCGACTCAAGAAAACATTCAAGCGTCTCCCATGCAGGCCTCGGCGCTACAAGTGCGCGCCAATGCCGAGCGCGAGCGCCGCCGTGCTGCGCGACGGCGCCAGCACCTGTTTTATCTGGCGCTGCTGGGCATAGCGATGGTGGCGCCGCTAATGGTGTACCCGGTGTTCCTGATGAAGCTGTTGTGCTTCGCCCTGTTCGCCTGTGCTTTCAATCTGCTGTTGGGATACGCCGGGCTGCTGTCCTTCGGCCACGCTGCATTCTTCGCCTGCGGCGGCTATATCACCGGCTACATGCTAAGCACCTATACGGGTTTGAGTACCGAACTGGGGATCGTCGCCGGGACACTGGCGTCCACCGTGCTGGGCTTCGTCTTCGGCTTGCTAGCGATTCGCAGGCAAGGCATTTACTTCGCGATGATCACCTTGGCGTTGGCGCAGATGGTGTTCTTTGTCTTCGTCCAGGCGCCGTTTACCGGTGGCGAAAACGGCATGCAGGGCGTACCGCGCGGGCATCTGTTCGGTCTGTTCGACATGCAGAACAACATGTCCCTGTACTACTTCGTGCTGGCGGTGTTCGTCCTGGGCTTCGTGATCATCCAACGCACCATCCATTCGCCCTACGGTCAGGTGCTCAAGGCGATTCGCGAAAACGAGCCGCGGGCGATCTCGCTGGGCTACAACGTCGACGCGCACAAGTTGCTGGCCTTCGTCATCTCCGCGGGATTGACCGGCCTGGCTGGCTCGACCAAGACAGTGGTGTTCCAGCTTGCGTCGCTGACCGATGCCCACTGGCACATGTCGGGCGAGGTAATCCTGATGACCCTGCTGGGCGGCGTCGGCACCATTCTCGGCCCGGTGGTGGGCGCGACGGTTGTGGTCACGCTACAGAGCTCGCTGTCCAACGGCCCGCTGGGTGAATGGGTGCACGTGATTCTGGGGGTGATCTTCGTGCTCTGCGTGCTGCTGTTCCGCTCGGGGATCGTCGGGTGGGTGGAGCGCTTGATCAAGCGCAACTTCAAATAGCGGGCTGCTGTTTAGGGGCCCTGACGTGCCGCCGCTGGTTGGCCATACACGCGGCGGGAGACGGGGAGCCGAAAGGTGTGGCTGGCCATGCCTTCGCTGGGACCGGGCGGCATCGGCCTGACGCAGTGCCAACATATGAGATCCAACATCGGCGCCTCGTTCAGGCTCTTCCTTGAGCCTGTCTTGTCAGCCTTTACCCTTGATGATCAGAAGCGCCTCAAGCGTTCTGCCAGTTAGGCTTGCGCTTCTCCAGGAACGCGTTGACACCTTCCTTCTGATCCTTGGTGTCGAACAGCTCGGCGAACAACTCGCGTTCCTCTGCCCAACCTGAGCTGTGATCGTCGTTGCGCGCGTTCATCACCAGGCGCTTGCAACGGCTGACCGAGGAAGGGCTCTGCTTGCTGGCACCTTCGGCAAGCTTCAGGGCCGCGTCCAGGGATTGCCCACGCGGGACCACTTCTTCGACCAAACCAATCTTCTCGGCGCGCTGAGCATCGATGCGTTCACCGCAAAGAATCATGCGCTTGGCCCAGCCTTCGCCCACCAGCCAAGGCAGGTTCTGCGTGCCTCCGGCGCAGGGCAGCAGACCCACGCTGGCTTCCGGCAAGGCCATCTGAGCTTGTTCTTCGGCAATGCGAATGTCGCAAGCCAGCGCGCATTCGAGGCCGCCACCCATGGCGTATCCGTTGATGGCCGCGATGGAAACGCCGCGAAAGCGCGTCAGTGCATCAAAGGCACGGCCAAAGAGTTGCGCGACTTCTCGCGCGCCGTTCTTGTCACCGTCGGCAAACTGTTTGAGGTCCGCTCCTGCCGAGAAGAATTTGTCGCCCTGGCCGGTGATGACCAGCGCGTAGACGTCTGGATCTTCGTTGAGCTGGCCGATCATCTGTTCCAGCGCCGCCAGCGACTCGCGATCCCATGTATTGGCAGGTGGATTGGCAATGGTCAGCAGCGCCGTGTGGTCGCGCATTTCGAGATGGATCTTCTGGCTCATGTCGGTTCCTTGTGCTTGAAAGGGGACGGTCGCGCTGAGGCGATACGAGGTTCGATAGACGAGCCTAGCAGTGTAAAAATAGTAAACCCATGGTGCGAAATGCAGAGGTATTCTGTGTTTTTGCACAGCGCGCCGCGGATGGCACGCGTCAACTCGATGGATCTGGAGTCTGCAGTGGATTGGGACAACCTGCGTTTTTTTCTCGAACTCGCGCGTGCGGGCAAATTGACGGTCGCCGCCAGGCGCCTGGCTGTAGACCACACCACGGTGGCCCGACGGGTGCAGGCGCTGGAGAAAAGCCTGGACCGGCAACTGTTCATCCGTGCCAAAGCAGGCTACCGGCTATCCGAGGCGGGCCGCGAACTGCTGGCCCAGGCCGAGGCGATGGAGAGCGCCATTGCCTCCATCGAACAACCCAGCCTCACCGCCGACAAACTCTCAGGCCAGGTACGCATTGGTGCGACCGAGGGCTACGGCACGGTGATGCTGGCAGGCCAACTGGCCAACCTGACCCGCGATTACCCGCACCTGGGCGTGGATCTGCTGGCGGTGCCGCGCTCGGTCAGATTGGCGCGCCATGAGGCGGACATCGTCATCACGCTGGAGCGCCCCGAGCGTGGCCCTTATGTGATCACCAAGCTCACCGACTACGTGTTGCGGCTTTATGCGTCGGAAGCCTACCTGGCGTCACACCCGCCCATCCGCAGCCGGGAGGACCTCAGCGGTCATGTCTTCGTCAGCTATATCGAAGACCTGCTGTACAGCAAGGAGCTGTTCTACCTCGACGAGATTGTTCGTCCCCGTCAGCACTCGCTGCGCAGCACCAGCATCCTTGCCCAGCAAGAAGCCGTTGCAGCCGGGGCCGGGCTGGCCATCCTGCCGGCATTCCTGGCGCGCAAGGAGCCGCTGCTCAAGGAAGTCCTGGTCGGCGAAATCGAATTCACCCGAACCTTCTGGATGCTGATGCCGGTGGAAAACAAGGACCTGGCGCGGATGCGCGTGTGTTGGGATTTCCTGCGGGACGTTGCCGCCAATAGCCATGACGTGATGATGGGGCGCGCATGAACCGCGACGGCAAGGGCACCATTTCCATCAGGCTGGTGGACGAGGCGCTGCAAGCCTTCACTTCGCCTTCGTTGCCAGCCGATCAGCTGCTGCATCAACTCGGGCTGATGTCGGTCGATCTGGCAGATTCCGAGGCGCGAATCGATGTGGCTGACTTCAGCAAGCTCTGGCGGCGCCTGGCGCGGCATTTCGACGATGAGTTTTTTGGTATGGATGCGCGGCGCATGCGTGCCGGCAGTTTCGCCTTTGTATGCCGAGCGGCGATGGCCCAGCAAACCCTCGATGGCGCACTCCGTGTCGCGCTGGATTTCTTCGGGCTGACCTTCGAAGGCTTTCGCGGCGAGCTGTGTCGCAGCGAGAGCCTGGCTGAAATCACGCTGTCGGAGCCACCGCGTGCCCTGCCGCTCAGAGGCTTCAGCTACTTCACTTTCTGGATGCTGTTGCACGGCATGGCCTGTTGGCTGGTTGGACGGCGCATCCCGCTGCTGGCCGTCGAGCTGCGTTGCGACGAGCCGGCTTACACCGACGACTACCGCGTCATGTTCTCGCGCAACCTGCGCTTCGCGCGGCCGACCACACGGATCATTTTCGCTGCCGAGGTGCTCGACCTGCCGGTGCGTCGCAGCGAGCAGGAGTTGCATGGCTTCCTGGCGCATGCGCCTTCCAACATCCTGGTCAAATACCGCGACACCACGAGCCTCGCCAGCCGCATCAAGGCGCAGCTGCGTGAATTGCCAGCCGAAGAATGGCCGACCAGCGAAGCGCTGGCGCAGACGTTGTGCGTATCAGCCTCGACGCTGCGCCGCCGGCTGGCTGAGGCTGGGCAGACTTACCAGGCGATCAAGGACCAGGTACGCCAGGAAATGGCCACCCTTTGGCTGGCAGACGCCTCCATCACCTACGCGGAAATCGCCGAGCGCTTGGGTTTTGCCGATGTCAGCTCGTTCTACAAGGCGTTCCGCAAATGGTCGGGGACCAATCCCGGGCAGTACCGCAGCCTGATCCTGCGCGGCGACGAACATGACCAGTCGAAACTGTAGGAGCTAGAGGGACGCCTAGTTCTTGCGCGCGATCCGGTCGATGAGTAGGCCGGTAGTTAAGCCCAAGATCGCCAGCAAGCTGGCTCCTACCGATAAGGACTGATCTTGCGCGGGGTTTGAGTCGCTGCGCGGAATGCCATGCTTTTTCGTTGGAGCGAGCTTGCTCGCGAATCGGTGGCTGAGGGCCTTGATCGCTCGTATGGACCAGGGGCACCGAGTCCGCGCTGGCGCTCATCAACAGGTGCGGATGGCCGTGGCCGTCCGCCGGGCTGCCCGGCCCGTTCCAACTGCCTTGGCCAAACCAGTCACCACGATTGCCCGCAACGACCATTGTTCGTATCCATCGGTCTGAAGAAGATGAAGCCAGCGGGATCCGGCAGCTGGCCTGCCGCGATGCCTATCATCTTCTCGAGGTCGTGCTGTGGATATTCAAGACAAGGTTTTCCTGATTACGGGCGGTGCGTCCGGCCTGGGCGCCGCGGCCGCCGAAGCGCTGGTCGCAGCCGGTGCCAAGGTGGTGCTGGCGGACATCAACGCCGAGTTGTTGAACGAGCGTAGCGAAGCGTTGGGCGTGAACGCGCTCGGCGTGGTGACAAACGTGTGTGATGAGACCGCCGCTCAGGCGGCGGTTAACGCAGCGGTCGAACATTTCGGCGCGCTGCACGGACTGGTCAACTGCGCCGGCGTCGCCAGCGGCGAAAGGATTCTGGGTCGCCAAGGCCCGCACGGGCTGGACAGTTTCAGCAAGGTGATCGGTCTCAACCTGATCGGCAGCTTCAACATGCTGCGTCTGGCGGCTGAAGCCATCGCCCGTGGCGAGCCGGATGAGCAGGGCAATCGCGGCGTGATCATCAACACCGCATCCATCGCAGCCTATGACGGCCAGATCGGCCAGGCCGCCTATGCTGCATCCAAGGGCGGCGTAGTGGCCATGACGCTGCCGGCCGCCCGTGAATTGGCGCGCCACGGCATCCGCGTGATGACCATCGCCCCCGGCGTGTTCGAAACACCGATGATGGCGGGCATGACCCAGGAGGTCCGCGACTCGTTGGCGGCTGGCGTGCCATTCCCACCGCGTCTTGGGCGCGCCAGTGAATACGCAGCGCTGGTACGCCATATCATCGAAAACGACATGCTCAACGGCGAAGTGATCCGCCTCGACGGCGCACTGCGCATGGCCGCGAAATAATCGGAGACAGCAATGCACAACGATCCAATCGTGATTCTGGGCTCGGCCCGTACGCCCATGGGCGGTTTCCAGGGCGATCTCAAAAGCCTCAGCGCGCCGGAACTGGGCGCGGCAGCGATTCGCGCAGCGATAGAGCGCAGCGGTGTCTCGGCTGAACAGGTTCAGGAAGTGCTGATGGGCTGCGTGCTGCCAGCCGGCCTCGGTCAGGCACCGGCGCGCCAGGCCGCGCTCGGCGCAGGTTTGGGCAAGGCGACGGCGTCGACCACGTTGAACAAGATGTGTGGCTCCGGTATGCAGGCGGCCATTCTGGCGCACGACGCGTTGCGCGCCGGCAGCGTCGATTTGATCGTCGCGGGTGGCATGGAGAGCATGTCCAACGCGCCTTATCTGCTGGAAAAGGCCCGCAGCGGCTATCGCATGGGACATGGCAAGGTGCTTGACCACATGTTCCTTGACGGCCTTGAAGATGCCTATGACAAGGGCCGCCTGATGGGCACCTTTGCCGAGGACTGCGCGCAGAACCACGGCTTCACCCGTGAAGAACAGGACACCTACGCGCTGACCTCCCTGCAGCGCGCCCGCGATGCCATTTCCAGTGGCCGCTTCGCCAGCGAAATCGTCCCGCTGGACGTCACCCAAGGGTGCGAGCAACGGACCATTCGCGACGACGAGCAGCCACCCAAGGCGATGCCGGACAAAATTCCGTCCCTAAAGCCAGCGTTCCGCGAAGGCGGCACCGTTACCGCCGCGAACTCCAGCTCCATCTCCGATGGCGCCGCTGCTCTGGTACTAACACGGCGTTCCCAGGCACAGCAGCTTGGCCTGAAGCCGCAAGCGGTGATTCATGGCCATGCGGTGTTCGCCGATGCGCCCAACCTGTTCCCGACCGCGCCCATTGGTGCCATCCACAAGTTGCTGGAGCGTACTGGCTGGCGTCTTGATGAGGTGGACCTGTTCGAGATCAACGAGGCTTTTGCCGTGGTCAGCATGGTCACCATGCGCGAGCTCGGCCTGGATCAGGCCAAGGTCAACGTCAACGGCGGCGCCTGTGCGCTGGGCCACCCGATTGGTGCGTCCGGTGCACGTATTCTCGTGACGCTGATCGCTGCACTGCGCGACCGAGGCCTGCGCAAGGGCATTGCGGCCATCTGTATTGGCGGTGGTGAAGCGACTGCCATGGCCGTCGAGCTGCTCGACTGAGGACTTGCCATGCTGCTCAATGAAGATCAAACCAGCATTCGTGATATGGCCCGGCAGTTCGCTCAGGAGCGCCTCAAGCCGTTTGCCGCCGATTGGGACCGTGAACACCGTTACCCGGCCGAGGCGATCAGCGAGATGGCCGAGCTCGGCTTTTTCGGCATGCTCTGCCCCGAGCAGTGGGGCGGCAGCGAGACCGGCTACATCGCCTATGCGTTGGCGCTGGAGGAGATCGCGGCGGGTGACGGTGCCTGCTCGACCATCATGAGCGTGCACAACTCGGTCGGGTGCGTGCCGATCCTGCGCTTCGGCAATGATGAACAGAAGCAGCGCTACCTGACGCCGCTGGCCAGCGGTGCGCAGATCGGCGCTTTTGCCCTGACCGAGCCGCATGCGGGCTCCGATGCCAGCAGCCTGCGCACCCGTGCGCGGCGTGACGGCGACAGCTATTTGCTCAACGGCGCCAAGCAGTTCATCACCTCGGGCCAGCATGCCGGCACGGTGATCGTCTTTGCCGTAACCGACCCGGAGGCTGGTAAGCGCGGTATCAGCGCCTTTATCGTGCCCACCGACACGCCCGGCTATCAGGTGGTACGCGTCGAGGACAAGCTCGGCCAGCACGCCTCGGACACCTGCCAACTGGCCTTCGAGGACATGAGGGTGCATGAGTCCCAGCGCCTGGGCGAGGAGGGCGAGGGCTATCGCATTGCCTTGGCGAATCTGGAAGGGGGTCGCATCGGCATTGCCGCCCAGGCTGTGGGCATGGCGCGTGCAGCCTTTGAAGCCGCCCGCGATTACGCCCGGGACCGAGAGGCATTCGGCAAGGCGCTTACCGAACACCAGGCCGTCGCCTTTCGCCTGGCCGACATGGCGACCCAGATCGCCGTTGCGCAGCAGATGGTGCTGCATGCCGCCGCGCTGCGCGAAGCAGGCCAACCGGCACTTGTCGAAGCCTCAATGGCGAAGCTGTTCGCCTCGGAAATGGCCGAAAAGGTCTGCTCGGCAGCGATTCAGACGCTGGGTGGTTACGGCTATCTGCAGGACTTCCCTGTCGAGCGCATCTACCGGGACGTGCGGGTGTGCCAGATTTACGAAGGCACCAGTGATATCCAGCGGCTGGTGATTGCGCGCAATCTGGGGGGCTGAGGTGTGCGCTTACCCCGTGGCTGATCGTAGGGTAGGTCACTCTTCATCGATTAACCCGTGAAGATCGCATCGCCGCTTTGGTGGATGGATAAAACGTCATCCTCCCTACGGTATCGGCTTAGAACACGATACCTGCCGTTTGATGGCGAGCAAGTCGGACGTAGGGTGGGTCACGCTTCACCGATCCACTGTTGAACCGCCTCGTCGTGTGGTTAAAGGATGACGCGCCATTCGACTTAGGGAATCGCTGTACGGTCGATGTCTCAGCGTTTGATGTTCATTACCGATTGGCCAGCAGCATTGCGGCGAACTCCACGTCACCTAAGAGCGATGCAGGATTCTCTTGTTCCTCGTACCGAAGTCTCGCCGATTCGAAATAGGGGCCTTTTATTTCTCCCTGGCTCGCTACAACCTCAGCGGCGTCGTCGGCGACCGCGGCGGCGTAGCCCATCCAATCACTGCTGGACGATTCAGTCGTCTGGTGGCTACTCATCAACGGTAGCCCGACGGCAACGAATGCGGTAGAGATAAGCCCCTCGCCAATATCTCGAGCCTTGAGCAGGCACGGTGCGCCTACGCAGGCTTCAGCGAAAGCCGGTGGGGAGAGAAATAGAGCCATGAGAAAGGCAGCGTGCAGGCAGGTTAAATGCTTGGAGATGGCAGACATAATCGATCCTTGATTGTCTGGTGAGCGGTAAGCGTCGCGCATTGAATCCTATAACGGAGCAGAGATAGCGGGCCTGTGTCACAAGGGGATTGTCCAAAAAAGTCTTCAGGGCGGTTGGACGAACGCGCTCTACCCGCAAATCCGCCCCGTCGCGTTGCAGGCGGTTATAGGCCCTTCATTCCTTGCCTTACCTATCCCAGTCACTCGCTTCTTCCGACTCTTTTATCGCCCCTGGCGTTCTCGAGAAACGTGGCGCGGGGGCGGCGTGCAGGGCGCCGTCGATATCGCGATAGACGCCACGCTGTTGCATGTGCGGGTGCTGGGCGGCTTCTTCCAGGGTGAGCACGGGGGCAAAGCAGGCGTCGGTGCCTTCGAGCAGGGCGCACCATTCGGCTTGGGTGCGGCTGGCGAATAACCAGGCGAGCGCTTCGCTCTGCTCGGCCCATATCGCTGGGTCGTTGCAGCCCTGACGCAAGAGGTCGGGCGCATCAATCCGCTGCATCAGCTCGGCAAGGAACTGCGGCTCCAGCGGCCCGATGGCAATGTCGCGGCCGTCGGCGCAGGTGTAGCAGCGGTAGTGCGGGGCGGCCCCGGCGAGCAGGTTGCGGTCGCGCTCCAGCGAGATGGCGCCGCTGGGCAAGAGGCCGGCGAAGAAGGTCATCATCGAGGACACGCCGTCGACGATGGCGGCATCGACCACCTGGCCCAGGCCTGACCGCTCGCGTTCCCATAACGCGGCCATGATGCCGAACGCCAGATATAACGAGCCGCCGCCGAAATCACCGACCAGATTGAGCGGCGGGATTGCCGGGCCCTCGCGCCCGCCGATGGCCGCCAGAGCGCCGGTGATCGCCAGATAGTTTATGTCATGGCCGGCGCTTTGGGCCAAGGGTCCGGTCTGACCCCAGCCGGTCATCCGGCCGTAGACCAGCCGTCGATTACGCGCATGAACCTGTTCCGGGCCGAGGCCAAGCCGTTCCATTACGCCAGGACGAAAGCCTTCGATCAGCACGTCCGCACCTTCGGCTAGCGTGAGGCATTGCTCCCGCCCGGCGTCTGTGCGGATGTCCAGCGTCAGGTGTTTGCGACCGCGATCAACCACAGGATTGGGCCAGCCATTGCCGCCTTCGCGCTCGATGCGAATCACCTCGGCGCCAAGGTCGGCCAGCAACATTGCGCAGTGTGGGCCGGGTCCAATGCTGGCGAACTCCAGTACTCGCAAACCGAGCAGCGGGCCTTGGCGGGGTGTGGCGATGGCGGTCGACATAAGGCGCGTTCCTTTTGGTGTTGGGATCTATCGCGCCCGTACGTGCAAGCATCCGTGTGTTTCCGGCGCGGGCGGTTGTGATTGGCCTGGCGTGCTAAGTAGCATTGATGGCCGGGTTCACGGATGCGCACGGATATGACGCGGTGAGTCAGTGAAACGGCGCGGTTCGTTAGATCCGTTGAGTAGGCAAGAACGGTGGGCCAAGACCCAGCCTACGGATCACCAGCTAGCTCGCCGGAGAAGGCGGGGTGAATCCGCGAAACGGTGCGGCCCACTACGCTCGCTCGGCTGGGTGAGATCGGTGGGCTGAAGCCCACCTTACGGCGCGCCCCAAGATTCTGCCGCGCTACAGGCTCGCCGCGTCCGCTGCGCTTTCCTCCAGCTCGATCAGGTGGTCGCGGTAACGGTCGCGCAGGGTTTTCTTGTCAATCTTGCCGGTCGCGGTCAGCGGGACGCTGTCGATGATGACGGCGTCGGGCATCCACCATTTGACGATCTGTGGCTCGAGAAAGGCGAGCACGGTTTCGATACAGATTTCGGTGTCATCGTGGGGCTCGATGATCAGGATCGGGCGCTCTTCCCATTTTTCGTGCGTCACGCCGACCACTGCGGCGATGCGCACGCCGGGGCAGGCCACGGCGATGTTTTCGATGTCGATAGAGCTGATCCACTCGCCTCCGGACTTGATCACGTCCTTGCTGCGATCAGTGATGCGCATGTAGCCGTTGGGGTCGAGGGTGGCGATGTCGCCGGTGTCGAACCAGCCGTCAGCGTCCAGCGCGGTGGTTTCGCTGCGGAAGTAGCGCTCTACCGTCCATGGGCCGCGCACTAGCAAGGCCCCGGAACTGACGCCGTCATGCGGCAGTGCGTTGTCTGCCTCATCGACAATCTTCAGCTCGATACCGAATTGCAGCCGGCCCTGGCGGGTCCAGATGGCCTCGTTGGTGGCCGCTTCGCCCATGGCGGCGAGCTTGGGCGTCGGCGTGGCGACGACGCCGAGAGGGCTGGTTTCAGTCATGCCCCAGAGTTGGCGGACGCTGACGCCATATCTGGTCTCGAATTTCTCGGCCAGCGTGCGCGGCACGGCCGAGCCGGCAATGACCAGACACTTGAGCTTGCCGGTGTCTTCGCCGGTGCGCTCCAGGTGATTGAGGTACATCGTCCAGATTGTCGGCACGCCGCCGGAGAAGGTGACGCCCTCGTTCTGGATCAGCTCCTGCAGGCTGGCGCCGTCCATCTTGTCGCACGGCAGGACGAACTTGCAGCCATTGATGGCGGCGGTAAAAGGCACGCCCCAGGCGGTGGCGTGATAGAGCGAGGAACAGGGCATGATGCAATCGAAGGCCGAGAAGCCGAAGGCGCCAGTGAGGCCGGCTGCCATGGCATGCAGGACGACCGAGCGGTGGCTGTAGACCACGCCTTTCGGGTTGCCGGTGGTGCCGGACGTATAGCAGAGCATGGCGCCGGCGTTTTCATCGAACTGAGGCCAATCCGTGATTGGCTCTTCTCGAGCGATCAGCGTTTCGTAGCTTTGCGCGCCGACGTCCCCAGGCTCGGTGCGTTCGGCATCCGACAGCATGATGAAAGTTTGGATATGTTCAAGCCGTGGCCGAACTCGCTCGACCACGGCGAGAAAACTGCGATCGAACAGCAGCACGCTACTGCCGGCGTGGTTCAAGGTGTAGATGATCTGCTCGTCCGACAGCCGCGGGTTGGCCGTGTGCAGCACCGCGCCGATGCCGGGTACGGCAAAGAACAGCTCGAAGTGACGATGCGTGTTCCAGGCCATGGACGACACCATGTCGCCAGGTTTCACGCCCAGGCTTCGCAGCATTGCGGCTGCCTGGCCGGTGCGTGTGGCGAGCCCGGCGTAGTCGTAGCGCCAGATAGGTTCATCCACCAGCCGCGAGACGATTTCCCGGTCGCCATGGGCGAGGGCGGCATGGGTCAGAATGCCGCTGATCATCAGCGGGGTCTGCTGCATCGTACCTTTGAGCATCGTCGTATCCTTTTTATTGTTGTCTGGATGACGGTTGCGCCTGCCGCCATCTGTCATTCGCATTACTTACTGCTGTTTTTTTGTACGGGTTTTGCCAGCCGGATGAGGTGATGGTCATGCTGACCTAGCGCTTCACGGGCGCTTCAGCATCTTTTTCGCGAGCAAGCTCGCTCCTAAAAATTCTCAACAGCCATAGCGCGCGCTCAAAACCTGTAGGAGCGAGCTTGCTCGCGAATGACGAAGTCCGCTCGGTTGCCCAGGTTTCCCCCCGCGATCTTTAGAGCCCGTAGTTGTTCAGCTCCCGGGCGATCAACAGCCGCTGAATTTCGCTGGAGCCTTCGTAGATCTGCGTGATGCGCGCATCGCGGTAGTAGCGCTCGACCGGGTAATCCTCAAGGTACCCGTAGCCGCCGTGGATCTGCATGGCTTTGGAGCAGACGTATTCGGCAACTTCCGAGGCGAACAGCTTGGCCTGCGAGGCCTCGGACAGGCACGGCAGGTTGGCGCTGCGCAGGCGAGCGGCATGCAGGATGAGCAATCGCGCGGCGTTCAGGCGCGTGTGCATGTCGGCCAGCATGTTCGCCACGCTCTGGTGCTCGATGATCGGCTTGTCGAACTGGATGCGTTCGCGGGCATAGCCGAGTGCTGCCTCGAACGCAGCGCGGGCGATGCCCAGCGCCTGGGCGCCGATGCCAATGCGGCCGCCTTCGAGATTGGAGAGGGCGATGGCCAGCCCCTTGCCGCGTGGGCCGAGCAGGTTGGCTTCGGGGATGCGACAGTCACGCAGGGTTACGCCGCAGGTGTCCGAAGCGCGGATGCCCATCTTCTTTTCCATGCGGTCGACGACAAAACCGGGGTTGTCGGTGGGCACCAGGAACGCCGACAGGCCCTTCTTGCCCAGCTCCGGATCAGTGACGGCGAAGACGATGGCGATCTTGGCGCGCTTGCCATTGCTGACGAACTGCTTGGCGCCGTTGATCACCCATTCGCCATTTTCCAGCACGGCGCGGGTGCGCAGGTTGTGCGCCTCGGAGCCAGCCTGGGGTTCAGTCAGGGCAAAACAGCCAATGGCACGGCCCGCCGCCAGGTCCGGCAGCCATTCGTCCTGCTGCTCCGGCGTACCGTATTTCAGAATCGGACCGCAGCCCACCGAGCTGTGGATGCTCATCAGCGCACCGATGGCGCCGTCGCCGGCGGAGATTTCCTCGACGGCCAGGGCATAGGCGACATAGTCGATATAGGTGCCGCCCCACTGCTCGGGCACGATCATGCCCAGCAGACCGAGCTCGCCCAGCTGGGTCACGGTCTCGTCACCGATCCAGCCGGCCTGTTCCCACGCTTGCGCCTTCGGCGCGATCTCGGCGCGGGCGAAGTCGCGCGCCATGTCGCGGATCATCCGTTGCTCTTCGCTCAGTTCGATGTCTTGCATAAAATCAGTTCCTAGTCGGCGAAGAAGGCCGCCACGCGTGCTGGCGTCACTTCCTCCAGCGTAGGCGGGTTCCAGCGCGGGTTCTTATCCTTGTCGACGATCAGCGCCCGGACGCCTTCGATGATGTCGCCCTTATCAAACCACTGTCGGTCCAGATGCAGCTCCATGGCGAAGCAGTCGGCCAGCGACAGGGTGCGTCCGCGGCGGAGCATCTCTAGGGTGACGCTGACCGAAAGCGGCGAACGGCTGTCGATCACCTTCAAGGTCTCGGCCGCCCAGTCGCGGTACTCGGGGCGCTCTTCGGCGGCCAGCGACTGGCGAATCGCAGCGACGCTGTCATGGGCGAAATGCTTTTCGATGGCCGGAAATAAGGCTTTGAACGGTGCATCCGGCAGCTCGGTGCAGCCCATCGAAACCAGAAGGTTGGTCAGCGCCTGTAGCGGCGGCATCGACCAGTCCTGCTGGTCGAGGCATCGTTCGAGTTCCGCGAATTGTTCGTGCGGCACGCTGTAATCAGCGAGACCGGCATACAGCGCATCAGCAGCATTCACATGGTTGCCGGTCAGGCCCATGTAAATGCCAAGGTTGTTTGGCAGGCGCGACAAGAAGTAGCTGCCGCCGACATCAGGGAAATAGCCGATACCGACTTCCGGCATGCCCATGCGCGTGCGCTCGGAGATAACCCGCAGCGAGGCGCCCTGAACCAGCCCCATGCCGCCGCCTAGGACGAAGCCATTCATCAGCGCCATCAGGGGTTTGATATACGCATGAATGTACTGATCGAGCGCGTATTCCTCCTCGAAAAACTCGCGGTGCAGGCTGTCGCCGCTTTTGTAGCTGTCGTACAGCGAGCGGATGTCACCACCGGCGCAGAAGGCTTTCTCGCCTGCGCCGCGCAGTACCACGGCCACCACGTCTTGGTCGTCAGCCCACTGCTGCAACTGGCGGTGCAGCATCCTCACCATCTCCAGGGTGACGGCATTCAGCCCGGCGGGGCGGTTCAGCGTGAGATAGCCGACGCGGTTGCGTACTTCGATCAGTACCGGCGCTTCTGCCTGGGTCATGTCTAGTCCTCTTGGCGGTAGAGTTTGATGATCGCGGAGAAGTCCAGCCCACCGTGACCTTGCATGCTGAAGGCCTGGTACAGCTGCTGCGCGAGACCACCGAGGATAACCGGCTGGCGAACCTGTTTGGCCGCTTCACTGGCGAGGCCCAGATCCTTGAGCATCAAATCGGTGCCGAACCCGCCGCTGTAGCCGCGCGAGGCCGGGCCGTTTTCCAGCACGCCTGGGAAGGGGTTGTTGATCTCCGATGCCCAGCAACGCCCGCTCGACGAGTTGATGATTCCGGCCAGCACCTTTGCGTCCATCCCCAGGGCCACGCCCAGCGACATGGCCTCGGCCACGCCAATCATCGAGATGCCGAGCAGCATGTTGTTGGCAACCTTGGCCACCTGACCGTTTCCTGTGTCGCCGCAATGAACGATGTTTTTGCCCATCATCGCCAGGATTGGCTGTGCCTTGTGGAAGTCCGTCTCGCTGCCGCCGACCATGAAGGTCAGGGTGCCGGCTGCGGCGCCGACGGTGCCACCGGATACCGGGGCGTCGAGCATGGGGTTGCCGTTGTTTGCTGCGGCGGCGGCGACTTCCCGTGCGGACATTGGGTCGATGGTGGAGGAGTCGATCAGTAGAACGCCGGATTGGACGTTGGCCAGAAGCCCGTCTTCACCGAGGTAGACCTGCTTCACATGCGCGGCTGCCGGCAGCATGGTGATGATGGCTTCAACCCCTGCACCCGCGACGGTTGCCGGAGAGGTCGCCTCTTTGGCGCCGGCTTCGACAAGGCCCGAAACCGCAGCCGCTGAGAGGTCGAAAACAGTGACTTGATGGCCGGCTTTGAGCAGGTTGCGCGCCATGGGCCCACCCATGTTGCCGAGCCCTAGAAATCCGATATGCATGGCCGTTTCCTTTTTGTTCTGATTGACGGCTGAAACGGCGCCGGGTGTTTAGCCGACGCCGATCCGGTTACTTGAGGTTGATGGTGGTGTTCACCGGGCCGCCGACCTCGTTCTCATCGAACCAGCGCTGGGTGATGGTCTTGGTCTGAGTGTAGAACTGCACCACCTGCTTGCCATACGGGCCGAGGTCGCCAAGCTTGGAGGCGCGCGAGCCGGTAAAGGAGAACATGGGTACCGGTACCGGGATCGGTACGTTGATGCCGACTTGGCCGACGTCGATCTCTTCCTGGAAATGCCGGGCCGCGGCGCCGGAACGGGTGAATAGTGCGGTGCCGTTACCGTTGGGGTTGGCGTTGATCAGCTCGATGGCCTCATCTAGCGTGTCGACCTGCATCACGCAGAGTACCGGGCCGAAGATTTCCTCACGGTAGATGGTCATTTCGGGCTTCACGCCGGAGAAAATGGTCGGTCCGACAAAGTTGCCTTTCTCAAAGCCCGAGACCTGCGGATTGCGGCCGTCCAGCACCAGTTCTGCCCCTTCCGACACGCCGCGCTCGATTAGCGAACTGATGCGATCCAGCGCAGTGCAGGACACCACGGGGCCGACATCGGTCCCGCTTTCAGCACCCGCATTAACCTTCAGTGTTTTGGCCTTGGCGACCAGATCCGGCAGCCAGCGCTGTGCTTCGCCGACCAGGATCAGCACCGACAGCGCCATGCAGCGCTGACCGGCCGCGCCGAACGCGGCGCCGACGAGGTTGTTGAGGGTCTGCTCCTTGTGCGCGTCGGGCAGGATGATGCCGTGGTTCTTGGCGCCCATCATGCACTGCACGCGCTTGCCGGCTCCGCTGGCGCGGTTGTAGAAATGGGTGCCGACCTTGGTCGAACCGACAAAGGAAACGGCCTTGATGTCCGGGTGATCGCAGATCAGGTTCACCGCTTCGGCGCCGCCGTGAATGACGTTCAGCACCCCAGGCGGCACGCCTGCTTCCATCGCCAGTTCGGCGAGACGCATGGTCACCATCGGGTCCTGTTCGGACGGTTTGAGGACGAAGGTATTACCGGTGGCAATCGCCATGGGGAACATCCACAACGGAATCATCGCCGGGAAGTTGAACGGGGTGATGCCTGCGCACACGCCCAGCGGCTGCAGCAGCGTGTAGGTGTCGACGCCGGTGGCGACGTTGTTGGCCAGCTCGCCCAGTTGCAGATTGCCAATGCCGGCGGCGTGCTCGACCACCTCAAGCCCGCGGAACACATCGCCTTCAGCGTCCGGCAGGGTCTTGCCCTGTTCGGCAGTGAGGATGGCGGCGAGCTCCTTCATGTTTTCGCGAATCAGCTGCTGGTACTTGAGGAAGATCCGCGAGCGCGCGCCGATGGGGGTCTTGCGCCAGGTCTTGAAGGCTTCCTTGGCACTGGCGACGGCAGCGTTCATCTCCGCCTCGGTGGCGAAGGGTATGCGGGCCAGGACTTCCTGCGTCGCCGGGTTGACGATGTCGCGCCATTCGCTGGTTGATGACTCGACCAGCTCACCGCCGATCAGGAGTTTGACTGTGGGGATGGCACTTGACTGGGTCATGGCGTGTCCTAGCGATTGTTGTTCTTTGGATAGAAGAATGGATGGAGCTGTCCTGATCCTAGAGTGCATATTTGCCGACATCAATGCGGCTCGCTGCATAGCTGGTCTGCATAAATGCACATGCTGGCCTTCGCGGTGAATACTGCTGGGCTGTCTGGACTCGCCGTCTCGCTTGGTCCGGTAAACTCTGCCGGCGGGACATCCATCGACTGGTCGTGAAAGGTGCTGATGCAGATTGCAAATATCCCCGGTGCGAACCTGGTAGCCGAATCCCTTGCGGATTCGTCGCCGTTCGATGATCCCGTATTCGACGTCATGCCTATGGGTGTGTGCGTGCTCGACGCCAATGGCGCCGTGCTGCGCTACAACCGAATGGCCGATCAGCTGTGCGGCGGTGTGTTAGCCAATCATGGCCGTCTGCGAATAGTCCGAAGCGATGGCGAGCTGATATCCCTTGCCGATACCCCGTTGGGTCACACGATCCGCACGGGGCGCGCCGCTCAGGACGTCGCGCTGCTGATCGAGCGTCCCGATGGCATTCCGGCGGCCGCACTGGCCAATATCGAAGCGCTGCGCAACGACGCCGGGCAGATCACCGGCGCAGTCGTCTGCTTTCAGGCGACGACACCTGCGCGGCAATCAAGTGCTGACCGGCGGCGTAACGTCGACTGGTTGAGCGCGATGGTGAACCACACGCCCGAGTGCGTGAAGGTGGTTGATCGCGACGGGACGCTGGTCCAGATGAACCCCGCTGGCCTGCAGATGCTGGCAGCAAATGCTCCAGAGGACGTAGAGGGTGGCTGCGTATTCGAGCTCGTTGCGTCTGAGCACCGCGCGTCTTGGCAGGAGCAACATCTGCGCGTTTGCGACGGCGAGAAACTCAGCTGGGAATTCGACATCATCAATCTCGCCGGGGAACGACGTCACATGGAAACCCACGCGGTGCCCATGACGATGCCAGACGGCAGCAACGGATCCAGCGGCGGTTACGTGCAACTGGCGATTACCCGCGACATCACCGAACGCAAGCAGCTGGAGGCCGCTAACCGAGAAGCAGAACAGCGCTTGCGCGATCTTTTGGAAGCCTTGCCCACAGCCGTTTACACCACCGATGCGAATGGCAAGGTCAGCTATTTCAACCAGGCTTGTGTCGAGCTGGCCGGGCGTGTACCAGTGATCGGGAGCGATGAGTGGTGCGTGACCTGGAGGTTGTATTGGCCAGACGGCACACCGATGGGTCACGAGGATTGCCCGATGGCGGTGGCGCTTACCGAAAACAGCGCCATTCAGGGCGCCGAAGCGATAGCCGAGCGCCCTGACGGAACCCGCGTGCCGTTTCTCGCCTATCCCGCGCCACTGCGCAATGGCGCGGGCGAGCTGATTGGTGCGGTCAACATGCTGGTCGATATCACCGAGCGAAAGGTCGCCGAAGACCACCGCCAGCTGTTGCTCAATGAGCTCAATCATCGAGTCAAGAACACGCTCGCGACGGTGCAGTCTATTGCTGCGCAAAGCTTTCGTCGCGACGCCAGCAACCAGGGCTATCACTGGTTTGAAGGGCGGCTGATTGCGCTATCAAAGGCGCACGACGTGTTGTCTCGGGAGAACTGGCAAGCCGCTGACCTGCGTGAGGTGATTGAACAGGCTATCGCGCCGTTTCGGGTCGATGGTCGCCAGCGTTTCATCAGTGAGGGGCCGGCGCAGCGGTTGCGGCCCAAGCAGGCACTGGCGCTGGCCATGGCACTGCATGAGCTGTGTACCAACGCGGCCAAATATGGGGCGTTGTCCAGCGATTCGGGCCAGGTTCGCATCGTCTGGAAGCTGTCACAGTCAGAGCAGACAGCCACTTTGCAGTTGCACTGGGAAGAGGTCGGCGGGCCGATCGTTTCACCACCCCTGCGAAAAGGCTTCGGGTCGCGCCTGCTCGAACGCGGTCTGGCCGGTGAATTGAACGCTGATGTACGCCTCGCTTTTCCCAGTGGTGGCGTTGTCTGCGATATCGAGGTGCCATTGCAATGAGCGGACTGTGTTCAAGAGTACTGGTCATCGAGGATGAGGCGCTGGTCGGGATGCTGCTGGAAGACATGCTGCAGGATATCGGCTGTGAGCATGTGGAGCTGGTGCCGCGGTTTGCCGAAGGCATGCAGGCTGCCGAGAACGGTGATTTCGATCTGGCGGTGCTGGACGTCAATCTGGACGGGGTAAGTAGCTTTCCGATTGCCGATCGACTGATTGGCCGCAACATTCCGCTGGTATTCGCGACCGGCTATGGCTCGGTCGGAATGGACCCGCGCTACGCGCACATTCCGACGCTGCAAAAACCTTTCTTCTTCAGTGACCTCGAGCAAATCGTGCGCCGGGCCCTGGCTGCTGAATGAACTGGCCTGCTGCTGCGGAATGAGGCGGCTGCAGGCCCTGGGCGTTATGGCCCCTGCGTAACAATCGCCGAATTGCCCGTGCCGTCCTGCCTGATGGTCGCGTCGTACTGCTGCACGTTGTCCCACGCACCGGTCTGCAGGAGCGAAGCGAAATTCTCCGTGCCGGTCTGCTCGACGGTGCCGCTGCTGTAATAGCCCATCTGAACCACATCGATCTCGTTGGCCGTCCCGTTCTGGTCGATGACGAGACCACTGCCATCGAAGCTCTGCTCGATGTCGACCCGGTTTTCGTTACCCGTAGAGCGACCGACCACTGTCGTCGAGCGTCCGCCTTGGTCTGCGGTCAGCACGTTGCCGGTGCCATCCTGAGTAAAAGAGAACGAAGAGAAGCCTCCAGACTCCACGACGTCGGCGACGTTGTCCGTGCCGATTTGTACCAGCGTTACATCACCGGACGAATAGCGTCCTCCAGAACGCTGGTCGAGGGTTGCCTCATTACCTATGCCGTTCTGGCTGATCGACGCGTATGCACCATAAGGGAAACCATCCTGGGTGAGCCTGATGACGTTGGCCGTACCGCTCTGCTCGGTATCGGCAGCGGCGCCGCCGGTCTGTTCGATGTAGGCCGTATTGCCGTCACCGTTCTGAACGCCGGTGTAGCTTTTCCCTAAACGGCCAACCTGGAACACCTCGGTGGCGTTGCCCTGGCCATTCTGGGTAACCGTGGCGGCGTTGCCGGCACCGTCTGGTTGTTCGACATAAGCCACGTTGCTAATCCCCGCCTGGGAGATGGCTACCGACTGGCCTGTGCCTATCGAAGATTGAAGAACCGTGGCCAGGTTGTATTCCCCGTCCTGGCTGATCGCGACGTTACCGTTAACGCCACTCTGATCGGTGATGGAGAGGTTGCCGCTGCCGACCTGTTCGCTGTCAGCTGTCATCCCGGCACCGCGTTGGTCGGTGTAAACGACGTTGCCTGTACCGCTCTGGCGCTGGGAAATACTGCTGTCTTCGCCTCGCTGGATGACATCGGCGTAGTTGTCGGACCCCGTCTGGTCCTGGGTTGATTCATTGACCGCGTAGGCGTGGTTGATGAGCAGTACGGAAATGGCGGCTGCCAGAATGGTTCTTGTGGCTTGCATGTCAGAGTCCCTCCGGTGCGGAAGCCTGAGTTCTATTCATCAGGTTTGCCGCTGTGTATCCACCGGAAAGCTTATCTGGCATGGATGGTGGATTAATCCGGCCACCGTCGCTCTGTATTAGGCGCAGTCACTGAGTCTCAGGCGGGGATTGCCACCATTGTGCTTTGTACCGATTGGAAATAAAGAACCCGCAGGGCCGCGTGGCAAGGGGCCGCGTCTGCTTAGGTCCGTGGCCAGGCGGCCAGCAGTTGCTGAGTGAACAATGCCTGTTGCGACTTGAGGCTGAACAATTCTGGCGAGAACAGCCAGCTGTGGGTGATGCCCATGAGGCTTGCATAGAGAAACAGCGCACGGCTGTGCGACTTGGCTGGAGCAGAGGTGTTGGCGGAGTGTGCCGCTTCGATCAGCTGCTCCAGCAGCTTGACAATGTCGCGTGTCAGTTTGCGCTCACGCTTGAGCGTATCGGCCATCTGCTCGGTGAACTCGGTCTTGTTCAATAAGATCTCGAACGACTGCCTGTGCCAGCGATCTTCAAGCAATAGCCGAAACCACTCGCTGATGAAGTGTTCAAGCGCCGACCTCGGCTCATCCGCCATGCCCAGGCTCTGCGAGATCAACTGCTCCAGCGGCTGCTGGGAAAATCCCAGAACCGCCTGAAACAGCTCGTCCTTGTTCTTGAAGTGCCAGTAGATCGGTCCACGGCTGAAACCCGCTTCGTCAGCGATCATCGCCAGCGTTGTATTGGAATAACCGTTCTTGCTGAACAGCTCCAGCGCGGCGGCGATGATCTTCAAGCGGGTTTGCTCGGCGTCTTCTTTCGTACGGCGCATGGGCTTGATCGTCTGGGTTGAGGGTGGGGCGAGGGCGCTCTAGCTTCCAGCGTTGGACCGGAAGCTAGAAGCCAGACGCTTTCTACAGCTTTCCATCCGCCGCCATTTGCATGTAGGTGGTATCGAAGTGCAGTTTGACGTTGCTCTCGGAGCCGAGCAACTTGTCGCCCGGCATGGCGATGCCGACAAAATCAACCGAGTCGGCGCCGTCGCCCAGCAGGCCGTGATCGAAGGAGAACTGACGAACGCTGTCCATCGCCTGATAAGCCTCATCGCTCTGAATGAAGGTCAACGAATCGGTTGGCGTCCAGAACATCTTCATGCCCTTGAGCTGGCTCTCGTAACCGGCTTGATCGGTGCCCGATGCCTGACCAAGGGCCGCACGTGCTTTCGCCCCTTCCTCGGTATCGCTTTCAAGAATGCCCATCACCTCGTACCAGGCGCCGACCAGCGCTTTGCCGAAGTCCGGGTTGTCAGCCAGCGTTTCGCTGTTGACGATGGTC
>JAKUTK010000056.1 GCA_022448005.1 Pseudomonas sp.
CCAGTCGTTGCAGTTCGCGGTTCTCGGCTTCACGCTCGGCCAGCTGCAGCGGAAGCCGCGGATCGAGTGTTGGTTCGCGGAAATCCGCTTTGACCACGTCTAGCCGGGCCTCAGCCTGCGCGGCCTGTTGTTCGGCAAACGCGGCCGCTTGGCCGGCGGCATGCAGCTGCCAACCCTGCCATGTGCCATGGATTGCCAGCACTGCGATAACCAGCGCGGCGCCGAGCAGCATCTGCCTGGGTCGTGGTCCGCCGCCGCTACGGCGCTCGCGTTGATAGAGGTTGATGTTCTGCATCAGACGGCATCCTGACGCAGGGCGGCGCCAACGGCGCCGATACAGAAGGCCTGGCTCGATTCGGAGTGATCAGCCGCCGGTTGACCCGGGAACAGGTCGCGCAGATCCATCCGTTGCAGATTGACTGCCAACCCGGCCGCCAGCGCCTGATGGGTCCGCTCACCGTCCTGTTTCATCGGCAGCAGCAGCAGGCGGCTGATGTAGCCTTTACCCAGCTGGCTTTCGTAGTAATCGAGCGAGCGCTGGATTTCCAGCGTCATGCTGGACAGGTCCTGCTCGGCACGCGCCAGGCCGTGTTCGATACGCCGCGCCATATAAAGATCGGCGCCGTTCTGCACACTGATCAAACCTTCGCTGGTGCGCAGGCGCAACAGCGCCAGATTGATGGCATCGGCGCCCGCCAGCAGCGCGAGGTTGCGAAAGGCCATCTCGGTGATATCGATGCTGGCGAGAGTCAGGCCAGCCTGCTGGACGAGCGAGCGAAACTCGTTCATCCGGGACTTTTTCAGCACCACGCAATAAACCATGCGCGTGCGGCCACGGTAGGCATCTTCAGGAAGGCTGAAGCAATCGATGACAACGTCGTCAAGCGGTTCGCTGAGCAGATCCTTGACGCGCCAGCGCATGGCGTCACGCAGCTCTTCGGCCGGAACCTCTGGCGCTTCCAGCAGGAACATCTGATAAGCCGAAGGGTGGAGCAGAAGATTGACGGGCATACCGCTCAGGCCATGGTCGGCAACGACCTGCCTGAGCAACTCGGCTTGCGCCTCCGGCTGACCTTCGAGGTAGTCGCAACGTAATAACTGTGGCGCCTCGCCGTCAGCGCGCTGGACCTGCGCGAGCGCGACGCCTTGCGGCGCGAACTCGAGGCCCAGCAGCCCGGCTGCAGCGGCTTTGCGACGCTTGAAAAATAGCCCCATCAGGGAAGGCACTCCTGCCGCTTCGCGACTTGCACAACTGTAAACACGAGACGGAACACACTCACCCAGCCTGATATCAGATTGCCACCCTTGCCGCGGGAAGCCTAACAAAATGCGTTGCCCAGTCCAATCACCGTCACCGGCGCCTCGTCATTACTGAAGCGCGTCAAGAAACTTGCGCCATATGGGCAACCACTACGCCTGCAGCAACAGGCGTACCAAAAAGCAGGATGAAATCTGACAGAGTCGATTGACCGACGGATGGTGACCTAAAACAACTGCAACTGCTCGAAGCCGCTACGCAGGTCAACTAGACGAACTCCGACGCCAATCAGCCGCACCGGTCGCTTGCCACGGGCGAAGGCGCCTGCCAGAAGATCGGAATAGTCTTCAAGCTCCAGCCCGGCCCCGGACTGCTCGAGGGTCGTCTGGGTGAAGTCATGAAACTTCAGCTTCACGAAAGGCTTGCCGGGCCGGTAGCCACTATCGAGTCGGGCCATCCGGCCGGCGAGTTGCTCGAGCAAATCCGGGAGGCACTCAAGGCAGGCGGCGAGGTCCGGCAAGTCGCGCTCGTACGTGTTCTCGACGCTGACCGACTGGCGCCGGCTCTCGACCTGAACCAGGCGCTCGTCGACACCATGCGCCAGCCCCCAGAGCCGCTCACCGAACGAGCCGAAATCCCGAACCAGATCAAGGCGCCTCCAGCTGCGCAGATCAGCGCAGGTGTGAATACCCATGCGCTTCAGCTTCTCCGCCGTCACTCGGCCGACACCATGGAGTTTGGTGACCGGCAGTGCGAGTACGAAGTCGTCCACCTGATCCGGGGTAATCACGAACAGACCGTCCGGCTTGTTCCAATCGCTGGCGATCTTCGCCAGAAACTTGTTGGGCGCAACGCCTGCCGACACCGTGATGCGCAGCTGCTGCCAGACTCGCCGGCGGATGTCCTGAGCGATACGCGTGGCACTGCCGGCAAAATGCTCGCAGCCACTCACATCGAGAAAGGCTTCGTCGAGCGACAGGGGTTCGATGAGATCGGTGTAGGTTCGAAAGATCCCGTGGATTTCGCGGGACGCCTCCTTATAGGCATCCATGCGCGGCCGCACGATCAGCAGATCCGGACAGAGCTTCAGCGCATGACCGGAGGCCATCGCCGAGCGAACGCCGTATGCGCGAGCTTCGTAGTTGCAGGTTGCAATCACGCCGCGCCGATCAGCCAAGCCACCGACCGCTATGGGCCGGTTGGCGAGGCTGGGATCGTCCCGCATTTCGATCGCGGCGTAGAAGCAATCGCAATCGACATGGATGATTTTTCTGGACGGGCTAACGGTCGGAAACTCGTGAGTGGACTGAAACGCCGCGCCTCTTGCACAAGGTCATCAAGAGCGAAGCGGGCCGCCCGACATTATGGCCGATCTCGGCGGCGACGAGGATATGGCGGGGATGAGCGGATAAGCGAGGCGTCAACCTGAGAACCGTCCAGAAAAATTAGCTGCTTGCCCTTCAAACAAAGTATTTACCCAACTGAGCAAGCCACTCACACGGCAAACCGACCAGAGGTAAGACGCACGAAAGCGCTGCGCTAGAGGCTACGCCAACGCTTGCACGCCCGGCGGCTGGGGCTATCCACGAACAATTTCCGGGCTACCGAGTCGGATTTTAAGAGGTAGAGCAGCAAACACTTCCAAGCTACCCGGAGGATGACCGATGAAGACCTTGAGTATTGCCACTGCCGTTTTCACCAGCCTGCTTGCGACCGGCGCCATGGCCAATCAGGAAGCCATGCAGGATGACGACCTTGGCTTATCCAGCACCGCGCAGGGCAGCGCGATGAACGAAAACCACCAGCGCGCCAATACGGCAAACATCAAGAATGATCCCAAGACCCTCGAGCAAAAAATGGAAAACGAGGTGCAGAACGACTGGCGTGGCGACGCCGAGGAACGTCGCGAGGCAGACGTCAGCAAGCCAGAACAGCGCTGATTGGTACAGGCATCAGAGTTCGAGGGGATAAGGCTGAACTAACGCCTTGCCGTACCCCTCGACGAATTCGCCCGGCATGCGTTTGGGCTTGCCGGTGGACAACTGGATGCAAACGAACGTGGTTTGCGCACGCAGCAGCGTCACCTGGTCTGCCGTCCTGATCAACTGGAAATTACGCTTCATCTTCAGGCGCTGATCAGAGTCCACGATCCAGGTGCCGAGCTGCAATTGATCGCCCTTATACGCAGCAGCCAGATAGTCGATCTCGTGCCGCAGCACGGCCATCGCGCGATCCAGACGGCGATAATCTTCCAACCCCAGCCCTAGGCTCTGTGAATGCCGCCAGGCGCACGTTTCCAGCCAGATCACATACACCGCGTTGTTAGCGTGGCCGAGCTCGTCGATGTGCTCAGATTGCACCTCAATGTCGATGACGAATGCGTCCGCCTGGTCCCAGATCATGCATACCCTCGCTGTGCAGTGCGCCGCCTATGCGACCGTATCGCCTATTGGAAGTCACGCACGGATGATTGTCACGCGTACTGCGGACATCTATGACGAGCCATTCAGCATGACGGTTCACTTCAGATTGATGACACCACGCTGAATTACAGGCAAAACAAAAAGGGTCATTTCGTGAGAAATGACCCTTCGGTGCCCAAACCGGGCAAAAAAATGGCGTCCCCTAGGGGACTCGAACCCCTGTTACCGCCGTGAAAGGGCGGTGTCCTAGGCCACTAGACGAAGGGGACGCAAGCCCTTCAAAGGCAACCGGCGTGAACCAGTGTGGCAATCGAGATTGGTGGAGCTAGACGGGATCGAACCGTCGACCTCTTGCATGCCATGCAAGCGCTCTCCCAGCTGAGCTATAGCCCCATCTCGAGGACGGGGCGCATATTAGGTGTGACCTCTCGGAGTGTCAACGATATTTTTGCCTGACCCCGAAGATTTTTTGGCATCAGAACAAATACTTACCGGCGACGAGTGGCAAGCGGCGGACAACTGCGGCGCAGCGCCAACCGCAGCCCATGAAGCAAGCGCGGATCAGCCCATCGCAGCGAAGAGCTTCTCCCACTCCTTCACTTCCTTCTTCGAGGCGCCGCCCAACAGCTCCAGCGCCTGGCGCAGGCGGAAGCGGGTTAGGTCCGGCCCGATGATTTCCATGGCATCGAGTACCGACACGGAGCTGGCCTGGCCAGTGATCGAGGCAAACATCAAGGGCATGACATCACGCAGCTTCAATTCGAGATGCGTTCCAACCGACTGGATACATTCGGTGATTCGCTCTTTATCCCAATGACGCAGTGCTTCCAGCTTCCACAGCGTCAATTGCAGCACCTGACGGACCTGGGTGCTGTCGAGCTTCTTATGCTCGAACAAGGCCGGGTCGAGACTCAGTGCGCCGGAGAAGAAGAACCCTGCCAATGGCGCGATCTGACTGAAGGTCTCGACACGCTGCTGCACATGGGGCGCTATCTTCATCATGTAGTCAGGGTTGAATGCCCACTTCTGCACCTCGGCTGCGAACTGCTCGATCGGCAGCTCACGCAACCACTGACCATTGAGCCAGGACAGCTTCTCGACGTCGAAGATCGGCCCACCCAGAGAGACGCGGTTGATGTCGAAGTGCTCGATCATTTCCGCCAGAGTGAATTTTTCGCGCTCGTCCGGCATCGACCAACCCATGCGGCCCAAGTAGTTGAGCACCGCTTCGGGCATGAAGCCCATGCGCTCGTAGAAGGTCACCGAGGTCGGATTCTTGCGCTTGGAAAGCTTGCTCTTGTCCGGGTTGCGCAGCAGCGGCATATAGCAGAGCTGCGGCTGTTCCCAACCGAAATACTCGTACAGCTTGATCAGCTTCGGCGCCGACGGCAGCCATTCCTCGCCGCGTAGCACATGGGTGATGCCCATCAGGTGGTCGTCGACGACATTGGCCAGGAAGTAGGTCGGCAGGCCATCAGCCTTCATCAGCACCTGCATGTCCATGCGATCCCAGCCGATCTCGACCGTCCCGCGCAGCATGTCATTGACCTGGCACACGCCCTCGCTCGGGACCTTCATGCGGATCACGTGCGACTCGCCCGCCGCGATACGCTGTTGCGAGGTCTCGGTCGAGATATTCATGCAGTGGCCGTCGTAGCGCGGCGTTTCCTTGTTCGCCATCTGCTCGGCACGGACCTGATCCAAACGCTCGGCACTGCAGAAGCACGGGAACGCATGTCCTTTGGCGACCAGCTCGTCGGAGTACTTCTTGTAGATCTCGCCGCGCTCGCTCTGCCGATAGGGGCCGTGCGGGCCGCCCACGTCCGGGCCCTCGTCCCATTCAATACCCAACCAGCGCAGCGCATCATAGATCTGTTGTTCCGACTCACGCGTGGAGCGCAACTGGTCCGTGTCTTCAATGCGCAGGATGAACTGGCCGCCGTGCTGGCGTGCGAAGCAGAGATTGAACAACGCGATATAAGCGGTGCCGACGTGTGGATCGCCGGTGGGAGATGGTGCGATGCGGGTGCGAACGGTGGTCATGATGTTCTCGAATCAAGGCACAGGAAGACACGGCGGATGCTATAACCGGCTCGGTCGGCTGAGTCAGCGCGTGTAAAGGCGCGATGTTAGCAGGCGTGCCTCTACCGGCTCCACCAGACGCCCCTCGACAACCGGCAGCGATTGCATCAGGAAGTCGAGAAAGGCCTTGACCTTCATCGCCTGAAACCGGCGCGTTGGGTACACCGCATAGACCTCTCCGGTCGGCAATACGACGTCGGGCAAGAGCTCCACCAGATGCCCATCACGCACCTCCTGATCAGTGATCATGGTCGGCAATGCCGCGATACCGGCGCCAGCCAAGGCCGCTTCACGGGCGAAGGTGATGTTGTTGCAGGTCAACACGCGTCGACAGCTGATGTTTTGCTCGGTGATCGGCCAATAGCGAACCGGGTCTCTCGACAGCGTGATCGCACGATGATGAACCAGACCCTCTACCTGCATCGGCACACCGTGTTGAGCCAGATACGCCGGGCTTGCGCAAAATCGACGCTGGGTCTCGAACAGCTTGCGCGCGATCAGCGTTGAATCCTGCGGTTGCCCAACCGATATGGCGATATCGACGCCCTCTTCCACCGGATCGACAGGCCGTGAGGCCAACTCGACCTCGGCGTTGATATCCGGATACAGACGCATGAACTCTCCCAGCACCCGCCCCAGAATCCACTGACCAACCTCGATCGGCGCAGTGATCCGCAGCAGACCTGCCGGTGCCTGCTGAAGCTGCATCACCGTCTGCTCGGCCTCGGCAAAGTCGAGCATGATCTGCCGGCAGCGTTCGTAGTAGGCCTGGCCGACTTCGGTCAGGCGCAAACGTCTTGTGGTGCGGTGGATAAGCCGAACACCGAGTCGCTCTTCGAGCTGGACGATGCGCCGGCTCACCGTGGATTTCTGCATTCCTAGGCTTGTGGCCGCTTGGGTGAAACTGTGGCACTCCACCACCCGGGTGAAAATCAACGCGTCGTCCAGGCCCATCCATTGTTCCTTATACGCAACAAAGTTTAGCGATTGTAACGGCTTATTACAGAACCGGAACACTGATAGATTGCCCGGCTCACTTACCGGCCAAGAGCGACGACATGCCCGCCAAGCTGAAACGCCGACTGTTCATTTTCATTGCCCTGGTCCTGCTGGTGGCGGCTGCCATTTTCGCTCACTGGTACTTTGTTGGCCGCTACTACGAGCACACCGACAATGCCTATGTGCAAGGTGAGATCACGCGTGTTTCCAGCCAGCTTCCTGCCCGTATCGAACAGGTTCACGCTCAGGACAATCAGCACGTGAAACCCGGAGACCTGCTGGTGACACTGGAACCGGGCGATTTCCGCCTGGCACTCGAGCAAGCCCGAGCCAACCTCGCCATCCGTGAAGCCGAACTCGCCCAGGCGCGAAGCCGACTGGCACAGCAGAGCAGCACGATTGCTGCCAGCCAGGCGTCGGTCGGCGCGGCTCAGGCCAATCTCGAACGGAGCCAGATGGACCTGTCGCGGGTCGAAGCGCTACGTAAGCCCGGCTTCATCTCGGAAGAGCGCGTCACTACGCTTTCTGCCGATGCAAAGGTCGCCCGCTCCCAGCGGCAAAAGGCTGAAGCGGATCTGGCGGCCCAGCGCCAGCAGGTGGAGGCCTTGGAAGCCAACGTCAATCGCCTGCAAGCGCAGATCGCCAGCGCTCAAGCTGAAATCGAGCAAGCCGAGCTCAACCTGAGCCGAACGGAAATCCGCTCCCCCATCAGCGGCATTGTCGGCCAGCGGTCGGCGCGCAGCGGTCAGTATGTGCCTGTTGGCGCGTACCTGATGTCCATTGTCCCCGACGAGGAGATCTGGGTGCAGGCCAACTTCAAGGAAACGCAGATCGGACGCATGCAGGAAGGCCAGCGCGCAGAGCTGACGTTCGACAGCTACCCAGACACGCCTATCGAAGGCCGTGTCGAAAGCTTGTCTCCCGCATCCGGCGCTCAGTTCAGCTTGCTGCCGCCTGACAACGCCACCGGCAACTTCACCAAAGTGGTTCAGCGCATCCCCGTCAAAGTGACCTTCGCCAACGACAACCCGCTCAAGGGCCGCATCCGCCCCGGCATGTCGGTGGATGTGAAGATCGATATCCGTGGCCGCTGATGCGCTGATCCGGCCGGTTGGCGAGCCCAGCCGGCGTGACTGGATTGCCGTGATGAGCGCCATGCTGGGTGCGTTCATGGCGGTACTGGATATCCAGATCACCAACTCTTCGCTGAAGGACATCCAAGGCGCGTTGTCCGCCACCCTGGAGGAAGGCTCCTGGATTTCGACGTCCTATCTGGTCGCGGAAATCATCATGATTCCGCTGACGGCCTGGCTGGTGCAGTTGCTCTCGGCACGCCGGCTGGCGGTATGGGTGTCGATTGGCTTCCTGATCTCCTCCCTGCTCTGCTCCTTCGCTTGGAACCTCGAGAGCATGATCGTGTTTCGAGCGATGCAGGGCTTTACCGGCGGCGCGCTGATTCCGCTGGCCTTCACCCTGACGCTGATCAAACTGCCCGACCACCACCGCGCCAAAGGCATGGCACTGTTCGCCATCACGGCGACCTTTGCACCCTCGATCGGCCCGACTTTAGGAGGCTGGCTCACCGAGAGCTGGGGCTGGGAATACATTTTCTACATCAACGTGCCGCCCGGGCTGCTGATGATCGCGGGCCTGCTGTACGGCCTGGAAAAAAAGCCGCCGCACTGGGAGCTGCTCAAGAGCACGGATTACGCGGGCATCGTCACGCTGGCCATGGGACTGGGTTGCCTGCAGGTATTCCTCGAGGAAGGCCATCGCAAGGATTGGCTGGAATCGACCCTGATCGTCCAACTGGGCTCGGTGGCCGTGGTCAGCTTGATTCTCTTCGTGATCCTGCAGCTGTCGCGCCCCAACCCGCTGATCAACCTAGGCATTCTGCGCGAGCGCAACTTCGGACTGACCAGCATCGCCAGCCTGGGCATGGGCCTCGGGCTTTACGGATCGATCTATCTGCTGCCGCTGTACCTGGCGCAGATTCAGAACTACAACGCGCTGCAGATCGGCCAAGTGATCATGTGGATGGGCATTCCGCAGCTGTTCCTGATTCCGCTGGTGCCCAAGCTGATGAAGATCATCCCGCCGAAGCTGCTCTGCGCAGCGGGGTTTGCCCTCTTCGGGATATCCAGCTTTGCCTCCGGCGCGCTCAACCCCGACTTCGGCGGCGATCAGTTCCACCCGATCCAGATCGTCCGCGCGCTCGGCCAGCCAATGATCATGGTGACCATCTCGTTGATCGCCACCGCCTACATCCAGCCGCAGGATGCCGGCTCTGCCTCCAGCCTGTTCAACATCCTGCGCAACCTCGGCGGCGCCATCGGAATCGCCCTGCTCGCTACCCTGCTGGACAGCCGCGGCAAGGTTTACTTCGACTACCTGCGCGAATCCATCGTGCCGAACAACCCGGCGGTGGCTGAACGCCTGGCTGCGCTGACCCAGCAGCTGGGGAGCGAGCAGGCGGCATTGGGACGAATCAGCGAGATTGTGCATCAGCAAGCCATGATCATGGCCTACAACGATGCCTTCCACTTCGTCGGCATTGCCTTGGCGGTCAGCATGGTCGCGGTACTGCTGACGCGTCATCTGCCCGAGAATATGAAGGGTGGCGCCGCGCACTGACCTTGGGGGGGGCGCCATGAAAAGGAGCAGATAAACTTGGCGCAGCAGGACTGCAAGCCCGCACCGCGGCGCAGGCTTAGGCTTAGGCTTAGGCACATCAGAACATGCGCTGAGCGCCAGCCATCAAACCTGCAGCAAGCGCTCACGCAGCTTATGGATTTCGTCGCGAGTCTGCGCGGCGGCCTCGAATTCCAGATCGCGCGCATAGGCGAGCATCTTTTCTTCCAGCTGGCGAATCCGCTTGGTGATTTCGCTCGGCGAGCGTAGCTCGTTTTCGTAGCGCGCCGCTTCCTCTGCTGCCTTCGCCTCGCCACGGCGTTTTTTACTGCGCGAGCCTGGCACAGTGGCGCCTTCGAGAATGTCCTTCACATCCTTGAAAACCCCTTGCGGAACGATGCCATGCGCCTCGTTGAAGGCGATCTGCTTGTTGCGACGGCGCTCAGTTTCGCCAATGGCTCGCTCCATGGAGCCGGTCATATTGTCGGCATAAAGAATGGCGCGCCCGTTGAGGTTACGGGCCGCTCGGCCGATGGTCTGGATCAAAGAGCGCTCGGAACGCAGGAAGCCCTCCTTGTCAGCGTCGAGGATCGCCACCAGCGACACCTCGGGCATGTCCAAACCTTCGCGCAGCAGGTTGATGCCCACCAACACATCGAACACACCCAGGCGAAGATCACGAATGATCTCTACGCGCTCTACCGTGTCGATATCCGAGTGCAGATAACGCACCCGCACGCCGTGATCGCCGAGGTAGTCGGTGAGGTCTTCAGCCATGCGCTTGGTCAGCGTCGTGACCAGCACCCGCTCTTCCTTGACCACGCATTTGTTGATTTCCGAGAGCAGATCGTCGACCTGAGTCAGGGCCGGCCGCACCTCGATCTGCGGGTCCACCAGGCCCGTAGGACGCACCACCTGCTCAATCACCCGACCGGCGTGTTCCGCCTCATAGGGCCCGGGAGTGGCGGAGACGAAAATCGTCTGCGGGCTTATTGCCTCCCACTCATCGAAACGCATCGGCCGATTATCAAGAGCCGACGGCAAACGAAACCCGTACTCGACCAGCGTTTCCTTGCGCGAACGGTCGCCTTTGTACATGGCGCCGACCTGCGGCACGCTGACGTGGGACTCGTCGATCACGAGCAACGCATCGGCCGGCAGGTAATCGTAGAGGGTCGGTGGCGCTTCGCCGGAGGCTCGACCCGACAGATAGCGAGAGTAGTTCTCGATGCCGTTGCAGTAGCCCAGCTCCATGATCATTTCCAGATCGAAACGGGTGCGCTGCTCCAGCCGCTGCGCCTCCACCAGTTTGTTGTTGCTACGCAGGTAGTCGAGGCGATCTTTCAGCTCCGCCTTGATGTTCTCGATGGCGTCCAGCAGCGTTTCCCGCGGCGTGACGTAGTGGCTCTTGGGATAAAAAGTGAAGCGCGGCAGCTTGCGGATGACCTCGCCAGTCAGCGGGTCGAACGCAGACAGGCTCTCCACCTCATCGTCGAACAGCTCGATACGCACCGCTTCCAGGTCCGATTCGGCTGGATAGACATCAATCACATCGCCGCGCACGCGAAAGGTCGCACGGGCGAAATCCATTTCGTTGCGGGTGTACTGCAGACCGGTGAGTCTGCGCAGCAGCTCACGCTGATCCAGACGATCGCCTCGATCGATGTGGAGCACCATTTTCAGGTAGGTTTCGGGGCTACCCAGACCGTAGATGCAGGACACTGTGGTCACAATGATCGCGTCCGACCGCTCCAGCAGCGCTTTGGTCGCTGATAAACGCATCTGCTCGATATGGTCGTTGATCGACGCATCCTTCTCGATGAAGGTATCGGACGACGGTACATAGGCTTCCGGCTGGTAGTAATCGTAGTAGGAGACGAAATACTCCACCGCATTGTTTGGGAAGAATGCCTTGAACTCCCCATAGAGCTGGGCTGCCAACGTCTTGTTTGGCGCAAGCACCAGCGTGGGCCGCTGCACGTGGGCAATTACGTTGGCGATGCTGAAGGTCTTGCCCGACCCCGTTACACCCAGCAACGTCTGGTGCGACAAGCCGGCCTCGATGCCTTCGATCATCTGCCGAATGGCTTCAGGCTGGTCTCCGGCTGGCTTGAAGCGCGTGACCAATTCGAACTGCGACATATCGACCTCTTCAGATAGCGAGACGACTCGGAACATGAATATTCGAGCCGCTAGGACGGTGTTTCCAGACGTGCAACGTGCTGCGCGCAGCAACCACAACCCCTTTCAATGCGGGCTCGCCCAGCGATATCAAGTGCTAGGGCGACGAGCAGGCAAGGCCGTGAAAAATCGCGGCCTCCGCTGGGCTTAAACCGACAGAAAAACCGCCCTAGCATATCGCGACGCAAGCCTAGTCCCGTTATACTCTTGCCCCGTTTGCGCACCGCCCTCAGCGCGAAGCGAGGGTGCTGCATCAGTCACCTCCTCTCTTCGAGCCTCCCCATCATGAGTTTGTTCTCCGCTGTCGAAATGGCGCCGCGCGATCCGATCCTCGGCCTCAATGAAGCCTTCAATGCCGACACGCGGCAGAACAAGGTCAACCTGGGGGTGGGCGTCTACTACAACGAAGAAGGTCGAATTCCCCTGCTGCGTGCTGTCGCTGCCGCCGAGATGGCGCGGCTGGAGCTGAACGCGCCACGCGGCTACCTGCCGATCGAAGGTATCGCGAGCTACGACATGGCCGTGCAAGGCCTGTTGTTCGGTGCCGACTCGGCCTTGGTTGCCGATGGCCGCGTGGTCACCACCCAGGCACTGGGCGGCACCGGCGCACTCAAGATCGGCGCGGACTTCCTCAAGCGCATGTTGCCCGATGCGGTCGTGGCCATTACAAACCCAAGCTGGGAAAACCATCGCGCGCTGTTCGAGGCCGCCGGCTTTCCTGTGCAGAATTACAGCTATTACGACGCGGCCAGCCATGGCATCGACCGGGCCGGCATGCTTGAAGACCTGAACAACCTACCCCCGCGCTCGATCGTCGTGCTGCACGCCTGCTGCCACAACCCGACCGGTGTCGATCTGCAACCGGAAGACTGGAAGCAGATCCTCGAAGTACTGCGCGCCAACGACCATGTACCCTTCATCGACATCGCCTATCAAGGCTTCGGTGACAACATCGAGGAGGACGCTGCAGCAGTGCGCCTGTTCGCTGAATCAGGAATGAGTTTCTTCGTCTCCAGCTCCTTCTCCAAGTCGTTCTCGCTGTATGGAGAGCGCGTCGGCGCGCTGTCGATGGTGACTCAGAGCCGCGACGAATCAGCCCGCGTGCTCTCGCAGATCAAGCGCGTGATCCGCACCAACTACTCCAACCCGCCGACCCATGGCGCCACGGTGGTGTCCGCCGTGCTCAACAGCCCGGAATTGCGGACCATGTGGGAGACCGAACTCGGCGAGATGCGCACCCGAATCCAGGACATGCGCCTGACCATGGTGCGCCAGCTGGCTGAAAAAGGCGCCAAGCAGGATTTCAGCTTTGTTGCCAAGCAACGGGGGATGTTCTCCTACTCGGGCCTCACCGCCGCCCAGGTCGAGCGCCTGCGCGTCGAATTCGGCGTCTATGCGATCGGCACCGGGCGCATCTGTGCCGCCGCACTGAACCACAGCAACCTGGACCATGTAACCGACGCCATCGTCCAGGTCCTGTAACTGCCGAGGGGTTGACTTCCCCTTAGTTATCATTAGGATACGCACCGCTGTTCCGCGATAGCTCAGTCGGTAGAGCAAATGACTGTTAATCATTGGGTCCCTGGTTCGAGTCCAGGTCGCGGAGCCAAATCTAAAGCCTCAGACGATTGTCTGGGGCTTTTTTGTATCCGTCGGACTCTCACCAGGGACGCCGCTGTCCCAGGTGATTCGCTTCGCTCGCCCCTTCGGGGCCGCGCTGAAGCGCGCTCTGCTGCGCAGTCGAGCCCACAGACCGCGGAGCCGACTTCAAAGCATCAGATGACAACCAGACGCTTTGCTCTCATAGGACAGTAACGCCTTGCGAGCACAACCTGTAGGAGCCAGCTTGCTGGCGAACCGAGCTCAACGCTTGCTCCACGACCGTATAGACATTGATCACGGGCACACCTATTCCTACAAAGGCATGCCCCGCAAACCATTTCGAACACCATGACAACTCTGAAAACAAAAACGCCCCGCATCTGCGGGGCGTTTGGATGGCGCGGAGCAGTTACTCCTTGGCCGCCTCGATAGCTTCTTCGACAGCTTCCGGCGGAGGCGTTGCCTCAGCCTTCTCGTCTTTGATACCCAGCAGCTCAAGGTCGAAGACCAGAACGGAATTGGCCGGGATCAGCGGGCTCGGGCTCTGCTCGCCATAGGCAAGTTCGCTCGGGATATACAGCTTGTACTTCTCACCTACGTGCATCAGTTGCAGTCCTTCGACCCAACCTGGAATCACGCCACCAACAGGTAGATCGATCGGCGTGCCACGCTTGATGGAGCTGTCGAAGACCGTACCGTCAGTCAGGGTGCCTTCGTAGTGAACAGTGACGACATCGTTCGGACCTGGCTGGGCGCCGTCCGATTCTTTGATCACTTCATACTGCAGGCCAGACTCAGTGGTCTTCACGCCTTCACGCTTGGCATTTTCTTCGAGGAACTTCTTGCCGGCGCTAACCGCCTCCTTGTTCATCTCGACCATGCGCTCTTCGGCACGAGTCTGGAGGTAAGCGAAAGCTTCCATCAGTTCTTCATCGGTCAGCTGCTGGTCTTTCTTGCCGAGGGCATCATCGATGCCTTGCGCGACGGCTGTCGAATCCAGATCAGCCAGGCCTTCCTGCGCCAGGCTCTTGCCCATATTCAGGCCGATGCCGTAGGAGGCTTTCTGCGCCGGCGTTTCCAGCTTAGCGCTGGTTTCCGAATCACAGCCCGCCAGGACCAGGCCAACCAGGGCTATCGCCGACGCCAAACGTTGAGGTCTCATTCTGTTTCCTTATTACCCAAGAAGTGGTGCAAAAACATTGCCGGAGCTTAGCAGCGAGCTCGGGCAGTGGCTACCGAGCACACCGCGCTAATAGGTAAAGACAGTGAAAAGCACAGAAGTGCCGCACGAAACGACGAAACAGATGAAGGGAAAAATCGAGGACAAAAAAAAGCGACCCTAAGGTCGCTTTTTTCGAGCTATCAAGGCGTTCAGTGGTCCTTGATGGCAAATTTGGCGCAGCGGACGGGACTCGAACCCGCGACCCCCGGCGTGACAGGCCGGTATTCTAACCGACTGAACTACCGCTGCGCTAAACGTCGAGTGGTGGGTGATGACGGGATCGAACCGCCGACCCTCTGCTTGTAAGGCAGATGCTCTCCCAGCTGAGCTAATCACCCGTTTGCTCTCGAAGTGGGGCGCATTCTAGAGATGGATCTGGACCTTGGCAACCCCCTTTTGAAAAAAAAATTGAAGAACTTACAAAGACTTAGGAAACACTCTGTTTAAGAGCCATTTTTGTGGTTTCCATCGGCATTGCTCCCGCGCAGGGTTGGCCTGCGTTCGCCAGAGGGGAATAATGCGCGCTTTGCTTTTACTGGAGTTTCCATCGCATGTGGTTTCGCAACTTGCTCGTCTACCGTCTCACTCAGAACATCCCTTTCGATGTCGAGACACTTGAAACCGCATTGGCCGCCAAGCCCGCCCGCCCCTGCGCCAGCCAGGAACTCAGCACCTACGGTTTCGTCGCGCCCTTTGGCAAAGGTGAGGACGCACCGCTGGTGCATGCCAGCCAGGGCTTTCTGCTGATCTCCACCCGCAAGGAAGAGCGCATCCTGCCCGGCAGCGTGGTCAAGGACGCGCTGAAGGAAAAGGTAGACGAGATCGAAAACGAGCAGATGCGCAAGGTCTACAAGAAAGAGCGCGAGCAGCTCAAGGACGACATCATCCAGGCCTTCCTGCCTCGTGCATTTATTCGCAAGTCAGGTACCTTCGCGGCCATCGCGCCGGAGCAAGGTTTGATTCTGGTGGATGCTTCCAGCCCGAAGCGCGCCGAAGATCTGCTTTCCACGCTGCGTGAAGCCATCGGCTCGCTGCCGGTTCGTCCGCTGACCGTCAAGATCGCCCCCTCAGCCACCATGACCGACTGGGTCAAGACGCAGAAAGCCGCAGATGATTTCTTTGTCCTCGACGAGTGTGAGCTGCGCGACACCCATGAAGATGGCGGCGTGGTGCGCTGCAAGCGTCAGGATCTGACCAGCGATGAAATCCAACAGCACCTGGAAGTCGGCAAGCAGGTGACGCAGCTGTCGCTGGGCTGGCAGGACAAGCTGTCCTTCGTGCTGGATGACAAGATGGTGATCAAGCGTCTGCGCTTCGAAGAGCTGCTGCAGGATCAGGCCGAGCAGGACGGTGGCGACGACGACCTCGGCCAGCAGGACGCCAGCTTCCTGCTGATGATGCTGACCTTCAAGGAGTTTCTCCCGGCGCTGTTCGAAGCACTGGGCGGTGAGGAGATCCCGCAGGGCATCTGATCTGCCTTGTGTGCCGCCAGTTGAAACAGACGACCTCAACGCACGCGGATATGTCACCACCGGTCCGGGCCTATTGCCCGGACCTTCGCACCGTGGACAATAGCACCAGCTGAGGACGACCTCAGATTGCATAACTCACCGGGGACGGCCCCACCCAATCACCGTCCTGCCGAGGTGCATATGTCCTGGATCATTCTGTTTCTTGCCGGCCTGTTCGAAATCGGCTGGGCCGTCGGGCTGAAATTCACCGATGGCTTCACCCGTCCCCTTCCTACACTGCTGACCATTGCGGCAATGGCCGCTAGTCTGGGCCTGCTGGGGCTCGCCATGAAAACCTTGCCGCTGGGCACCGCCTATGCCGTGTGGACCGGCGTGGGCGCAGTAGGAACGGTGATCGCCGGCATCATCCTGTTCGGCGAGTCGATGAGCCTGCTTCGCCTGGGTAGCGTGCTGCTGATCTGCATTGGCCTGCTTGGCCTGAAGCTCAGTCACTGAATGCACCAGGACGACTGGCGACAGAGCCCGGTCGGATACACAGCACTGGCGGGATATGCCCCCCGCGGGCCGGGCTAGTCAATACGGCCGCTTATGCCGCGGCTGAAGCGTTGCGACATGACGCTGCCGCTAGCGAACCGCAACCCCCTCCCCGCCGCGTAATATCGAGGCAGATGCCCAAGCATAGAAGCCGTCCACCACAGAGAGCTTTGGAACAAGCCTCTGCGCGAGCTCCCAACCATACCGCTCGTCATAAAAATGTCGGCCAACAAGCGAATCGACACTTATCTGTCACGAGCAACTTCTAGGATTGATGCAGTTCCAGGACTGATTCGCAGTAGCTGCCGCCTAGCAGAGCTGCGCAGCCGCCCAGTCAGGAGCGACACGCATCCAAAATCCATGGAGAGATTAAATGTTCAAGTGCAAGCCCCTCGCAGCCGCCATCATCGCGATTCTGGCCACCCAGGCACACGCCGCAGACAATAGCGCAGAACAGAATCAGTCCGGTGCGGACAACATTGTGGAAGTCACCCAGACTGGCGGTCAGGACAACATTTCCTATCAGGCCCAGACCGGCGACGCCAACGACGGCATGGTGACCCAAACCGACGCCACAATGTCCGACGCCGTGCAAACCCAGACTGGCAACCAGAACTTCGCCGACATCGTCCAGACCACGACCGAGCAAAGCGAAGCGATCCAGCTGCAGGACGGCGACAACCATAACGCGAGCATCGTTCAGGACGACTCCTTCGGTGCCACTGCTCGCCAGTATCAGCAAGGCAGCTTCAACACGGCATACACCGAACAGAGCGCCGCGGACCTGAGCACCGCAGTCATCGACCAGGACGGCAGCGACAACTTCGCCGAATCCATCCAGAGCAACACCGAACTGAGCGTTTCGGAACAGCGCCAGATCGGCAACGACAACGTCTCGCTGGTCTGGCAGGAAGGCGGCGCGCGCAACGACGGCGTGGTTAATCAGGAAGGCAACGGCAACGACGCCACTGTCTATCAGATGGACGTTTCTGACTCCGTCGCTAATATCGACCAGCAGGGTGATCTGCAAGTCGCGTCCGTCACCCAGGAAGGCGCCGAGCATAGCGCTGAGATCAAGTCCAACGGACTGCAGAACGAAGCCTATATCGCCCAGAGCGGCTCGCGCCAGACCGCGTCGATCTACCAGGACGGCACCGCCAACAGCGCCGACATCTTCCAGGTTGGCGATGGCAACACCGCCAGCACCGAGCAAACCGGGAACAACAACTATGCCATCGTCGATCAAGACGGCAGCATGATGACTGCTTCGCTGCAGCAGAACGGGCAGTTCAACGAGGCTTACGTCACCCAGGAAGGCACCGATCAGCTGATCGACTTCGCCCAGGATGGCGCTGACAACCTGCTCACCGTTGCCCAGAGCGGAGATGGCAACAAGCTGACCGGTTCCAGCTACGGCGACAACAACCGTGTTGACGTGCTACAGGGCGGCGACCTAAACGTGGCCGACATCCAGCAGATCTATGGCTCGGACAACGAAGTCAGCCTGACGCAAGCTGGCCAGGACAACATGGCGACCGTGATTCAGGGCGGCGTAAGCAACCAGGCCATGCTGATGCAGAGCGGCATGGGCGACTCGGCAATCGTGTCGCAGATGGGCTCGGGCAACATGGCCACCGTAACTCAGCAGTAATGCGTATGGCGGCCGGCCCCTGGTCGGCTGCCATCCAACTTCGGTACGCCACCAACCACTGCCATGCCTACCCGACCGCCTCAGATCAAACCTGATCGGCAGCCTTAACGGCGGCTTCCCTTACCGCATCGGCACTCGTCGGCCGCACCACCCGCGACAATTCCTGCCCAAGGCGGACGAACACCAGCGTTGGCCACAATTTGACCCGATAGCTGCGCCCGAGTGGTCGACCCTGACCATCCTCGACCTTGATGTGGTTGATCTGCGGAAAATCAGCCAGCGCCCGCTCGACATACGGCTCCGCAGAACGGCAATGGCCGCACCAATTGGTGCCAAAGTCGAGCACTGTTATCCCGTCCAGCGAATCGACCTCGGAACGTGTGATGGTTTCTGTCTTGTATAAGTCGGCCATGCTTCATCTCCGGTCCTGTTCTCTCAATCGACCCCGACTCGTCGCGAGCGATCCATGCCCTCCCTTGGTCAAGTCGATATGCATGACGCATCGGACCGGCTGCAGCACTCCACTGCTGATGGCGTGATTGCAGAACACTTGCTGTCTAGCGCCGGTCGCCACGTAACAGACTGACTTGCGCCTGTAGCTGCTCACGACTGGCTTCGCTGGCGGCAACGGGCGAACTGGCGACCAGATCCACCTGCGACCAGATCCGCCGGAAGAAGCCCTTGTCCGGATCGCGGCTGAAAAAGCTGCCCCACAGCCCTCGCAGCGCCATCGGCACCACGGGCACCGGATTGGCCTCGAGAATACGCTCGACGCCCGCCTTGAACTCGTTGACCTCGCCGTCGGTGGTGAGCTTGCCTTCGGGGAAGATGCACACCACTTCGCCATTGCTGAGATAGCGGCTGACGCGTTCGAACGCCTGGGTGTAAATCGCCTCGTCTTCGTGTCGCGCCGCGATGGGCACTGCGCCCGCCGTGCGAAAGATGAAGTTCAACACCGGGATGCGGAAGATCTTGTAGTACATGACGAAGCGAACGGGTCGGCGCACTGCCCCGGCAATCAACAGCGCATCAACGAAGGACACGTGGTTGCAGACCAGTACTGCCGGCCCCTCATCTGGGATCGCATCAAGTCCTTGCTGGCGCACCCGGTACATGGAATGGCCGAGCAACCAGACCAGGAATCGCATGCTGAATTCCGGCACGATGCTGAAGATATAGGCGCTCACGGCCACGTTCATCAGCGACACCACGAGAAACAGCTGCGGAATCGACAGCCCCACGACACTCAGCAGCAAGATCGCCACAATCGCTGAAATGACCATCAGCAGCGCATTGAGAATATTGTTCGCCGCCACCACTCGTGCCCGCTCGTGCTCGGCGGTGCGCGACTGGATGAGCGCATACAGCGGCACGATGTAAAACCCGCCGAATACGCCGATCCCCAGCACCGAGGCGAGAATCCACCAGGCCTGCCCGATACTCAGCAGCGCTAGCCAGTCGTGAGGCGTTGCAGCCTGCGGAAAGCCGCCCGAACTCCACCACAGCAGCAGGCCGAACAGTGTCAAGCCAAAGGAGCCGAACGGCACCAGACCGATTTCAACCTTGTGCCCGGAAAGCCGTTCGCAGAGCAGCGAGCCAAGGGCGATGCCCACCGAGAAAACCGTCAGGATCAGCGTGACGACGGTTTCATCGCCGTGCAGCAGATCCTTCGAATAAGCCGGGATCTGCGTCAGATAGGTGGCGCCGAGAAACCAGAACCAGGAATTACCAATCAGCGAGCGCGACACCGAGAGGCGCTGTCCCAGGCCCATGCGCAGGATCGCGCCGGTCTGACGAAACAGATTCCAGTCCATCTCGAGTGTCGGTAAGGACGCACCGGTCGCCGGCACAGCTCGGCTGGCGAGATAGCCGGCAGCCGCTACCAGCACCACGCTGCCTGCTATCAGCTGCGCATACCCGTCGCTGGCCATCATGACGCCAGCCGTGATGGTGCCAGCAAGAATTGCCAGAAAAGTGCCCATCTCCACCAGCGCGTTGCCACCGACCAGCTCGTGTTCCTCGAGCAGCTTGGGCAATACGGAATACTTGACCGGCCCGAACAGCGCGGACTGGGTGCCCATGCAGAACAGCACGGCCAGCAGCAACGGCAGGTTGCCGAGCAGCATGCCCGCGCCGCCAGCGAGCATGATGAAAATCTCACCGGCTTTGATTGCCCGGATCAGTCGCTCCTTGGCGTATTTCTCGCCGAGCTGGCCGCCCAGCGCCGAGAACAGGAAGAACGGCAGGATGAACAACAGCGCGCACAGATTGATCAGCAGGCTGCTGTCGGCATTCGTGCCGATCTTGTAGAGGATCGCCAGGATCAGCGCCTGCTTGAACAGATTGTCGTTGAAGGCCCCCGACAGTTGCGTCAGGAAGAACGGCAGAAAGCGCCGCTTACCGAATAGAGTGAACTGGGAATGAGGTTTGGTCATCGATCCGCTTCCATGGAAAACACCTTGGCTATTTGAGCCTTCAGGGTCCGGCAAAGGCACAGCGCTGCCACGCGCGCGTCGCGGACTGGTCGATACGTCACAGCGGCAACTGCCCGAACGCCCAGCGCAACAGAAAGAAGGCCAGCAAACCGCCCGAGATGGTCGCCAGCAGGTTTCGGCTGAGGGCCGCGATCAGGATCGACAACAGGCCCGCCAACAGATAGGCGTTACGCCAGTCCAATGCCCACTCGCCAGTTGGCATCAGCATTCTTGGCACGACGATGGCAGTCAGCACCGCGACCGGCACGTAATGCAGCCCCTGCTCCACCAGGCGTGGAAAGCGCAGGTTGGGCCAGGCGAAGAAGCTGAATCGAGTCAGAAAGGTGATCGCCAACATTCCGAGAATGAGTAGCCAGATCTGCATCAGCACACCTCCGCTTGGAGCTGCCGCTCGGCCCGGCGCTCGAGCCAGACACCCACAACAATGCCGGCCAGCGCCGCGGCAATCAGACCGAGCTTGTAGGGCAGCTCCCAGGTCAACAACGCGATGACCGCTGCGACCAGCGCTGATGCCACCTGCGGGCGGGTGCGCATCATGGGTACGGCGATGCCGATAAAGGTGGCAATCATGGCGAAGTCCAGGCCCCAGTTGGCAACGTTGGGCACAGCCTGGCCAAAGGCGATACCGGCCAGTGTCGCCAGCTGCCAGCTCAGGTACATGGTCAGCGCAGCACCGAGGAAGAACCAGTGTTTGTGCGGCGAATCGTCATCGCGCGCATATCGATGCTGGATCACGGCGAAAGCTTCATCGGTCAGCCAGAACGCCAGCGGCACACGCCAGCGGCCGGGAAGGTGCCGAACGAAGGGCTGCATCGAGGCGCTGTAAAGCGCGTGCCGAAGGTTGACGACGAAGGTCGTGAGCAGCACCACCGCTGCCCCAACGCCACCGGTGATCAAGGTGATAGCAATGAACTGCGCCGAACCGGCGAACACCAGCGCAGACATGCCCATGGCCTGCCAGCCGGACAGCCCGGCACCTATGGCCAGGGTTCCGAAAATGATGCCAAAGGGAATCGCGCCGACGATAAGCGGCAAGATATCGCGGCAACCGTGCAAGAACTCTTGCGAGCGGGACATCGGGGCTCCTTAGGTATGCACCGCAAACGATGATGAGCTACGCACCGCCGTCGTGGCCGGAGCATAGGGAAGGTTGAAGACAGGCGGATGAACGCTGAAGCAGCGCTGGAGGGGCCCAACATTACCCCAAGTCGAGGCCCGAGGGCGATGGCCGGCACCTGAGGTGTTGATACCGGCCGAAATCCAAAAAGTCGAACCGAACTCGGGCGGGCAGCTAGGGTTCAGCGCATGTGTTCTCCAGCAAACGCTTGACGGCCGGCCACTCGCGGTCGGTGATGCTGTACAGCGCGGTGTCATCCAGGCGGCCATCGGCGAGGCGGCGGTGATTGCGCAAAAGCCCCTCCCGCTGGGCTCCGAGCTTTTCGATAGCGCGCTGGGAGCGCAGATTGCTCACCGCGGTTTTCAGCTGCAGACGCACCAGCTGCCAGTCCTCGAAAGCATGGTTGAGCAACAGATATTTGATCGCAGTATTGAGGCCGCTGCCATGCTCGGCCTTGTCCAGCCAGGTCCAACCCAGTTCTGCGGCTGGCAGCGAAGGATTGAAATCAGCAAAGCGGGTGGTGCCAACAATGCGTCCGGCCATGCGCAGGGTGAAGACCACGGCACGACCCTGGTCCTGCTCGGCGAGCGCCAGGCGATACCAGTCGGGGCGCAAGGGCCCGTTCAGGTAGATCAGTTCGTCGCGGTTGTGGTTGGCCAGTTCGACCAGGGCCGGGATGTCGGCGTCCACCAGCGGCTCCAACCGCAACGCTCCCCGCTGCAAGGTGACTGGCCTTGGCATGAACATCGTGGTTTCTCCTGACATGGATGGAATGAGGCGCTGCTGTTATCTCAGCGGCGACGGTAAGTGTGTCGAGCATGAATGACCAGCGCGGCGCGACCAGGCGGACGTGCGCCTCGGTGGCTCGCTTCTCATCAACGGCAATCGCGCGGTACTGACTCTGCAAATTGCCACTATGACCAAGCAGGTTGTCTATCGCAGGGCTTTGCGCCGGATCCAGCCATACCTGCCGCGCTCATGCGACCATGGTCGCAGCCGCAACACGCCGCCCCGTTTTACTGCGAAACTTTACCCATTCAATTATCAACGAGCGGTAATTCCGGCCATCCGAAACCTGCAGAGTTTGAGCAGCACCCAAGCACTATCCCGGTAGCCTCCCATCTATCGGCTGCGCCTGAACGCAGCTCGAGTGATCAGGCCGCCTACCGGCAAACGTGAGTGCTGCCCGACCCGGTATGACTCGACCACCCGGCAGAAATGGCCAGGCTGAAGCCCGCTTGATTTATGTGTATCTGGAGTTCGCATGTCGTTGTCCGGTGGGCTGATTGCGCTGGTCGCCCTCACTTATATGGCCGTGCTGTTTGCCATTGCCTTTTACGGCGATCGCAACCGCAGCCAGTTGTCGCCGCGGGTTCGTGCCTGGGTTTATAGCCTGTCGCTGGCGGTCTATTGCACCAGCTGGACTTTTTTCGGCGCGGTCGGCCAGGCGGCTGAACAACTCTGGGCCTTCTTGCCGATCTACCTTGGCCCGATTCTGCTGATGCTGCTGGCGCCTCAGGTCATCCAGAAGATGATCATGATCAGCAAGCAGGAAAACATCACTTCGATTGCCGACTTCATTGCGGCGCGCTACGGCAAGTCGCAGCCGCTGGCGGTGGTGGTGACGCTTATCTGCCTGGTCGGCGTGCTGCCCTACATCGCGCTGCAGCTCAAGGGCATCGTCCTTGGCGTGAACCTGCTGGTGGGCAATGCAGGCGAGGCTGCAGCCGGCTCCGGCGCGCAGGACACCGCGCTGATCGTGTCGATGGTGCTGGCGCTGTTCACCATTCTGTTCGGCACCCGCAACCTGGACGTGACCGAGCACCACCGCGGCATGGTCCTGGCGATTGCTTTCGAGGCATTGGTCAAGCTGTTTGCCTTTCTTGCGATCGGCGCCTTTGTCACCTTTGGCCTGTTCGATGGTTTCGGCGACTTGTTCAACCGCGCCCACGACGCGCCCGAACTCTCGGCCTTCTGGCAGGAGACGGTGAACTGGCCGGCCATGATGGTGCAGACCACGGTCGCGCTGATGGCCATCGTTTGCCTTCCTCGCCAGTTCCACGTGACAGTGGTGGAAAACATCGAACCGCGTGACTTTCGCCTGGCCCGCTGGGTGTTCCCGTTGTATCTGGTACTGGCCGCCGTATTCGTCATCCCGATCGCCCTGGCTGGCCAGCTGCTATTGCCCAGCGGCGTCAGCCCGGACTCCTTCGTGATCAGCCTGCCGCTGGCAGAGTCGCATCCAGCCCTGGCCCTGCTCGCATTCATTGGCGGGGCGTCAGCGGCGACCGGCATGGTCATCGTAGCCAGCGTGGCGCTGTCGACGATGGTCTCCAACGACATGCTGCTGCCGTGGTTGCTGCGTCGCAAGGAAGCCGAACAGCCTTTTGAAGTGTTCCGCCACTGGATGCTCTCGGTGCGTCGGATCAGCATCGTCGCGATCCTGCTGCTGGCCTATGTCAGCTACCGCCTGCTGGGCTCCAACGCGAGCCTGGCGACCATCGGCCAGATCGCCTTTGCCGCGCTCACTCAGTTGGCACCTGCCATGGTCGGCGCCCTGTACTGGAAGCAGGCTAACCGCCGCGGTGTTTTTGCCGGCCTCACCGCGGGCGGCTTGATCTGGATTTACACCCTGATCCTGCCGCTGCTCGGCTGGCCGCTGGAAATGTTCCCCGGCCTGCAGTGGATGTACACAGCCGATCTGCCATTCAACACCAGCGCGCTGACGCTTGGCGTCACCCTGTCGCTGGTAGGCAACGCGACGCTGTTCTTCTGGGTGTCCATCCTGTCGCAGACGCGCGTCGCCGAACACTGGCAGGCCAGCCGTTTCATCGGTCAGGAAATCCACTCCACCGCGAGCACCCGCCGGCTGCTTGCCGTGCAGGTGGAGGACCTGCTCTTGCTGGCCTCGCGTTTCGTTGGTGCCGAGCGCGCCGAACTCAGCTTCCAGCGCTTCGCCCGGCGTCACGGTCACGACTATTCGCCCCGGCAGCAGGCCGACGGCCAATGGATCGCCCATACCGAACGACTGCTGGCCGGGGTACTGGGCGCCTCGTCCACCCGTGCCGTGGTCAAGGCGGCGCTGGAGGGCCGCGACATGCAGGTCGATGACGTGGTGCGCATCGTCGGCGAAGCCTCCGAGGTGCTGCAGTTCAACCGTGCACTGCTGCAAGGAGCAATCGAGAACATTACCCAAGGCATCAGCGTGGTCGACCAGTCGCTGCGGCTGGTGGCCTGGAACCACCGCTATCTGGAAATGTTCGAGTACCCGGACGGGCTGGTCTACATCGGCCGCCCGATCGCCGACCTCATCCGCTACAACGCCGAACGCGGCCTCTGCGGTCCCGGTGATGCCGATACGCACGTGGCCAAGCGGCTTTACTGGATGCGTCAGGGCCGGGCGCACACCTCGGAGCGCACCTTCCCCAACGGCCGGGTGGTCGAGCTGATCGGCAACCCCATGCCCGGTGGCGGCTTCGTCATGAGCTTCAGCGACATCACCGCCTACCGCGACGCCGAACGCGCCCTCAAGGATGCCAACGAAGGTCTTGAACAGCGCGTCAGCGAGCGCACCCAGGAACTGTCCAAACTGAACAAGGCGCTGACCGCCGCCAAGAGTGCGGCCGAATCGGCCAGCCAATCGAAGACACGTTTCCTCGCCGCAGTCAGTCATGACCTGATGCAGCCCCTGAACGCGGCGCGGCTGTTTTCCGCCGCGCTGTCGCACCAGCACGACGCCCTGCCGGTAGAAGCTCGGGACCTGGTGCGTCATTTGGACAGCTCTCTGCGCTCCGCCGAGGACCTGATCTCCGATCTGCTCGATATCTCGCGCCTGGAAAACGGTCGCATTACCCCCGACCGCAACCCCTTCCCGCTGGTGACCCTGTTCGACACCCTGGCCACGGAGTTCACGATGCTTGCCGCCGAACAGGGCGTCGACTTCAGAGTGCATGGCAGCCGTTTGCGGGTCGACAGCGATATCCGCCTGCTGCGCCGAGTGCTGCAAAACTTCCTCACCAACGCCTTCCGTTACGCCAAGGGCCGCGTGGTCCTGGGGGTGCGTCGCCAGGGCTCCTCGTTGCGTCTCGAGGTGTGGGACCACGGCCCGGGCATCGCCGAGGACAAACTGCGGGTGATATTCGAGGAATTCAAACGGCTGGACAGCCATCAGACGCGCGCCGAGAAGGGTCTTGGGCTGGGTCTGGCGATCGCAGATGGCTTCTGCCAGGTGCTCAATCATCCACTGGCGGTTCGCTCCTGGCCCGGCAAAGGCAGCGTGTTCAGCGTGACCGTGCCAATCGCCAGCCAGGTGCTGCGACAGGTCACCAGCAACGGCAAAGGCGAAGCGCAGCAAACCGCCCTGACCGGCATTCAGGTGCTCTGCATCGACAATGAAGACAGCATTCTGGTGGGGATGAACAGCCTGTTGTCACGCTGGGGCTGCCAGGTCTGGACGGCCAGTAACCGGGCCGAATGCGAGGCGTTACTGCGTGAGGACGTGCGCCCGCAACTGGTGCTGGTCGATTACCACCTGGACCACGGTGAGACTGGTTCGGAGCTGATGGCCTGGCTGCGCACCCGCCTCGGCGAGCCGGTGCCCGGCGTGGTGATCAGCGCTGACGGGCGCCCGGAGCTGATCGCTGCGATCCACGCGGCAGGGCTGGATTTTCTGGCCAAGCCGGTCAAACCTGCCGCGCTGCGCGCACTGATGAGCCGCCACGTTCCACTGCATTGACGTCGCGTTGCGCCAACGCAAACCGCGGCCGAAGCGAGACGGCTAGACTGGTCTCATCAGAAGTTGCCGACGGCCTTTGCCCATGACCCTCGAATTGTTGTTGAACCTGGCAACCGCCCTCGGCGTGGGCCTGCTGATTGGTACGGAACGCAGCTGGAGCGGCGGTGACCAGGGAGGCCAGGAGATGGCTGGCATTCGCACCTTCGGCCTTGCCGGGCTGTTCGGCGGCCTGGCTGCACTGAGCGCCAGTCACTTCGGTATGCCCGCGTGGGTTGCAATGTTCGTCGTACTGGCACTGTTGACGATTGCCGGGTATGTAATCGAATCCCGCACCAATAGCGACCACGGCATGACCACCGAGATGGCGCTGCTGCTGACCTTCCTGCTGGGCAGCCTCGCGGTAGCGGAGAGTCGCTTGCTGGCCGCCTCCGTGGCGATCGTCGTAGCGCTGCTGTTGAGCCTGAAGGCGCGGCTACACGGCGCGCTGCACAAGCTCAACGAGGCCGAACTGAGCGGCGTACTGAAACTGCTGTTCATTTCCGTGGTGCTGCTGCCAGCGCTACCGAATCAGGGCTATGGACCCTGGCAGGCTTTCAACCCCTACACCACTTGGTGGATGGTTGTGCTGATCGCCGGTATCGGCTTTGCCGCCTATGTCGCCATCCGCCTGCTGGGCACCCGACACGGATTGATGGTCACGGCGCTACTGGGCGGCATTGTTTCATCCACGGCGATGACCATCACCCTCGCCCGGCTGGACTCAGGGAAAATGCGCCATGCCTTGGCCGCCGGTCTTCTGGCAACCTCGGCGCTGATGTTCCCGCGGGTGCTGCTGGAAGTCGGGGTGGTCAATCGGGCGTTGCTACCGGCATTGCTTGCGCCGATGCTGACGGCCGGTCTGATCTACGCCGCCGGTGCGTTGTTTTACTACTTGCGCGCCGGTCAGCAGCACGACAACACCGCCGAGCCGCCCTTGAAGAACCCTTTCGAACTGGGGCCCGCGCTGCGTTTTGCCGGCCTGTTAGTACTCATCCTGTTCCTCGTCGAAGCCGCGCAACGAGGGCCTGGCGATGCGGGGGTCTATCTGGTTTCCCTGTTGTCGGGGCTGACTGATGTGGATGCCATTACCCTGTCACTGGCCAACAGCGCTCGGACCGACCTGGCGGAGCAGGTCGCGGTGCAGGGAATCTTTCTCGCCGCGCTGAGCAACAGCCTGGTCAAGGGCGGCCTGATCGTCTTTATCGGCGGGCGTTCCCTGGCGCTGCTGACCTTGCCGTTTATGCTCAGCGGTCTGCTGGCCGGCCTGGGGGTGTTGTGGCTGCTGTGACAGAGATGCGCGCTATTCCTCGGCCTCAAGCGGCGCCTCGGCCCCGGCGCGCTCGAGCCAGTCGGTCGGCAGGCGCTTGCTCGCCCGTGCACCCAGCAACTTGAGCTGTTCGGCGCGACTCACCAGATTGCCGCGCCCATCGGTGAGCTTGTTGCGCGCACCGAGATAAGCCTTGTCCAGTTGCTGCAGGCGGCTGCCAATTTCGTCCAGATCCTGAATGAACGCCGCGAACTTGTCGTATAGCGCCCCGGCACGCTCGGCAATTTCGCGGGCGTTCTGGCTCTGTCGCTCCTGGCGCCAGAGGCTGTCGATCACCCGTAGCGTCGCCAACAACGTCGTCGGGCTGACGATCACAATGTGCTTGCTATAGGCCTCCTGAAACAGCTCCGGGTCGCCTTGCAACGCCGCCGCGAACGCAGCTTCGATCGGCACGAAAAGCAGGACAAAATCCAGACTCTGCAGCCCCTCAAGTCGCTGATAGTCCTTGAGCGACAAGCCCTTCAAATGGTTGCGCAAGGACTGCACGTGCTGCTTGAGTGCCAGCACACGGCTGCCTTCATCCTCGGCGCTGATCATCGCCTGGTAGGCGGTCAGGCTGACCTTGGCGTCCACCACGACCTGCTTGTCGCCGGGCAGCTGAATCAGGACGTCGGGCTGAAAGCGTTCGCCATCAGCGCTCTTGAGACTGACCTGAGTATGGTATTCGCGACCTTTTTCGAGGCCGGCATGCTCGAGCACCCGCTCAAGGATCAACTCGCCCCAGTTGCCCTGAGTCTTCTGCCCCTGCAGCGCGCGAGTCAGGTTGGTCGCTTCATCACCGAGGCGCTGATTGAGCTGCTGCAACCGCTCCAGCTCCTTGGCCAGGGAAAAGCGCTCACGCGCCTCGTTCTGGTAGCTCTCCTCGACGCGCTTCTCGAATGACTGAATTCGTTCTCTAAGCGGATCGAGCAGCTGCCCAAGTCGCTCATGGCTGGTCTCGGCAAAACGCTGCTCGCGCTCCTCGAAGATCTTGCCCGCCAACTCGGCAAACTGCGCACGCAATTCATCGCGTGCACCCTGAAGATCTTCCAGGCGCTGCTCATGGGTTTTCTGCTGTTCGTTCAATTCGGCTGTAACCCCAGCGTGAGCGGCGCTAAGCGCGCGGAGCTCGGCTTGCTGAGCATCGCGCTCGGCCTGCAGGTCATCAAGGGTTTCGCGGGTTTCCAGGCGCTGAGCCTGCAGCCATTCGGTTTCCCGCCGCAGCACGGCGGCTTCCGCCTGGAGCGCCGCCCGGGCTTCATGCAGGTCGGCCTGCTCCTGACGACTGGTTTCCAGCTGTGCGCCGAGGCCTTCCTGCCCCATGACCGCCTGACTCAGCCGCTCGTCCAGCAACGACAGCTCAGCCCGCTGCAGGGACAGGCGCCGTTGCAGTGACAACGTGACGACGGCGAGTAATAAACAGAGGGCACCGAGACCGGCTGCTAGATAGAGGGGATCAAAAGGCATGAACGGCTCCGGCTGAACTGCCCGGCAGTATAGCCAGCCAGCCCGTACAGGTCAGGCCGGCCCGTCTGCGACGCCGAATCTAGCGCTTGGCCGGCAGCCGCAAAAGGATGCGAGAGGCTTCGGCCGAGCCTTGGGCCGCAGCCTGTTCCAGCCAGTGGCGCGCTTTGGACAGCTCGCGGTGCTGCCCCTGACAGTAAAGTTGACCGAGCTCGAGCTGGGCCTGACGGTCGCCGGCTCTTGCTGCCTGGCGCAGCAATTCGAAACCGATGCGGCGATCACGCTGGCTGTCGCAGTCATGACAGAGCAAGCGTCCCAGTCGGCTCTGTGCTTCAACTACACCTTCGAGTGCCGGCTGCTTGAGCATCCGACCCGCGATACGTTTAACACTCTTGGTCTGTCCTAGACGCTGGCTGTCCAGCAGCCACAACGCCATGCGCATCGGCAGGCGTGGAGAAGATGATGTGCTCTCGAGCGGGCTCGAGGCGAGTGGACGCGTTCTCATGGTCACCGAATGGTTCGGGGGAACAAGGGCGCGCACTCTACTCCTTTTTTCACAGAGTTAAAGTCTTGAAAAAATCGGAAATACACGATCTGGTTCACACAATTTTTTAATCCACAGAACCTGTGGATAAGTCTGTGGGCAAACAGGTTACAAAATCCCCTAGAGCCTATGGTTAGTGGGCTTGAGTTAAACTGGCGTTTTTTTCGCCAATGCAAAATGTCTTTATTTTTCAATTAGTTATTGAAGATATAAGCTTCCGCTTGGTTTGCGACAGATTGTCATAAGCGCTTGACAAGGCATGCTGGCAGATGTGCACAAGTTTGGCGCAGCCCTCTCCAAACGCCCGCCAGAGCGCTGTTCCTGGCCTTGCCGCTGGTTTCCTGGGAACTTTCCAAGTGAAGATCAGTCCCGCGCGACACGCATCGGCACCGGTCGCAAGCGCGCCATGACCGGCCTATGCTAGCGCATCAATTTTCAGCGGAACGGGTCATGACAAAGCGGCGGACAATCCTCGTCTGGGCGGTTGCCGGCCTGACTCTACTCATCATTGGGTTCGGGTTTTACGCAGGCTTTCGCTGGCAGCAGCTGAAGCGTGACCTGGGGATCGTCACGCTTGAAGTGAGCGGACC
>JAKUTK010000057.1 GCA_022448005.1 Pseudomonas sp.
GCTCAGAAAGCAAACGCCCCGAACCAGTCGGGGCGTTGCTGATTATACCGCTGCGCTTGCGAGCTGTTTTTACACAGCCTGCATGGGCGGCGTTTTTGTTTGCGCGGACTTAGCTCTCCAGCGTCGCGTCCAGGCTGATCTGTGCATTGAGCACGCGCGATACGGGGCAGCCTTCCTTCGCCTGGTTGGCGATCTGCTGGAACTGCTCATTGTCTGTCCCCGGCACCTTGGCTTTAAGCGTCAGCGCGATGGCCGTAATGGAAAACCCCTTGTCATCCTTGTCCAGGGTGACTTCAGCGGTGGTGTTGATGCGTTCGGCAGTCAGTCCTGCCTGACCGAGCATCATGGATAGCGCCATAGAGAAACAACCGGCGTGTGCTGCGCCAATCAATTCTTCCGGGTTGGTGCCAGGCGCACCTTCGAAACGGGTGTTGAAGCCGTAGGGATTGTCTTTCAGCGCGCCACTTTCGGTGCTGATGGTGCCTTTGCCGCTTTTCAGGTCACCTTGCCAGACGGCGGATGCGGTTTTCTTCATGGGATTCTCCGAATGCTGCGAGTGGACGAATGGCGACGCGGTTTGCCGCTTGGCTGCATGCGGAGCGACATCGCCGGCTCACTGGCCGGCGTTGCGTCACTTAGTTATGTTCGGCTGCCAGGATAGCGCTGGCTAACTGCATGTCGCTGGCCTGCAGTTGCGGCTGCTCGCTGCGCAATTTCACCAGCATCGCTTCGAGATAAGGGCCACGGAGAGCACCGTCGCTGGCCACGAAACTGCTGGCGTCTTCGCGTGCCGCGGCGACCAGCTTGTCGTCGCGGAACGTCATGTAGGTGGAAGCGGTAGTCGCGCCGGATGACAGGATCTGTCGGACGAACCCGTTATCGGCCATGGCCGCGCCAAAGGGGATACAGCTCAGGGTAACGGCTGCCAGGATTGTTCTGCGCATGATGCTTGCCTCTGCTTGATCCTCCATTAGAGAGTGTGCAGCGGTCAGCAGAGTTCCTTGGCCGCTACCCGCTGCGCTCGATCAATTGGCGAACCTTGGTGCCGAGCATGTCGATGCTGAAGGGCTTGGCCAGCATGTCCATGCCGGGACCGAGAAACTCGCCGCGTATCTCGGCATTCGGGGCATAGCCAGTGATGAACAGCACACGCAAATCCGGTCGATGCTGGCGAGCGATTTCGGCCAGTTGGCGCCCGCTAATGCCGGGCAGACCGATATCGCTGACCAGCAGATCGATACGTTGAGTACCTGCCAGATGCGGCAACGCGCTGTTGCCGTCCACTGCTTCGAGGACGTGGTAGCCGAGTTCTTGCAGCACCTCGACCACCAACATGCGCACCGCGGCTTCATCCTCGACCACCAGCACGGTTTCGTCGGTCTCGGCACCGCTGACCGCTACTGGTTTGCTGGATTGTTCCTCCACTTGCGTAGCCTGTGTCCGGTTGCGCGGCAGGAACAGGGTGATCAGGGTGCCTTGTCCCGGTGTACTGTCGATGCGTACGTGGCCGCCCGTCTGCTTGACGAAGCCATAGACCATCGAAAGCCCAAGGCCGGTGCCCTGGCCGATAGGTTTGGTGGTGAAGAACGGGTCGAAGGCCTTGGCTACCACTTCCGGCGGCATCCCCGAGCCGTTGTCGGCCACGCTGAGGGTGACGTATTCGCCGGGTTCGGGGCCGTCTGGCTGCGAGGTATTGATCTGTACCGAGCCGGTTTGAATGATCAGCTTGCCGCCCTCGCTCATGGCATCGCGCGCGTTGATCACCAGGTTGAGCAGGGCGTTTTCGAGCTGGTGCGCATCGGTGTAAGCCAACCAGGGGCTTTCCTGCAGGCGGGTGTCGAACTCGATGTGCTCGGCCATGGTGCGGCGCAGCATGTCCTCCATCGACTCGACCAACAGGTTGACGTTTACCGGTTGCGGGTCCAGCGATTGGCGCCGCGCGAAGGCCAGCAGGCGATGGGTCAAAGCTGCGGCGCGGGTGGCCGAACTGGCCGCCGCATCCACATAGCGACCGAGATCGTTGACCTGACCGCTGGCGACTCGGCGCTGGATCAGGTCGAGGGCGCCGAGCACGCCGGTCAGCATGTTGTTGAAGTCGTGGGCGAGGCCACCGGTCAGCTGGCCGATGGCTTCCATCTTTTGGGCATGACGCAAGGTGTCCTCGGCGCGCTCCCGTTCACCCATTTCCAGATGCAGCAGATGGTTGATCTCGGCCAGTTCACGCGTGCGCTCGGCGACGCGCCGTTCCAGATTGTCGTTCAGCTCGCGCAGTGCTTCTTCGGCGGTGACCTGGGCGGTGACATCAGTGTTGGTGCCGAACCAGCGGGTCACCTGGCCGAAATCGTCGCGAATAGGTACTGCGCGTGCAAGGAACCAGCGGTATTGGCCGCTCTTGCCGCGCAGGGGGAAGGTTTCCTCCCAGATCGAGCCGATCGCCACGGCGCGCTTCATCGAGGCGCTGACGCGCTCGTGATGGTCGGGGTGATGCACCGAGCGCCAACCCAGGGCCCGCATGGCTTCCAGCGTGGTGCCGGTATAGTCATACCAGCGCTTGTTGTACCAGTAGATGCGGCCCGCGGGATCGGCCATCCAGGCAAACTGACTCATGTTGTCGGCGAGGGTGCGGAACTGCTCCTCGCTGGCGCGCAGTGCACTTTCCGCGCGCATCCGCTCATCGGCCGTCCAGGCACGGTCAGCAACTTCACGGATAAAGGAAATGTCTTCTTCGGCCCATTGCCGCGGCCGATCCTGCAGCAGAATCAGGGCAGCGCTCAGGACGCCCTGCTCCTGCAGCGGCACGCAGACCAGGCTTTGAATGCGCCGCAGTCGCAGGCTCGCTGCCTGCGCGGCGGTCCGAGGGTCATGCAGCACGTCTTCGACTACCACCAGCTCGTCGTGCTGCAGGTCGTAGATGAAATCACCGTAGTCTGCAAAGCACATGCGCTCGCTGTAGTCACCCAGAGCGCCGTCGCTCCAGTAGCGCTCGACGGTGGCGTACTGTCCGCCCGGCTCGATGGACAGAAAGGCGGCGCGGGTCACCTGCAGCGTGGTGCCCAGCGCGCGCACGGCAGCCGTGACGATGGTGACGCTATCGGGTTGCCCGCGCAGCAGATCGCCCAGTTCCATCAGTACCGATTGGCGCTGTTCGGTGATCTGGCGTTCCTGTATCTGCTCTTCGAGCAGCGCGTTCATGCGTAGCAGTTTCAAGGCAGCGTTGCGTTCGGCGGTAATGTCTCGGGCAGTGCCGAGCAGGCAAACCCTGCCGTCGCCGTCGATCAGCCGGCGGCCACGGTTGGCCAGCCAGCGGAACTGCTCGCTGCGCTCGTCGTACACCCGGTAGTCCAGGTTCAACTCGCCGCCGCCTACGCCGTCGAGCGCATTGCGAAAGGTCGCTATCAGGGTGTGCCGGTCGTCCGGGTGAACCCGCGCAAGGAATTGATCGACCGACAGCGCCGGCTCGTTCGGCCCCAGGTTTGCGAGCATCTTGAGCTGCGCATCCCAATGCAGGCGGTTGTGTTCGAAATCGTATTCCCAGACGCCGATTGCAGCAATTTCGTTGGCCAGGCTGACGCGCTGTTCGGCTTCCAGCAGGGCCGAGCGCGCCCGCGCCCGGTCCGCGGCGGCGCGGATGCGTTCGACCACTTCTCGTACAAACGAAATATCGGTCTGGCTCCAAGCGCGCGGTTGCCGGCTCCCGAACAAGAGAAAGGCACAGTTGGCTGTTTGCTGCAGCAGTGGTGCCAGTAGCAGGCTGCTATAGCCGAAATGCTCATGCAAAACACCGAAACGGCCGTGGCAATCGGCCTCCTCGAGGAGGTCATCAAACGGCACGATCAGGCCCTGCGACAAACGTAGGCGCAAAGGTTCGACACAAGCGCCGAGCGTGTTCGCGATGCACGGTTTGCTGGCATTCTGCGACCAGTGCTCATCGACGATCAGGTTATCGCGCTCGTCGAGATGTGCCTGATAAATACACTGTGCCCCCACCAGCAGGGCAAGCCGCTCGGCCATCATGTCGGCCAGCTCGATGCGGCTGCCGCTGTCCTGGAGCTGGTCGCTGAGCTCTAGCAGATAGGATTGCTGGGCTTCTCCGCGGGTTCGTTCGCTGATGTCAGTAAAGGTGCAGATCGCACCTTGCAATACATTGTCCCGGTACAGCGGGGCGACCCGGTACTCGACGGGCAGGCTGCTGCCGTCTAGGCGAAAGAACAGCTCGTATTCGATGTGTACCGACTCACCGGTTGTTGCCGTGCGCTGAATCGGACAGTCTTCGATCGGGTAAGGCGAGCCGTCTATGTGACTGTGGTGGATCAGCGGATGCAGCTGCCGGCCAAGCACCTCGTCCTTGCTGGCGAAGCCGAGCAGTTTGACGAACGCCTCGTTGCAAAGCGTGACCAGGCCTCGGGTGTCGATGGAGTAGAAGCCTTCGCTGGCCGCGTCCAACAGGCTGCGAGTGAATGCCTCGCTTTCCAGGCGCTTGATCTCGGCCAGGCGACGCTCGTGAATGTCCTGTGCGACCAATACCCAGTGCAACAGGCGGCAATCGCAGTCGTAAACGGGCGCGCCGCTGCCCTGAAACCAGCGTGAGCTGCCGTCGGCGGCCAGCAGCGGGACTTCGAAACTGCCGGCCTGGCCGGATTTCAACGCGTCTTGCCATTGCTTCAGTATGGCGTCACGGTGATCCGGCGCCACCGCTGACAGCCAGCCCATGCCGGCCGACGCTTCGGCGCTTATCCCGGTGAAATCGCACCAATAACGATTACAGAAGATCAGCTGCCCCTCGGCGTCGCACTGCCAGATCACCTGAGGGCTTAGGTCAACCAGGGCCCGATAGCGCTCCTCGGCTTGACGGATCGCCGCCTGTTCATGAAGACGTTCGGTCAGGTCGCGCAGGATATGCACGAAACCCAGGTGCTGTTCGTGATCATCCTTGAGCGGCATCTGCACGCCGCTGGCCCAGAACCGGCTGCCGTCCTTGCGCACATGCCAACGTTCGTTCATCGCCGAGCCGTCACGTGCGGCAGTAGCCATTTCCTCGTCAGGCACGCCGCTGGCCAAGTCTTCCTCGACATAAAATCGTGAGGCGAGGCTGCCGATGGCTTCGTGCGATGGCCAGCCGAGGATGCGTTCAGCACCCTGGTTCCAGCTGGTGATGAGGCCCTCGGCGTCAGTGGTGAGAATCGCGTAATCCACTGCGCTGTCGATGATCTGCCGGTTGCGCTCGTTGGCTTCGCGGCTGCGACGCAGCTCCAGCAGCGCCATGACTTGGCGGCCCAGCGCCTCCAGATGGGCGGATTGGCGCTCCGACAGCTGGCGCGGCTTGCTGTCCAGAACAAATAGCGTGCCGAGCGGCAGGCCCTCGGCGGTGCGCAGTACCGCTGCGGCGTAGAAGCCCGTCATGCCGTTGGCCAGCGGCTCGTGGGACAGGTCTTCGATCACCAGCGGCTCGGTGCATCCAAGGGCCCGGGAGCAGAGTGCTTCGTCCCGAGGGCGGTCGGCGCCTTCGACGTTGACCGAGGCCTTTACCCATTGGCGGTCCTCGTCGACAAACACGATGGCGGCGCTGGGACAGGCACATAGCTCGGCGGCAAGCGCTACCAGATCGTCGAATGCCGCCTCGGCGGGGGTGTCGAGAATGCGGTAACGCGCAAGGGCTGCCAGTCGGTCAGCTTCGTTCCATGTACTGCTTGTATTTTTTTTCTTCAAAACGTCTGCTCGGCTATCCGTGGCGGCAACGATCTTAGTGTTCCAGACTGCGTTGACCGAGCGCCTGCAGCGGCGAGGCAATGGCGTAAGTGCAGGCGGTTGTTGCTATGCAAGATACCTGGGTTCGACCCCAAGGCAAGTAGACCTCGGTCGACGATCAATCTGCCAGAGCCGCCGGTCTGGTCCTGAGCGGTAGCTCCCAGCTTGTTGTGATGGGCTGGCGTTAGTGCTCATCAACGGCCGGCATGGCGCGCAGCATGGCGTTGCGATCGGCTGCTTGCAATGCTGCGAGCAGCTTTGGGTCACGGTGATAGACGTCGGGGCGATAGCGCGGCAGGCCGGTGCTGTCGGCTTCGGCTGTCCAGTAAGCCAGGAGTATCGGTGTGGTTTCTGCCGGGCGGTATTCGTAGGTCAGGCCGGTCTCAAGCAATTGGCTAACGCGCTCGCGTTCGCCCTCGTTCAATAACAGATCGACCAGTTGCATCACCGATTCGACCCTTACACAGCCCGAGCTGAACGCCCGCTGCGAGCGTGCAAACAGGCCTTGGCTGGGCGTGTCATGCAGGTAGATAGAATAGGGATTGGCAAAACGGATCACCACCCGGCCCAGCGGGTTGGCGGGCCCGGCGGCCTGGCGCAGCAGGATCCGCCCCGGATTACTCCAGTCGACAGTCGCTGGGTCGAGCACCTGACCCTGATAGTCCAACACCTGCATGTTGTGTTGCGCGAGGTAGTCCAGGTTATCGCGGATCTGCGGCAGTTTGTCCTCGCGCAGGATGGTTGGCGGTACCGTCCAGGTCGGGTTGAGAGTGATGCGCGTGACGGTCGACTTTATGGACGGGGTCTGCCGCGTATCGCGGCCCACCTGGATGCGCGCTTCCCATTGAGGGCTGCTGTCGCGAAAGTAGATCACCCGCCCGCCGGCGATATCGACCAGCAGCGAGCGCGGCTCTATGTCAGCCGATAGCCAGCGGAAGCGCTCCAGATTCACCTGCAGCTGGTTCAGCCGGTCGGCTGGGGTCGCGTTCAGTTCGGCCAGTGTGTCGGCACCGAGAATGCCGTCGTCCTGCAGGGCGTGACGGCGCTGAAAAGCCTTGAGCGCTTCCACCAGTTGATCGCTGTAGCGATCATCGCGGGTGCCCGGCGTGATTGCCGAAGGGGTCAGGTAGCCGTCGGCGCTCAAGCGATGCCGCAGCTGGAGGACACGCGGGTCCGACATGCCTGGACGCAAGGTCTGACCTGCGGGGATTGGTTGCCACTCGGGCTTGGGTTGATCGCGCAGCTGCGCATAGGCCTTGCGCAGGTTGTTGTATTGCTCCAACGACGGACGCGCTTTGTTGAAGGCGTGCTCGAGATGTTCCAGCCCTTCGCTGGCAATCGCCATCAGCTGCGCCTCGGCCTGTAGTGTCCCAGGTGCATCAGGGCTGTGCCAGACGGGCTCGGTGCGGTCTTGCGGCAGGCGACCCTGCGCCAGGTGACCCAAGGCCGACAGATAGGCGTGGCTGGCCAGTACATCGCTGCATTCGCGGTGCAGCGGATCACGGGTGGCGGTGTGCATGGCCCGACGAATGGTTTCGGGATGGTAAGAAGCAGGTTGGAGCCCATCGTCCGTCAGCGCCTCGAGCTGGGCCAACAGCGCGTCAATCTGCGCATAAGAGGTCCACAGCAAGGCAAAGTGGTGGCGTCGGTAGAGCTCCGAGAGCCGCGCCAGAGCTGTTTCGTCCACGTTGGCCAGACGCTGGCCGCACGCAGCCGGGAGATTGTCCAGGACACCCTGTACTGGGCCGGCGGGCTCCACCGCAGGTTCCGCCATCGCCAGCCATGGCGCCAACAACCATGCGAACAGCAGACTCAATGTATGTTTTTTGTACAACGCTTCACTCCTGGCGGTCCCGCCGACTGCTAGACTCCGCCGCTGAACTAGCCGCGGTGCCTGAAAAACATGGCCCGTTCAGGCTACTAGAACACGATGTATCAGACGACGTGGGAGCGCTTCAGGTCCCGTCTGATTTAATTTCGCTATTTTTTGATTGTTTGGGCCTGGTAGCGAGCAGGGGGCGTCGGTCGGCAGGGATGATCGGCATTGGCGCCCGCCGAGGTTGATCTACGAATGATGGTTTCGCTTCGCCGCCTCTGTCTGTCCGCCGGCTTGCTCTTGTCCATGCCGCTGTTGGCCGCTCCGCCTGCTTATCAGCCGCTGGTGGACGATCTTTCCCGCGTGGCACCCACACTCGATCCGGTCGTGTTGACCCATGCTGTCGCGGCTATGCGGTGCGCTGTGAATCATGGCGCGACGCCGGCTCAACGGTTGGCCGTCATCGATTTTTCGCTGCCTTCCTCGGAGCGCCGACTGTGGATTTTCGACCTGCAGCGTGGACGTTTGTTGCTCAAGGATTTCGTCGCTCATGGCAACGGTTCGGGTGAGAACCAGGCCACGCGTTTCTCCAACGTGGAGGGCAGTCATCAGTCGAGCCTCGGCCTGTTCCGCACCGCCGAGAGCTACAGCGGCAAGCATGGCTACTCGCTGCGCATGGACGGGCTCGAGCCTGGTGTCAACGACCTGGCGCGTGAGCGGGCCATCGTCATCCATCCGGCCGACTATGTGAACCCGGCCTGGATCGCGACCCAGGGGCGTATCGGTCGCAGCCAGGGCTGCCCTGCGGTTCGCCCGGAAGTGGCGCGCATGGTCGTGGATAGCCTCAAGGGCGGGCAATTCATGTTTTCCTGGTATCCAGATCAGCAATGGCTGCAGTCGTCGGCTTATCTGAAATGTGAATCGGGGCGGGTCGCGACGATTCTGGCGGCCAGGCAAGGGTGAAAGCCGCTGGAAGCTGAAGCTTGAAGTAGCCTCGACCCTTCCAGCTTCCAGCTTCCAGCTTCCAGCTTCCAGCTGACGTAGGGTGGATCACGCTTCACCGATCCACCGGGCGGAGGTTGGTGGATGTATAAAGCGACATCCACCCTCCAGTTATTTCTGCTCACTCTGCGGCGTTACCCGGAGCACTTCTTCCAGCGTGGTCAGGCCCGCTGCGATCTTCTGCGCGCCGGACAGCCGCAAGCTGTGCATGCCGTCCTTGAACGCCTGGCGGCGCAGGGCGATGAGATCGGTGTCGGCGGTGATCAGCGGCTTGATCGCATCGTTGAGCAGCATGATCTCGTAGACCCCGGCGCGGCCGCGGTAGCCGGTGTCCCGGCATTCGATACAACCCACCGCCTGTTGCGCGTGGCTCGGCAACGGCGCATTCCAGGGTTTGGTCAGCGCCTGCCAGTCATCCGCATCCAGCTGCACCGGTGCCTTGCAGTGCGGACATAACGTACGCACCAAGCGCTGCGCCATGACGCCCAGGAGCGTGGCCCGCAGCAGGTAATGCGGTACGCCCAGTTCCAGCAACCGCGTGATTGCCGATGGCGCATCATTGGTGTGCAGGGTCGACAGCACCAGATGCCCGGTCAGTGCCGCCTGGATCGCCATTTCCGCCGTTTCCAGATCGCGAATCTCGCCGACCATGATGATGTCCGGGTCCTGGCGCATCAGGGCGCGCACGCCGCTGGCGAAGGTCAGGTCGATGTTGTGTTGCACCTGCATCTGGTTGAAGGCGCCCTCGATCATCTCGATTGGGTCTTCGATGGTGCAGACGTTCACTTCCGGCGTCGCCAGCTGTTTGAGCGTGGTGTAAAGCGTGGTGGTCTTGCCCGATCCGGTAGGGCCGGTGACCAGGATGATGCCGTTGGGCTGGCCGGTCATGCTCTGCCAACGACGCAAGTCCTCAGCGGAAAAGCCCAGCTGATCGAAGCCCTTGAGCAACACTTCCGGGTCGAAGATTCGCATCACCATCTTCTCGCCGAAGGCGGTCGGCAGCGTCGACAGGCGCAGTTCTACCTCGCCGCCATCCGGCGTCTTGGTCTTGACCCGCCCGTCCTGCGGCTTGCGCTTTTCGGCGACGTTCATTCGTCCCAGGGACTTGAGTCGGCTGACAACGGCCATCGCCACCTGCGGCGGAAACTGATAGACGTTGTGCAGGACGCCATCGATGCGGAAGCGCACGCTGCCCTGCTCACGGCGCGGTTCGATGTGGATGTCACTGGCGCGCTGGTCGAAGGCGTACTGGAACAGCCAGTCAACGATGTTCACCACATGAGCGTCGTTAGCGTCGGGCTCCTGATCACTGGCGCCGAGGTTCAGCAACTGCTCGAAATTGCCGGTTCCGCTGACCTTTTGATCATTGGCCGTGGCGCCGCTGACCGACTTGGCCAGGCGGTAGAACTCGACGGTGAAGCGCTGCAGGTCGACCGGGTTGGCCACTACCCGCTTGATCGGTCGCTGGAGCACATGGGTGAGGTTGGCTTCCCAACTTTTCACGAAAGGCTGGCTGCTGGCGATGGTCACTGCCGAGCTGTCGACCGCCACCGCAAGTATCTTGTGCCGCTGGGCGAAGGCGTAGGACATCAGCGGTGTGACCGCCGCGACGTTGATCTTTAGCGGATCGATACGCAGATAGGGTTGCCCGGCCTGCTCGGCGAGCCAGACGGTCAGTGTTTCGAGATCCAGCTTCTTGCCGGGGCGAGCCAGATCATCGAGTTGCTGAGCGCCGAGAAATTCCAGCGGATGCTGCTGGCTGTTTGCCGAACTGCGCCGCAGGGTCATGCATTGCTCGGCCGTTTCCTGTGACAGTCGCCTCTGCGCGACCAAGTCACGCAGCAGGTTATTGAGGTCGAGGAAGCGATCCTGGGCAGGCGAATTCAACACGGACATGGGCTCTTCGGTCGTGGCGGGTACGAGGAGCAAGCTTGCCGATAAATCAACGCGCTGTCTGCCGGGCGGTCCAACTTTACGTGATGTCGGGCTGGACCGAATTGGACGGCACGCGGGTGGCGCGAACCGGCGACTTTAGGATGGCTTTAGCCCAACGGGGTGGCGGTGCCGGATGTAGGTTGGGTGTCGAATGGAGGTTGCTGGTCACCGGTGGGCTGAAGCCCACGGGCGACGCCGCCGCCCGTGGCGGGGCCCGCTACTTCACCAGTCCTTCACCGAGGGGTGAAACAGGCATAGGCCGAATGCCAGCGGGGCCGCACGGCGCGCTATTTCGTCAGCAGTTTCCAGGATTTGAGCGTCCAGACCACGCGAGCCTGCTCAACGCGAGCATCAAGCTGCTCGTCATCCAGTGGCTGTCCTGCCAGTTCGTACAGCTTGGCCAGTTCGCCGAAGAGACGGTCTGCTTCCGGCAGCTCCAGCGTGGCGCGGGCCAGGTGCAGCCAGACCAGCAGCCGCTCCATGCGCGGCCGCTGTTCGGCGAGGTCTTCGGGCTGTTGCTGATAGCGCAGCAATTGCAATGCCTCGGCTTCCTCGCCCAGCAGGCGTGGCAGCCAGTTGCCCAGCTCGGCTGCGCCCTGGCGGTTGCCGCGGTTGTTGCGATTGGTGGTCCAGTTGCGCTGCAGCAGCCAGAGTGAGGCGTTCAGCGAAAACAGGCCCCAGCGTGGCGCAGACAATTCAGTAGCAAATCGTTCAGGCGCTGCCTGGCGCACGCTTTCGTCATCGCGTCCCGCTTCGACCTGGGGACGCCAATCCTGAATCAGCGCATCGAGTTGTTCGCGCAGCTCGCGACTCGTGGCGCGCGGAGCGGCCTGACCGAGGCTGCCCAGCAGGGCGCGCAGTTCGACCAGTTGCTGCAGCCATTCGCCCAGCAGTTTCCAATGGCCATTGAAGCGGTACTGTTCGGCCAGCCGCTGGCTATTACCCAGCAGCTGCCAGGCCAGTGCGGCAAAAGCGTCGTCCAGCGGCATGGTCGCCGCAAGCGTTGGTGCGGGCAGGCTCAGCGAGTAGCTGTCGGCGTCATGCAGGCGGTAGCCGCGCTCGGCTTTGCTGATGTCGCAAGGCATCAACGGCAGATCGGTGGCCAGCTCGGCGGCCAGTTCCAGCAGGGCCTCGGGTTCGCCTTGGCGCAGCTCCAGCTCCAGCTCGCAGATTTCCTCGCTCCGCTTGCCGACCACGACCTTGCCCAGATCCAGCGCCGCTTCGATAACCACCTTGGCCTTGCCGCGACCCCAGGCGATTTCGGCTTTTTCGCGGACGAAATCCGTGGTGAAAATCGGCTTCAGGGTTTTCTTGTCCAGCTCGGCCAGGCTCGCGGGCCAACACTCATCCGCGAGTTTTTTCAGGTCCAGCTTGGCCTTGTCCAGGTACCAATCCCACTCGTTACGCTCGGACAGTCCAGCCACGCTCTGGCCGCGGCTTTTCAGCGTCTGAATGAACTGCTCGCCGTCGCGGCGCAGACGCAGCGCAACCTTGGCCTGAGCCAGGTCGCGCTCGGGGGTGTCGTAGTACTGGTTGAACAATTCGTGCCGCTGCCAGCCGCTCTTGTTGCGTTTCTTCAGCAGCGGATGCTCACGCAGGGCCGCCAGGGTTTCGCGACTGACGCGCAGTTTGATTTCGGTTTCTTTCTGCATGGTGCCGAGATGATGCCTATGTTTGAGTGTGACCTACGTCACTTGGTAGCGGCCCTTTGAGGTCATCCGTATACTTGCCGCCTTCTGAAGCCGGGGTGCTCCCTATGCCAATCAATCCTTTCGTCAGCCTGTTCGGACGCTCGCCTATCGGGCCGATGCAGCAGCACATGGCTAAATCCCACGAATGTGCTGCCAACCTGGTACCGCTGTTCCAGGCGATCACTGCAGAAGACTGGGAGCGGGTCGAACAGATCCAGAAAGAGATGGCCCGACTGGAAAACGAGGCCGACAAGCTCAAGAAGAGCGTCCGTCAACATCTGCCCAAGAGCCTGTTTCTGCCGGTTCCGCGCTCGGATCTGCTGGAGCTGCTGAGTGTACAGGACAAAATTGCCAACCGTGCCAAGGACATTGCCGGTCTGATGCTGGGCCGTTGCATGACCATTCCGCCGGCCCTGCAGCCGGAAATGATGGCCTTCGTGCAGCGCAGTGTAGACGCCAGCTGCCAGGCGCTGAAAGCGCTGAAGGAGCTGGACTCGTTGCTGGAAACCGGCTTTGCCGGCCGAGAGGCCACGCTGGTCGAGAAAATGGTCGAGGAGCTCGAGGAAATCGAGCGCGAAACCGACCGCATGCAGATCACGGTGCGCCGTGCGCTGTTCAAGCTGGAAAAGGAATTGCCTCCAGTCGACGTAATGTTCCTCTACAAAATCATCGAATGGATCGGTGACGTCGCTGACCGTGCCGAGCGAGTCGGCAACCGTCTGGAACAATTGCTGGCGCGCTGAGGCGCCAGCGTCTTTTCTGGTTCAACAGGTAATTCCTTATGTCCTTTATCGCGGAATACGGCTTCGTACTGCTGGTGCTCGCCTGCGCTTTCGGTTTCTTCATGGCCTGGGGCGTGGGCGCCAACGATGTCGCTAACGCCATGGGAACCTCGGTGGGTTCCAGAGCGCTGACCATCAAGCAGGCCATCATCGTCGCGATGATCTTCGAGTTTTGCGGTGCCTACCTGGCGGGCGGCGAGGTCACCGAGACCATCAAGAACGGCATCGTCGATGCTGAAGTCATATCGCCCGATCTGATGGTGCTGGGCATGATGTCGGCGCTGCTGGCCGCCGGCACCTGGCTGATGATCGCCACTATGAAAGGCTGGCCGGTTTCCACTACGCACTCGATCATCGGTGCGGTGATCGGCTTCGCCGCGGTCGGCGTGTCCACCGATGCGGTGCATTGGAATGCCATCGGCCCCATCGTGGCGAGCTGGGTGGTGACGCCGATGCTGTCCGGCATTGTCGCTTTTGGCCTGTTCATGAGCGTGCAGAAGCTGATCATCAACACCGATGATCCCTTTCTCAATGCCAAGCGCTTCGTGCCGCTGTACATGTTCCTGACCGGGTTCATGGTCGCGCTGATGACCGTCACCAAGGGCCTCAAGCATGTCGGCCTGACCCTGAGCGGCGGCCAGGGCATCCTTCTGGCGTTCGCCATCGGCGTGCTGGTGATGCTGGTCGGGATCGCGCTGCTGTCGCGGATCAAGCTTGATGTCGAGGCTGATCGCACCTTTCACTACGCGAGCGTGGAAAAGGTCTTCGCCGTTCTGATGATTTTTACTGCCTGCTCCATGGCGTTCGCACACGGTGCAAACGACGTGGCCAATGCGGTCGGCCCACTGGCGGCCGTGGTCGGTGTCATCCAGTCAGGCGGCGCAGCAGAGGTTGCTGCCAAGTCGGCGGTGCCGGGCTGGGTACTGCTGCTGGGCGCTGTGGGTATCGTCATCGGTCTGGCCACCTATGGCTACAAGGTGATCGCCACCATTGGCAAGGAAATCACCGAGCTGACCCCCAGCCGTGGCTTCGCCGCAGAGCTAGCAACCGCAACCACGGTCGTTGGCGCGTCAGCTATTGGCCTGCCGGTCTCGACCACTCATACGCTGGTTGGCGCCGTACTCGGTATCGGCATTGCGCGCGGTATCGGTGCGCTGAACCTCGGCGTGGTCGGCTCGATCTTCATGTCGTGGCTGATCACCCTGCCAGCCGGGGCGATCCTTTCGATCATCTTCTTCACCATTCTGAAGGCGATCTTCGTCTGATCTAGCCGTCGCCGCAGTTTTTACCTCGACGGTAAGGCTGCGGCGACGCGTTTCATGTTTCACTGGGTGCCTCGTCTTTTTCGTCTTTCAGGAGGCTGTCGGTGCCCATCCCCTCGCTTAAAGACCAGTTCGCCGCGCTGATCGCTGCGCCATCGGTAAGTTGCACCCAGGCGCATTGGGATCAAACCAACCGCCCTGTTATCGATTTGCTGGCAGGCTGGTTGAGCGATCTCGGCTTTACCTGCGACGTGCAGGAAATCACCCCCGGCAAGTTCAACCTTCTTGCCAGCTACGGCAGCGGCCCCGGCGGCCTGGTGCTGGCCGGACACAGCGATACCGTGCCCTTCGATGCCGAGCTGTGGACGGCCGAGCCGCTGCAGCTGCGCGAAGCGGATGACCGCTGGTACGGGTTGGGCAGCTGCGACATGAAAGGCTTCTTCGCGTTGATCATTGAGGCCGTGTTGCCGCTGCTGGATAAGCCGTTCCGCCAGCCGCTGCTGATCCTCGCCACTTGCGATGAAGAAAGCTCCATGTCCGGCGCCCGTGCCCTGGCCGACGCCGGGCGGCCGCTGGGCCGAGCTGCAGTGATCGGCGAGCCGACCGGGTTGCGCCCAGTGCGCTTGCACAAGGGCATCATGATGGAAGGCATCGAGATTCAAGGGCAAAGCGGGCATTCGTCCAATCCCGCTTATGGGCATAGCGCTTTGGAAGCCATGCATGACGTGATGAGTGAGCTGATGACGCTGCGCCGGGAGTGGCAAAGCCAATACAACAATCCGTTGTTCGACGTGCCACAGCCAACGCTCAACCTCGGCTGCATCCATGGCGGCGACAACCCCAACCGTATCTGCGGCCAATGCTCACTGGAGTACGATTTGCGGCCCCTGCCGGGGATGGAGCCTGATCAGCTACGCGAAGCTATCGCCGGGCGCCTGCGTCCGGTGGCTGACAGGCATCAGGTGAAGATCGACCTGGCCCCGTTGTTCCCCAGCGTGCCGGCCTTCGATCAGCCTGCCGAGGCCGAGCTGGTCAAACTGGCCGAACGCCTCACCGGTCATGTCGCCGAGGCAGTGGCCTTCGCCACCGAGGCGCCTTATCTTCAGCAGCTTGGCTGCGAGACGCTGGTGCTCGGCCCGGGTGATATCGCCTGCGCGCACCAGCCGGACGAGTATCTGGATCTGAACCGGATCGAACCTACTGTGAGGCTGTTGCGCGGGATGATCGAACACTATTGCCTGCAACCAGGCCGAGGATAGGAGCAGGTCTGGCGACATGTTCGCAGCGTGAACCTGCTCCCTGTATCTCCATACTCGACCCGGCTTCCGGACTGAACAAAGCTGTTATCTAAGGCTTGCGCAATGCACAACTACGTCACCTGGCTTCGCGACTCATCGCCCTACATCAACTCCCACCGTGACCGCACCTTCGTCGTCATGCTGCCCGGCGATGGCCTGGAACACCCCAATTTTGCCAACATCGTTCACGATCTGGTGCTGCTGCACAGCCTCGGCGTGCGGCTGGTGCTGGCGTTCGGCTCACGTCCGCAGATCGAGGCGCGGCTGGCCTCGAGGGGTATCGAACCGCGCTTTCACCGTGACTTGCGAATCACCGACACGGCCACCCTGGAATGCGTGATCGATGCCGTCGGGCATATGCGCATCGCCCTGGAAGCGCGGCTTTCGATGGACATGGCAGCCTCGCCGATGCAGGGCGCGCGGCTGCGGGTGGCCAGTGGCAACTTCGTCACCGCGCGGCCCATCGGTGTTCACGACGGGGTCGACTATCAGCACACCGGCGAGGTGCGTCGTGTCGACCGCAAGGGCATCGGTCGGCTGCTGGACGAGCGCACCATCGTGCTGCTCTCGCCGCTGGGGTATTCCCCGACCGGTGAAATCTTCAACATCGCCTGCGAAGACATCGCCACTCGCGCAGCGATTGATCTGGAAGCCGACAAGCTGGTGCTTTATGGCTCCGAGCGAGGCCTGCGTGATGAAAGTGGCAAGCTGGTGCGCGAGCTGCGTCCGCCGCAGATTCCGGCCTATCTCGAGCGCCTCGTTGGCACCTACCAGGCCGAGCTGCTGGATGCCGCCGCGCAAGCCTGCAAAGGCGGCGTGCGCCGCAGCCATGTGATCAGCTACGCCGAGGACGGTTCGCTGCTCAACGAGCTGTTTACCCGTGACGGCGGCGACGGCACCCTGGTGACCCAGGAGCAGTTCGAGCAACTGCGCGAGGCGACCATCGAGGACGTCGGCGGGCTGATCGACCTGATCACGCCGCTGGAAGAGCAGGGCATTCTGGTGCGCCGCTCACGCGAAGTGCTGGAGCGCGAGGTCGAGCAGTTCAGCATCGTCGAGCGCGACGGCCTGATCATCGCCTGCGCGGCGCTCTACCCAATCGCCGATTCCGACTCGGGCGAGCTGGCCTGCCTGGCGGTAAACCCTGAGTACCGTCATGGTGGACGTGGCGATGAGTTGCTCGAGCGTATCGAGGCGCGTGCCAGGGCGTTGGGCCTGAAAACCCTGTTCGTGCTCACCACTCGCACGGCGCACTGGTTTCGCGAGCGCGGCTTCGAGCCCAGCGGTGTCGAGCGCCTCCCGGCCGCACGGGCCTCGCTCTATAACTTCCAGCGCAATTCGAAAATCTTCGAAAAGGCGCTGTGATCGAGCGGCGGCCCTGCGCCGCCTCGATTCAGTCTGGCGTCGGGTAGGGGCTCGCTGAGCGCAACTCGACCGCATCGCCGGTCAGGCGAAGCGCGGGGTCTGGGATAAGTCCATCAATCTGCAGAATCAGCCCGATCAGCAAGGCAATGGTGATTGCCGTGGTCAGGCTGCCCTTGCGGGCGGACACCAACAGGTCCAGTAGCGACATGAATGCACCTCTCTTCTTCTTGTTCTTTTGAGGCTTCGGCGCGCTGCATCGGCGCGGCGAAGACACACATTGGAACCCTAAGAAGGAGGGAAAAGTTCACATTTTGCCGCAGCATATCCGGCGCCCCGCCCAAGCCGCCGGACTAGAGCGATCCGCCGGACTGTTGGTGAGGACTAGGCTCCGCCGAAGCTGGTCAGGCTGCGCTGGTAGTCTTCGACAAAGCTGTCGAAGTCCTGAGTATCGGCGGCTTCCACCTGCGCCTGCTGTGTCAGCGAGTTACGCGAAGCCTCATCGAACCAGGCCATGTCGGCATCGGACAACGCACGGCCACGGAAGTCCTCGGCGTGCTGTCGGGTCTGACGCAGGGCGAACTGGCTGAAGCTTTCACCGTTGCGCTGCAACTCTTCAAGTACGCGGGCCGACGGCGTCAGGCTGCTGTCGTCAACCTTGGCCTGTTGTTCGGCAACCGCGCGAGCATGCTCGTCACCGCCATGGCTGCGGTCGAGCAGCGCGGCGACCTGGCCGATTTGGCCAATCAGTTCGCTCGCCCATTGCTGCAGGCTGACATCTTCGTTGCAGCGACGCAGCTCGAGCCCGGGTTTGCGACCTTCCTTGACGACTTTGAGGAAGTTGTCGCTGCTGGCCCGGCATTCGCCTTCTATCAGGCAAGGGCTCTGCTGCAACGTGCAGAATAAGAGGAAAGCATCGAGAAAACGCGCTTCGCTGACGTCTATGCCCAGCGGCAGGAAGGGATTGATGTCCAGACAGCGCACTTCGATGTACTGGATGCCCCGCGCGCGCAGCGCATGCAGCGGGCGTTCGCCGGTATCGGTGACGCGCTTGGGGCGGATGTTCGAGTAGTACTCGTTCTCGATCTGCAAGACGTTGGTGTTGAGCTGCTGCCAGTTGCCGTCAGCATCCTTGGTGCCCAGCGCTGCGTAATCGGGGTAGGGCGTCGACACCGCCTTGTGCAGGCTGCTGGTGTAACTCGGTAGATCGTCATAGCAGGGCGTAAGGCCAGCTTGCGCGTTGCTTTGATAACCCAGGTCACTCATACGCAGGCTGGTGGCATAGGGCAGATACAAGGTGTCTTCGTCGAGCTGGTCGAGCTGGTGCGACCGGCCCCGCATGAAGCTGGCATCCAGCGCCGGTGATGCGCCGAACAGATACATCAGTAGCCAGCTGTAGCGGCGGAAGTTACGGATCAGTGCGATATAGCGCCAGGACTGATAGTCCTGCGCAGAGCGCTGGTCGCTCTCATCGGCCTGCAGCGTAGCCCACAGCGCCTCGGGCAACGAGAAGTTGTAATGGATGCCGGCGATGCACTGCATCGTCTTGCCGTAACGCAGCGCCAGGCCTTGGCGGTACACATATTTCAGTCGGCCGATGTTCGAGCTGCCGTACTCGGCGATCGGAATCTGCTCCTCCTCCGGAAGGTGTCCCGGCATCGACGGGCTCCAGAGGTATTCGCCATCCAGCTGGCTATAGGTATAGCGATGGATGGCGTCGAGCTCGGCCAGGGTCTTGGTCGGGTCGGTTTCAGTGCCGGTGATGAACTCCAGCAGCGCTTCGGAATAATCCGTGGTGATCTTCGGATGAGTCAGTGCCGAGCCCAGTGCACGCGGATGCGGCGTCAGCGCCAGCTGACCATCGGCGTCGACACGCAGGCATTCACGCTCGATCCCATGCAGGCATTGCGAGAGCAGCGACAGGTTGTGGTGCTCGGCCAGCAGCGCCAGGCGGTGGGAGAGAAGATCGCTCAATTGGGAATTCCTTCACGCGTCAGTCGGCACAATATGGGGGTGGATCGCACGCTCTACAAGAGGCCGTCAGCGTTGGACCGCGCACTGCTGCGGGGCGTTTCCAGCGAACCCGACGCTGCAGTGCGGTGACTCAGATAACCGAGAAGGTCGCCTGGGCCTTGGCCACCAGTTTTTCGCCCTGATGCACCTCGGCTTCGATGACCTGGGTGCGCCGACCTCCATGCACCACCCAGGCGCGGCAAGTCAGTTCGCCGTCGGTCACCGGGCGGATGTAGTTGACCTTGCACTCGAGCGTGACGCTATTCGGTTCGCCGTCATTGAGGCTGTGGCTGGCCTGGCCCATGGCCGTGTCGATCAGCGAGAACAGGGCGCCGCCGTGCAGCTTGCCGTGCAGATTGCGCAAGCCATCGTGCATGGCCAGGCGCAGCAGTGCTTCTCCATTTGCGACCTGGACGATCTCCAGCCCCAGCAGACGCCCGAAGGCACTGCTGCTGCCCACCGCTTCGACTTCGCGCACCGTTATTTCCTCAGATTTTTAGCGTTGGCGAACAGCGCAGCCATGGCGTTGTTGGCCGGAGCCGGCTTGGTCTCCGGCTTAGCCGCTTTGCGCTCGCCGCGCGGCTGGCCGCCACGGTTGTTACCGCCGCCGCGCATGTTGTCCGCCTTTTCGCCAGGGGTATCGCTCATGCGCATGGACAGGCCGACGCGTTGGCGCGGGATGTCCACTTCCATGACCTTGACCTTGACGATGTCGCCGGCTTTGACCACTTCGTACGGATCCTTGACGAACTTTTCCGACAGCGCGGAAATGTGCACCAGCCCGTCCTGATGCACGCCAATGTCGACGAAGGCGCCGAAGTTGGTCACGTTGGTCACCACGCCTTCGAGCACCATGCCAGGCGTCAGGTCGCTGAGTTTTTCCACGCCTTCCTGGAACTCGGCAGTCTTGAACTCGGGGCGCGGATCGCGTCCGGGCTTCTCCAGCTCCTGAAGAATGTCGCTGACGGTTACCAGACCGAAGCTTTCGTCGGTGAACTGCTTCGGATCCAGGCGCTTGAGAAACGCCGAGTCACCAATCAGCGAGCGGATGTCGCGGCCAGTGTCGGTGGCGATGCGTTTGACCAGCGGATAGGTTTCCGGGTGAACGGCCGAGGCGTCCAGCGGGTTGCTGCCATTCATCACGCGCAGGAAGCCGGCGGCCTGCTCGAAGGTCTTGTCGCCCAGGCGCGGCACTTTTTTCAGTTCACTGCGTGCGGTGAACGCGCCGTTGGCATCACGGTAGGCCACGATGTTCTGGGCCAGGGTGGTGTTCAGGCCGGAAATGCGAGCCAGCAGCGCCACCGAGGCAGTGTTGACGTCGACGCCTACAGCGTTCACGCAGTCCTCGACCACTGCATCCAGCGAGCGCGCCAGCTTGAGCTGGGATACGTCGTGCTGGTACTGGCCGACGCCAATGGCCTTGGGCTCGATCTTCACCAGTTCAGCCAGCGGGTCCTGCAGGCGTCGGGCGATGGAGACGGCGCCGCGGATCGAGACGTCAAGATCCGGGAATTCCTTTGCTGCCAATTCCGAAGCCGAATACACCGAGGCGCCGGCTTCGGAGACCATCACCTTGGTCAGCTTGAGGCCAGGCACCTGCTTGATCAGATCGGCCGCGAGCCGGTCGCTTTCGCGGCTGGCGGTGCCATTGCCGATGGCAATCAGGTCGACGGCGTGCTTGGCGCACAGCTTGGCCAGTACGGCCAGGGTGCCGTCCCAGTCATTGCGCGGGGCATGCGGGTAGACGGTAGCGGTATCCAGCAGCTTGCCGGTGGCGTCGACCACCGCCACCTTGCAGCCGGTGCGCAGGCCGGGATCGAGGCCCAGGGTAGCGCGCGGGCCAGCCGGCGCGGCGAGCAGCAGGTCATGCATGTTGCGCGCGAACACGCCGATGGCGTCGTCCTCGGCCTTGTCACGCAGCTCGCCGAGCAAGTCGGTTTCCAGGTGGGTGTAGAGCTTGACCTTCCAGGTCCAGCGCACCACTTCGCTCAGCCACTTGTCCGCCGCGCGGCCGCGATTGGCGATACCGAAGCGCTCGCCGATCATCACCTCGCCCGGATGCATGGTGCCAAGTGCTTCGTCGCCCACTTTCAGGCTCACATTGAGCACGCCTTCGTTGCGCCCGCGGAAGATCGCCAAGGCGCGGTGAGAGGGCGCGCTCTTGAGCGGCTCGTCGTGTTCAAAATAGTCGCTGAACTTGGCGCCTTCGTTTTCCTTGCCGGGCACCACGCGCGCGCTGAGCGTAGCGTTGTGGGTCAGGAAATCGCGCAGCTTGGCCAGCAGGTTGGCGTCTTCGGCGAAGCGCTCCATGAGGATGTACTTGGCGCCTTCGAGCACAGCCTTGACGTCGGCGAAGCCCTTTTCGGCATCGACGAAACGTGCGGCTTCGGTTTCGGGATTCAGCTCGGGGTCGGCAAAGATCGCATCGGCCAGGTCGCCCAGACCGGCTTCCAGAGCGATCTGGCCCTTGGTGCGGCGCTTCTGCTTATAGGGCAGATAAAGGTCTTCGAGGCGGGTCTTGGTGTCGGCGAGGTCGATCTCGCGCTTGAGTTCCGGCGTGAGCTTGCCTTGTTCCTCGATGCTGGCGAGGATTGAGGCGCGGCGATCATCCAACTCGCGCAGGTAGCGCAGGCGCTCTTCGAGCAAGCGCAGCTGGGTGTCATCCAGGCTGCCGGTGACTTCCTTGCGGTAACGGGCAATGAAGGGCACGGTCGAGCCCTCGTCGAGCAGCGCCACGGTGGCGGCAACCTGTTGCGGGCGCACGCCCAGTTCAGCGGCGAGGCGAGAATTGATGCTGTCCATGAACCTACCTGGGTCAGTCAAACCATGCAGGCCGGGCCTGCGCGAAAGGGCGCGATTATAAAGGCAGCGGCTCGCTTGAGGCGGGCAGTCGGACGAAAAAGCCAACGAGAGGCCTGTCGACTCATTCCATTGGCTCTCGGCTTCGCCCTGCAAAATCTGCTAACAATGGCTTCAGTTGCGCTGTCCACACTCTGCGCATAATGCATTGACGATTTTTACGGGAGTTTCCATGAGCAGCACTGCGCCCGCCAGCGAAGGCGAAAAGATCCTTATTGTCGATGACGATGCCCGGTTGCGGCGCTTGCTCGAGCGGTTTCTCGATGAGCAGGGCTATCGCGTGCGGACCGTGGAGAGTGCCGAGCAGATGGATCGTCTGCTCGGTCGCGAGCTGTTCCATCTGGTCGTGCTGGACCTGATGATGCCTGGCGAGGACGGGCTTTCCGCCTGTTCACGTCTGCGTGAAGGCGGCAATCAGATCCCGATCATCATGCTGACCGCCAAGGGCGACGAGGCCAGCCGAATCCATGGGCTGGAGCAGGGCGCCGACGACTATCTGGCCAAGCCGTTCAACCCGCGCGAGTTGCTGGCGCGAATCCGGGCGGTGCTGCGGCGCCAGGCGCCGCAGGTGCCAGGCGCGCCAGGCAGCGAGGACGAGACCGTCACCTTCGGCGATTACGAGCTGTTCCTTGGCACCCGCGAGCTGAAGAAGGGCGACCAGGTGCACATGCTGACTACCGGTGAGTTCGCCGTGCTCAAGGCCCTGGTCCAGCATGCCCGCGAACCGCTGACCCGCGACAAGCTGATGAACCTGGCCCGCGGCCGCGAATGGGATGCGCTGGAGCGTTCTATCGATGTGCAGATCTCCCGCCTGCGCCGACTGATCGAGCCGGACCCCTCCAAACCGCGCTATATCCAGACGGTTTGGGGTGTGGGTTATGTGTTCGTACCTGATGGAAACAAATAACTCCGGCAAGCGCGCTCGAGGTTGGTCGGGTTTGAGGCGCCGCGCTGATTTCGCCCGTAGGGTGGGCTTCAGCCCACCACGCCCGCTCGACTTGGTGGGCTGAAGCGGATCGCCGCCCCGCAGGTGGACATTCATATCGCTGTGCTTTTAGTGCAGCCTCCGGCGCTCTTATCGGCTTTACTTTATGAAAACCCCGCTCTGGTTCCCACAAAGTTTCTTCGCCCGCACGCTGTGGATGGTGCTGATCGTCGTGCTGTTCTCCAAGGTGCTGATGCTTGTGTACCTGATGATGAACGAGGACGTCATGGTCGACCGCCAGTACAGCCACGGCGCGGCGTTGACGCTGCGCGCCTACTGGGCTGCCGACGAACAGAACCGCGAGCGTATTGCCGATGCGGCCGGGTTGCAGCGGGTTAGCGCTGAGGAGGTGCCGCCCAGCGAGTACCACTGGCCCTACACGGAAATCTTCCAGCGGCAAATGCAGACCGAACTGGGCGAGGATACCGAGGTGCGCGTGCGCATCCAGCCGCAGACGGCGATCTGGGTACGCGCGCCGGAGCTTGGGGCTGACTGGCTGCAGGTGCCGCTGTACGCCTACCCGCTGCGTGGGCAACGAATTTGGAGCGTGCTCGGCTGGTTTCTCGGTATCGGCTTATTGTCCACGGCGGCGGCATGGATTTTCGTCAGCCAGCTGAATCTGCCGCTCAAGCGCCTCGTCTATGCCGCTCGGCAGATCGGTAAGGGTCGCCGCGTGCGCTTGCCCATCAGCGATACGCCGAGCGAGATGACCGAGGTGTATCGCGCGTTCAATCAGATGGCCGAAGACGTCGAGCAGGCCGGCCGCGAGCGTGAGCTGATGCTGGCCGGCGTGTCGCACGACCTGCGCACACCGTTGACGCGCTTGCGCCTGTCGCTGGAGCTGATGACCAGCGATGCCGAACTCACCGAGGACATGGTTCGCGACATTGAGGACATGAACGCGATCCTTGATCAGTTCCTCGCGTTTGTCCGCGATGGAAGCGACGAGCCGGTGGAAAGCGTCGACCTGGGTGAGCTGGTCCGTGAAGTCGTGGCGCCCTACAACCAGTACGGCGAAAGCGTTCGCCTGTGTGTCGAGCCGATGCCGCAGCTGGCGTTGCGGCGGGTGTCGATCAAACGCCTGCTGGTCAATCTGATCGAAAACGCGCTGCGTTATGGCGGCCATGGGGTCGAGGTGGCTGCCCATGTCTCGGGCGACAGCAATGCGCCCTATGTCGTGCTCAGCGTACTCGACCGGGGCACGGGCATCGATCCGCGGGAGCTGGGCGAGATATTCAATCCGTTCATCCGCGGCGACAAGGCGCGTGGCGGGCAGGGCGCCGGGCTGGGGCTGGCGATCGTCAAGCGGATCGCCTCGCAACATGGCGGTGTGATCGAGTTACGCAACCGCGAAGGCGGCGGGCTCGAGGCGCGGGTTAGCCTGCCGTTGGGGTTGCTGCTGCCCAGGGATGCGGTGAAGCAGTAGGTAGCCATAGGCTTCGGTTCTCTACTGTCGAGCCGGTTCTTGCTGGCCGCGTAGGTCTCTCGATTACGGAATCCGTGGAAGCTGCGATTCCCGGTTTCCAGCGCTCGCTTAGCCCTTTCCCTTCGTCCTCGTCAGATGTGGGCCAGCGTTCTTTTCCAGGTACTGAATGATCAGCCCGGCGACATCCTTGCCGGTGGTTTCCTCGATGCCGGCCAGGCCTGGGGAGGAGTTCACCTCCATTACCAGCGGACCATGGTTGGAGCGCAGGATATCGACGCCGGCCACGCTGAGGCCCATCACCTTGGCCGCGCGGATGGCGGTCATCCGTTCTTCCGGGGTGATCTTGATCAGGCTGGCGGTGCCGCCACGGTGCAGGTTGGAGCGAAACTCACCGGGCTTGGCCTGGCGCTTCATGGCGGCGATGACCTTGTCGCCAACCACGAAGCAGCGAATGTCCGCGCCGCCGGCTTCCTTGATGTATTCCTGCACCATGATGTCCTGCTTGAGGCCCATGAAGGCCTCGATCACCGACTCGGCGGCGGTGGCGGTTTCACACATGACCACGCCGATGCCCTGGGTGCCTTCGAGCACCTTGATCACCAGCGGCGCGCCGTTGACCATCTGGATCAGGTCGGCGATGTCGTCCGGCGAGTGGGCAAAGCCGGTCACCGGCAGGCCGATACCGCGGCGCGATAACAGTTGCAGCGAGCGCAGCTTGTCCCGCGAGCGGGCAATTGCCACCGATTCATTCAGCGGAAAAACGCCCTGCATTTCGAATTGGCGCAGTACCGCGCAGCCATAGAAGGTGACGGAGGCGCCGATCCGCGGGATCACCGCGTCGAAGCCTTCCAGCGGACGGCCGCGGTAGTGGATCTGCGGCTTGTGGCTGGCGATGTTCATGTACGCGCGCAGGGTGTCGATGACGACCACCTCATGGCCACGTTGCTGGCCGGCCTCCACCAGACGGCGGGTCGAATACAGGCGTGGGTTGCGCGACAGCACGGCGATTTTCATGGGGCACCGGAAAGAGTGAGAGTCTGGGGTTTTTCCTGCACGTAGGTGCGGGCAGGGTCGACCAGCCATTTGCCGTCCATCAGGGCTTTTGACCCCAGTAGCAAGCGATAGCGCATGGTCTTGCGACAGGTAAGGGTGAATTCGACGGGCCACAGGTGGTCGCCCAGCGCCAGCAGCGTACGCACCACATAGCGCGTTTGTACGTGCCCGTTCGAGCTTTTGATGATCTTGCGCGCCACCAGCCGCGCTTCGCAGCGGTGGCGGCTCTGCACCAGCGTACCCAGGTGCGCCGTGAAACGGACCCAGCGTTCGCCATTGCGCTTGAATTCGCTGATGTCGGTCGCATGTAGGGCAGAGGTGCTGGCGCCGGTATCGATCTTTGCGCGCAGGCCGACCACGCCGAGTTCGGGCAGGGCGATCCATTCGCGCAAACCGATGATTGTCTGGAGGTCGGGACTGTTCAAAAGCGTATCCAGTGAATTTCCGCGCATTCTAGACAGGCTGCATGACAACCGCATCTCCCTGTTCCAACCTATGACAACGAGACGCTAGACAGAGTTGAACCATGAGTGAGAAAGACGACGGCAAAGTCCGTCTGGACAAATGGCTATGGGCGGCGCGTTTCTTCAAGACGCGGGCGCTGGCAAAGGCGGCCATCGAGGGCGGCAAGGTGCACTGCCGCGGTGAACGGTGCAAGCCGAGCAAGGAGCCCAAGCTTGGCGAAGAGCTGGTGATACGTGCAGGCTTTGATGAGCGTACGGTGGTGATTCGTGCGCTGTCGGCGGTGCGCAAGGGCGCGCCGGAGGCTCAACTCCTTTATGAGGAGACGGCCGAAAGCCTGTCTCGACGCGAAACCGCCGCCGCCCTGCGTAAAGCAGGCAGCCTGGGCGTGGAAACCGATGGCAAGCCGAGCAAGAAACAACGCCGCGCACTGCAGCGCTTTCGTTCTGACGCCGGTTGAATGCGTCAGGTTGGACGGTCGCCACTTTCACCCTAGAATGCGGTCCCTTCTCTTTAGGCGCCGCCAGATTGCCGAGACCTAGACGTTTCGCTATTCGCTAACGGCCCCGAACGCCCACCTGCTCTGGTCATGCCCATGCTCGATACCGATTACACCCAACGCTTTCTCTTCGATGACACCGACGTGCGCGGCGAATGGGTCGGGCTTGAGCGTAGCTATGCCGAAGTCCTGGCCAAACATGCCTATCCCGAACAGGTTGCCCAGTTGCTTGGCGAACTACTGGCAGCGGCGGCGCTGTTGGTTGGCACGCTGAAGTTCGACGGTCTGATGGTGTTGCAGGCTCGCTCTTCGGGCGCGGTACCCTTGTTGATGGTCGAATGTTCGAGCAACCGCGAGATGCGCGGCATCGCTCGCTACGACGAAACGCAGCTGACACCTGGCGCAAGCTTGGCGGAGCTGATGCCCGATGGCGTGATGGCGATGACCATCGACCCGGCCCAAGGGCAGCGTTATCAGGGCATTGTTGCGCTGGACGGCGTGACACTTGCGGACAGCCTGTCGAATTACTTTGCCTCGTCCGAACAGTTGCCGACGCGCTTCTGGCTGGCGGCGGATGGTCGCCGTGCTTGCGGCATGCTGCTGCAGCAGCTGCCAGCCGACCGCATCCGTGACGGCGAAGAGCGTGAAGCCAGCTGGCAGCACCTGCGTATGCTGGCCGATACCCTGTCCACCGAAGAGTTGCTGGGCCTCGATACCGAGACCATCCTGCATCGTCTCTATCATGAAGAGCAGGTTCGGTTGTTCGAACCGCGTCCGATCGTGTTCCGTTGCAGCTGCTCGCGAGAGCGCTCGGCCAATGCCGTCATCAGTCTCGGTCAGCAAGACGCTGAGCAACTACTGTCGGAGCAGGGCGGAGCCATCACCATCGACTGCCAGTTCTGCAACCACAGCTACCGCTTCGACGCGGCGGATATCGCCCAGCTTTTTGCCGGTGCGGGAACGGAAGGTCCATCCGGCACGCGACATTAAAGGCTTTGCGGGACTAGGAACCTTTTCGCCATCACGCCCTCATACCCAGCGCAGCGTCATTTCTGTCATAATCGCGCGCACTTTTTTTCGGTGTAGTCCACTACTCTGTGGGCTACAAAGCATGGAGGAATCGGCCCAGGGCCGACGGGAAACTCATGACGCAAGCCACTAACGCCGTATACATCGACATCAGCACCGCTCAACTGGTCGAAGAAGCCATCAAGCGCGGTGAAGGTGAATTGGCCGCCACTGGCGCGCTCGTCGTGAAAACCGGCCACCGGACCGGTCGTTCGCCAGCTGACCGCTATATTGTCGAGGAGCCCAGCACCCAGGCTTCCATTGCCTGGGGGCCGATCAACCGTCCTTTCCCGGCCGACAAGTTCGACGCGCTGTGGGATCGCGTCGAGGCATTCAACCGCGACCAGGACTTCTTCGTTTCTCACGTGCATGTTGGCTCCGCCGAGGATCACTACCTGCCGGTCAAGATGACCACCGCCACCGCTTGGCAGAACCTGTTCGGTCGCCAGCTGTTCATCAATCCGGAAACCTACAACTCGGCCGGCAAGGAAGAGTGGAAGGTACTCAACGTGGCCAACTTCGAGTGCGTGCCTGAGCGTGACGGCACCAACTCCGATGGTTGCGTGATCATTAACTTCGCCGCCAAGAAAGTGCTGATCGCCGGCATGCGCTACGCCGGTGAGATGAAGAAGGCCATGTTCTCGGTGCAGAACTTCCTGCTGCCGGAAAAAGACGTGCTGCCGATGCACTGCGCCGCCAACATTGGCGATGATGGCGACGTGACGCTGTTCTTCGGCCTTTCCGGCACTGGCAAAACCACCTTGTCGGCAGACGAATCGCGTCATCTGATCGGCGACGACGAGCACGGCTGGGGCACCGGCGTGGTGTTCAACATCGAAGGCGGTTGCTACGCCAAGTGCATCGACCTGTCCGAGAAGAACGAGCCGGTCATCTGGAAAGCCATTCAATTCGGCACCGTGCTGGAAAACGTTGTACTGAACAACGAGCGCGCCGCCGACTACACCGATGACAGCCTGACCCAAAACAGCCGCGCCGCCTACCCGCTGGAATACGTCGAGAAGCGTAGTGAGAAGAACCTGGGCGGCGAGCCGAACGCAGTGATCTTCCTGACTTGCGACCTGACCGGTGTTCTGCCTCCGGTGTCGATCCTCAACGAAGAGCAGGCGGCCTACCACTTCCTGTCCGGCTACACCGCACTGGTGGGCTCTACCGAAATGGGTTCGGGCAGCGGCATCAAGTCGACCTTCTCCACCTGCTTCGGCGCACCGTTCTTCCCACGGCCGGCCGGTGTCTATGCCGAGCTGCTGATCAAGCGCATCCAGGCGTTCGGCTCCAAGGTCTACCTGGTCAACACCGGCTGGACCGGAGGTGGCTACGGCGTCGGCAAGCGCTTCAACATCCCGACCACACGTGCCGTGATCGCTGCGATCCAGAGCGGTGCATTGGTGGGTGCTGAAACCGAGCATCTGCCAATCATCAACCTCGACGTGCCGAAGGCCGTCACCGGTGTCGACACCCAGTTGCTCAACCCGCGCAACACCTGGTCCGATGGCAACGCCTACGACGAGGCCGCGAAGGAGCTGGCGAACAAGTTCGTCGAGAACTTCAAGAAGTTCGACGTTTCAGACGCCATCAAGGCCGCTGGCCCGCAGCTCTAAGCTGTAGCGCCAAGCTTGGAAAAAGCCGCCTTCGCAGACTGTGTGAAAACCTAGCGGTCTGAACGGTGGTTAGAGAAAATGCCCGTATCGTGAGATACGGGCATT
>JAKUTK010000058.1 GCA_022448005.1 Pseudomonas sp.
AGATCTACACCCCGCTGACCTCGCGGATCGCCCATCTGGTGGTGATCGATGTGCTGGCCATGGGCGTCGCCATGGCGCGAGGACCGAGCCTGGTCAACCACCTCAAGAGCGTCAAGCGCAGCTTGCGCAGCCTTCGTCTGTCGCCCAAGTCGACAAAGCACCACGAGGACTGACGGTGCCGTCGACCGTTCGAGCGGTGTTCATCGCTCCGTCATCTGTTTGACCTCATAGCGTCACCCAGGCCTCAGATGCTGGGTTCTCCCGACACCCGTTCCGGAGACCGCGCATGTCCCAGCACCGTGAAGCCTACGTCAACCTCGATGCCCGTGCCCGCCGCAAACTACAGGACGAGCGCCGCATGCATTTCCGCCGCGCCATCGAAAGCTACGACGAGCAGCGCCAGCTGCACGCGCAGCTGATGGAGTTCCCCGATCTATTGATGGTCAGCCCGCTGCTTGAGGGTTTGCCTGTGCGCCATCAAAGCGCGCAGCTAGGGCACTGATCTGGGCGCGTTCTTCACGGATAAACGAGAAGAACGCCTGAGCCACCGGGCTCAGCCGCTTGCCCCGCGGATGCACCACGCACCAGCTGCGGTACAGCGGGAGCTCCTGAACCGGCAGCTCTCGCAGCAGGCCATGAGCCAGTTCCAGATGAACCGCATGGCGCGGCATCAGCGCTACGCCAAGCCCTGCCACCACGGCCTCGCGCAGGGCATCCAGCGACGCCACCTGAATGGCCTGAGCAAAATGCGCACGCTTTTGACGCAGGTAATCTTCGCCCGCCTTGCGGGTGCCTGAGCCGGGCTCTCGGATCAGCAGCGGATAGGCGGTCAGGTCCTGCAAACTCAGCGTGTCTGCCTGGCTCAACGGATGGTCGGTCGGTGCGACCGCCACGATCGGGTTGTTCAGGAACGGCAGAAATTCAAGGTCCATGTCGGTCGGCACCTGCGACATGATCAGCAGGTCGTCACGGCTGATCGACAGGCGTTTGACCGCCTGCGCGTGGTTGACCACGACCAGCTCCAGGCTGACCTCCGGATGCTTTCGTTTGAAGGCGGCAAACAGGTGCGGCGTGACGTATTTCGCGCTCGACTCGACCGCGAGATTCAGCTGGCCCTGTAGCGAGCCCTGCATGTCGGACAGCTGCATGTCCAGGCTGTCCAGGCGTCCAAAGATGTCGGTGCTGGCGCGCTGGAGCGCTTCGGCAGCTGCCGTCAGATAGAGCTTTTTGCCCAGATACTCAAACAGCGGCTGCCCGATCAGCTCCTCGAGTTGGCGAATCTGCAAGCTCACTGCTGGCTGGGTCAGCGCCATTTCCTCCGCTGCCCGGCTGTAAGAAAGGCTTTCGCATACCGCCCGGAACACCTGCAGCTGGCGCAAGGTTATCCGCATCATGCTTTTTCGCATCGTTGCCGCCGCTCCTGTCTAGCTTCACTGCTTCTGGTGACTGCAAGGCCGCTAAGGCCCGCCCAATGCAGCTTTGACTGAATATATAAGTAATTACTTATGCAAGATCAAACTATTATTCATTTTCAGTAATCATGCCGGCAGGCGTAGGGTTTATAGGCCTGCACAGCGTGCAGGTGTGACGTGGCCCCACCAGGCGGCCTTCTGCTCATCGACCGAGGGAATGACAGCGTGATCAAGAAGCTGCTGATCGCTAACCGCGGTGAAATCGCCGTCCGCATCGTGCGGGCCTGTGCCGAAATGGGCGTGCGCTCGGTGGCGGTGTTCGCCGAGCCCGACCGCCATGCCCTGCATGTCAAACGCGCTGACGAGGCCCATTTCATTGGCGACGACCCACTTGCCGGTTACCTCAACCCGCGCAAGCTGGTGAACCTGGCGGTAGAAACGGGCTGTGATGCCCTGCATCCCGGCTATGGGTTTCTGTCCGAGAACGCCGAACTCGCGGAAATCTGCGCCGAGCGCGGTATCCGCTTTGTCGGCCCGAGCGCCGAAGTGATTCGCCGCATGGGCGACAAGACCGAGGCGCGGCGCAGCATGATCAAGGCCGGCGTGCCGGTCACCCCCGGCACCGAAGGCAACGTAGCCGACGTCGACGAAGCCTTGGCCGAGGCCGAGCGCATCGGCTATCCGGTCATGCTCAAGGCGACCTCCGGTGGTGGCGGCCGCGGCATTCGTCGCTGCAACTCGCGGGACGAGTTGGCCCAGGCCTATCCACGGGTGATCTCCGAGGCGACGAAGGCCTTCGGTTCCGCCGATGTGTTCCTCGAAAAATGCATCGTCGAGCCCAAGCACATCGAGGCGCAAATTCTTGCCGACTCGTTCGGCAACACCGTGCACCTGTTCGAGCGCGACTGCTCGATCCAGCGCCGCAACCAGAAGCTCATCGAGATCGCCCCAAGCCCGCAGCTCACCCCGGAACAGCGTGCCTACATCGGCGACCTGGCGGTGCGCGCGGCCAAAGCGGTGGGCTACGAGAACGCCGGTACCGTGGAGTTCCTGCTCGCCGATGGCGAGGTGTACTTCATGGAAATGAATACCCGGGTGCAGGTGGAACACACCATCACCGAGGAAATCACCGGCATCGACATCGTCCGTGAGCAGATCCGCATCGCCTCCGGCCTGCCGCTCTCGGTGAAACAGGAAGACATCCAGTACCGCGGCTTCGCCCTGCAATTCCGCATCAACGCCGAGGAGCCGCGCAACAACTTCCTGCCGTGTTTCGGCAAGATCACGCGTTACTACGCTCCCGGCGGGCCGGGCGTGCGCACCGACACGGCGATCTATACCGGTTACACCATCCCGCCGTATTACGACTCCATGTGCCTGAAGCTGATCGTCTGGGCGCTTACCTGGGAAGAGGCGCTGGCGCGAGGCTCGCGCGCGCTGGACGACATGCGCGTGCAGGGCGTGAAAACCACCGCCAGCTACTACCAGAAGATTCTCGAAAATCCGGATTTCCGCAGCGGGCAGTTCAATACCAGCTTCGTCGATAACCATCCGGAACTGCTGAACTACTCGATCAAACGCAAGCCGGGCGAACTGGCCCTGGCCATCGCCGCCGCCATCGCCGCCCACGCAGGCCTGTGAGGAACGAACCCATGACTGCTCAGAAGAAAATCACCGTTACCGACACCATCCTGCGTGACGCACACCAGTCGCTGATCGCCACCCGCATGCGCACCGAAGACATGCTGCCGATCTGCGACAAGCTCGACCGCGTCGGTTACTGGTCGCTGGAAGTCTGGGGCGGCGCGACGTTCGACGCCTGCGTGCGCTTCCTCAAGGAAGACCCTTGGGAGCGCTTGCGCCAGCTCAAGGCGGCGCTGCCCAACACGCGCCTGCAGATGCTGCTGCGCGGGCAGAACCTGCTCGGTTACCGGCACTACGCCGACGATGTGGTCGAGGCCTTCTGTGCCAAGGCGGCCGAGAGCGGCATCGACGTGTTCCGCATCTTCGATGCTATGAATGATGTGCGTAACCTCGAAACCGCCATCCGGGCGGTGAAGAAGACCGGCAAGCATGCCCAGGGCACCATTGCCTACACTACAAGCCCGGTGCACACCGTCGAGCTGTTCGTCGATCAAGGCCGGGCGATGCGCGACATGGGCGTCGACTCCATCGCGATCAAGGACATGGCCGGCCTGCTCACGCCGTTCGCCACCGGCGATCTGGTCCGCGCGCTGAAGGCCGAAATCGACCTGCCTGTGTTCATTCACTCCCACGACACGGCTGGCGTCGCCAGCATGTGCCAGTTGAAAGCCATCGAGAACGGCGCCGACCACATCGACACCGCCATTTCCTCCATGGCCTGGGGCACCAGTCATCCCGGCACCGAATCCATGGTTGCCGCGTTGCGTGGCACGCCTTACGACACCGGTCTCGATCTGGAGCTGCTGCAGGAGATCGGCCTGTACTTCTACGCGGTGCGCAAGAAGTACCACCAGTTCGAAAGCGAATTCACCGGCGTCGATACCCGTGTGCAGGTCAACCAGGTGCCGGGCGGGATGATTTCCAACCTGGCCAACCAGCTGAAGGAGCAGGGTGCGCTCAACCGCATGGATGAAGTGCTCGCCGAGATTCCGCGCGTGCGCAAGGACCTCGGCTACCCGCCGCTGGTAACCCCGACCTCGCAGATCGTCGGTACCCAGGCGTTCTTCAACGTACTGGCGGGCGAGCGCTACAAGACCATCACTAACGAGGTGAAACTCTACCTGCAGGGCCGCTACGGCAAGGCGCCGGGCGCCATCGACACCAAACTGCAGCGCCAGGCCATCGGCGGCGAGGAAATCATCGAGGTGCGCCCGGCCGACCTGATCAAGCCGGAACTGGACAAGTTGCGCCAGGAAATCGGTGCGCTGGCTCATAGCGAAGAAGACGTGCTGACCTACGCCATGTTCCCCGACATCGGCCGCAAGTTCCTTGAGGAGCGCGAGGCCGGCACCCTGCAACCGGAGGTACTGCTACCGATTCCCGACGGCAGCACGGCGACTGCGGCCAGCGGCGAAGGCGTGCCCACCGAATTCGTCATCGACGTCCACGGCGAGACCTACCGCGTCGACATCACCGGTGTAGGCGTCAAAGGCGAGGGCAAACGACATTTCTTCCTTTCCATCGACGGCATGCCGGAAGAGGTGGTCTTCGAGCCGTTGAACAACTTCGTCGGTGGCAGCAGCGGTGGTCAGCGCAAGCAAGCCAATGGCCCGGGCGACGTCAGCACCAGCATGCCGGGCAATGTCGTGGATGTGCTGGTCAAGGAAGGCGACACGGTCAAGGCCGGCCAGGCGGTGCTGATCAGCGAAGCGATGAAGATGGAAACCGAGATTCAGGCTCCCATTGCAGGTAAGGTGAAAGCAGTGCACGTGGCCAAGGGTGATCGGGTGACACCCGGCGATCTGCTGATCGAGATCGAAGCCTAAGCAATGTTTCCTGGGAGCCGAAAGGCTCCCTTTTTTTGCCTGTTCAACGCATCCGGGAGGTATCGATGGGGCTCGACCCAGTAGTGCTGTTCTTCCTGTTCGGTCTGTTTGCCGGGTTGGTGAAGAGTGAGTTGAAACTGCCACCGGCGTTGTACGAAACGCTATCCATCCTGCTGCTGCTGGCCATCGGTCTGCACGGCGGCGTCGAGCTGGCCGAGCAGGCCAGTGCCGCACTGCTGGGCCAGTCGGCGTTGGTCCTGCTGCTTGGCTGTATGCTGCCGCTGCTGGCGTTCCCCTTGTTGCGGCTGCTGGGCTTTTCCCGGGTCGACTCGGCGAGTGTCGCGGCGCACTACGGGTCGGTCAGCGCCGGTACCTTCGCCGTGGTGGTGGCCTTTCTGCTGGCCAACAAGATTGCCTTTGAGAGCTACATGCCGCTGTTCGTGGCTATTCTTGAAATCCCGGCGATCCTCATCGGCATCATCCTCGCCAAGGGCATCAGTCGCGATACCCATTGGAAGGAACTGGGGCGCGAGATCTTCCTGGGCAAGAGCATCATGCTGCTACTGGGCGGTTTGATCATTGGCGCCTTCGCGGGCAAGGAAGGCATCAAGCCCCTTGAACCGTTCTATACCAGCATGTTCAAGCCGGTGTTGGCGCTTTTTCTGCTGGAGATGGGGTTGATCGCCTCCGGCCAGATGGGCTCACTGAAGCGCTATGGGCTGCGTCTGGCGGTCTTCGGTCTTGGCATGCCGCTGATTGGCGCAGTGATTGGTGCGCTGCTGGCGCGGCTGATGGGCCTGTCGCTCGGCGGCACTGCGATGCTCGCTACGCTGGCTGCCAGTGCTTCCTATATCGCCGTGCCGGCGGCCATGCGCCTGGCACTGCCCGAAGCCAATCCCTCGCTGTCGTTGACGGCGTCGTTGGGGATTACCTTTCCGTTCAACATCCTGATTGGTATTCCGCTGTATCTCGCGTTGGCCGAAACCTTGATCGCCTGGGGACTTTGACATGACGACCGCGACCCGAACGCTGCTTACCGTGATCTGCGAAGCAGCACTGGAAAAGAAACTGGTGGCCGATCTCGACCACCTCGGCGCACCGGGCTGGACCCTGTCCGAAGCGCGCGGCCGCGGCAGCCGCGGCGTGCGGAGTGCCGAGTGGGACACCGAGAGCAATATCCGGTTGGAGATCATCTGCAACCGCGAACTCGCCGAGCGCATCGCCGAGCACCTGCAGGTTCGCTACTACGATAACTTCGCCATGGTCTGCTACCTGGCTGAGGTTGAAGTGCTGCGGCCGGAAAAGTTTTAGACGGTTTGATGCGCGTGTTCGCGTATTCGCGTGTCGGTGCCGACGGCTGGATCGAGCACCGCCCCGGTGTGTGCCGGGGCGATGCGTCGCCGAAGCCTAGCGGTCGAGACGGCGCTGACTTCGAAGATCCTTCAGGTCGCCCTGAGTGCAACTGAGCGGCGCGGCGCCGGTCAGGTCGTAGCAGCGCTGACCGAAGCCCATCGGCCAATAGATGATGCCGCCCGGTGGCCAGAATATGGAGGCGAGACGGAAGCGCGCACGCAGTTTGCCTTGCTGCAGCAGCTCTCCGTTTTCGCTGCTGAGTTTGTAGGGAATGCCGCCAGCGGCGGTCCAGAAGAACGGACGCGTCTTGACCAGTCCTTGAGGGTATTGCTGAGGCCGCTCATAGACAGAGACTTTGCTGTTCTCGGGCAGCTTGAAGTAGGTCGCGGTAGAGCAGCCGCTGACTGCGATCGCGAGCGCCAGCAGGCCCGCCGCACGTTTCAGTTTCATCTGTTTTCTTTCCTTGTTGAAACGCCCGAGGGCACAGGCCGTGCCCCGTGAAGCGGGCGGCACTATACCGGAGCCCATCACGATCGCGAAAACAGGGTGCTATATGTCGTACAAACCCGCCGGTGTGCGGTGACTTCTCAACAGCGCTGGGTCTTCCGCGCTTGCTCAAGGTGCGAGGCGATAGGTCGCGAGCCGGAGCCGGAGAATGACTAGGGAGCAGGCGCATCTGTTCGCACTGTGATGACCGGGGCTGTTCCGGCGTCTAGTAGCCTAGTGCGTGTCGCGCGACTTACATGGGTTTTCATGCAGGACCTGCTGAGTGAGATCCGCTTCTCAGCGCATCGGCTGGTCTATCTTTTGAGACCAGCGATACCGATTCATCACGTCGGGGCAAGCGCCCGGCGTTCGTTACGGTCTGTCACATCTGTGCAGTGTCCGGCCTGAAGCGTGCAACGTCGTACCTAACCAAACCATAAGAGAGATCGTGTTATGAGTCTCGATGAGAAGACGACCGAAACAGCGCAGGAGGCGCTCGACAACCTGATCGCGGGGGTTATTCAGTTCCGTGAAGACATTTATCCGGAGCAACGCGAGCTGTTCAACAAGCTGGCCCACGAGCAGACGCCGCGGGCGATGTTCATCACCTGTGCAGACTCGCGCATCCTGCCCGAGCTGATCACCCAGAGCTCGCCGGGCGACCTGTTCGTGACCCGAAATGTCGGCAATATCGTGCCGCCCTACGGGATCATGAACGGCGGCGTGTCGACCGCCATCGAGTTCGCGGTGATGGCGCTTGGCGTGCATCACATCATCGTTTGTGGGCATTCCGATTGCGGCGCGATGAAGGCGGTGCTGAACCCGGCGAGCCTCGACGGCATGCCGACCGTACGCAGCTGGCTGCGTCACGCCGAAGTGGCCCGTACGGTCGTCGAGGAGAATTGCGGCTGCGCCGACCACAACACACTGGGCGTGCTGACCGAGGAAAACGTGTTGGCCCAGCTCGATCATCTGCGCACGCACCCTTCGGTCGCGGCGCGTTTGGCCAGTGGGCAGTTGTTCATTCACGGTTGGGTCTACAACATCGGCACCAGCGAAATCCGTGCCTACGATGCGTCCAAGGGTGAGTTCCGTCTGATCGGCGACGGCCCGTTGCCCATGGCTACACCAAAGTCGCGCTATGTGTGAGCTTGTCGCAACCCGTTGCGGTCACGGCACCTTGCGGTCACGGATCAGGTAGCAGAGGTCAGGGGTTTTGCTGCAGCCGGCATACCCCTCGCCAATCACCTCATTGAGCGCGCCCTGCAAACGCTCGACGGCTTCGTTGGGCGTGTCCTTGTGCAGCGCGAGGTACAGGTCCTCAGCGCGAAAACTCAGCACTTGCGTGAGGCCTTCTGCTCCCTGCTCCTTGGCGTGATAACGCCAGACTGGATCGGCCGTGGCCCATAGATCGAGGCGGCCACTGAGCAGTTTGCGCAGGTTTTCCTCTTCGCTGAGACTGTCGGTCGGCCGCAAGCCCTGGCTCTCCAGATACTGGCTGACACCGCTGCTTTTCTGTGCGCCGATCTGCAACCCCTTGGCCTGCGTCAGGGTGCTCAGGTCGATGCGCTTGTCTGCGGCCGCAAGCAGTACGCTTTCATAGCGGGCCAAGGGGCCTACCCACTTGAACTGCCCTTCGTTCTGCGTCGTACGGGCGACGGAAAACAGCCCATGACCGCTGTCCGTGAATGTCTGTGTGTAGATGCGGTCCCAGGGCGAGCGCAGCGTCAGGCTATAGCCGATGCCGGCACGTTTGAAGATTTCCCGAACGGTATCGGTGGCGATGCCTTGAACCTCATCACCACGGGCGAAGTTCTTGTGGCTGGGGCCCATGTTGAAGGGTGGGAAGTTGTCGGTCTGCAGGATGATCTGATAGTTCTTCGGCAGCTCGGCATGTGCCTCCCCGCTGACGATGAACAAAGCGCTGAGCAATAGGGTGGCTCTACGGGATAGACCCATGGCATCGGCTCCTTGACGCTGTTTTTATTGTTGGCGGTTGGAGCGTAGTCTGCTGCGAGCTTGCATGCCAGCCCTTGGAGGGTGAGCGCAGGCGAGGCGGGCATAAATCAACAGATCGCAGCGCAGCCAGCGGTAATCATGCGTCCATTGAAGCGTTTGCGGTGGCGCCGAGGGTTCAGCGACGCCGGAACGTCCGCGCGCTCAAACAGCTGCGCGCACCCCGGCAGTGCAGATGGAGCGGCTGGGCGATTACTTATGCAGCACGAACTGGCCGGTGAAGCGCACCGCGTCGCGGCCATCCGCAGCAAGAATGCGGCTGTGCAGGGTCAGGCGTGAGCGGCCACGGCGACGGTAAATCGTCTCGAATCGCTCCCAGGCACCCTCGTCCGGCGCCGAGCAGATAGCAGTGGCGTCATCCACCACTGGCAGTGGATAGTCGATCTGACCTTCCTGGATGACGATATGACCGTCGTCGATCCCAGCCTCGCGCAGGCGCAGGTGCAGCCAGCCCCAGCCAGCCAGCACCGATACGCAGTAAAGACTGCCGCCGAACATGCTGCTTTTGTGGTTGATGTTCGCTTGTAGCGGCACCTTCACACGCAGCTCATGGTTTTCCCAATGCTCGACGCGCAGGCCCATCGCCCGGGTCAGTGGGATGTCGTGGTGCAGAATGGCTTCCAGGTAGCGGCTATCGCGGCTCATGCCGGGTGGATTCCTAACGTATGCGGATACAGGCAGACGTCAAGCATGACTGCTGAGTCACGATATTGCCAGTTTCCGCAACGCTTTTTGGCGACCAGGAGTCGCCGTTCCGGATGACCCGGAAGCTGCCATCAGCGCGCTGCGGTTTTCTGCTGATAGGCACAGTAGCCGGGCCGTGGACCGACATGCGGGTGGTTGCGGCAAGTGTCCGGGCGCTTGGCATAGACCGTGCACAAGCGAGTCTTGCGATCGAGGTAGAGACAGTCGCCGTTGGCCAGTCGCGTGAGGGTGAAAATGCCGTGCTTCTGATTGAAGTGTTCGATGAGGCCTTCCTTGCTCAGGCGTTTGGCAACACTCTTCAGCGGCTCATCACGCTCGAAGGCATCGACCACCTCGAGACGGATCAGGTCGTCAATTCGTACTTCGACCGGCAAGGTGCAACACGTGGCGTGGCAATCTCGGCACAGGCCGTTGCTGTAGCGCGCCCAGGTTTCCAGGCGTTCGGGGTCGGCAGAGGCGATCAAACGTGTCTTCACGGCGGGGGCAACGGTAATGGCGGCGCGCGATCATAGCGACACGGGGTGGAATTTCCAGTGAAACCGACGAGTCGAACGCCGGACAGACGGTTGCCCGGATGCTGCAGAAACCTGCAAACCTGTCTGTAGTGCGGTTTTTCCGAGGTGGCCTGGCGCTGCCATGAATCCTTCATATCTTTTCACCCGCTGCATGAGGTCTGTCCATGACGCAAGAAACGGCTGCTCCCAACGCTGACGAGGTCGCCGCTTTTCGGGAAAACGTGATCAGCAAGCTGACCTACTCGATCGGCAAGGACCCCGAGCATGCCTCCGACCATGACTGGTTCGAGGCGGTGGCGCTGGCCACGCGTGACCGCATGATCGACCAGTGGATGGACCGTACCCGGCAGGGTTACCGTGAGGGCAAGAAGCGGGTCTATTACCTCTCGCTGGAATTTCTCATCGGCCGCCTGCTTACCGACAGTCTCAGCAATCTGGGCCTGCTCGATGTGGCGCGCGAGGCGCTGGCCGGCGTAGACATCGACTTCGAGCGCATCCGTACATTGGAACCTGATGCTGCACTGGGCAATGGTGGGTTGGGTCGGCTTGCGGCTTGCTTCATGGAAAGCATGGCGACCCTTGGTGTGGCCGCGCATGGCTACGGCATCCGCTATGACCATGGCCTGTTCCGCCAGGCCATCGTCGACGGCTGGCAACACGAGCAGACCGAAACCTGGCTGAACTTCGGCAATCCATGGGAATTCGAGCGCCCGGAAGTCAGCTACCTGATCGGCTTTGGCGGCAGCGTGGCGGCGATGCCCTCCGATGGCAGCAGCAGCGATCAACCCAAGCATTTCTGGCATTGGGCCGAAGGGGTTCGCGCGATTGCCTATGACACGCCCGTGGTGGGCTGGCGCGGTGCTAGCGTCAACACGCTACGCCTCTGGCGTGCGCGGGCGGAGGCGGACTTCCATCTGGAGCGCTTCAACGCCGGCGATCACATCGGTGCGGTCGCCGAGGAAGCACGCGCTGAGAGTATTTCCCGCGTGCTGTACCCCGCCGACAGCACCGAAGCAGGGCAGGAATTGCGGCTGCGGCAGGAGTATTTCTTCGTTGCAGCATCCTTGCAGGACCTCTTGCGCCGGCATCTGGACCAGCGCGGCACACTGATGAACCTGCCCGAATTCGCTTCGATCCAGCTCAACGACACGCACCCGGCCATTGCCGTTGCTGAGTTGATGCGCCTGCTGGTGGATGTGCACGACATCCCGTGGCGCAAGGCATGGGAGCTGACGGTCGGCACCCTCTCCTACACCAACCACACGCTGCTGCCCGAGGCACTAGAAACCTGGCCCGTCGGGCTGATGGAGCGCCTGCTGCCGCGGCACATGCAGATCATCTATCTGATCAACGCCCAGCATCTCGATGCCTTGCGTGAGCGCGGCATCCATGACGTCAACCTCCTGCGCTCGGTCTCGCTGATCGAAGAAGGTCACGGCCGTCGCGTGCGCATGGGCAACCTGGCGTTTCTCGGTTCGCATTGCGTCAACGGTGTATCCGCGCTGCACACCGGCCTGATGCGCGAAACGGTGTTCACCGATCTGCATTCGCTGTACCCCAAGCGGATCAGCAACAAGACCAACGGCATCACCTTCCGCCGCTGGCTGTATCAGGCCAACCCGCAGCTGACCCGTCTGCTGGTCGATCATATCGGCGAGGAACTGCTCGACTCGCCGGAGACACTACTACGTCAGTTGGAGCCCTACGCCGATCAGCCGGACTTCCGCGCCCGCTTTGCCGCCCAGCGCCTGGGCAACAAGAAGTTGCTGGCGCGCATGATTCAGGAGCGACTGGGGATCACCGTTGACCCAAATGCGCTGTTCGATGTGCACGTCAAACGCATCCACGAGTACAAGCGTCAGCTGCTGAACCTGCTGCATACCGTCGCGTTGTATCAGGCGATTCGCTCGGATCCGGGCGGCCATTGGGTGCCGCGCGTGAAGATCTTCGCCGGCAAGGCGGCGGCCAGTTATCACACGGCCAAGCTGATCATCAAATTGACCAACGATATTGCACGGACCATCAACAATGATCCGACCGTGCGTGGTCTGCTGAAGGTCGTGTTCCTGCCGAACTACAACGTCAGTCTGGCCGAGCGCATCATCCCCGCCGCGGATCTGTCCGAGCAGATCTCCACCGCCGGACTCGAGGCGTCGGGGACCAGTAACATGAAGTTCGCGCTCAACGGCGCGCTGACCATCGGGACGCTGGATGGCGCCAACGTCGAGATGTGCGAGCAGATTGGTGCCGACCACATGTTCATCTTTGGCATGACCGCGCAGGAGGTCGAGGCGCGCAAACAGGCCAACGAGTACAACGCCGAAGCCACCATTATCGGTTCGCCGCGGCTCAACGAAGTCCTGATGGCGATCCGCAACGGCGCCTTCTCGGCCGAAGACCCAGGTCGTTATACCGCCTTGATTGACGGCTTGAAATGGCACGACACCTTCATGGTGTGTGCCGACTTCGAAGCCTACTGGGCGGCGCAGCTGGAGGTTGAAGCGCGCTGGCGCGACGCCGACAGCTGGTGGCGCTCGGCAGTGCTCAATACGGCGCGTACTGGCTGGTTCTCGTCGGACCGTACTATCCGTGAGTACGCTCAGGAGATCTGGAAGGTGCTCTGACGGGCGATGCGGGGCGGCTTGTCGGCATGGCTGCTTGGGCCGCCGCCTCCGCGTAAGGGGACGTGGCTCCAGATTGGCGAAAGGGTGCCTGCAGGCACTTTGCCGCTTCGCTGAACTCTGGGGCCTGTCGGACGGTCTGAGGGAGGGTTAGTTTCCCCCCGGCCTGCTAAACTGCGCGGGCTTATCCATCCTCCGGAGCCATTCCATGTCACGCGTAACCCTGAGTCGCTACTTGATTGAGCAGACCCGCAGCAACAACACCCCTGCAGATCTGCGCTTCCTTATCGAGGTAGTGGCTCGAGCGTGCAAGGAGATCAGCTACGCCGTTTCCAAGGGCGCGCTGGGCGGTGTTCTCGGGGCGACCGAAACCGAGAACATCCAGGGCGAAGTTCAGAAGAAACTCGACGTCCTCTCCAACGAGATCCTGCTCGAAGCCAACGAATGGGGCGGTCACCTGGCCGGCATGGCGTCCGAAGAGATGGACAATGCTTACCAGATTCCCGGCAAGTACCCGAAAGGCGCCTATTTGCTGGTCTTCGATCCGCTGGACGGCTCCAGCAATATCGATGTCAACGTGTCGGTTGGCACCATCTTCTCCGTGCTGCGCTGCCCCGGTGAATGCTTCACGCAGAACGATGCGCTCGGTGAGGAAGCGTTCCTGCAGCCGGGCACCAAGCAGGTCGCTGCGGGTTATGCGATCTACGGGCCGCAAACCATGCTGATGCTGACGTTGGGCAACGGCGTCATGGGCTTTACCCTCGACCGCGAGCTGGGCAGCTTCGTGCTGACCCACGAGAACATCCGCGTTCCGGAAAGCACCGCTGAATTCGCTATCAATATGTCCAACCAGCGCCACTGGGAAGCACCGGTTCAGCGCTACGTGGGTGAATTGTTGGCCGGCAACGAAGGCCCGTTGAACAAAAACTACAACATGCGCTGGATCGCCTCGATGGTGGCCGACGTGCATCGCATCCTGACCCGCGGCGGCATGTTCATGTATCCCAAGGACTCTCGCGAGCCGGGCAAGGCTGGCAAGCTGCGCCTGATGTATGAAGCCAACCCGATGTCCTTCATCATCGAACAGGCCGGTGGCGCAGCAACCACCGGCACTCAACGTATCCTCGACGTCCAACCCGAGTCGCTGCACCAGCGTGTGCCGGTGTTCCTGGGTTCGAAGGAAGAAGTCGAGCGCGTCACTGCCTACCACAAGGCCTGACGGGTGAGTTTGCCCTCGCAGGACCTGCTGGACTGGTGGTTCGGCGAGGGCGCCACCGCTCGTGAAACAGCGGACGCAAAGAATGGTCTCTGGTTCGGTTACAAGCCCGAACAGGATGCCGAAGCCCGCGAGCGTTTCGGTGATCTGACTGAGCGCGCGCTCGCTGGCGAGTTGAGCGAGTGGGCCGAGTCGCCGCATGGCTGGCTCGCACTCGTCCTTCTGCTTGATCAACTCCCACGCATGATCTATCGCGGCACACCGAGGGCCTATGCCGGCGACGAGCGAGCGCTGCAGCTCGTGCGGGAGGGCATGGCTCATGGCGGCGATGTTCTGCTGGCGCCGCTCCAGCGAGTATTCATCTATCTGGTGCTAGAACACGCTGAAAACCTCAGCGTGCAGGATCAGGCCGTGCAGCAGTTCGAGCAGCTTCTGGGCATAGCCGATGCCGATGAGCAAAACCTTTTTGCCGGCTTTCTCGACTTCGCTGAGCGCCACCGGCAAGTCATTGCGCGTTTCGGCCGTTTCCCCCATCGCAATGCGATTCTTGGGCGCAGCTCTAGCGAGGCTGAACGGGCTTTTCTCACTGAGCCTGGCTCCCGCTTCTAGCCTTGCCGAGGAACCTTCCTGGGCGGCCTGTTTTCTATCTGTTACCGCAAGGCAAGGCCAAGCAAGGCCCGCCGCTGACTCGGAATTAAGGAATCTGCCATGTCGTTGCGTTATTTATCGCTGATCGTCGCTGTCGTGCTATTGGCTGCGTGCAGCCCGGTCACCCAAGAAAACTTCGCCAAACTGCAGGCGGGAATGTCCCGTGCCGAGGTCGAAAAATTGCTAGGCAAACCGGGCGAGTGCGCTGGCGCGCTAGGCATGTCGAGCTGCACCTGGGGGCAGAAAAACCGTTTTATCAGCATCCAGTTCGCTGGTGACAAAGTCATGATGTTTTCGGGCCAAGGCCTGAAATAAGGAGTTCCTATGCGTCTGGGCGTTGCGCTTTTTTCTGCACTGCTGATCACCGGATGCGCCGGTGCCGGTAGCAGTGCGGACGGGCCGGAAACCGCTGGCAAGGTCAATCTGGAACGCTATCAAGGCACTTGGTACGAGCAGGCGCGCCTGCCGATGTTCTTTCAGCGCAATTGTGTGCGTTCGCAGGCGAATTACCGCCTGCAGGACGACGGCAGTGTGGCGGTGACCAATCGTTGCGAAACCGAAGACGGTGAGCAGCAAGAGGCCCGAGGTGAGGCCGTGCCGCAGCAGCAAGGCCAGACCGACAAGCTCTGGGTTCGCTTCGACAACTGGTTCAGCAATATTTTTCCAGGCCTGACCAAGGGTCACTATTGGATCCTATATCTGGCCGACGACTACAGCGTTGCGCTGGTCGGCAGCCCGGACCGAGACAACCTCTGGCTACTGTCGCGAGACAAAGAAATCGATGCGGCTACGCGCGACAAGCTGCTCGACGAAGCGCGTAAGCGGGGCTATGACACGAGCGAGCTGATCTGGCGTGGCGAGGCGGGCTGAGCTTCAGCCGCCATGGCCCGGCTGCGCGCGGGCAGGAGCAGCCGGGCGCCGCTGACGAATTTTGATAGCGACCTGACTCTCTCCGTCGCCGTGCTCGAATGCGCTTCCTTGTGTGTCGGGCTTGCCTCTGAATAATCCTGGATTTCCTGAAAAACCCACCGGCTCCTGCGGAATACCGCGCGGGCTGACATCGAGCTGCCCGTTGCCATTGCTGTCGACAAACAGCTGAACGGCATAACGGCCCGGCGATACGTCCTCGAAAATAATGCCGTCGCTGTTACCTCGGATCTGCCTCAGTGGCGACTTCCAGTCCTGGTCGTCTGCTGCGTGCAGCGAGGCATGCACGACACCGGGACGGTCGCCGTTCAGTTGCACGCGAATGTCGGCGGCCTGTGCTGCGGACGTACCGAGCGTCGGTAGCCAGAGCGCCAGCAAGCGGTACGTTACGTTTCGATGAAAGCGCTGTGGCATAATCGCGACCATTTTCAGGGTCAGAAAGTTCAATGCGCCAGGTATTGGTCGTCCACTATTCGCAAACGGGTCAGCTCGATCGGCTAGTGCGGTCGGTCTGCGCGCCGCTGATGCGGCGCGACGGTCTGCAAGTGGACTATCTGACAGTGCAGCCGGCGACACCTTACCCCTTTCCCTGGCCATTTCTCACCTTTTTCAGCATCTTCCCCGAGACGGTACTGATGCGGCCCGAGCCGCTGCAGCCCCTGCAGGTCGACCCAGACAAGCGTTATGACCTGATCATCCTCGCTTACCAGGTCTGGTTCCTAGCACCGTCGCGGCCGATCACCAGTTTTCTCGCGTCTCCAGAAGCGTCGCGTCTGCTCCGGGACACGCCGGTGGTCACCCTGATTGGCTGTCGCAACATGTGGTTGATGGCTCAGGAAAAACTCAAGGGCCGTCTCGACGAACTGGGCGCGCGCCTAGTCGACAACATCGCTCTGGTCGATGAGTGTGGCAGCGCCGCGAGCTTTCTGGCGACACCGCTGTGGATGTTCACCGGACGCCGCCAGCCCATTGCCTGGTTGCCGAAGGCGGGAATCAGTGAGGCCGAAATCGCTGGGGCGCAGCGCTTTGGCGTTGCCATCGCTGACCGTCTGGCCTCACCCGGTGCAATCGAGCAACCCATGCTGCAGGGGCTCGGTGCGGTTCGGATCAATGAACAACTGATCGCCAGCGAGCGTGTCGGCACGCGCAGCTTCAAAGCGTGGGGCACGTTGTTGGCAGCCCTCGGCCCGCAACGGAGCCTGCGTCGGCGTGTCGGGCTGATCGTCTACATTATCTTCTTGCTGAGCCTGATCGTCACCGTGGTGCCGATCACGGCCCTGCTCAAGCGCTTACTCAGTCCGCTGACCCAGAAACGGATCAAGCGTGAAAAAGCCTACTTCGCCGCGCCATCCGGTGAGTAACCGTATCGAGGACTGCCGCCAGTGACCCGCCCCGTTTACATCAACCGCATCAGTGCCTGTCTGCCCCATGCTCCTGTGAGCAGCGAAGACATGGAGGCGCGTCTCGGCCAGGTTGGCGAGCGTCCATCGCGCGCGCGTTCCATCGTCTTGCGACGCAACGGCATCCGCCAGCGCCACTATGTGATTGATCCGATTAGTGGCCAGCCGAGCATGACCAATGCCCAACTCGCCGCCGCTGCCATTCGTGGTCTGGCGAGCCCAGCCGAGCTGCAGGATATTCAGTGCCTGGTTGCCAGCACCTCCTCCCCCGATCAGATCATGCCCGGCCACGCAGTGATGGTGCATGGAGAGCTAGGTAACCCACCCTGTGAGGTGGTCACCACGGCCGGCATCTGCCTGTGTGGGGTCAGCGGACTGAAATATGCCTGGCTCAGCGTCGCCAGCGGCGAGAGCAGCAACGCCGTGGCCTGTGGCTCGGAAGTCGCCTCGGCCTTGATGCAGGCACGTAACTTCTCCAGCGAGATCGACAGCGTTGCCGACGATCTGGAGCGCAGCCCCGAACTGGCCTTCGAAAAGGATTTTCTGCGCTGGATGCTTTCCGATGGTGCCGGCGCGGTGTGGCTCGAGAATCAGCCGAACGCTACGGGTCTAAGTCTACGCATCGACTGGATCGACATCCTTTCGTTCGCCGATCAGTTTCCAGCCTGTATGTACGCTGGCGCGGAAATGCAGGATGAGCAGCTGGTCGGCTGGAGCCGCATGGATGGCGATGAGCGCAACCGCCGCTCGGTGATGGCGATCAAGCAGAACGTGAAACTGCTCAACGAGAACATCGTCGAGGTGACCGTTGAGCAGGCGCTGCAGCGTATTCGCAAGCGCCGCGATCTGGATCCTGGTGATATCGACTGGTTCCTACCTCATTATTCATCGGAGTTTTTCCGCGATCGGCTTGCTGACGGCCTGGCCCGCATAGACTTTGCGATACCGCAGTCGCGCTGGTTTACCAACTTGACCAGCAAGGGCAACACGGGCGCGGCCTCGTTCTTCATCATGCTTGAAGAGCTGTTTCACAGCGGCCGGCTCGAGCCCGGCCAGCGCTTGCTCGGCTATGTGCCTGAAAGCGGGCGATTCTCCAGTGCGTTTTTGCAGATGACCGTTGTGCAGGGCGACCTCGATGAAGCTTGAGGACGTTCCGCAGGACCACAGCAGCACCTACGGTGGCCATCGCAAGCTGGTGTATGCCACTGACGAACAAGGCCGCTATTGCGAGACGCGTAGCGACGGCTGGGAAGCCGAGGCATTTTCTACCCAGCTTGCCGTAAGTGAGTTGGAAGAACAGGAAGCCCTCGCCCTTGCCGAATGGAAGGCAGGACAAGCCTCACCGCTCAAGTGTCTGATGTATCGCTATCGCCTCGACGAAGCTGCGCTGGCACAGATTACCGGGCTCTGGCAGTGGCGCATCCGCCGGCATTTCCGTCCCGCCGACTACCGCCGTCTCGGCGTCGGCACTCTGAGGCGCTACGCCGATGCTTTTGGCCTGGATGTCACCGATCTGATCCGCTATCAGCAGGAGCCACCACGATGAGTGCTTTTCAGCACCGGCAAAGCGCCCACTGCGAAAGCGGGGTGATGGCCAATCTGCTCACCCACGCTGGCCTGCCGATGAGCGAGCCGATGGCCTTCGGCCTGGCGTCTGGGCTGGCGTTCGCCTACCTGCCGATCATCAAGCTTGGCGGCATGCCGCTGATTGCCTATCGCATGCCGCCGAAACACATCATCAAGACCTTGAGCAAACGCCTCGGTGCCAGGCTGCACACGACGACCTTCAACGATCCGGAGAAGGGCCGCCTGGCGCTCGACCATGCGCTGGCCGCCGGACGGCTGGCTGGTCTGCAAAGCTCGGTGTTCTGGTTACCGTACTTTCCGCCGGAGATGCGCTTTCATTTCAATGCGCACAACCTGCTGGCCTACGGGCGCGACGGGGACGATTATCTGCTCAGCGACCCGGTGTTCGAGGAGCCGGTGCGCTGTCCCGCGGCGGACTTGCAGAAAGCGCGTTTCGCCAAGGGCGCGCTGGCGGCCAAAGGGCTGATGTACTGGGTTGATGACGTGCCTCAAGCGCTGGATTGGGAGCGTCTGATTCGTCAGAGCGTGTTGTCCACCACACGTATCCTCGACGGCATGCCGCTGCCCTGGATAGGTATCCGAGGCATTCGCCATCTCGCCATCCAGGTTCGCAAGCTCGACCCGAACCAGGTCAAATACAACCGGCTCTACCTGGCCCATATCGTGCGCATGCAGGAAGAGATTGGTACCGGTGGTGCTGGTTTCCGCTTCATGTACGCGAGCTTCCTGCAGGAATCCGGCGCCCTGCTCGGTGATGCAACACTTAATGAAGCCGCTGCCCGACTGACGACGATTGGCGATGACTGGCGTCAGTTTGCCTCGGCATGCGTCCGGCAGTGTCGCAACAAGGACGGCGGTGGAGATTTTGCAGCTATCGCGGCCATGCTTGATGCCATCGCGCTGCAGGAGCGGGCATTGGTGCGTCAGTTGGCTGATTGGGCGAAGCGCCGCTGATCAAGTGTCGCCGCGCAATTCGAAACGCAGCACTTCGATACCCCTGGTCAGCCGCTCGAAGCTGTCGCTGACAAGCGCGTCCCCACCGCTTTCGACTACCAGGCTCTGCACGCTGAACCCCTCGTCATGATCTTCGTCGACGAGCAGCAACAGTGCTTGTTGGACCTGGGCCGACTCGAGGTCGCAGCTGGCGAGTTCAAGCAGGTCGCGCCACACCTGAGCCCCCGCACCAATAAAGAGGTTTGGGCCGTTGATCCCCAGCTGTTGAGCAACATGAAACCCGGCCGCATTGCTGACGCTGTTAACGAACTCAAAGGGTTTGGGAAGCCTGTTGTGCACGCACACGGCATCGAGCAAGGCGAACATGTTTGGTCGCGCCGGGTAAGTCGCCGCGAGATAGACCGCGCTGTCGATCTGCAGCACGGGCTTAAGCGGGGCCGCGCCAAGTAACGCCAACAGCGAGAGACGGTCGATCCGGCGGGGAGGGCTTGATACGTATGGGCTCAGGCCCTGCTTCAGCGCTGCGTCGGAAACGCCTCGGCCGGTTATATGTGAGGCGGCTACCACCTTCATGCTGCAATTCCCTGCAACACCAAGCTCGCGTTGTTGCCGCCAAAGCCGAAATAGTTGGCCAGCAGCAGGCTGTCGGCGGGCACGCGAAGTGGTTCTGCCGTTAGCGGCAACAGCGCATGCTCGCCATAGCCTACCGCGGGCAATGGGCCCTGGCGCAGCGCCTGAAGCATCAGCAAGGTTTCGCTCAGACCACAGGCTCCTAGGGTATGGCCCAAGTAAGGTTTCAGCACACACATCGGCGGTAATGCCTCTCCGAAGGTGCGTCGCATGCCATTGCTCTCGGCACGGTCGTTGGCCTGGGTCGCGGTGCCATGCAGCTTGGCTACGCCAATTTGCGCTGGCGTTAGCTCTGCATCCTGCAATGCTCGACGTATGACCCAGTCGATGTGGCTGCCGTCTTCGAGGGTGCTGGTCAGGCTACTGGTATCGCAGGCGCTGAACCCTCCAAGCAGGCGCCCCAGCGGCGCCTGGCCAGGCTCGCGGCTGAGCATGACAGCCGCATAGGCTTCGCCGAGAATCAGTCCGTCGCGCTCGGGATGAAAGGGCCGATAAGCGCCACTGGCACTGGTCAGCTCGAGCACGGCGAAGCCCTGTCGGGTCACTTCGCTCGGGCTTTCGAAAGCCAGTACCAAGGCACGTCTGTAGCGATTTTCGGCGACAAGCCGCGCAGCGTAGAGGAGGCCGTTTGCGGCACTGGTGCAGGCGGTGTTGAGCGTAAATGCCGAGGCGAAACCCCAGGCGCCGCGCAGCTCATCAGCCAGCGTATCGAGCGCTGGGGCTATATCGTTTCCCAGCGTCTCGCCCGCAGCAACTCGGCACTCGATGCCTGAGATATCCAGCGTAGTCGAGGCGAGTATCAACAGGCAGTCTGATAGTCTGCCATCATCATGCTCGGCAATCATTGTCCCCAGTCGCTGACGCAGCGGCACTGCTTCGCCGACCGCTCTCAGGTACGGACGCTGCTGGTTGAACTCGCGGAGCATGAACCATTCAGGTGTAGGCAAACGCCCTTCGCTGCAAGCTGCTGCGGCACTTTGCAGATCGGCGCCCAGCGCGCTGTACATTTGCGCAGATGCCAGATAGACCGGTGTCACGGCTGCTGTTGCCGGATGAATGCAGCGATGCTGTCGATGGTATTGAGAACGCGGCGGCCATCCTTGGCGCCTTCTATACGCACACCGTAGTGCTGCTGCAGGGCCAGTGATACCTGCAGGGCATCCAGGCTGTCCATCTGTACGCGGCTCTGCTGGCCGAACAGCGGCTCGCTATCCTCGATGCTTTGCCAGTCGATGTCGTCCTGCTTGTCACATTCGCGGATCAGCAGTTGCTTGAGTGCTTGTTTTAGCCGTGTGTCGTCCATTGGGTGTCGTTCAATCTCTTCTTAAACAGGGAAAGCGCCGCGATGCCGGCCAAGGCTGCGAACAGGAGTAGACGGGCGCAGTCGGACGCTATATCGGACAGGCTTCCCTGACCGACCAGCAGCGCCAGAAAAGCGTCCAGCGCCCAACTCATAGGCGACACTTCTGCGAGGCGGGCCATTGCGTCGGGCATTACACTCTTGGGCACCATGACGCCGCCAATCGCGGCGAGAATCAGGTTGATACCGCCGCTAAGCATCAACGCTTGTTCGCCGCTGCGGGCAAGACTGGCGATGGCCAGCCCAAGGCAGCAGGCCGCGGCAGATAAGCTGAAGGCGAGCAGCACATAGCCCGCGATGCTGCCCGGTAATAGCAGAGCTGGCAGGCCGAGCAGCGGCAAAGCCCAGACGCCGATTGCCAACAGCAGGACAAATTGCAACAGGTTGATTGCCAGATACGGCAACAGCTTGCTGAGCGCCAATGTGCCCATGCCCAGCCCCAGGCTACGGAAACGCAGCAGGGTTCCACTTTGCTGCTCGCGTTGAAAGCTATTGGCCATGGGCAGCATGACAAAGAACATGCCGAAGATCAGCCAGGCCGGCACGCTATGCTGGGTGGCGTTGGCCCGGTGGTCGAGCTCTCCGCTGGCGAGCTGGATCTGCTCGTCCACGCGGATGTCAGTACGCTGTCTGATCAACTCCAGCCGCTCCTTGAGCGTGGCGTCAGGGTCCAGTTCGCCATTGTCGAGCAGAAACACCATCAGGCGTGTCTGTGCCAGCGCGACCTCGGCTGCGCTACGCAGGCGCTGGCGGGTCATGGCATCACTGCTGGCGGGAAAGATCAGGCTCAGGCTGACACGTTCGGTATCTAGCAGCTGTTCTGCAAACTTATCGGCGAGACGGATGCGCGGAATGGCTTCGTCTGTACCATCCACTACGTCGCTGTCATCCAGCTGCTGGCGCAGTGCAGCGTCAAAGAAGGCGCTTTCCTCCCCCGGCGAAGGCACTTCAACAGCAAGGCGTAGCGCGGGTAGCCGGTCCTGGTTGATCTCACCGAGGGCCGAGGCCATCAACAGCACGAAAAGCACCGGCATGAGAAACAGCACGCCAAGGGCATGGTAATCGCGAGTCAGTAGCAGCCATTCCTTACGTACCAGCGCCCATAGCTTCATACCTGGCCTCCGTTGATATGCAGGTAAAGCTGTTCCAGTGAGGGGCGCCCGAAACGCAGCAGGTTGGGCTGTTGTGGCTGGCTGGCGATAAACTGACAAAGACACGCCAACTGGGCTGCATCAATGCGCTCGATACGGCAGCCGTTGGGCGTCGCCAAAGGCAGCAGTTTGAGTTCGGCGAACAACGCATCGAGTCCGGCGGGCGCGGCTCCAGGCCATTCGAGCAGAAGGCCGTGGTCGTCGCCGAGCATTTGGCGTTTGTCCAGATCGAGGCGCACCTTGCCCTCATCGAGGATCAGGATGCGGTGTGCCAAGCGCTCGATTTCCTCCAGGTAATGGCTGGTGTAGATCACAGCGCTACCCTCGCCGGTCAGCTGTTCCACCGCCTCGAGCAACAGCTGACGGGACTGCGTATCGACGCCGACCGTGGCCTCGTCGAACAGGTAAAGGGCGGCGGGCTGTAGCAAGCCGATAGCGAAATTGAGGCGGCGCTGTTGACCACCGGACAGGTTGGCGGCGCGCTGCTCCAACAGCTTTTCCAGACGCGTGCTGTGCAAGCACGCCGCCAGGCGGGCCGCGCGCTTCGCGCTGCGCAAACCGTAGAGGTCGGCGAATAGCTGCAGGTTTTCACGTACCGAAAGTCCGCCGTAGAACGCTGGCTGCTGAGGGATCAGGCCAATACTGCGCTGATCATTCCAGAGAGCTTCACCTAGTTGTGGCTGGCGCAAGCCAGCGATCAGCGAAAGCAGGGTGGTTTTGCCCGCTCCGTTGCTGCCGAGTAGGCCAAGGCATTCACCCGGCGCGATCCGCAGGTTGATATCGGCCAGGGCCGGCTGTTCGGCATTCGGATAGCTGAAGCCTACGCCACGCAGCTCAAGCATGGGTCAGCACCAGCAGTAGTCGGCCGTCGACGAGCATTCGGTCATGGCTGTAGATGCTGAACGCATAGAGCGCGCCGGCCGGGCTCAGGGATTCCTGTCTTGCCCTGACCTGCAGCGCACCGCGGCGCTCGACTGGCTCATGATGCAGCTGCACGGCACTGAGTTTGGCGACCAGGGCCGTCTCGATGGATTTGTCGGCGCCGTATAGGGCACCATGCGCCCCACATAACTGTGCGGCGGCTTCGAACAGCAGGCAGGGCGACGCATCGACGCCGAATGGCTCTAGGTATGACCAGGCGGTGAGGCCGCAGATGCCGGTAGCGTCATGTTCGAGCACCCGATCCAGCCACAGGGCCGGGCCCTGGTGCGGTAGCAGGCTGAGCAGTCGGGTTCGATCCATCGTCATGGCTGCGCTGGGAAAGGCGGGGCCGGAGTGTAGCAGATCGGCTTGAGGGGGTTTGCTTCCGGGCCGGTCGTAGAAGAGGGCAAGCAATGCTGCAGTGGGGAGTGTTCGTGGTGGGTTCGGCGGTGCTTGTCTGGCTCTCACGCTCGGTCTTTAGGCAGCCGAAATCGCATGGCTTCTACCGGTTTTTCGCCTGGGAAGCGATTCTGGCGCTGCTGGTGCTCAATGCGCCTGTCTGGTTCGAAGACCGATTCGCGCCGCATCAGTTGATTTCATGGGCGTTGCTGTTCAGCTCGATTGGCGTGCTGGTCGCAGGTTTAACGCTGCTGCAACGCCTTGGCAAGCCGGACCGGAGCCGGGCCGACCCTGAACTGTTCGCCTTCGAGAAAACCTCGACCTTGGTCACGACCGGCATTTTTCGCTACATCCGCCACCCGCTCTACACCTCGCTGCTGCTGCTGACATGGGGCATTTTCTTTAAACAGATCGACTTGATGGGCCTGTTATGCGGGCTCACCGCGACCCTGTTCCTCTGGTTGACCGCGAGGCGTGACGAGGAGGAGTGCCTGGCACATTTCGGCGAGCCCTACCGTCGGTACATGCAGCACAGCAAACGCTTTATCCCCTTTGTCATGTAGCGCGCGTAGCTATTCCCAGTCCAATCGCGCCAGTTTCCAATCCCCGTCCGTAAGCCACCACTCGAGGCGCACGTCGTAGTGCCCGAGGCGCTGCGGTAGCCAGCCCTCAGCGCCGGTCAGTGCGACCTGCGCCTCGCTGTAGCCTTTGTCCGAATAGGTTGGGTCAATCCAGCTGCGGCTATTGAGCGCGATGACGCCCACGTTGCGATGACGCAAGAACATCAAGGCAGCCGTGCGTTGCACCCAGTCCCGATCCAGCTCTCGGTTGGCGCTGAATTCCTTGTGAACTAGAGCCATGAGTTGGGAAGTGTCCTTGTTTTCGATGCTGTCTTGCAGCGATTCAACCGCCGTCTGCAACGCAGCTTCTGGATCATCGCGGCCACATCCGACCAGCAGTATCGTTACCGCCACGAACGCGGCGGCAAATTTCCATACGGGCATGCCTAACTTCTCGAACCTCGTTATGATGCCGGAAACGTCAGGCGGGTTCGCGACCCGCGCACCGACCACGGAGTGTGCCATGCAGACCTTGTATCCGGAGATCAAACCCTACGCCCGGCATGAGCTGGCGGTCGAAGCGCCGCACGTGCTTTACGTCGACGAGAGTGGGTCGCCGGAAGGCTTGCCTGTGGTATTCGTTCACGGCGGGCCTGGTGGCGGATGTGATGCGTTGAGTCGTCGTTTCTTCGACCCCAACCTTTACCGCATCATCACCTTCGATCAGCGTGGTTGCGGTCGCTCGACCCCCCACGCCAGCCTGGAAAATAACACCACGGCGCACCTGATTGCCGACATGGAGCGCATCCGCGAATTCCTAGCCATCGACAAGTGGGTGCTGTTCGGCGGCTCCTGGGGCTCAACGCTTTCCCTCGCCTACGCCCAGACTTTTCCAGAACACGTGCATGCGCTGATCCTGCGGGGTATCTTTCTCTGCCGGCCGAAGGACTTCGAGTGGTTCTATCAGGACGGGGCCAGCCGACTATTCCCCGACTATTGGCAGGAGTTCATCGCGCCGATTCCACCAGAGGAGCGCGGTGATCTGATGCAGGCGTACCACAAGCGCCTGACTGGGACCGACCAGATTGCCCAGATGCATGCAGCCAAAGCCTGGTCATGCTGGGAGGGGCGCACCGCCACCTTGCGGCCCAACACCCAGGTGGTCGACCGCTTCTCCGATACACATCGTGCACTCGCGATGGCACGTATCGAATGTCATTACTTCATCAACCAGGCCTTTCTGGAGCCCGATCAGCTCTTGCGCGACATGCACAAGATCGCGCACCTGCCAGGCATCATTGTGCATGGCCGCTACGACGTCATCTGCCCGCTGGACAATGCGTGGGCGCTCCACGAGGCGTGGACTAACAGCGAGCTGCAGATCATTCGCGAGGCTGGCCATTCTGCATCCGAACATGGGATCTGCGATGCACTGGTCCGAGCCGCGGCCGATATAGCACAGCGTCTGCTCGACCTACCCCCTGAGGAAGCCTGATGAAGGCATTGATCCAGCGCGTGCGACAGGCGCGGGTCGAGGTAGCGGACGAGGTGGTCGGCTCGATTGATCAGGGGCTGCTGGTGTTGGTCGGCGTGGAGCGGGTTGATGATCGGGCGCGTGCCGATAAGCTCTTGCACAAACTACTGCGATACCGGGCCTTCAGCGATGAAAACGGCAAGATGAACCGCTCGCTGTCAGACGTCAGCGGTGGTTTGTTGCTGGTGTCTCAATTCACCTTGGCGGCAGACACAGGCAGTGGTCTGAGGCCGAGCTTCTCAACCGCCGCCCCTCCGGCGCTTGGCGAAGAACTCTACGATTATCTGGTCGTTCAGGCGCGCCTGCAGCACGCGAATGTCGCCTGCGGCCGCTTCGGTGCCGATATGCAGGTGTATTTGCAGAACGACGGGCCGGTGACCTTCCTGCTTGAGGCCTGAGGTTACGACGCCAGGGGCGGTCAGCGGCTTGAGGGTTCGAGGCCGTTATCGTGCAACCAGGTGATGGCGTACTCGCGTAGCTGGACGGTCTGGTAGTCCAGCCAGGCCTGGCGAACATCCGGGAAGTCTTCCAGCTTGAAATCGAATGTTCGCAGCGGCTTGCGCCCTTGCAGAGCATGAGCGAGGACGGTGTGGGCGTTGGGGTCGTGCTGGGTGAACAGGAACGCCTCACGCATCGCGATCGACTGGGGCAGCCCGAGTGGCTCGATGTGCAGGTAGCGATCCTCCTGCACATCATATTTTTCGTCGGCCCCCGGGACGGCTTCTCCCGGGAAAACCGCCTGAATCTGGCCGGACTCCAAGTCCAGGTAATGCTCACTGGCATCACGGTTTTCCAGCGCGTACTCCAAGCGGTGAAGATCTATGGTCAAAGGTCGCATGGCTACAACTATGATTGAGGGGTTCACAGGCTCTGACCTGTGTGCACCGCTTGCGTGCGCTACGTTCATCGGTACTGCGTCGCATCTCGGCTAGCGAATCTTCAGAACAGGCGCGCCAGCAAGGCGCTGACGGCGGTCTCAACGCGCAGAATGCGATCGCCAAGCTGCACGGGCTGCAGTCCTGCCTCGGTCAGTTTCTCAATTTCATAGGGTATCCAGCCGCCTTCAGGGCCAATGGCGAGTGTCACCGGTTCGCTCAGTGCACGCGGGCAGGGAGGGTATTCACCTGGGTGACCGACCAGGCCCCGAGTGCCGGCGACCAGTTGTGGCAGACGGTCCTCGACGAAAGGTTTGAAGCGCTTCTCGATGATGACCTCAGGCAACAGGGTATCGCGGGCTTGCTCCAAACCCAGCAGCAGCTGTTCGCGGATGGCCTGGGGCTCGAGAAACGGGGTCTGCCAAAAGCTCTTTTCCACGCGATAGCTGTTTAGCAATACAAGCCGGGGCACGCCCATGCTGGCGACTGTCTGTAGCACGCGGCGCAGCATCTTTGGTCGAGGCAAGGCCAACAGCAACGTTACGGGCAATTTGGCGGGTGGTGCCTGCTGCAGCTGGACCTCGAGTTCCGCTTCCTGGGCATCCAGACGTAGCAGGTACCCCCGGCCCATCTGCCCGCCTAACAGCCCGACCCGCAGGGATTCGCCCGCCTCCGCGCGGTGAACTTCTTGGAGGTGCTTCAGGCGCCGGTCACGCAGGATTACCCGATCGGCGGCGACGAAGTCGGCCGCCTCTAGCAGCAACAGGTTCACGGACGTGAAGCGGGCGGCTGGTCGCCGGGGTGAGGCTCGCTGCTATCGGCGTCGCCGCGAAATTCCTCTTCGCGCTTCTTCACCATGCTGCCGCAGATCAGACCGGCCTCGAACAGTATCCACATGGGCACGGCGAGCAATGCCTGTGAGAACACGTCAGGCGGCGTCAGCACCATGCCGACGACAAAGCAGCCGACCACAACGTAGGGACGGCTCTTGCGCAAGGTCGCGACATCGACGATTCCTACCCAGATCAGCAGAAAGGTCGCCACCGGAATTTCGAAGGCCACACCAAAGGCGAAGAACAACGTCAGGACGAAATCCAGGTACTGACCAATGTCGGTCATCATCGCCACACCTTCAGGTGTCACGCTGGCAAAGAAGCCAAACATGATGGGGAACACCACGAAGTAGGCGAAGGCCATGCCGCCGTAGAAGAGGAAGATGCTGGAGATCAGCAAGGGCACCGCTACGCGTTTTTCATGCTTGTACAGACCGGGGGCAATGAAGCTCCAGATCTGATGCAGGATGACCGGCATCGACAGGAACAGAGCGACCATCATGGTCAGCTTGAATGGCGTCAGGAACGGCGAGGCCACGCCCGTGGCGATCATCGTTGCGCCTTCCGGCAGGTAGGCGCGAAGCGGTGCAGCCACCAACGCATAAATCTGCTGCGAGAAGTAGAACAACCCGCCAAACAGCAACAGGATGGCCACCACACAGCGCAGCAGGCGCTTGCGCAATTCTGTCAGGTGGGCAACCAGCGGCATTTCCTGGTCATCAGTGGAAGTAGTGCTCATGGCTCAGGCGATTTGTCCGGGCGAGGTACGGGCGCCGTGTCGGCGGGTTTGGCTTCAGCGGGCGCTGCGTCTTCGAGATGGCTGGCATCCGGTGGCGGTGTGGCTGATTGCGGGGACGGCGTGCTGTTCGTGCTGGGCGAACTGGGCGAACTGGGCATGATGCTTTGCTTCATTTCCCGCTCGAGGTCGAGGATGCGTTCGTTATGCAGCTGGCGACGAATCTCGTCGGCCCCAATCTCGCGCTCGACCTCCGACTTGATGTTGGCAAAGCTGCGCTTGGCCCGGCCAATCCACAGGCCAGCGGTACGCACGGCACCGGGAAGCCGCTCCGGGCCAAGTACGCACAGCGCAACCAGGCCGATCAGCAGCAGTTCGGTGAAACCGATATCGAACATGGCGCCTCAGTTCTTCTTCGTCGGTTCTTCGACCTTGCGGG
>JAKUTK010000059.1 GCA_022448005.1 Pseudomonas sp.
GGTGTCTCTAGGGTGGGACGGCCTCCCGGTAACGCTCTGGATTATCGTCACTTGACGATGCAATCAACATACAAGGGTGGATGACGCTCCACCCATCCACCGCAGCGTCGTCATGGTGGATGTAAAAAGCGACATCCACCCTACGGTGTTACCAGCTTTTCCAGTGACCGTACGACCCCGACCGCAGCAGCTCGGACCGGATGCCAAACAAAAACAGACCTGTCCGTCGGGAGCGAAGGCCAGACAAGGCGCAAGCTTGCTGAAAAAGCGGAGTTGCTGCTCCACTGGGCATGTCCAGGCCTCAGGGTAAACGTTCTATCGATCCACCTCGTGCATGCGTCTGACCCCGAGCGTCGCGAGCGAAGAGCTGGCTAGGCGAAGCTCAACCGAAAAAGCGGAGTTGGCTGTTGCCAATGAGCATTTTTCGGTTGGGCTTCAACAACGCCAGATCGAGCGCAGCAGCTCGGAGTAGGTCAGGAGGTACGCTGGCGCTTGGCCTCGATAATATTGGGCAGCTGCGATATCCGGCTGAGCAAGCGTCCCAGCGCATCCAGCCCTGGGATCTCGATGGTCAGTGTCATCTGCGCCGTGCTGTCTTCCTTGTTCGAACGGGTATTCACCGCGAGTACGTTGATCCGCTCGTTGAGCAGGATCTGCGAGACATCGCGAAGCAGGCCGGAGCGGTCATAGGCCCGGATGCTGATGTCCGCCGGATAGGTTTTTTCGGGGATCGGCCCCCAGCTGACCTGGATGATCCGCTCCGGCTCGCGCCCGGCCAGCTGCAGCACCGAGGCGCAATCCTGGCGATGAATGCTGACGCCGCGCCCCAGGGTGATGTAGCCGACAATCGGATCGCCCGGCAGCGGCTGGCAGCAGCCCGCCATTTGCGTGAGCAGATTGCCGACACCCTGGATTTGCACGTCGCCGCGCTTGCCAGGCTTGGTGCTGGGGCGTCTGGGGATCAGCTCGAGCTGGTCATCATCATGGGTATCCGGCTCAACCAGCTGCTGGGCATGGTTGACCAGCTGAGCCAGACGCAGATCGCCTGCCCCCAGCGCGGCAAACATGTCTTCGGCGGTCTTCAGGTTGGCTTTTTCGGCCAGTTTGTCGAAGTCCACCGGCGGCAGATCGAGGCGTCCGAGTTCGCGCTCCAGCAGCGCCTTGCCGGCCGCCACGTTCTGGTCGCGGGCCTGCAGCTTGAACCAATGAACGATCTTCGCCCGCGAGCGCGAGGTGGTGATGTACCCCAGGTTCGGGTTCAGCCAGTCGCGGCTCGGGGAGCCCTGCTTGCTGGTGATGATCTCGACCTGCTCACCAGTCTGCAGGCTGTAGTTGAGCGGTACGATGCGCCCGTTGATCTTGGCACCGCGGCAGTTGTGACCAATTTCGGTGTGCACCCGGTAGGCGAAGTCCAGCGGCGTAGCGCCCTTGGGCAGATCGATGGCATGGCCGTCTGGGGTGAACACGTAAACGCGGTCCGGCTCGATATCCACGCGCAGCTGATCGGCCAAGCCGCCAATGTCACCCAGCTCTTCGTGCCATTCGAGCACCTGGCGCAGCCAGGAGATCTTCTCCTCGTAGTGGTTCGAGGTGGCCTTGACGTCGGTGCCCTTGTACCGCCAGTGCGCGCAAACACCCAGCTCGGCTTCCTCGTGCATGGCCTGGGTGCGGATCTGCACCTCCAAAACCTTGCCCTCCGGACCGAGCACGGCGGTGTGCAGCGAGCGGTAGCCGTTTTCCTTGGGGTTGGCGATGTAGTCGTCGAATTCCTTGGGGATATGCCGCCACAGTGTGTGCACGATACCCAGCGCGGTGTAGCAGTCGCGGACCTCGGGCACCAGCACGCGCACAGCGCGAACGTCGTAGATCTGGCTGAATTGCAGGCCTTTCTTCTGCATCTTTCGCCAGATCGAATAGATGTGCTTGGCACGCCCGTCGATTTCCGGGTGAATCCCGGTGGCGGTCAGTTCGTCCTTCAGCTGCTGGACGACGTTCTGGATGTACTGCTCGCGATCCAACCGTCGCTCGTGCAGCAGCTGAGCGATTTGTTTGTACTGCTCGGGTTCCAGGTAGCGGAAGGACAGGTCCTCCAGTTCCCACTTGATGTGACCGATGCCTAACCGATGCGCCAGCGGCGCGTATATATCGAATACTTCACGCGCGACGCGATGACGTTTGTCGTCATCGGCATTCTTGACCGCGCGGATGGCGCAGGTTCGCTCGGCCAGCTTGATCAGCGCGACGCGCACGTCGTCGACCATCGCCACCAGCATCTTGCGCAGGTTTTCCACTTGGGTTTGTGTGCCCAGCACCAGCGACTCGCGCGGGTTGAGGCTGTCGCTGATCGCGGCCATGCGCAGCACGCCCTCGATCAACTTGGCAACCACCGGCCCGAAGTGCTGATGCACCTCGGCCAGCTGGATCTTGCATTCGCGCACGCCGCGGTAGATCACCGCTGCCACCAGGCTGTCCTGGTCGAGTTTGAGGTCGGCGAGAATTTCGGCGATTTCCAGCCCGGTCTGGTAACTGGAGGTGCCTTCGCTCCACAGGTTCTGTGCCGCGTTGGCCTGCTGCTCCGCCGTTCGGGCGAACTCGCAGGCCTGTTTGAGAGCGTCGCGGTCGAGTGCGGGGTCCATCCCCAGCACGTGATCGAGCCAGCCATCGAGGTTGATGCTGCCGTCGGTGTTGATCGGCTGAAGCGCTCTGACCTGGACCATCTAATACCTTCCCTCTACGCATCATCTGCGTCGAATACGCCGGCTTTCTAAGAGCCGGTCGGTTGAACCACAGGCCGATCGCCTGTCAAAAGAAACTGACTTACGCAGGCCGCTCGAAAAGCGCCATGGCCTCGACGTGCGCCGTCTGCGGAAACATATCCAGCACGCCGGCACGCTTTAGCTGATAGCCCTGGCCGATCAACTCGGCAGCATCACGCGCCAGCGTTGCAGGATTGCACGAAACATAGACAACGCGCCGTGCGCCTAAAGTCGTCATCTGCCGCACTATTTCCAAGGCACCGTCACGCGGCGGATCGAGCAGGACTGCTGCGAAGCCGTCTTTGGCCCACTGCGCGTCAATAAGCGGCTTCGACAGGTCCGCCTGATAAAAGTGCGCACCGTGAAGACCGTTTTGCTCCGCATTGGTGCAGGCGCGCTCGACCATCTCGCCAACGCCTTCGATTGCCACGATCTGTGCACCTTTTCGCGCCAGCGGCAAACTGAAGTTACCCAACCCGCAGAACAGATCGAGCACCCGCTCGCCCTCTTCCGGTGCCAGCCATTCCAGCGCCTGCGCCACCATCGCCTCGTTCATCGGCGCGTTGACCTGGACGAAGTCGCCCGGTCGCCAGGCCAGCTCCAGATCCCACGCCGGCAAGCGATAGCCCAGCCTGTACGCGGGGTCCAACGGCTGTGGCGCCCCCTCACCCTGCAGCCAGAGCTGCACGCTCTGCTCCAGGGCGAAGGCGGTCAGACGTTGCAGATCATCCGGCGCCAGTGCAGCGGTGTGGCGCACCAGCACCGCTTCGGCCGTACCGCTGAACAACTCCAAATGCCCGATCGCCGGCGGCCTGTCCAATGCATGCAGCACGGCCAGCAAAGCCGGCAACAGCGTTTGCAAGGGTTGTACCAGCACGGGGCATTCGCGAATGGCGACGATCTCCTGGCTGGCACTGGCGCGGAAGCCGACGTCCAGGCGTCGCGCCTTGCTGTCCCAGCGCACGGCGAGCCTAGCGCGCCTGCGATAGCCAAATTCGGGCCCGCTGAGCGGAGCCGCCCATTGCTGCGGCTCGATAGAAGCCACGCGGGACAATTGCTCGGCCAGGCTCCGTTGCTTCAATTCAAGCTGATCGGCTGCGCTCAGGTGCTGCAGATTGCAGCCTCCGCATACCCGAGCATGGGGGCAAGGCTCGGTACGCCGCTGGGCGCTGGCGACCAGCACCCGCTCGGTGCGGGCTTCGACGATCTGGCTACGCGCATTCAGCACGCGCACCTCGACCTCTTCTTCGGGCAAAGCACCCTCGACAAACCAGGTGCGGTTGTCGAGAAAGGCAATGCCGCGGCCATCGTTGGCGAGCCGCTGGATGCTCAGCCGCTGCTTCTTGCCGGTGGGAATCTGCGGCTTCTTCTCGCCACCACTGGGCTGGAAGCGTAAACCGCCACTGCGCTTGGCCATCAGCAGGTTCCGCCTTGCAGCGTCATGTCGCGATCAGGGCTGGTCATACACGCCCGTCGACAGGTAGCGGTCGCCACGGTCACAGATGATCGCCACGATGACCGCGTTTTCAACTTCCTTGGACAGCCGCAGCGCCGCTGCCACGGAACCACCTGACGACACGCCGCAGAAGATACCTTCTTCGCGCGCCAGCTGCCGCATGACGTGCTCGGCCTCGTCTTGAGCCATGTCGACGATGCGGTCGACGCGCTCGGCCTGATAGATCTTCGGCAGGTATTCCTGTGGCCAGCGACGGATGCCCGGAATCGCGGCGCCCTCCATGGGTTGCAGGCCGACGATCTGGATCTCGGGGTTTTGCTGCTTGAGGTAGCGCGACACACCCATGATGGTGCCGGTGGTGCCCATCGAACTGACGAAGTGGGTGATAGTGCCCTGGGTCTGCTGCCACAGTTCCGGTCCGGTACTGGTGAAGTGGGCCTCAGGATTGTCGCCATTGGCGAACTGATCGAGCACCTTGCCGCGCCCTTCCGCGGCCATCTTGACCGCCAGATCGCGAGCACCTTCCATGCCCTCTTCCTTGCTCACCAGAATCAGCTCGGCGCCGTAAGCAGTCATCGCGGCCTTGCGCTCGGCGCTCGAGTTGTCCGGCATGATCAGGATGAATTTGTAGCCCTTGATCGCCGCGGCCATGGCCAGGGCGATGCCGGTATTGCCGGAAGTGGCTTCGATCAGGGTGTCGCCGGGCTTGATATCGCCGCGCGCTTCTGCCCGGGCAATCATTGACAGCGCGGGACGGTCCTTGACCGAGCCAGCGGGGTTGTTGCCTTCGAGCTTGACCAGGATGGTGTTAGTGGTTTCACCGGGCAGGCGCTGCAGGCGAACCAGAGGGGTGTTGCCGACGCAATCGGCGATGGTCGGGTACTGAATTGTCATGGCTTCGATGGACCGCACAGCCTTTGAGAGGCGCACATGATACCGGCAACCATCGGCCACGGGCAGACCGCAATACCCTTGCTTCGGTCAGGTGGGCATCGCCAAATGGCTGCTGATGCGCCCCATGCCCTTCCCATTCGGCGAAGCAGGCAGACGAACGGCTCAGCACTTCGGACGTGCGAAGATTTTGCCAACCGCAGCGATCAAGCCTGGCTAACTGGGGTCAGTGATCAAGCAGGTTGTTCAAAAACTACCTGCGTTGGCAATACATCGTTAAAAGGAGCCTCAGAATGCTTATTTAGAACAACTAAACTCCGCATCTTCGGCTCCTTTTGCCTTGTCTTGCCTGCCTCGCCAACGTTTTTGAACAGCCTGCCAGGCCTGTAATCAGTTACCTATTTCCTTCCGCCTCAGACAAGGAACATCCCATGCACGTCGGACGAGCCGCCCTGGTTCCCTCGATACTGTTGTTGAGCCTCACCGCCTGTACCCAACCGGACGGCCCGTCCAACGAAATACCACCCGCCCCGGAAGCGTCCAGCGGCTACTCGGCCAAGCCAGGCTGGGCGCTGGAACGCTTTGCCGTGGCCGCGGCCAACCCGCTGGCAACCGAAGCCGGTTACGAAATGCTCAAGGCTGGCGGCAGCGCAATGGATGCCGCCGTGGCGGTACAGATGGTGTTGAGCCTGGTCGAGCCGCAATCCAGCGGGCTGGGCGGCGGTGCTTTTCTGTTGCACTGGGATGGCGAACACATCGCAGCGCTGGATGGGCGAGAGACCGCGCCGGCAGCGGTGGACGAGCGACTCTTCCTGACGGCTGACGGCAAGCCGATGGCGTTTCTCGACGCCGTGGTGGGCGGCCGGTCGGTGGGTGTGCCCGGTGTGGTCAGGATGCTCGAACGCGCTCACGACCAGTACGGCAAGTTGCCCTGGAGCGCCTTGTTCAAGCCGGCCATCGAACTCGCCGAAGACGGTTTCGAGATCAGCCCACGCCTGCATGGCCTGCTGGCCAGCGACCCGGCCTTGCGCAAAGACCCGCGTGCGGCGGCGTTCTACTACCAGAACGATGGCGAGCCTCTGCCGGTCGGCCATCGCTTGCGCAATCCGGCCCTCGCGGCGTTGCTCAAGGACATCGCCGAGCGCGGCAGCAAGGCGTTCTATACAGGGGCCAATGCCCGCTCGCTGGTCCTGCAGGTAAACACTCATCCGACCAACCCAGGCCGCATCAGTCTGAACGACCTGGAAGGCTATCAACCGCGCCAGCGCGACGCCATTTGCACCCTCTGGCAGAAGCGCTATCAGGTTTGCGGTTTCCCGCCACCGTCATCGGGCCACATCACCCAGATGCAGATCCTTGGCATGCTGGAACAGCTGCCGCCGGTTCAGCCTCTCGATCAGGGGGTGCCTTCTGTCGAATTCCTGCACCGCTACACCGAGGCCGCACGCCTGGCCTATGCAGACCGCGCCAAATACCTGGCCGACCCTGATTTCGTGCCGGTACCCGGCCGCACCTGGAACAGCATGCTTGCACCGAGCTACATCAAACAGCGCGCCGCGCTGATTGGCCCGCGCAGCATGGGCACTGCCGAAGCGGGCGAACCCGGCGAAATGCCGATTGCGTTCGCCCCGCAGGCGGCGCAACCGGAATACGGCACCAGCCATATCAGCATCGTCGACGCAGAGGGCAACGCGCTGGCGATGACTACCACCATCGAGCAGGCCTTCGGCTCGCGCCTGCTCAACGATGGCGGCACCGGTCTCCCCGGCGGCTACCTGCTGAACAACGAACTCACCGACTTTGCCTTCGAACCCTACGACGCGATGGGTCGGCAGGTGGCCAACCGGGTCGAACCGAACAAGCGCCCGCGTTCGAGCATGAGCCCGACGCTAGTGTTCGACGTCACGGGCGAACAGTTCCTGGCGAGCCTTGGCTCCCCGGGCGGCGCGGCGATCATCCACTTCACGGCGAAGACCCTGCTGGGCATGTACGACTGGGGGCTCGATGCCCAACGCGCCATCGACCTGCCCAACTTCGGCAGCTTCAACGGCCCCACAGTGCTTGAAGCAGGACGCTTCCCGGCCAGCACCGTACAGGCGCTGAAAGTGCGCGGCCATGAAGTCAACGAAACGGAAATGACCAGCGGACTTCAAGCTATCCAACGCACCGACAGCGGCTGGTTCGGCGGCGCCGACCCGCGCCGCGAAGGTGTGGTGATGGGCGAGTAACGCCTCGGCTACAGCAAGCCTTCAGGCAACCCTGCGGCTTGCATCTGCCGCAGGGTACGCCGCTCATATCAGAATGCGTGTGAACGTCAGTGCCGGAAGCCCCACCTCCGGGCACTGCATTCAGGACGACGTTTGCACTAAACCACGCGCGCTTCGTTCTCCAGTCGCTCGATGGCGCTGTCTAGCTCATCCAGCGCTTGCGCCGCACTGGGGTGGTTCTGTTTCAGCAGGGTTTCGCTGCGCTCACAGGCCGCGCGCAATTGCGGCACACCGCAGTAGCGGGTGGCACCGTGCAAGCGGTGCACCCGATCGATGGTTCCCTGCCGATCATTCGCCAGGCGCGTTTCGCGGATCACCTGACGATCATCCTCCAGCGAAGCCAACAACATGCTCAGCATGTCCGCTGCGAGATCGGCTTTGCCGGCGGCCAGCCGCAACCCCTCTTCCGCATCGAGCACCTTGAGGTTGTTTTCCGGCGTCGCCGTGTCAGGGGGCGCTGCAACAAAGCTGCGAGCCAGCGGCAGGCCGGTCCACTTCAGGATCACCTGAGCCAGCTGGCGCTCGCTGATCGGCTTGGTCAGGTAATCGTCGAGCCCACTTTGCAGTAGCGAGCGTTTTTCGTTGGACAGCGCGTGGGCCGTGAGCGCGACGATCGGCATCGGTGGCTGCGCACTGTCACCTTCCCAGCGACGAATCGCCTCGGTGGTCTGGCGCCCGTCCATGCCCGGCATCTGCACGTCCATGAACACCAGATCGAAAGACTTATGCTTGACCACCTCCAATGCTTCCCCACCGCTGCTCACCGCCTCGACTTCACCGCCCATGTCGGTCAGCAGGGTTTCCAGCAGCAGCAGGTTGGCTGGGTTGTCATCGACGCACAGCACCCGCGGCGGTCGGGTTTCCGACACGGCGATGCTCTCGGTCATCGCCTGTGGCGGCCGCAGCAGATCGAGCAGCACCCGCTGCAGCTTTCGCGTACAGGCCGGCTTGCTCTGCAGCTGGGCATGGGTGTGCGACTCGGGCAACGCTTCGTGATACTGCGCCTGTTCAATGGTCGGGCAGAGCACGATGCATTTGCAACCCAACCCTTCGAACTCCCAAAGCCTCAGGCACAGCTGTTGCGGTGCGATTTCTCGATGGGTCACACCGAGCACAGCAACCTCGATCGGTGTGTCGCTGGTATGCGCTTCGAACACCGCCGCCTGCAACTGATCCAGGCTGTCAAACGGCAGCACCTCCATGCCGCAGCTTTCCAGCTGATGCTGCAAGGCCTGGCGCGTTAGCGGATGCTGCTCGAGCAAGCCGACCTTGCGTCCGAGCAGTGCTGCCCGCGGCAGGTCCTCGATGTCGTCACGCGCTTTGGGCAGGCTCAGACTGATCCAGAATTCGGAGCCCTCTTCCGGAATGCTGTCCACCCCGATTTCGCCGCCCATCTGCTCGATCAGTCGCTTGGAAATCACCAGCCCGAGACCGGTACCGCCCGGTTGGCGCGACAGAGAATTGTCCGCCTGGCTGAACGCCTGGAACAGCGCACGCAGATCCTGATCGGTCAGGCCGATGCCGGTGTCCTGCACGCTGATGCGCAGCTGAGCGCGGTCAGAGCGCTCGTCTTCGACCATCGCCCGGACGATGACGGTGCCTTCATTGGTGAACTTGATGGCATTGCTGACCAGATTGGTCAGCACCTGTTTGAGTCGCAGCGGGTCGCCGACCAGGGATAGCGGCGTGTCGCGGTAGACCAGGCTGACCAGCTCCAAGTGCTTCTGGTGCGCCGCCGGGCCGAGGATGGTCAGGGTGTCCTCGATCAGGTCGCGCAAATTGAACGGGATGTTGTCGAGGACCAGCTTGCCGGCCTCGATCTTCGAGAAATCGAGGATCTCGTTGATGATCCCGAGCAGGCTGTCAGCGGATTTTTCGATGGTCGATAAGTAGTCCTGCTGGCGTGGCGTCAGGTCGCTTTTCTGCAGCAGGTGGGTAAAGCCGAGGATGCCATTGAGTGGCGTGCGTATCTCGTGGCTCATGTTGGCCAGGAACTCGGACTTGATCCGGCTGGCCTCCAGCGCTTCCTTACGTGCCAGGTCCAGCTCGATGTTCTGGATCTCGATTGTCTCGAGGTTCTGCTGCACGTCTTCGGTGGCCTGGTCGATGCTCTGCTGCAATTCTTCACGCGCGGCCAGCAAGGCTTCGGCCATACGGTTGATGCCTGCCGCCACTTCGTCCATTTCATGGCTGCCGAGCGCTGGCAAACGAGTCTCCAGGTGACCGTCCTTGAGCTGCGCCACGGCCACCTTGACCCTGTGCAGCGGCTTGCTGATTGCGGTACTCATGCGCAGCGCCAGCAGCGCAGTAATGATCAGCCCCGCGCCAATCAGCAACAGGCTGGCAAACAGGCTGCGGTAACCGCGTAGCAACGTGCCCTGGTGCGACAGCTCCAACTCCAGCCAGCCAATCAGGCGGAGGTCGTTGTCGGGATTGTCTTCGGCGAGATTCAGATGCTTGCCAAGCACCGGCAGGAGGATGCGCGTGGTGTCGACGCTGCTGACCTGAGTCAGCGCCTCGGGATCGGTTGGCGGCGACGGGGTGATCATGTTCGGCCCGGCATGGGCTTGCAGATTGCGCTCGGCATCGAGGATGGAGACCGCACGCACGTCAGGCTGATCCAGCACCTGATTGAGAATACGCTGCAGCCGCTTGCCGTAGCCCTGCGCCATGGCCGGCGCCGCCAACGGGGCCAACTGCTCGGCGATCAGCTGGCCGCGCGCATCGAGCTGATGGCGCATCTCCGACAGCTGCATCCAGGTGAAATAGATGCCAAGCGCTACGGCTAGCACTGTGCTGGGCAACAAGATCAACACCAGCACCCGACTCTTTATTCCTAGGTCTCTCAGCACGGTTCCATTCCCCTGGTGGCCAGTGCGCTAGTGTAGCGGCTCGAAGGGCGGGAATCTGCGTTGCAAGACAAATGCACGTCAGGCAGAACCAGGCGCGTCTTGATTGGGCGCCTGGCCGTTGCGAACTCAGTCCAGCCCGCGGACGTCGCGCTCCTGGAAGTGCGGCAGCTGCCACTGGAAGGTCATTGCCAGCACCCGGAACAGGAAGCCCGCACACAGCGTGGCCAGTGAGGCAATGGACGTGTCGATCCCGAGCCAGAGCAGCGTCACGTAGAGCACGCCAGTGAACAGCGCCACCGTTGCATAGAGCTCGCGCCGCAACACCATCGGCACACGGTTGCAGAGAATGTCGCGCAGCAGTCCGCCAAACACGCCGGTGATGACCCCCGCCAGCACGACGATTGAAAGGTGCGCGCCCATGTCCATGGCGACGCCGCAACCGATCACGGTAAAGGCCACCAGGCCCAGGCCGTCGACCAACAGAAACACCTGCCGCAAGTGATGCATGTGCCGCGCGACCAGCGCGGTGACGATGGCCGCGCCCACGGTGAAACCAAGGTACTCGGGATGGGCGATCCAGCCGATCGGGTAATGCCCCAGCAGCACATCGCGCGCCGTGCCGCCGCCCAGCGCCGTCACCGTGCCGAGCATGCAGATACCGAACAGGTCCATGCCGCGGCGCATCCCCATGATGGCGCCGGACATGGCTTCGGCCGTAATGGCAATCAGATAGATGATATGCAACAGCGTCACAGCGGAACTCCAGAACTGGCAGGCGGGAAAACGGCGCCATTATGGGGCACACTGCCATTCAATCGATGTGACTTAGCAAAATTAGGCTATACAAACATTTATTTAATCTGAGGACGCAGGGCTTGAATCTTGATCCCAAACAGACTGAAGCCTTCCGTGCGGTCATCAAAACCGGCAGTTTTGAGCAAGCCGCCCTGCGCCTGCATCTGACGCCGCCTGCGATTTCACAGCGGGTGCGAGCGCTGGAAAGCGCTCTGGGCAATGCTCTGGTGGTGCGCAGCCGCCCTTGCCGCCCCACCGAAATAGGCCAGCGGCTGCTGCAGTACCTCAAGCGCGCCACCTTGCTTGAAGCCGACCTGATGGCCGACCTGGCCGAACGCAGCGACGCGCCGCTGGTGGTGGTCGCCGCGCTCAATGCCGACAGCCTGGGCACCTGGTTCTTTCCGGCGCTGGCCGACGTGCTGATCAAGGAACGCGTGCTGCTCGATCTGACGGTCGAGGACCAGGACCACACCTACAGCCTGCTGGAAACCGGTCTGGCGATTGGCTGCATCAGCACCGAACCCCAGCCCATGCGCGGCTGCACGGCCAGCCCGCTGGGGAGCATGCGCTATCGTTTGGTCGCGTCCGCCGCCTTTCGGCAGCAGTACTTTCCCAACGGCCTGAACCGCAATGCCGCGCGCAAGGCGCCGGTGGTCGCCTACACCAACAAGGACCGCCTCACCTCTTCGTTTTTGCTGCGCCGGCTGGGGCTGCCGGAAGGTGCCTACCCTTGTCACTACGTGCCCGGCGCCGAGCCACGCTTCAATGCGATCCGCTACGGGCTGGGCTATGGCATGGTGCCGCAGCCGTTGCTGCAGGATGCATTGGCCGAGGGCATCGTGGTCGACCTGGCCGCAGACGCGCCGCTGGACATCTCCCTGTACTGGCACACCTGGAAGGTGCAGTCGCCGCGCATGGAAAGCCTGTCCCGCCAGATCATCGACGCAGCGCCGAAGATCCTTGCTCGACCTGAGAAGGCCTGATGAAAAATGGCCCGCCCGCGGTTCTGGTTCGCGAGCAAGCTCGCTCCTACGCTGCCCATAGTTGCGACCGTACGTTTGTTGTAGGAGCGAGCTTGCTCGCGAAGAGTCCCATGCCCAGCGAGGCGTATCACCGGAACTGCGCAAACGACGGCACTGAGGCACAGTAACGCCCATGACTTCCATTCTTTACCACCCAGTCTGCTGCTCGCCCCTGAGCGATCACTGGCCGCTGCCGCTCGCTTTGCCCGGCGTGCAGTTGATCAGCACTCGCTTCGACCCCGCCCTGCTCGACCCCGAGGACTTCACCCGCTGCGGCGTGCCGGGCATGAGCGCCGTGAGCAAGCGCCAGACCGAGTTTCTCGCCGGTCGCCTCTGTGCTCACGAGGGCTTACGCAGGGTGACGGGCGTGCCGTGCATCCCGGCCGTGAACGAGGACCGCTCGCCCTGCTGGCCTGCCGGGGTGGTCGGCTCCATCACCCATGGCGCTGGCTGGGCGGCGACCGTGGTGGCGCGCCGCGCGCAATGGCGCGGTCTCGGGCTGGATGTCGAGAAGCAGATTCCCACTACACGGGCCGACCGCCTGGTCGCTGAAATCCTCACGCCGCGCGAGCTGGAAGGTTACGCCGCACTCGACGAGACCCAGCGCGCCCAACGCGTCACCCTGACCTTTTCCATCAAGGAAAGCCTGTTCAAGGCGCTGTATCCGCTGGTCAACAAGCGCTTCTACTTCCAGGAAGCCGAGCTGATCCACCACGACAGCAGCGGTTACGCCCGCCTGCGTCTGCTCAATGATCTATCGGAAGAATGGAAAACCGGCGCCGAGCTGGAGGGCCAGTTTGCGCAGTTCGATGATTACCTGCTGAGCCTGGTGAGCATTCCGGCCTGAATCGTCACAGTCAAACGCGAAGCCCTCGCGGACAACACACCTCTCGATAGCCGCAGGGCGCTGATCTCAGCGCCTACTTCAAGCGCTTGCGCGGCCAGACCAGGCTGAAGCGCGCGCCGCCCAGGTCGCTATGCCCAATCTGCGAACGGCCGCCGTGCCAGTAGGTAATTCGCCGGACGATGGACAGCCCCAAACCATGCCCGCCGGACGCGCGGGTGCGGCTGTCATCCAGACGCAGAAAGGGGGCAAAGACCTTCTCCCACGACTCCTCGGGCACGCCCGGCCCGTCATCGTCGACCACCAGTTGCGCCCGTTCGCCATCGATGACGAAGCTGACCTGAACCCGTGTTTCGGCGTGGCGCATGGCGTTGCTGATCAGATTGCTCAAGGCGCGGCGCAGGTAGTGCGGCTCGGCATCGACCATGCTGCTGCCGTCGGCGGCCGGCTTACACGGCCCTCGCTCGACCTGCACCGTTGGCCGCAATGGCGCCAGCTCTCCGATGACCTGATCGACCAGAGCGCCCAGATCCACCGCCTGGAACGTCAGCTCCGGCGAACCCCGTTCGAGGCGGGTATAGACCAACATCTCGTCCACCAGGCGATCCAGGTCGTCGATATCGCCATCCATGTCTTCCAGATAGCGATTGCGTGCTTCCGCTGTCTGCGCCGAGCCGGCCATTTCCAGGCCGAAACGTAACCGTGCGACCGGCGTTCGCAGCTCGTGGGCCACAGCGCTGACCATTTCCCGCTGCACCGCCAGCAAGCGCTGCAGATGAGTGGCCATGCCGTTGAAGGCCTTGGCCAATCGCCCGACCGAGTCGGTTCCGGCATCCGGCACGCGCGCTTCCAGCTGGCCGTTAGCGATGCGCGTGGCGGCGCGCCCGACGCTCCTTAGGCGCCGCTCCAGCTGGCGTACCAGCAGATACACCGTCAGCCCGATCAGCGACAAACCCAATACACCGATGAGTGTCAGCAGCTCGGGCGGATAGGGATTGAGCTGACGCAACGGCCCCAGCGACATGATCCACGGGGTTCCGGCAATCGCGGCGAACACCCGGATAGCCTCGCCGCCGTTGACCAGCGCCATCACCGTGTCGCCTTCATCCAGCCGGCGCCGCTGATCGTCGTCGAGGCTGGCGCTGTCGCGGGTCAGCAGCTCCAGCGGATAGCCGAAACCACGCGCCGCCTTCAGTTCAGCCAGGCGCTGGGGTTGTTCGGCTTCGGGATAGCGGATCAGCTCGTCGATCAGCAGGTAGATCGTGGCGCGTGCCAGCTGTTCGCTGAGTTGTTCGACCTCGCCGGTCAGGGCCAGCCGGTCGTCGGCGCTGACCAGGGAGTAGATCGTCACGCTGCCGGGGCGAATCTGCTCCACCAAGACCTGGCCGCGCAGCAGTCGTGTCTCCAGGCCGCTTTCCAGCCGGATGTCTTCCAGGGTGCGCACCCGCAACGGAATCCCCAGCAGCCGCCCCCAGAGGTTCGCCGCCTGACGCCGTTCGATGGGCGTCATGTTGCTCATGTTGTGCGCCATCAGGCGAAAGGTACCGGCCGCCAGCGCTTCGCGATGCTGATCGGCCCGTACCTGGTTGAGCAGATGCAGACCGCCCACGCCCAGCAGTCCAACCAGCACCAGTACGGCGAGCATGCCGCCGTAGATGCGCAGGAAGATCGAATTCACTGCAGCGCTTCAGCCGCTTCGGAAACGAACAGGTAGCCCTTGCCACGCACCGTCTTGATCAGGCGCGGGTGGTCGGGGTCGTCACCGATCTTGGGGCGGATGCGCGAAATACGCACATCGATGGAGCGGTCCTGGCCGTCGTACTCGATACCGCGCAATTCAGAGAAGATCTGTTCCCGAGACATGATCCGTCCCGGATTGGAGGTCAGCAGCCACAGCAGGTCGAACTCTGCGCCGGTCAGCTCGATGCCCTCACCGCGCAACCAGGCCTCGCGCAGCGCGTTGTCGACCACCAGCGGGCCGTACTGGACGCGCTTGCCGCCTGTAGTCGCCGCCACCTCTGGCCCTTCCCGGCGACGCAGCAAGGCGCGAATACGGGCCAGCAACAACCGCGGCCGCACCGGCTTGCAGACGTAGTCATCGGCACCGATCTCCAGGCCCAGCACCTGATCGAGGTCGTCGGCGCGCGCGGTCAGCATCAGGATCGGCCCGTCATAACGATCACGCACCTTGCGGCAGATCGACAGTCCGTCTTCGCCGGGCAGCATCAGGTCGAGCACCACCAGATCGGGACGCTCATTAATGATGCGTTCGGCCGCCTGGGCGCCGTCCGCCTCAATCGAGACCTGCATGCCATTGCCTTCAAGATACTCGCGGGTCAGTTCGGCCAACCGCTGGTCATCTTCGACAATCAGGATGTTCCAAGACTCTTGATCCACCACGCGCCCTCCCGATACACCGGCCGGCATTGTAGCGCCAGGGCACCGCCAGATGGCAGCGGTTGACATGCACCTCCACGACGGAGCGGCCTGGATGACCGGTCGAAGCGACGCCTTGATGCCCGCTTCGCAGAACCGCCACAGCGCCGCGCCGGCCCATGCCAGGCAAAAGGCCATCAGCGCAGCCCGTTCTGTCAAATCACCGTCTCGCCGAGCGTAAACGTCGCTAAATCCGCCTTTGACAAAACACCACATATAGTGTTTTGCCCAAGGCACCTCCGGGCGTCTGAAAGCGCTGTATGAGCCCGCATTTCATCCGAAGCCTTTGCACGCCGGAAACGGCGCGGGCTGCGCCCTTATCGCGCACAGCTCACCCACATGTTATCCACAGGTTGTTCCTTTCAGGTGCCTTGCACTGGGCCTGAACCCCCACTATCGTGTCGCTCCAAGCGCCTTTTACCCCACATATTGGGTGTCCAAGGCCAAACAGACACAAACGCCGAAAAAAGCAAGCAAAATAAATTCGCTCTGATTTTTACCCGGCTCGCGCCCTCACGGCCGCGATAGATCGTCGCCGTAGACCGCGATCCTGCACAGCCCAACGTTGATTTTGCTCAAGCCCAGCAGTAGCGCATGCGCCAAGCGCGTCACACTACATGTTGTGTTTTGAGGTTGTGATCTTCACAACGCCTGACTATGCTTCGGCACATTCGATTCGCCACCCCCGGTGCCGGATCGTTTCCAGTTTTGAGTCACCCATGGGCCGGTTCGCCGGGGCATGGTTCATGCAATACGAGACACGCAAGACCCGATCAAGGCCGCCCACAAAGCAGGCCTGACACCTAACGTGCTACCGAGACAGAGAGAATCCGGAGACCCCATGCAGAACGAGTCCACTCGCGAGAACCCGCACGCCGACAACAGCTCGCTGGACCTGGCCGCTACCGCGCCGGGCCAGCTGCGCGTGATCAAGCGCAACGGTACAGTCGTCCCCTACACCGACGACAAGATCACCGTCGCCATCACCAAGGCGTTTCTCGCAGTGGAAGGCAACAGCGCCTCCGCCTCGTCGCGCATCCATGACACCGTGGCCCGCCTGACCGAACAGGTCACCGCCACTTTCAAGCGTCGCATGCCTTCCGGCGGCACCATCCACATCGAAGAGATCCAGGACCAGGTCGAACTGGCCCTGATGCGTTCCGGCGAGCAGAAAGTGGCCCGCGACTACGTGATCTACCGTGAATCGCGCAGCCAGGAGCGCAAGCGCGGCGCCGTCGACGCACCGGTCGAAGCCCACCCGAGCATCCGCATCAAGCGTGCCGACGGCAGCCTGTCGCCGCTGGACCTGGGCCGCCTGAACACCATCATCACCGAAGCCTGCGAAGGCCTCGAAGAAGTCGATGGCGCGCTGATCCAGAAAGAAACCCTGAAGAACCTGTACGACGGTGTCGAGCAGACCGACGTCAACACCGCGCTGGTGATGACCGCCCGTACGCTGGTCGAGCGTGAGCCGAACTACTCCTACGTCACCGCCCGCCTCTTGATGGACACCCTGCGCGCCGAAGCCCTGAGCTTCCTGGAAGTCGCCGAGTCCGCCACCCATCACGAGATGGCCGACCTCTACGCCAAGGCCCTGCCGGCTTACGTGGAAAAAGGCGTGCAGTTCGAACTGCTCGACCCGCGCCTGAAGGAATACGACCTGGCCACGCTTGGCGCGGCGATCAACCACGAGCAGGACCAGCAGTTCACCTACCTCGGCCTGCAGACCCTCTACGACCGCTACTTCATCCACAAGGATGGCGTGCGTTTCGAGCTGCCGCAGATCTTCTTCATGCGCGTCGCCATGGGCCTGGCCATCGAGGAAGAAAACCGCGAAGCGCGCGCCGTCGAGTTCTACAACCTGCTGTCGTCCTTCGACTACATGGCCTCCACGCCGACCCTGTTCAACGCCGGCACCCTGCGTCCGCAGCTGTCCTCCTGCTACCTGACCACCGTGCCGGACGACCTGGGCGGCATCTACGACGCCATCCGCGATAACGCCCTGCTCTCCAAGTTCGCCGGCGGCCTCGGCAACGACTGGACCCCGGTACGCGCACTGGGCGCCTACATCAAGGGCACCAACGGCAAATCCCAGGGCGTCGTGCCCTTCCTGAAAGTGGTCAACGACACAGCTGTTGCGGTTAACCAGGGCGGCAAGCGCAAGGGCGCGGTCTGCGCCTACCTGGAAACCTGGCACCTGGACATCGAGGAATTCCTCGAGCTGCGCAAGAACACTGGTGACGACCGTCGCCGTACCCACGACATGAACACCGCCAACTGGATTCCGGACCTGTTCATGAAGCGCGTCTTCGACGACGGCAAGTGGACCCTGTTCTCGCCGAGCGAAGTACCCGACCTGCACGACCTCACCGGCAAGGCCTTCGAGGAGCGCTACGAGTATTACGAAGCCCTGATCGAATACGGCAAGATCAAGAACTACAAGACCCTGCAGGCCAAAGACCTGTGGCGCAAGATGCTCTCCATGCTGTTCGAAACCGGCCACCCATGGCTGACCTTCAAGGACCCGTGCAACCTGCGCAGCCCGCAGCAGCACGTCGGCGTGGTGCACAGCTCCAACCTCTGCACCGAGATCACGCTCAATACCAACAAGGACGAGATCGCCGTCTGCAACCTGGGCTCGATCAACCTGCCGCGCCACATCGTCGACGGCAAGCTCGACACCGCCAAGCTGGAGCGCACCGTGCGCACTGCTGTGCGGATGCTCGATAACGTCATCGACATCAACTACTACTCCGTGCCGCAGGCGAAGAACTCCAACTTCAAGCACCGCCCGGTGGGCCTGGGCATCATGGGTTTCCAGGACGCGCTGTACCTGCAGCACATCCCCTACGGTTCCGACGCCGCCATCGACTTCGCCGACAAGTCCATGGAAGCGGTCAGCTACTTCGCCATCCAGGCCTCCTGTGACCTGGCCGACGAGCGCGGCGCCTACGAAACCTTCCAGGGTTCATTGTGGAGCCAGGGCGTCCTACCGCTGGATTCCCAGCAGATCCTCATCGAAGCGCGTGGCCAGAAGTACATCGACGTCGACCTGACCGAGTCCCTGGACTGGGCCCCGGTGCGTGCCCGCGTCAAGAATGGCATTCGTAATTCGAACATCATGGCCATCGCGCCGACCGCGACCATCGCCAACATCACCGGCGTGTCGCAGTCCATCGAGCCGACCTACCAGAACCTGTACGTGAAATCGAACCTCTCGGGCGAATTCACCGTGATCAACCCCTACCTGGTTCGCGACCTCAAGGCGCGCGGCCTGTGGGACGCGGTCATGATCAACGACCTCAAGTACTACGACGGTTCGGTGCAGCAGATCGAGCGCATCCCGCAGGAGTTGAAAGACCTCTACGCGACCGCCTTCGAAGTGGAAACCAAGTGGATCGTCGACGCCGCCAGCCGCCGCCAAAAGTGGATCGACCAGGCCCAGTCGCTGAACCTCTACATCGCCGGCGCTTCGGGCAAGAAGCTGGACGTGACCTACCGCATGGCCTGGTACCGTGGCTTGAAAACCACCTACTACCTCCGTGCCCTGGCCGCGACCAGCACCGAGAAGTCCACCGTCAACACCGGCAAGCTCAACGCCGTGTCCAGCGGTGGCAACGGCAGCGCCAGCGCTGCTCCGGCAAAAGCTGCGCCAGCGCCAGAAATGGCAGCCGGCCCGGCACCGGTGCCGAAGGCGTGTGCCATTGATGAACCAGACTGCGAAGCCTGCCAATAAGGAGTTTGGCTGACGCACGAACCTGAGCGGACCGCGCGTTGTTGTCCGCCAAGCCGGCCCCCATCATGTACAGCTGTACGCTCAGGGGCTCCGACTTGGCAGACGCCTAGCGCTGCCTCGCTCAGCTTCGCGCTCACACCCAGCTGCTTTTACCTGTAGGAGCGAGCTTGCTCGCGAAACGCTATCCGCCAACGCATCACCCGAGTTAGCGCATAGCCCAAGGCCTCCACCAATCCATCCCCTCGCCCCTCCGGGGAAGAGAGCTAGGGTGAGGGGCAGCCCCACAAGACAACACAAAGGCCGGACCAAAGCCCCGACCTAACAGAACACCAAGGGCGCAGGGCACCTCCACCCTCCCCCAACAAAACACCCGCTTTTGCGTGCAAACCAAAAGCCACCAGACATTTTCGACCGGCCACGACCGGTCCCCAATCAGGAAAAACCGCCATGCTGAGCTGGGACGAATTCGACGAAGAAGAAACCACCACCACTGCCGCGCCGGCTGCCCCGCAAGCCGCTGCCGCCGCAAACGACGCACCGGCCAAGCTCGACAAGGACGCCGCCGGCTCCGTCGAAGAAGCCCGCGCCGTTGCCTCTGACGACTCCGCGGCCGTCGCCCGCGCCAAGAAGGCCCTGGACGACCTCGACATCCAGGAAGGCCTGGACGAACTCGAAGGCGAATCCGCCCGCGTTCACGTCGGCGACAAACAGATGATCAACGCCCGCGCCGACCTCAACCAGCTCGTACCTTTCAAGTACGACTGGGCCTGGCAGAAGTACCTGGATGGTTGCGCCAACCACTGGATGCCGCAGGAAGTGAACATGAACGCCGACATCGCCCTGTGGAAGGCGCCGGACGGCCTCTCCGAGGACGAGCGCCGCATCGTCAAGCGCAACCTCGGCTTCTTCTCCACCGCCGACAGCCTGGTCGCCAACAACCTCGTGCTGGCCGTGTACCGCCTGATCACCAACCCCGAGTGCCGCCAGTACATCCTGCGCCAGGCCTTCGAGGAGGCGATCCACACCCACGCCTACCAGTACTGCATCGAATCGCTGGGCATGGATGAAGGCGAGATCTTCAACATGTACCACGAGATCCCGAGCGTCGCGAAGAAAGCCTCATGGGGCCTCAAGTACACCCGCTCCATCTCCGACCCGACCTTCCAGACCGGCACCGTCGAGACGGATAAAGAGTTCCTGCGCAACCTCATTGCCTACTACTGCGTACTGGAAGGCATCTTCTTCTATTGTGGCTTTACCCAGATCCTCTCCATGGGCCGCCGCAACAAGATGACCGGCACCGCCGAGCAGTTCCAATACATCCTGCGCGACGAGTCCATGCACCTGAACTTCGGCATCGACGTGATCAACCAGATCAAGATCGAAAACCCGCACCTGTGGGACGCCGCCATGAAGGACGAAGCGACCCAGATGATCCTCCAGGGCACGCAGCTCGAAATCGAATACGCCCGCGACACCATGCCCCGCGGCGTCCTCGGCATGAACGCCTCCATGATGGAGGACTACCTCAAATTCATCGCCAACCGCCGCCTGACGCAGATTGGCCTGAAGGAAGAGTATCCAGGCACCACCAACCCGTTCCCGTGGATGAGCGAGATCATGGACTTAAAGAAGGAGAAGAACTTCTTCGAGACGCGGGTTATTGAGTATCAGACTGGTGGGGCTTTGAGCTGGGATTGATTGCAACATCAGTCAGCCATCGCTAAAAGCGCAATACCTAAAAAGGATTTGGGGTATTGAATGAATTCAAACCCTGCAAAGCGCAGGGTTTTTTTTGGACCAAAGATGAACACAGATATCGTTCAAGATTACGACGTGTACGATGTTTTCACGCCTTCTCAGCCAGCCAAGTTAGCTTTTATTGACCGTAACAGCATCAACGACAGCCTAATTAATGCTCTGAATACACCAGGAAAGCAAATTGTCGTTTACGGGCATTCCGGAAGCGGCAAAACAACGCTTCTAAGCAATAAACTCTATCAGATTTATGAAGGACATATCACCAGCCGATGCATGAAGGGCATGTCATTCGAGCAAATTATTATTGAAGGCGGCGGCAAAAACTGAGTGCAACACCTGACCTTTTCGGTACGGTGCTGCCCCTATGTCTTATACCGAACTCAGCGTTGAAGAGCGCGCCACCATTCAAATCGGCCATGCCGTCGCGCAGCACAACCTACATGCCCTACCTGTCAGGCACCGATGGTTCAGCGCGTAGCAAAACGAGGAAGTAATGTCGGCAATTCGTTCTGGGGCTGCTCGCAATTCCCGAAGTGCAGGACTACACGAAACGAGATGCCCGCGTAGGAGTCATTTTTCATCAGCGCGCATAGCACTACCTGAATGTCCCGGCCTTGCACGCTCCAGATAAAGCGTGTGAAATCGCCCGCTCGCTAGCCACCACCATGGAGGGCCTTGTGGCCAAGTTCCTGAATACCAGCGCAACAAACTATTACTTGGAAGAAATGATCAAGACGGCCAAGGACCGCCTGATCTTGATCAGTCCGTTCCTGCGGCTTAACGAGCGAATCAAGGAGCTGCTGGAAGACAAGGATCGACTGAAAATCGATGTTCGGATTGTGTATGGAAAAAGCGAACTGCAACCCGAAGAGGTCAACTGGCTCAAGGGCCTGAGCTACATCCGCACGAGCTTCTGCAAGAACCTTCATGCGAAGTGCTACCTGAACGAAGAGAGCTGCATTATCACCAGCCTCAACCTCTACGAGTTCAGTCAGGTCAACAACAACGAGATGGGTATCTTCATCGACCGGCAGAACGATACTGACCTTTACCGTGACGCCTACGAAGAAGCCCAACGAATTATCCGCATCAGCGATGAAGTACGTATCTCCTTAGAGGTCGTGGCCAAGGACAGCGAGCCAGCCGCTGAAACAGACGACAGCGTGAACAAGCTGACCAGTTCAAAAATGGCGCAAAAGCTAGGGCTGAAGACGCCCGAATTTCTCGAAAAGCTGTTAAGCCAAGGGCTGCTTGAGCTTCGCGACGGCAAGAACTACCTGACCGAAAAAGGTAAGGAAGCTGGAGGCGAGTTTCGCATGAGCCCAAAATTTGGTCCGTACTTCCTATGGCCAGCGGCGTTGGAAGTCTGAGCTTGCCAACGGCTAGCCGGAATAGCCGATACACGAACTATCAGGCGACACCAACCGCCCCTTTCAAAAGGGTGAGCGGAATCGACGTGGAAGGGGTTGAGCGGCATGGATGCCGCGAGAGCCGCGATGGGCCAGGGATGGCCCTTCGCGGCGTGCCCCTGGAATGGCGATGGAGCGAACGAACCCGGAGCGAAGCGCAGGGCCGGATGCAGGGGCAAGCGTTTTTGGTTACTTTTTCCGCGACTGGAAAAAGTGACCCGCCCAGCAGGGCGGAACCAATGCGTCAATCACCCTCATAAAAAAGCGGCGGCACGGACCCAAAAAAAACAACCAGCGAAGCTACAACTCGCACAACCCACCCGGCACCTTCATCACCCACTCCCTCACCGCCCGAACCGCCCGAACCGTCTAATCATCATGACGGCTTCCGGGATATGCGAGATGAACGGCTTGCCTTCCATCTCCGGTCCAAACGGCTGCATCAGCCGCCCTGCCCCTCACCCGTCCTCGATCAACTGTCGGTTCATCAGCGCCACGCAGTGCGCGCCGATGGCAGCGGAGATGGCATGGATCTCGTCAGAAAAGACCAGCCCGGCGCTGACGTCCGGCCCCGGCACGTTGAACAAAGGGGACAGACTTTTGCGAGGCCCTCTCTGCAGGTCATTCACGTCTCCTCCTAGCTCACCACCAAAGCCGCGCAGACATTAAACTCCCGAATCGCTGCACCCGAGCCGCTTCTGGGCGGGGCGCTAGGAGCATGCGAAGCCCTCTGTCTCGATCTGCTGCCAACGGGACCGGAAGCACTCATGAGGGTTTGGAGAAGCAGGCGAAACCACGGATCGCCAGAATCGTGACTATTCTTGGATCTCGACAGTCGCCGCCTCGTCAATCCGGGCCGCAGCAGTAACAGGCTGCCCGAGGGATAGGAAGCGCGCATGGACAGCTGTGATCATCAGTGGAGGTAAAGCATGGCCGATAGCAGTGAAAGCCCGGCGGCAGGCGGGAACCTGATTGATACCGACTACCAGATTGGCCAAGACAATCTGGTCACGACCATCGGCCCCATTGAGGTCGACATCCATAACCCTGTTTTTGCGATCTCCGGGCTGATGACGATTGTGTTCGTCATCTTCACGCTGGCGTTCCCGGAACTCGCAACCGGCATATTCACCGCTGCGATGAGCTGGGTAACGGTCCGCTTCGACTGGCTTTTCATCCTGGCCTCCAACATCTTTCTGGTATTCGCGGTCGCTATTGCGCTCTCGCCCTATGGCAAAGTCAGGCTCGGTGGGCCTGATTCGAAGCCGGACTTTTCGCTGTTGGCATGGCTCTGCATGCTGTTTGCGGCGGGGATGGGCATCGGGCTGCTGTTCTGGAGCGTCGGTGAGCCGATGACGCACTTTGTAAGCTCCGTCGCGCCGGATGCCGGGAGCCCTGACAGCTGGGCACCGCTCGGAGGATTGCCCGGCGATGTCGAGGGCTCGGCCAGGCTCGGGCTGGCCGCCACGCTCTATCACTGGGGGCTCCAGGCGTGGGCGATCTATGCGGTCGTGGGACTAGCGCTGGCGCTCTTTGCCTTCAATAAAGGCCTGCCGCTGGCGATTAGGTCTACGTTCTATCCCATCTTCAAAGAGCGGGTCTGGGGCTGGGTCGGCCATACCATCGACATACTGGCGGTGCTGGCGACCCTGTTCGGGCTCGCGACCTCGCTTGGGCTTGGCGCCGAACAGATCAATGCTGGTCTGTTCTTCCTTTACGGCGTGCCTGTTTCCGCCACGACGAAGATCGTGTTGATCACGCTGATCACGGGCATTGCGACCGTTTCTGTCCTGCGTGGGCTCGAAGGGGGCGTCAAGAAGGCTTCCGAGATCAACATGATCATGGCGTTCGTACTGCTGATCGCCGTATGCGTATTTGGCCCGACTGGCGCAATCGTGGAGCGAGTCACGGACTCCGTGGTCAGCTATTTCGCCTATCTGCCGGCGCTGTCGCAGCCCTTCGGCCGTGAAGACGAGAACTACGCACAAGGCTGGTCCTCGTTCTATTGGGCGTGGTGGGTGTCGTGGTCGCCCTTCGTGGGGATGTTCATTGCCCGGGTCAGCCGCGGCCGCACGGTGCGCGAATTCATGATTTGCGTGCTGATCGTCCCGTCAGCCGTCTGCATTCTCTGGATGTCGATCTTTTCCGGGGTCGCGTTCGACCAGTACATCAATGACGGCTATCGCGCTGTGGCGGATGCGGCGCTGGAGGTCAAACTTTTCGCCATGTTCGACGTGATGCCATTCACTCAGGCGATGTCCCTGTTGGGCATCGTTCTGGTGGCGGTGTTCTTCATCACCTCCTCGGACAGCGGCTCACTGGTCATCGATACCATCACGTCCGGCGGCAAGGACGACGGTCCCATCCCTCAGCGCGTGTTCTGGTGCATTTTCGAAGGCCTTGTTGCCATCGCCCTGCTGTTGGGCGGAGGCCTCAAGGCCTTGCAGTCCATGGTGGTGACAACCGGCTTCCCGTTCACTTTCGTGCTACTGCTAATGTGCGTCAGCATTGTCATCGGCCTGCGGAGCGAGCTCAGGGTACCGCGCCCAACGGTCGTGAAGGCGCGATAACACCGCGCCGTGAAGACAAAGGGGACAGATTTATTTTCTACACCTGTCCCGCTCGTTTTCCGCTGGACGTTTATCCGCACCGTGCCTATTAGCGCCGTGCCGGAAGAAACGCCAGTGGTGCAGGCGGGCCGCGATTTGAAATCTAGCAGCCCCCCGACGGTGCCCAAGCCCAAGTTCGTGAACAAGGGCCGGTTAGCCAAGGCCATCAAACAGATAGACTGCGGCCCGGTTCAACTGCACAGGGAAGATTTTTCATGGGGACGGACACCCTCAAAGACGCGACCTACCCGTTCGATCAGGGCTGGGATCTGGACACCGGCTGGAAGCCTGACAGCACCGGCAGCCGCGATTCAAGTTGGCTGCCTGATCATGGCTGGGGCCGCCAGGCTGAGATGCCGAAAACCAAGCCAGGTAACGGCGGCGCCTCCTTTGCCGCCTGGGAGCAAAAGGTCGAAACCAGTCCAGCGCTTTCGGACTGGCCCCCACCCGATATGCTCAAGCTTCCCGAGGCCCTTCCGCCCGGCTTCTACCGAATACCGCGCAGCATGTCCGGCGAGCAGGTGCTTGCCAGGCTGTTCGCCGACGCGCCTCACAAACATCTGGTGAATCGCATCAAGGCGCTAAATCCGACCTTCGCGAAGGGCTTCAAAGCCGGTGAAATGTTTGTTCTCGGCAACCTGATCAATCCCGCCGCTTGCTCACGCGAAGAAGCTGACCTGATGGCAGCAGCAGCGGAAGTGCGCACAGCGTTAGAACCATTAAGCGAGAGCGACGCCAATTTCATGGCTGATCACCAAGCCGAAATCGCTTTGATGGTCGGCGGCGCAAGCGAGTCGCTTGGGCTCGGCACCGACGTGCTCGGGAACGGTTTAAAGCAAATCGAGAGCACACTGCGCGATATCGAATACCTTCATCAGCGCGAGTTCGCAGCGCATGGTCATCTGCGCAGCCAGCAGTTCTTAACGTCCCGCCAACAACTGTACCGCCAGCTCGACAACCAGTTGAAGGCGACCTTCCTAGGCAAGCAACTGGGGCTGGGCAACTACCCAACCTTGCGCCAGGACCTCGGGATTTCCACTCGCAGCCTGGTACACCATTGGAGCAAAGGCGGCGCACCGGGGCAGATTCCGGGCTACGCGACGCATATGGATAAAGTAGCCAAGGCGGCGAAGTACCTTAAGAATGGCACTTATATAGGTCTCGCCTTGGGCGGTACGGCCTCCGCGCTGAAGGTTCGAGAGGTATGCCAGGCAGGGGAAACTCAGGCGTGTCAGAAGGTTCGGTTTACGGAGACGGCGAGTTTCGCCGGAGGGATGGGTGGAGGCGCTGTGATCGGTGCCTTTGCTGGTTCTTATGCCACGCCGATTTGCATCGCAATCGGAGTTACCACTGTTGGTCTAGGCGGTATCGTTTGCGGCCTGGTAGTCGTTGGCGGAGCTTCCGCTGCTGGTGGAGCAGTCGGAGGGTGGGCCGGTGAACTTGCGGGTGAAGAAATATTCAGGTTGACTCGATGATTGACTTTTACACTTGGCATTCTTGTACCCGAATTGCTTTTCTTTTAATCCCCTTTTTGATTGGGCTGTCTGGTGTCGCCGTTCAGGCTTACCTCACACACCGCTACTACGAAATAATTATCTCGGCGTTTCCAAACAGCTCAGGTGTGAAAAATTATCAGCGCGTATGGCCAGGAAAAAGTTTCCGCTCTCGTTGTTTACAGGTTGGGAGCACTGGAGGATTCATACTCTGGCCAAAAACACACATACGACAAGGCTCGCTCGATCCGAAGGAAGTTCGTAACTTCCCGCCTGAAATCAAACGGCTTATGGTCATTTCGGTGATCCTGTTGTTTGTTGGCTTTGCTTGGCTGCTAATCGGAGTAGCCCTGCTGAAACTAAGCGGTGTTCAGTTAGGCCAGATAGATTAAATTTCCGTAACGCACTGACAAGATCCCAAGCTATGCCACCAATATGGATCAGATTGCCAAGGCGGCTATGTACTTGGGTAATTGGAGCTAGATCGGCATTGCCCTAGGCGGTACGGCCTCTGCCCTCAAAGTCCAAGAGGTTTGTCAGGCAGGCGAAACCCAGGCGTGTCAGAAGGTCCGGTTCATGGAGACTGGGAGTTTTGCTGGGGCGCTGGGTGGCGGATCTGTAGGCGTCTCGATAGGGAGCGCCGCCGCGCCGGTCATCTGCGCCGCCATCGGCATTGGATCCGTAGGCATCGGCGGGGTTGTTTGTGGCTTGATTGTAGTAGGTGGAGCTTCGGCGGCTGGAGGAGCTATTGGTGGAGGTGCTGGCGAACTGGCGGGAGAGAAAATCTATGAACGGAGCCAACGATGAACTTCAGGATATGGTTGGCGGCGGCAAAAACTGAGTGCAACACCTGACCTTTTCGGTACGGTGCTGCCCCTATGTCTTATACCGAACTCAGCGTTGAAGAGCGCGCCACCATTCAAATCGGCCATGCCCAAGGCTTCAGCCTGCGCAAGATTGCCTGCTTGATCAGCCGTTCCCCTTCGACCATCAGCCGGGAGCTGCGCCGCAACCGAGATGTCCGCGGCGGCTACTCGGCCCGTACCGCTCAACAACAGATGCAGGTCCGCCGCCAGGTGTGTCGACCGAGGCGAAAGCTGTTGCCGGGTAGCGAACGCTTCGAGCTGGTGGCCCATATGCTGCGTGAGCGTTTGTCTCCCGAGCAGATTGCCGGCAAGCTGCGCGGCATGAACATACCCAACCTCAGAGATGCTTACGTCTGTCGCGAGACGATCTATAACGCGATCTATGCGCTGCCCGTCGGCGAGCTGCGTAAGGAGCTGATCATCTGCCTGCGCCAAAGC
>JAKUTK010000006.1:0-44110 GCA_022448005.1 Pseudomonas sp.
TCAAAACACTAACGTATTAGGTTAATGCCCTTCCTCCCAACTTAAAGTGCTTTACAATCCGAAGACCTTCTTCACACACGCGGCATGGCTGGATCAGGCTTTCGCCCATTGTCCAATATTCCCCACTGCTGCCTCCCGTAGGAGTCTGGACCGTGTCTCAGTTCCAGTGTGACTGATCATCCTCTCAGACCAGTTACGGATCGTCGCCTTGGTGAGCCATTACCTCACCAACTAGCTAATCCGACCTAGGCTCATCTGATAGCGCAAGGCCCGAAGGTCCCCTGCTTTCTCCCGTAGGACGTATGCGGTATTAGCGTTCCTTTCGAAACGTTGTCCCCCACTACCAGGCAGATTCCTAGGCATTACTCACCCGTCCGCCGCTGAATCATGGAGCAAGCTCCACTCATCCGCTCGACTTGCATGTGTTAGGCCTGCCGCCAGCGTTCAATCTGAGCCATGATCAAACTCTTCAGTTCAATACTGCTTGGGTTTTGAAAAAACCCTAAACTTGGCTCAGCAATCGCAAATCTCTTCAAAAGGTCACCCTAAAGAAGAGCACTCAATGATTTCTCGTTGAGTACATTGTGATGCTGATAATCTTGCTGACCATCAGTCTTACCTCACAAGCACCCACACGAATTGCTTGATTCAGTTGTTAAAGAGCGTTTCGATCAAGTCTTTCGTCTCAACCGAGGCCGCGCATTCTACAGCAGCCTTGTTACTCGTCAAGCTGTTTTTGAAGAAGTTTTTCTTTCTTCTCAACCGCTTGCGCTTCCGATCAACCTAGCGTCTCTCGTCAGCGGAAGGCGAATCATACAGCGTTCAAAACCGCTGTCAACCACCTCTTTCAACCGCTTCCGATCAACCTGATCGAAGCCACTAACAGAGCCAAACCACCACCCTGCCAGCCCGGCGCATTCTACTCGAATTCGCCATCCGTGCAAGCCTTTATTTTCGCTAACTTCTTGATTTACAAGAGGTTTCGCCAAAGGCCTGCGCCGGAGAAGGTGCGCATTATAGGCACTCAGAAAACCACGTCAACGGTTGTTTCTGTTTTTATTCGCTAACGGATCGCCACGCAATCTGGCATTGATTCCGACCAAGGCGCGCTCAACTGCCGGAACTCGCGCTGCAAGCAAAATCGCTGCGAGGGTGGCGTACAGGCTCCACTGTCCGACATCGGATCTCACTACCCAAAGCATGTGCAGCAATACGACGATCAAGGTTGGATAGACAATGCGGTGCAATTTCTTCCAGTGCTTACCGAGCTTGCGCATGCTCCAGCGTGTTGACGTCAGCGCGAGTGCCGACAGGCCTACCAGGGCGAGAACCCCAAACGCTATATATGGGCGCTCAACCAACTCAGCAGCAAAATCGCTGAATTCCAAACCCAACAGAAAGTACAGATAAGCGGCTAAATGAAGTACGGCGTAACCGAACGCCCAAAGTCCGACCTGCCTTCGAAACACGATCCAGCCGGACCATCCAGTAACGGACCTCAGCGGCGTCATCGCTAGCGAACACAGCAGAAGAACCAAAGCGCCTTGGCCGAGATTATCAACTAACACCTTGCCGGGATCCGGGCCCAACGCAGCTTCCGCGGCGAGATATAGCCAGTAACACGGCACGCTAGCTATGGAGCAAAAAAGCAGCAACCTCCAGAAGGGATAGCGCATCAATAGTGCTTTCTCAGATCCATCCCAGCGTATAAGTGCGCGACGTCCTCTTCGTAGCCGTTGAACATTTGGGTCTCGCGGACATTTGGGCTGAACAGGCTCCCCGGCAGCCGTCGCTCGCGTGCTTGTGACCAACGCGGGTGGGATACCTTAGGATTAACGTTGGCGTAAAACCCATATTCCTGCGGAGCCATTGATTCCCAAGTGGTCGCTGGCTGATCACGAACGAAACTGATTCGAACGATCGACTTGATGCTTTTGAACCCGTACTTCCAAGGCACCACGAGACGTAATGGCGCGCCATTCTGATTTGGCAACGCTCGACCATACATCCCAACTGCTACCAAGCTCAGCGGATGCATGGCCTCGTCAATTCTCAAGCCTTCAACATACGGCCAGTCGATCAGTGAAAAACCCGTGCGCATACCCGGCATCTGTTCTGGACGAGCCAAGGTCTCAAAGCGAACATACTTAGCGTCGGATGTCGGATCCAAACGACTGATCAGATCAGCCAGCGGAACCCCTAACCACGGAATGACCATCGACCAGGCTTCGACGCAACGCAGGCGGTAGATTCGCTCTTCAAGCGTGGCGTTTGAAACAAGGTCTTCGATCGAATACCTCCCCGGCTTCGCCACTTCTCCATCGACAGTTACTACCCAAGGCTCGGTAACGAGCTGTGACGCATGCCGCGCCGGATCACCTTTATCCGGCCCGAACTCGTAGAAATTGTTGTAATGCGTAGCGTCAGGATAAGGGGTGATGGCTTCGCTTTTAACCGTGACCGCGCCCCATTTTGCTTGACGTAGCTTTTCGTCAAACCACGCGGGAGCATTAGCCAGCTCCACGTCTGCGTAGCGAGGGTCGGCTTGAGCGAACGCAGGCAACCCAGCGGCCGCAGCGGAGAAAGCTGCTCCTTGCATGAACCGTCGACGGTTCAGATAGAGCGCTTCCGGGGTTACCTCTGATTCGAGACAATCACTGCGACGCGGCGTTCTGATAAGCATGGTGTGCTCCGCTGTCTGAGGCTGTATGAAGAAGCAATAGACAGCGGATCATTTCAAAAATCAACTTTCGGCGCGTTTGCGGCGACGCATCAGAAACTGTACCGGTCCAGAAACGGCGTAGGCGAGGAAGATCAGAAGCAGAATACGCGGCGGATCACTGAAAACCACGGCAAACACCAGGACTACGATCAGTATCGCCACAAAGGGCACCCGCCCTTTCAGATCGAGGTCCTTGAAGCTGTAGTACTTGATGTTACTGACCATCAGCAGGCCCGCAGCAGCAACCAGCAGCGCAAACAACATGATCACCGCCAATGGCAGATCGAGACCGCGGACCCCTGGCTCATCAAGCGCCCAGACCGCCCAAACCGAGCCAGCCACAACCCCTGCAGCGGCAGGACTCGCCAAGCCAATGAACCACTTTTTATCAACCTTGCCTATCTGGGTATTGAAACGCGCAAGCCTTAAGGCAGCGCAGGCCACATAAATGAAGGCAACGGTCAAACCAACATTTCCGAGACTGGAGAGAGCCCACTGATAGGCGAGTACGGCAGGAGCTAGCCCGAAAGCGACCATATCCGATAGCGAATCATACTCCGCACCGAATGCGCTCTGGGTGTTGGTCAGACGCGCGACTCGTCCGTCCAGGCTATCAAGCACCATCGCGACAAAAACGGTGGCAGCAGCGGCATAGAAGTTGCCGTTGATTGCCGTGATGATGCAGAAAAAACCGGCAAACAGATTGGCCGTCGTGAACAAGTTGGGGAGCAGATAGATACCACGATGGCGAACCTTACGACCTTCGGCGTCCTGGCTCTCTTCGATGTGCTCGTCAATTGGCAGAAGACTTTCCGGTTCGATGGGTTTGTTCGGCTCTTCGGGATGCTCACTCATGCAAATTCACCTTACAGCAGGTTTGAATAATTTCGACAGGCCCTGGCACAGCGGGTTCACCCCTCAGCCAAGCATCGGTTTATACCAGAGACACGCGCCATAACGAAAAAACGCGGCCTAGGCCGCGTTCTTTCAAGCAAAACCAGATATCAGTTCTTGCTCTTGTCGACAATCTTGTTCGCTGCGATCCACGGCATCATGGAACGCAGCTTCTCACCGACCACTTCGATGCCATGGGCAGCGTTGTTACGGCGATAGGCTGTCATCGACGGGTAGTTTGCAGCGCCTTCGGTGATGAACATCTTGGCGTACTCGCCGTCCTGAATACGCTTCAGCGCATTGCGCATCGCGGCGCGGGATTCGGCGTTGATGACCTCGGGGCCTGTTACGTACTCGCCATACTCGGCGTTATTGGAGATCGAGTAGTTCATGTTGGCGATTCCGCCTTCGAACATGAGGTCGACGATCAGCTTCAGCTCGTGCAAGCACTCGAAATAAGCCATTTCCGGCGCGTATCCGGCTTCGACCAGTGTTTCGAAACCGGCCTTGACCAACTCGACGCAACCACCACACAGAACAGCCTGCTCACCGAACAGGTCGGTTTCGGTCTCGTCCTTGAAGGTGGTTTCGATGATGCCGGTACGACCGCCGCCGACGCCCGAGGCGTATGAAAGAGCGACGTTCTTGGCGTTACCGGAGGCGTCCTGGTAAATCGCGATCAAGTCAGGAATACCACCACCTTTGACGAACTCAGAGCGAACGGTATGACCCGGCGCCTTTGGTGCAATCATGATCACGTCGAGGTCGGCACGCGGAACGACCTGATTGTAGTGAATGGAGAACCCGTGCGCGAAAGCCAGGGTAGCGCCCTTCTTCAGGTTCGGCTCGATCTCGTCACGGTAGAGACGGCCCTGGAACTCGTCGGGCGTCAGGATCATAACGACATCGGCAGCGGCAACAGCGGCGGCTACGTTATCCACTTTCAGGCCATGGGCTTCGGCCTTGGCCACCGACGAGGAGCCGGCACGCAGGCCAACGGTTACGTCTACGCCAGAATCTTTAAGATTGCATGCGTGGGCATGGCCCTGGGAGCCGTAGCCAATGACAGCGACTTTCTTGCCCTGAATGATGGAGAGGTCGCAATCTTTATCGTAAAAAACTTTCATGGAATTACCCCTGTTGCTGGCCGGTCGGGCCATTCGATAAGTCGTATTAGATGCTCAGCACTTTGTCGCCACGGGAAATACCCGTAACACCACTGCGCACCACTTCCAGAATCGATGCCGTACCGATGGCCTGGATGAAACTGTCCAGCTTGTCGGTCGTGCCGGCCAGCTGGATGGTATAAACATTGGAGGTCACGTCGACAATCTGCCCACGGAAGATGTCGGTGGTCCGCTTGACTTCGGCGCGCTGTGCGCCGGTTGCCTTCACCTTGATCAACATAAGCTCGCGCTCGATGTGAGCGCTCTCGGACAGATCGACCAGCTTAACGACCTCTACCAATTTGTTGAGGTTCTTGGTGATCTGCTCGATTACCTCCTCGTGCCCCACTGTCGTCAACGTCAGCCGAGAAAGCGTCGGGTCTTCGGTTGGGGCGACGGTCAGGCTTTCAATGTTGTAGTTGCGCTGCGAGAACAGCCCGACCACACGCGACAAGGCACCTGGTTCGTTTTCCATCAACAGCGAAATGATGTGTCTCATGATCAGGTCCGCTCCGTCTTGCTGAGCCACATATCGCGCATGGCGCCGTCTTTGATTTGCATCGGGTAGACGTGCTCACTGGTATCGACTGCGATATCCAGGAAGACCAGGCGATCCTTCATGGCAAAGGCCTCTTCGAGCTTCGGCTTGAGGTCCTTGAGCTCGGTGATACGCATACCGACATGCCCGTATGCTTCAACCAACTTGACGAAATCAGGCAGCGATTCCATGTACGAGTGCGAGTAACGGCTGTCGTACATCATGTCCTGCCATTGGCGGACCATGCCCAGCGCACCATTGTTGAGGTTGATGATCTTCACCGGAAGGTCGTACTGCAGACAGGTAGAGAGTTCCTGAATATTCATCTGAATGCTGCCCTCGCCGGTTACACAGGCGACGTCGGCATCGGGGAAGTTCAGCTTGGCTCCCATCGCGGCTGGGAAGCCAAAGCCCATGGTGCCGAGACCACCTGAGTTGAGCCAACGATTCGGCTTGTCGAATTTGTAGTACTGACAAGCAAACATCTGATGCTGGCCGACGTCCGAGGCAACGTAGGCTTCGCCTCGGGTGACCTCACATAGCGCCTCGACAACAGCCTGCGGCTTGATGATCGTGCCGTCGCCCTTGTCGTATGGAAACAGCCCGCGGCTACCGCGCCATTCTTCAATCTGCTTCCACCAGCTTGCTACGGTCTCGGCATTAGGCGCCTGACCGATCTCATTGACGATGGCCACCATTTCAGTGAGCACGCTATCGACAGGCCCGACGATTGGGATGTCGGCTTTGATCGTCTTGGAGATTGACGCAGGATCGATATCCACGTGGATGATCTTGGCGTTCGGGCAGAATTTAGTTGCGCCGTTGATCACGCGGTCGTCAAAACGCGCGCCTACTGCAAGGATGACGTCGGAATGGTGCATCGCCAGGTTGGCGGTATAGCTGCCGTGCATGCCAAGCATGCCGACGAATTGGCGGTCACTGCCTGGATAGCAGCCCAGTCCCATCAGCGTATTGGTCACTGGCAAGTTGAGCATTTTGGCCAGTTCCGTCAGCTGCGAAGAGGCCCCGCCCATGATCACGCCGCCGCCGGCATAGATGATCGGGCGCTTTGCCGCCAGCAGCAACTCAGCCGCCTTACGGATCTGACCCGAATGGCCGCGAACGGCGGGGCTATAGGAGCGCAGCTTGGCTTTCTTCGGATAGACGTACTCGAACTTTTCAGCCGGGTTGGTCATGTCCTTGGGAATGTCGACGACAACCGGACCTGGGCGGCCGGACTGTGCCAGATAGAACGCCTTTTTCATCACATCGGGGATTTCCGACGGATGCTTGATCATGAAGCTGTGCTTAACGATCGGGCGGGAAATACCGATCATGTCGGTTTCCTGAAAGGCGTCGGTGCCCACCATGTTGCTGGCCACCTGCCCGGAGATGACCACCATGGGAATCGAGTCCATATAGGCGGTTGCAATACCGGTGATGGCATTGGTCGCCCCAGGGCCGGAGGTGACCAGCACTACACCGGCCTTGCCGGTGGCACGCGCATAGCCGTCGGCCATGTGGGTAGCAGCCTGCTCATGACGAACAAGGATATGCGTAACTTCCTTTTCCTTGAACAGCGCATCATAGATGTGCAGCAAGGCGCCGCCCGGATAGCCGTAGATGTACTTAACGCCTTCGTCACGCAAGAAGCGGACGACCATTTCAGCGCCGGATAAAAGTTCCACGTTATTCACCTCTAGAACGCCAGATAGCCGCTCCGCGTCGGACCGGCCAGAATTAGGTTTACTACTAAGCAGTGCATGAGCGACGGTGGTCGCCGACTACGTCAGCTACTGTCAAAGCGAGTACTAGGGAAGCCCCAAAGTGTTGCGGGGCGCCCCTCCCAGCGCGAGGTAACGCGTTGCGGATGTTGCAGGTCGGCGCGGGTATGCACCTCATGATTGAGCGAAAGGCTCGCTTGCGGCGGCCTCTCAGAACAGCAAGCATGGAATTGTTCGGATTAGGCTTGGTCAAGTCAAGTCCGCTGTTGTCCTTCGGCTGCATTCAGCTGTGATCCAGCGCAGAATGAAGCCCCCTGTCTTTTGCGTATAGTACCGGCTTGGTTTTGCATCCACTGAAGGGAAAAGCATGCGTTTGACCATTCTCGCAGGCGGCCTGCTGCTTGCACTGAGCAGCAGCATCATGGCCGGCCAGGTTTACAAGTGGGTCGACGCCAAAGGCGTTACGCATTTTGGAGCACAGCCGCCCCAAGGCATGCCGGCCGAAACGCTCAATACGGCTATCGCCCCGCCAAAGCCAGCCGTGGCCGAAGGCAACGCACCGGAACACTCAGGCGAGTCCGAACAGCGCGACATTGACCGCAAGGTGAAGCAACAGGTTGCAGAGCAGGAAGCCGAGCGGCAACGTTATTGCACTACCCTGCGCACCAATCTGGCACAACTGCAAAACAACCCGCGCGTGCGCGTAGAAGAAGACGGCGGCACCCGGCGCCTGAATGAAGAAGAACGCCAGGCGCGTATTGGCGAAACCCAACAAAAGATCGCCGACAGCTGTAACTGAACGCAGCGACCAACGCCTGCCTATAAAGGCCGGCGTTGCTTAGCCTTCGCCCCCACTGATCAGTAGATCGAAGGTTTCAAGCGCTTCAAACAGCCCACCCACGCGCTGCGGCTGATCTTGATAAACCATTTCAGCCATCGCCAAAATTCCCGACACGGCTGGCAATGGCTGACCGTGCTCCAGAATGTGCTTCATGCGCGGCAGAAAAATCCACTGCAACCACTGATCGAACGCCAGTGTATCGACGCAGAACGGCTCCTGACTGGCAAGCGCTTGAGGCGCAGGCGGCGACGACGCCCAAACCCCAAGTAACCGAAGCTCGCGCTCGATCAGTAGCAACTGGTCTGCCAACGCCGGCACTCGACTATCCATCACATCGAAACCTTGGCCCGCTCGCGCGCCTGCGCAGCGCCTGCAGCATTTCCCTGACGCTCACGCGCCTGCGCGATTAGCTCCCAGAGGCTTGCCTGCAGGGCTGGCCGGTCGCTCGCATAGCTTAGCCCACGCCGAGACAGTTGTTCGGCCTGAATGGCATCCCCTTGCACCAGACGGACCTGAGCCAGCCGATAGAGCACCTGTGGTTCGCGCGGGGCGATTCGCTGAGCCCGTTCGAGACTGGACGCGGCTCCGTTCAGGTCACCTCCTCCCTGTTGTTGCTGCGCAGTGGTAAGCAACGCCAGCACCGGCCCATCGAGCTGTTCATCGGCTGACAAGGTTCCACTGCTTGACGGGATTCCGCTGGGCACTGGCTGTCGCTGGACCGGGGCGGGCATTGGCGCGGACTGAGCGGGCGGGGTCCACTGTCCAGTCCCACCGGCAGGCGCTTGCGCAGATCCCCCAGAGAAAGCGACATCAGGCGCGCCATAGGTTTGCAATGGCTCGGAGCTTTGCTGCGGCACCATGACCATAACGCCCGAGTCTGCAGGCGCAGATTGCCCACTGGTAACCGGTGCGTTAGCACGGCGACTGGGCTGACGCGCGGAAACCTCCTCCGATACCGGCGCCCCCGAATCGACGACGGGTATCGCGCCGCGCTTGACCGATGCGCAGCCAGGCAGCAGTGCCGCCGCCAACAATACGATCATCCATTGCTTGTTCACAGTTCAGACCTCTTGATAAACCAACCGGCCAGCCGCCACCTATGGCAACCAGCCACGAACCCAATCCATAACCGATTCAGCCGGGGCCTGGATGCCGCAGCCAGGACCCGGAGCAGGCTCGCTTCCGCGGATATAAGGCATCTGTACGGCGCCCGGGCAATTTTCCAGCGTCCCCTCTCCGGTCCGTGCATCGACCCAGGCCATGGACACATTATCCGGCACGGGCATCTGCAGCGGTAATGGGTCGGCACGACGCATGAAGTCCGCCCATACCTGCAACGCGCCTGTGGCACCGGTTAACGAAGTTTTGCCGTTGTCATCGCGCCCCAACCAGACCACTGCGAGCAGATCCTGACTGAAGCCTGCAAACCAGCTGTCACGCGAATCGTTGGTGGTACCGGTCTTGCCTGCCAGTGCCAGCGATTTAGGGACCTGATTGTAAACAGAACGCCCAGTCCCCTCGACCATCGTTCGCTGCATGGCATATTGGGTCAGGTAAATTGCGCCAGGATCGAATCGCTGTTCGATCTTGAACGGATAGCGGCTAAGGGGTTCGCCATCGGCCGCAACGACACTGCGAATGGCCCGCAATGGAGTATTGAAGCCGCCACTGGCGATCGTCTGGTAGACGCCGGCGACTTCGATAGGGCGCAATCCGCCCGCCCCCAGCAACATCGACGGATAAGCCGGCCAATCGGGCGAAGCGCCCAGGCGCGCCAGCGTCTTGAGCACATGCGGCACTCCTAAATCCAAGCCAAGCCGCGCGGTCGACAGATTGTAGGAATTGGCCAGGGCCTGATAGAGATAGACCGTGCCATGAGCGGTACGCCCATAGTTCTGCGGTTTCCACACCTTGCCGTCAGTGCCTTTGACCGAGAATGGCTCGTCCTCCAGCAGGCTGGTCAGTGTGTATTGGCTGGGCTTTTCCAGCGCAGCGAGATAGATCGCCGGCTTGATCAGCGACCCAATTGGCCGCGATGCATCCAGCGCCCGGTTGAAGCCGGCAAAGCCTGGATGACGACTGCCCAGCATGGCCTGCAGCTCGCCGGTTTCCGGGTTGGTGACCAGCATCGCGCCTTCTACGCCTTCGGCTGCCTTGCCCAGACGCTTCAGCGTATCGGTCATGGCCTTTTCGGCCTTGGCTTGAATGATCGGATCAAAGCTGGTGAAAACTCTCAACCCTTCCTCAGTAAGATCCTCGTCACGATAGTCCTCTCGCAACTGACGCTTCACCAGGTCGAGAAATGCCGGGTAGGAGCTGTCAGCCAGGCTGCCACGCTGCGTCACGCCGAGGGGGGCCTGCCTCGCTTGAGCAGCTTCCTCTGGGCTGACCACCTGCTGCTCAGCCAGCAGATCGATGATCAGATTGCGTCGTTCCATGGCGCGCTCAGGATGGCGGCGAGGATTGTAGTAGGTGGGGCCCTTGACCATGCCGACCAACAGGGCCACGTGCTGCAGTTTTAGCTCTGCGAGTGGCCGTCCAAAGAAGTACTGGCTTGCCAAGCCGAAGCCATGAATGGCCCGACGACCGTCCTGACCAAGAAAGACCTCGTTCAGATAGGCCTCGAGAATCTCCGGCTTGTCATAATGGAGTTCAAGCAGCACCGCCATCATGGCTTCGGTAGCCTTGCGGCTCAGACTGCGCTCGTTGGTGAGATAGAAATTCTTCACCAATTGCTGCGTCAGTGTGCTGCCTCCCTGACGCACCTCCCCAGCAGTAAGGTTCACCCAGACGGCGCGCGCAATAGACTTAGGCGACACGCCGAAATGATCAAAGAACTCCCTATCCTCGACCGCAACCAGTGTCTCCACCAGATACGGCGGTACTTGATCGAGCTTGATCAGAATCCGGTCTTCGTTGTGCGCAGGGTATAGTCCACCCACGACCAATGGTTCCAGCCGCGCCACCGGCAACTCGCCACCGTCCATGCGAGTCAGCCCCGCAACGAAGTCTCCAGAAAAACGCACACGGATCCGCTGGGACTCTTCCGTACCCTCATAGAAACGGAAACCTCGTGTATGCATTTCAACTGCGCTACTGGCGACCGAAACAGTTCCCGGCCCACTCACCGATTTTTCTCGGCGGTAGCCCAACGCATCGACCTCGGTGAGAAAGTCGTCCTTATCGAGTTTTTGCCCGACAAACAATTCCAACGGCCTGGCATAGACCGTCGCAGGAATCGTCCAGCGCTTGCCAGAGAATTTCTCCTGCACCACGGCATCGAGATACACCGCAACACCGGCCAGCAGCACCAGCGCAACGATAGAGAGTTTGATAATCCAGCCTAGCCAGGGGCGAGAAGCACCGGAACGGCGTTTGGAGCGGGAGCGAGACGAGCGTGATTTAGTCATGGCGGCGCATTATACGCACTTTGATTTGCGCCGAAGACGGCCTCTTGGCGGTTTGCACGCTTACCGTGGATGGACATAATGGAGCGTTTCCCGACTGTGTGAACTGCCTCCCAAGTGCTCACACACCCGTCCAACAAAACTACAAGGAGTGACCGTGAGCCAAGCACTGATTGCTGCACTGCAGAATCCGGCCCTGTACCCTCACCCGGTCGACGGCTTTAAAGTCATCGAGACCCACATTTCCTGGGTCATCCTTACCGGCACGTACGCCTACAAGATGAAGAAACCGGTTGATTTTGGCTTCCTCAATTTCACTGACCTCTCGGCCCGTAAACATTACTGCGAGGAAGAGCTGCGCCTGAACCATCGCATGGCGCCGGAGCTGTATCTCCAGGTCCTGCCTGTCACCGGCAGCGTCGAGCAACCGGAGATCGGGGGAAATGGTGAGCCAATCGAATACCTGCTGCAGATGCGCGAGTTTCCACAAACGCAACTGATGGCAGAGGTACAGGCCCGGGGTGAGCTGACGGACAATCACATCGACGCCCTCGCCAAGCAAATCGCCGAGTTCCACCTGAGCATCCCTCAGGTGGCTGCAGATCATGCGCTCAACAGCGCCGAGGGGATCGTCGCGCCGATGCGGCAGAACTTCGAGCAGATTCGTCCGTTGCTCACCGAACAAGCAGACCTGCAGCAACTCGACGCCCTGCTGGACTGGACCGAAACCAGCATCGCCCGCCTGCAGCCCTTGCTCGAGCAGCGCAGCCAGCAAGGTTTCATACGCGAATGCCACGGCGATCTGCATTTGGGCAACGCTACCATCATCGAAGACAAGGTGGTGCTGTTCGACTGCATCGAATTCAACGAGCCATTTCGCCTGATCGATATAGCTTCCGACGCAGCGTTCCTGGCGATGGATCTGGAAGATCGTGGCTTGAAGTGTCAGGCACGGCGCTTTATCAACGGCTGGCTGGAACGCACCGGGGACTACGCCGCGCTACAGCTGCTCAACCTTTATAAGGCATATCGTGCACTTGTCCGGGCCAAGGTCAGCCTGTTCCGGCTGCACCAGGAACAAGACGCCGTTCAGCGCCGGATCGTCCTGCGCCAGTATCGCAGCTACGCCAATCTAGCCGAAAGCTACAGCGCCATTCCCTCCCGCTTCCTTGCCATCACCCACGGCGTGTCGGCGGTCGGCAAGAGCCAGGTTGCGCTACGCCTGGTCGAGGCTCTGGGCGCTATCCGTATACGCTCGGATGTCGAACGCAAACGGCTCTACGGCCAGCAGGCAGAGTCACAGGCTCCCGAGCTAAACGCCGGCATCTACAATGCCGAGGCCGGAGATGCCACCTATCAACGATTGCATTCGCTGGCCGAGACCGCGCTCAGCGCCGGCTTCTCCGTGGTCATTGATGCGACCTACTTGAAGCATGAGTATCGTCAAGCGGCCTGGCAAGTTGCAGAGTCTACCGGCGTACCCTTTATGATCCTGACCTGCGAGGCGCCCGACGCCGTCATCGAGCAGTGGCTCACCCAGCGCCAGGCCGAGGGCGGCGATCCGTCCGATGCCACATTGGCCGTGATCAAAGCCCAACAGTCTTCTCGCGAGCCGCTGAGCGAGAGCGAGCAATTGCTCAACCGGCAGATCAGCACACCCGAGGCGGGAAGCCTCGACGCCTTGGTCAGTGACATTCGTCAACGCCTGCCGGGCCTCTGACAACCGGACTGGCTGACATCTGTACAGAAAAGTGTCATCCAGGCACCGCTGAGGGCAGAACTCGGCGGTGCTTCTATACTTGTACAGGTCTGTCAGCGGAAGTCGGCCATGTCTCACAGTGTTCTGCCTTTGACGCCGCTGGACCGTTGCCATGGGTGACAGCGTCCAGCTCTTTTCAATTCGTTCTGACGATTACGCGCAGTTCCGCCCAGCGTATCCCAACAGTCTATTCAATTGGCTCGCCGAACAGTGCTCGACGCCCCGCTGCGCGATTGACGTTGCGTCCGGCACGGGTCAGGCCGCGCGCGCACTAGCGAGCCATTTCGACCGGGTGGTGGCATGCGATGCCAGCATTGAGCAACTGACCGGCACTGCCGACTGGCGATCTGCGGAGCGATTTGCGGCGCAAGCCGAGCGCCTACCGCTGCGCGATGGTGTGGCCGACCTGATGGTGGTCGCACAGGCTCTGCACTGGTTCGCTACGCCTGCCTTCTTTGCCGAAGCAAAGCGGGTGCTCTCAACAGACGGTCTGTTCTGCGCCTGGTGCTACAGCTTGCTTTATATCGAACCGTCGCTGGATGCGCTGATCGGGCGGCTGCATAGCGATACGCTTAGCGGTTACTGGCCCCAGGGACGCGCCAGCGTCGATGCCGGCTACCGAGACATTCAGGTGCCATTCGAAACCTTTCAACCTCCGGCATTCGCTATCGAAATCCACTGGAGCCTGCCACAGCTACTGGGCTATCTGCGTACTTGGTCGGCAGTGAAGCAGTGGCAGCAGACCCACGACCAAGACCCAGTCACTGAACTGGAATCTGAGTTAAAGCGCCTGTGGGGGAACCCAGAACGCGTACGCCGGGTTCGCTGGCCGCTTCATTTCCTCGCCGGCTACCCAGGCCGATAGGAGCAATCATGCACGACGAGCTGTTGACCTTGAGGAATCTCGGCAAAACATCCGCGCAGTGGCTGCACGCCTCAGGCATCCACACGGCCGATGATCTGCGTCGGCTCGGCGCGGTCAGCGCTTACCATGCGGTTAAATCCAGAGGCTTCAGCGCATCAAGAGTGCTGCTATACGCCATCGAAGGCGCATTGCGTGACGTCAACTGGAAGGAACTGCCGGACACCCTGAAGACCGAGCTGAACCAGCACCTGGCCCGGCACGATTACCGAGACAAGAGCTAGCTCACAATGCGCGCCGGACGAGATTTACTCTCGTCCGGCGCGGCCTTATGGTGAGCGCGCGCATCGCTCCAACTCAGTGAGCCCGCTTGTCCAAGGATTGCCGACATGTATCTACTCGGGGAACAACCGGCCTATGCCGATCAACTGATCAACCGTTTGCAGGGGATCCCCGCGCAACTGCTCGAAGGCCTCTCCCCTTCGGCACCTACTATCGAGATCAAGGGTTCCGACGACCTGGCGCAGGATCTACCCGAGCAGCACCTGTTCATCATCGACAGCGGACTGCTGCATGCACTGGTCGATGAAAGACCGCTGTTTTACATGCAGGAAGGCGACCTGCTTGGGCTGCGTCAAGGAATGGAACTGCCGCTTTGTCGTTACCGCAGCGAGGAAGCGATTCGCCTGATTCCCTATTCGCGCAGCGAGGTGTTTCGCCACATTCATACCGACCAGCGTCGTCAGGAACTCTATACCCAGTACCTGATCGGGCAGACGGCGCTGTTGTCAGACGCATTGGCTCGCCTTAAGCAACCCGAGATCCACCCCACAACCGGTTTCCAGCATTTTGCTGCGGGCGACGAGTTGATTCGCCAGGGGGACGATGCGGACAACGTGTTCATCATCATCGATGGCCACGCCGAGGCTTTTGTAGATGGCCAGAAGGTTGGCGACGTGCAGCGTGACGAGATTTTCGGGGCGATGGCCGTCTTCACTCAAGAGAAGCGCAGCGCGACCGTCGTCGCCACCGCCGCCTGTACCGTCATGCTTATTCCCAAGGATCAGTTTCTCGGCTTGATGCAGAGCAACCCCAAGATTGCTCACAGCCTGATAGAAAGCATGGCCAGGCGCATCGACTTGCTGAATAAAGAGGTCACCCAGCTGCGCATGCCCCTCTCTGCCTAGCGCCAAGAGACCCCGACGAAAGCCGAGAAAATTTAATTGAATTCTCCTATTGACCAACGAATGAGAATTGTTATTATTAGCACCACTGGTCGCGAGATCAGCCGGTAAGCTGAAAGAACGGGCAGTCGGACTTTCAGGTTATCTCCTCATCAGGCTAATCACGGTTTTGACCCGGCTCTTGCCGGGTCTTTTTTTGTCCGCGCAAAAACATTGGCTCCGCGTAAGCGTTATGCCAACTACTCGGTCGCTTTTCGAAGTCCGGCACAATGGTCCTGCTGCGGCTGGGCGGGGGTATACCAGACGAAATCTGCCTGACCGGCGCGAACCACATCTTCCACCTCCGCAAGTATCAGTACACGGGTGGTCACTCGACCGTCATGGCTCTCAAGATGCAGCGGCACGCCGAGATCTCGCCGGACGTGGAAAGCACCGGCTAACAACATCGCCGGCTTCGGCGCAGCATCCAGCTGGTCAGCCATTCGCTGGTCGCGCTGCTGCTGCACCGCCAGCATGGCAGGCAGCTGTGTCTCGGGCAGCATGCCGCAATGTGAAATCCGAATCTGCTCAAGCAAGGTCCGCTGCACCTCATTGTCAGCGGACGCACCGGTCAGCGTGGGTATACGGCGATAGACCCGCATGATCTCCGCTCTGTCGAGATTGGCCGACATCAACGGATACGGCCGCGCCAACGCATGCCTGACTACCGACGCGTACTGCTTCCATTCCCAGCCGTTTTGCCAGTCCAGCGCAGCCGCCAGATCCGCCGGCCATTCCCCGCGCTCAATCAATGCCTGCACCTGCGCCACATCATCCTGCTGATCCGGATTCAGCATTTCCAGCAACAGGCTGCCCTGCGCCCGGTGCTGCGCCAATGCCTGAAGAAGCCAGAGCTGCAGGGCATGATGGTCCGGGTTGTCATGTCGCTCTCCAACCAAGACCTGATCGACCTTGGCCAGCTCGTCAATCAGCCGTTTCGGCGAGATCTGCTCGCCGCTTCGCAAATCGATAATCCGCCCCAGATCGGGATGCTCGCGCCCCTCCGGGCTTAGCCAGGCCGGCAGGTGCGGCTGCGATTGACAGGCGGTGAGCAGAAGCATGACCAGGGGCAATAGCAAACGCATAGAGTAATCCTCAGCGGGCAATGACGAGCGGATGGCCTCGCTCCGGGTGTCGCTGGATCAGTACATCGAGGCCAAACACCGATTTCAGCGGCTCAGTCTGCAACACCTGCTCGGGCGTACCGCTCAATTGCACATGTCCGTCAGCCATCAACAACAGGCGATCGCAGTAGCGTGCCGCAAGGTTGAGATCATGCAGAATAACCACTACCGCGCCGCCCAGCTCGGCAAACTGGCGGATCGCGTGCAAGGTGCTGTGCTGATGCTGCGGATCGAGCATGGCTGTAGGTTCGTCAAGCAACAGTACTTGCCCGGTACGCCCAGGCCAGAGCTGGGCGAACACCCGAGCGAGATGCACGCGCTGCTGCTCGCCTCCGGACAGTGACAAGTAGCTCCGCTGCGCCAGATGCTGCGCATCTGCCGCACGAAGCGCAGCCGCCACAATAGTCCGGTCGGCCTCAAAACCCGTGTCATGGGGCAAACGCCCCAAGCCAACCACTTCATCGACGCGAAAACCAAAACTCAAGGTTGAGCTCTGCGGCAGTACTGCCAGGCAACGGGCGCGCTCTGGGCCATCCCAGTCGTGCAGCGGCTTCTGATGCAGCAGCACCTCGCCAGCGCTGAGAGGCAGCTCACCACTCATCGCGCCAACCAAAGTGCTTTTACCTGCGCCGTTTGGCCCCAGTACTCCTAGGACCTCCCCCGGCTCAAGCCTGACGTCAACGCCAACAAGGACGTTGGACGCGCCTCGCCGGACGCAGCCCCCCAGCATACTGAGCATCAGTGAGGCTGCCGCAATAGCAGATAGAGAAAGAAAGGCGCGCCCAGCAGTGCAGTGACAATCCCGATCGGCAACTCCGCAGGCGCCAGCATAAGCCGAGCAAAAAGATCGGCAAGCAGCAGCAGGCTGCCCCCTGCCAACGCCGACGCCGGTAGCAGCAATCGATGGTCGGGACCAATCAGCAGCCTGACTAGATGGGGAACCACCAGACCAACAAACCCGATCATGCCCGCCGCCGCTACCGCTGCGCCGACGCTGAGTGCCGTGCAGAACACCAGTTCGCGCTTGAGTCGCTCGACATCAAACCCTAGGTGACGCGCCTCCGATTCACCCAACAAAAGGGCGTTCAGCGCCCGCGCCCGGCGAGGCAGCCAACATGCCACGGCCACTGTCACCAGCAAGAGTGGCCAGAGCCGTGCGTAGCTTGCGCCGTTAAGGCTGCCCAGATTCCAGAAGGTCAAGGTACGTAACGCATTGTCGTCAGCTACATAGGTGAAAAGCCCAATCACTGCGCCCGCCAGAGCAGTCAGCGCAATACCGGCGAGCAGCATCGTCGCGACATGGGTACGCCCACCTCGCCGACCGAGGCGATAGACCATCCAAGTGACACCTAGGCCACCGAGAAATGCGCTGACCGACAAAAGATAGGGTTCCAGCAATGGGGAGATCCCACCGACCAGCTGTCCCCCGACGATGGTGGCGGCGGCGCCTAGTGCGGCACCGCTGGAAACACCGACCAGTCCGGGGTCGGCCAGTGGATTACGAAACAAACCCTGCATGGCGACGCCGGACAACGCCAGCACCGCGCCCACACTCAAGCCAAGCAAGGCGCGTGGCAATCTGATCTGCCCTAGGATCAGCACAGCCTGGTCGGCGCCCTCATCTCCCGTCGATAAGCCAAGCAGCTGCAATAGAGCTTGCAGGATGTCGACCAGCGGCAGATGGACCGGCCCGAGGGCCAGCGACAACCAGAAGGCAATCAGCCACACGAGACCCAGCGAAAGAAACAAAGGGCGTGCGGATAGCACTGGGCTCATCAAAAGTTTCGCCAGTTGAGATTCGAGCCGAAGGATAAAAGCCAGCCACTCACTCCGCCAGCGCTATCCATTGTTCGCCAACCCTGTCGCGGGCTGTTTGGGTGATAATTCTTTGGAGCTAAGGAGGATCCGATGATTCGATTGTGCGAGACCACAGACGTGATGGAGGGGCAAAGCAAGGGTTTCGAACGAGAAGGACAGCGCCTGCTGGCGATTCGCAAGGATGGCACGCTTTATGTCTACAAGAACCGTTGCCCACATCGCGGAATCCCGCTGGAGTGGCTGCCAGACCAGTTTCTTGACAGCAGCGGCAGCCTCATCCAATGCGCGACCCACGGCGCGCTGTTTCTTATCGATAGCGGTGAGTGCGTCGCGGGCCCCTGCGCTGGACAAGCGTTGCAAGCACTGCCGTGCGTCGAGCAAAACGGCACCATCTGGTTACAGAACGTGCGCTAGTGCGACGTTGCGTACGAGCGACGATTGGCCGCGTTGGGTATCATGCCGCCACTGCTTCCTGTGAGATGACCATGCGCCGTTTGCTGAGTCTGCTGATCCTGTTGTTCGCCCTCCCCGCTGTTGCCGGCCTGTTCGACAGCCGCCCCAGCTCGACGCTTGGGGGGCTGAACAACAGTGCTGACTTCCTGCCGGTACGCGAAGCGTTTCGCCTGAACCTGGTCGACGCATCGCCGGAACAGGTCAAGCTGCGCTTCGTCGCAGCGGAGGGCTATTACCTCTACCGGCACCAATTCAAATTCAAGATCAATACGCCCGGTGTTGTGATCGGCGAAGCGAACCTGCCCGCGGGAGAGCAAAAGACCGACGACTATTTTGGCGAAGTCGAAGTTTATTACGGCGTTCTCGACGTTGAACTACCGATTCGCAACCCGCAGAACCAGCCCTTTACCTTACAGGTGACCTATCAAGGCTGCGCAGACAAGGGTTTGTGCTATCCGCCGGAAACCGAGTCCCTTGATATTGGCGGCACGCCGAAGGCCGCATCTGCAGCGGCGGATTCAAGCATTGCGACCGACACCACTGCCGGGCTGTCCTGGCGCTCGGTGGCGTTGTTCTTTCTCGCAGGACTGGGACTGACGTTCACACCCTGCGTGTTGCCCATGTTGCCGATCCTTTCCGGAGTCGTTTTGCGCGGGCAGGTCGGAGGAATGCGCAGCTTTGGTCTGTCGCTCGCGTACGTCTTGCCAATGGCGGCCGGCTTCGCCGTGCTTGGCGCGCTGATGGGCATGTTTGGAGCTGAACTGAATCTGCAGGCCCGCTTGCAGTCGCCCTGGATTCTGGTGCCGTTCGCGCTGTTTTTTGTCGCCTTTGCCTTGGCCATGTTCGGACTGTTCGAGTTACGTTTGCCACAAGCGATGGGCTACCGCCTCGAGCGCATTGCTGGCAATGCCAGAGGCGGTTCATTCCTCGGTGCCGCGGTGCTCGGAACGGTTTCCAGTCTGCTGGTTTCGCCATGCGTGTCGGCACCGCTTGCGGGCGCCTTGCTGTATATCAGCGCCAGTGGCGATGCGCTGGGTGGCGGCCTCAAGCTGTTCGCCCTTGGCTTAGGAATGGGCACACCACTGATTCTGTTCGCCATTGGCGGCGGCGCCCTACTTCCCAAGAGCGGCCCATGGATGGTCACGGTACGCAACGTCTTTGGTGTGTTGCTCTTGGCGGTTGCCGTGTGGATGCTCGAGCGAGTCTTGCCAGGCCCGCTAGCGCTGGCGCTCTGGGGCTTGCTGGCTGCCGGCACGGCATTGTTCCTAGGCACGCTGGAATTTGGTCTCAAGACACCCCGGCAGAAACTCGCACAGCTGCTGGGCCTGGTGCTGCTGGTCTATGCCCTGGCGGCCTGGGTCGGTGCGCTGCAGGGAAACTCCGATCCGCTGCGACCGCTGCCTCGCTCCACCTCAGTTGCCGCCGGTGGCTCCGCCAGCGAAACAGAAGCCTGGCGCACAGTGACTACCCCGACTGAACTCGACGCCCAACTCAGCGCGGCGCAGGCAGCAGGCCAACCGCTGATGCTCGATTGGTACGCTGACTGGTGTATCAGCTGCAAAGTGATCGAGCGCGAAGTGTTCGCCGCTCCAGAGATTGCGCCACGTCTTGCAGACTACCGTCTGGTTCGCTTCGACATTACTGACAGCAACCCGGAGCAGCGGGCATTGCTCGACCGCTATAAGCTCTTCGGCCCGCCAGCGGTTCTGTTCTTTGATCGCACCGGCAAGGAGCTGACCGACGTAAGGGTCGTCGGCGAAATCGATGCCGGTCAGTTCATGGAGCGACTGGACCGCGCCGAAGCCTCTCTATAGACAGTCCCTGCAGCAATCTCCAGCCATAATGTCGGCATTTACGCCGATCAAGACATGACTGGACAGTCAGCCCTCGCTTCGTGCATAGTTTTTCCCCTCACCGATGGGCGCTCGCTCAAGCGCCCGTCTGGACAGAACAACAAGGAATACTCATGGCGACGTTTCTGGTCCTCCACGGCCCGAATCTGAATATGCTTGGCACCCGTGAACCCGGCGTCTATGGCGCCATGACGCTGGCGCAGATCAACCAGGATCTGGAGCAGCGAGCCCGTGATGCCGGCCACCATCTGCTGCATCTACAGTCCAATGCCGAGTACGAGCTGATCGAGCGCATCCATGCCGCACGCAGCGAAGGCGTGGACTTCATCCTGATCAATCCCGCCGCCTTTACGCACACCAGCGTTGCGCTACGTGACGCGCTGCTGGCGGTGAGCATCCCATTCATCGAAGTGCACCTGTCAAACGTGCACAATCGTGAACCTTTCCGCCATCACTCCTATTTCTCGGATGTCGCGGTAGGGGTGATCTGCGGTCTTGGCGCCAGCGGCTACCGCCTGGCATTGGAGGCCGCCCTGGAACAACTCGCTGCTTCCTGACAGGACCGCGCGCAACACGCGCCGGCCTCGAAGAAGCGAGCAGCAATGCCCTTTGAACTTACCTGGGAGTCACTGCTTCATGGATATTCGCAAAGTCAAGAAACTGATCGAGCTGCTGGAAGAGTCCGGTATCGACGAGCTGGAAATTCACGAAGGCGAAGAGTCCGTTCGCATCAGCCGTCATAGCAAGCAGGTTGCAATGCAGCAGCCTTACTATGCGCAAGCGCCAATGCCGGCCCCCGCAGCCGCTCCGGCCGCCGCACCAGCCGCCGATGCCGCGCCGGCACAGCCAAAGCTCAATGGCACCGTAGTTCGCTCGCCTATGGTCGGCACCTTCTACCGCGCCTCGTCGCCGGAGTCGGCCAACTTCGTTGAAGTCGGTCAGAACGTTAAGAAAGGCGACATCCTCTGCATCGTCGAAGCGATGAAGATGATGAACCACATCGAGGCCGAAACCAGCGGCACCATCGAATCCATCCTGGTGGAGAATGGTCAGCCGGTCGAATACGACCAGCCGCTGTTCACCATCGTTTGAACCGCGGAGAACCAGCGATGTTGGAAAAAGTACTAATCGCCAACCGCGGTGAAATCGCCCTGCGGATTTTGCGAGCCTGCAAAGAGCTGGGGATCAAGACCGTCGCGGTTCATTCCACCGCCGATAGGGAGCTGATGCACCTGGCCTTGGCCGACGAGTCCGTCTGCATCGGCCCGGCCCTCGCGACCAACTCCTACCTGCACATCCCCTCGATCATTGCCGCAGCGGAAGTGACCGGCGCTACCGCAATTCATCCCGGCTATGGCTTTCTGGCCGAAAACGCCGATTTCGCCGAGCAAGTGGAAAAATCCGGTTTTGCCTTTGTCGGCCCGAAAGCCGAAACCATTCGCCTGATGGGCGACAAGGTCTCAGCCAAGGACGCCATGATCAAAGCCGGAGTACCTGTGGTACCGGGCTCTGACGGACCGCTTCCGGAAGACGAGGCCGAAGCGCTGCGCATCGCCCGTGAAGTCGGCTATCCAGTGATCATTAAGGCCGCTGGTGGCGGTGGCGGCCGCGGCATGCGTGTCGTTCATCACGAAGAAGACCTCATCAAGTCGGCCAAACTGACACGCACCGAAGCGGGCGCGGCGTTCGGAAACCCGATGGTCTATCTCGAGAAGTTCCTCGGCAACCCACGCCACGTGGAAGTTCAGGTGCTCTCCGATGGCCAAGGCAACGCCGTACACCTGGGCGATCGCGACTGCTCGCTCCAGCGTCGTCACCAAAAGGTCCTGGAAGAAGCGCCTGCACCGTACCTTGATGAAAAGGCACGTGCCGAAGTGCTCAAGCGCTGCACTGACGCCTGCGTAGAGATCGGCTATCGGGGCGCCGGTACCTTTGAGTTCCTGTACGAAGATGGGCACTTCTACTTCATCGAGATGAACACCCGCGTTCAGGTAGAGCATCCGGTCACCGAGATGGTGACGGGCGTCGACATCGTCAAGGAAATGCTCAGCATTGCAGCCGGCAACAAGCTGTCGATCAAACAGGACGATGTGGTCATTCGCGGCCATTCCCTGGAATGCCGGATCAACGCCGAAGATCCTTCGAACTTCCTGCCGAGCCCGGGCAAGGTCAAGCACTTCCACGCGCCTGGCGGCTTTGGCGTACGGGTCGATTCGCACCTTTACAGCGGCTATTCGGTACCGCCGAATTACGATTCGCTGATTGGAAAGCTGATCACCTACGGCGCCACTCGTGAAGAAGCCATGGCGCGCATGCGCAACGCCCTGGACGAAATCGTCGTCGACGGCATAAAGACCAACATCCCTCTGCACAGGGATCTGGTGCGTGATGAAGGCTTCTGCAAAGGCGGCGTGAACATCCATTACCTGGAAAAGAAGCTGGGAATGGACAAGCACTGATCCAGTGCTGACATCAGCAAGGGCTGCCAAACGGCAGCCCTTGTCGTTTCTGGCATCGCCAAGATGGAAGCCTCCAACACGCTCCAGTAAGATCCCGACTTTTGCGACCGGCTATTCCGGTTGCTCGCTCCGAGAGGCCACAATGCCCTGGTTACAACTTCGTCTTGCCATTTCCCCAGAACAGGCAGAAGCCCTCGAAGACGCGCTCCTGGGCGTTGGCGCAGTGTCAGTGACGTTCATGGACGCCGAAGACCAGCCCATATTCGAACCCGACCTCAACACGACGCCGCTGTGGTCACACACCCATCTGCTGGCATTGTTCGAAGGCGATGCCGATGAAACCAACCTACTGGCCCACCTGCGGTTGCTAACTGGCGGGGAGTTGCCTGAATACCAGCTTGAGCGCATCGAAGACCAGGACTGGGAACGCAGCTGGATGGACAATTTTCACCCGATGCGTTTCGGCAGCCGTCTATGGATAGTACCGAGCTGGCACGCTGCTCCGGAGCCGGATGCAGTGAACCTGTTGCTCGACCCCGGCTTGGCCTTTGGCACCGGCACTCACCCAACCACGGCGCTTTGCCTGGAGTGGCTTGACGCCCAGCCATTGGAGGATTTGGAGGTACTCGATTTCGGCTGCGGCTCGGGCATTCTAGCCATTGCTGCCTTGCTCCTGGGCGCGAAGCAAGCCGTCGGAACTGACATCGACGTGCAGGCCCTTGAAGCATCACGCGACAATGCCGGGCGCAACGGCATCGACCCGGCACGCTTCCCGCTGTATCTGCCCGGGCAGCTACCCGAGGGTCAGGCTGACGTGGTGGTCGCCAACATTCTTGCCGGCCCGCTGGTGGCATTGGCGCCGCGCATTATCGAAAGGGTCAAGCACGGCGGCCGTCTCGCCTTGTCGGGGATATTGGCCGAGCAGGCTGAAGAGGTGCGTGCCGCCTATGCCAACCAGTTCGAGCTCGACCCGACGACGGAAAAAGACGGCTGGGTCCGCATCACCGGTATCCGTCGATTCTGAGCATTGCCTTAGACGCAGCAATCAACTCGGCCGTCCACCACTGCTGCTTCCAGGCGAGCATGCGCTAGACTACGGCCATTTAAGCCGGACCAACGCATGACCAGCTTTGTCACTCAATGCCCCCATTGCCAGACCAGCTTCCGCGTCAGCCGCACCCAGCTCGGCGCAGCCCAGGGTGTGGTGCGGTGCGGCGCCTGCATGGAGCTTTTCAATGCCGCCCGCTACCTGCAGGACGCAGACACAGCTGGCAGCAGGGAAGCGACCACGGACGCCACCGCCCTAGCTCCTGTCAGCGGAGCATCGAGCGGGCGGGCGGCTCAGGGAAAACCTGCGGGTCAAGACGACACCTTCTGGATCCACGACGATCTGGATCTGGATAGCCTGGACCTCGATGAAGAGCTGGCGAAGCTTGAGCGACAGGAGCTGGAGCTTTCCCGCGAGTTTCTGGAACTGGAGCCGCAACCCGGCGAGCAACAACGCCACCTGCACGCCGATCAGTCGACTGATGATGACGAAGCGTGGGCCGAGCAACTGCTGAGTGCAGACTCCGAGCCTCAGGAGCGCAACGAGCCGCTCGAAGCGCAACCAGAACCTATTGCCGAACACCCTCGTGACACCGCAGAGATTCGCTTCACCCCGGTGAGTGCCGAACATCCCGCCCCGCCCAGCCCGCTCGGGGTGCCTGGCGATCCAGTGATCGAGCAGCTGAACAGTACAGAGCGCGCCGAACCGGTAGTGAATCTGCCTATTGACGCTGACGGCGACGATGCGCGAACAACGCTGGCAGCTCGAGGCAGGATCAGTACCGAGCGAGAATCGCCGCGCCCGACACGTCAAGACCGCGAGGAGCGATTGTTCGACCTGGACGATGAACCCTTGCAGCTCGCTTGGCAGGCGCGCCGGCGCCCCTGGGGCCGCTGGCTGGGCTGGGGCTTGTTGAACCTTATAGCGCTGCTGGGATTGGCGACCCAGTATGTGATCTATAACTTTGATGAGCTGGCACGTCAGGATGAGTACCGTCCTTGGCTGGAACAAATCTGCCCTGCGCTGGACTGCAAGCTACCGCCCCGAGTCGACATCAGCCAGATCAAGAGCAGCAATCTCGTGGTGCGCAGCCACCCGGATTTCGCGGGAGCACTGGTAGTCGATGCGATCATCTACAACCGGGCGTCATTTGCCCAACCTTTCCCGTTGCTGGAAGTGCGCTTCGATGACATTCGGGGCAACACGCTGGCGCGACGAACCTTCAAGCCGGGTGAATACCTTTCCGGAGAGCTCGCAGGACAACGGGAAATGCCCTCGCAGGTTCCTATCCACATTGCGCTGGACATCCTGGACCCTGGCACAGCGGCGGTGAATTACAGCCTCGCCTTTCGCTCTCCTGACTGACGCCCACTCTGCCCGGGACGACGGGCGGCGCTTACCGCGCGCCGTTTCAGTGCGCCATGCTACCGCTCGCTATAAGTCCGAAGCTGTTCAGATTTTGTTCAGAACAGCCTTTAACCCGTCATCCTTAGCGGGTATTATGCACACCCTTTTTTGCTGTCCCGATCTACCTAACAAGCAGGCTCCAGGCAGGGAATCTTCATGTCAGCGGTACGCATCGGCCCCTACATCCTTCCGAATCGATTGATCCTCGCGCCCATGGCCGGCGTGACCGATCAACCGTTCCGCCAGTTATGCCGACGTCTGGGCGCCGGCATGGTGGTGTCGGAAATGGTGACCAGCGATGTGCGCCTGTGGAATAGCCGCAAATCGCGCCTGCGCTTGCTGCATGAGGGGGACCCAGAGCCACGCTCGGTGCAGATCGCTGGGGGCGATCCACAGATGCTGGCCGAAGCGGCCGCTCGAAATGTCGAACTGGGCGCGCAGATTATTGATATCAACATGGGCTGCCCAGCCAAGAAGGTGTGCAACAAGGCTGCCGGCTCCGCACTGATGAAGGATGAAAAACTGGTATCGGAGATACTTGAGGCGGTGGTCGGAGCAGTTGATGTGCCGGTCACGCTGAAGATCCGAACCGGCTGGGACAGGCAGAACAAGAACGGGCTCTCCATAGCGAGAATTGCTGAAGAGTCCGGAATCGCTGCACTGGCCGTACATGGTCGCACGCGTGCCGACCTCTACACCGGTAATGCGGAATACGAGACCGTTGCAGCGATCAAGCAGGCCGTCGCAATACCCGTGTTTGCCAATGGGGACATCGACACGCCAGAAAAGGCCCGCCTGGTACTCGACAAGACCGGTGCGGACGGATTGCTCATTGGTCGTGCGGCCCAGGGTAAGCCTTGGATATTTCGCGAGATCAACCACTACCTCGCCACAGGCGAGTTAATGGCGCCGCCGACGCTGGTTGAGGTCGAAGACATTCTGCTGCAGCACCTTGAGGCGCTGCATGTGTTCTACGGCGATGTGATGGGCGTACGTATCGCCCGCAAGCACGTCAGCTGGTATCTGGCAACACTGCCCGGCGCGCAGGAGTACCGCGGTCGGTTCAATGGTTTGGAAGACAGGGATGCGCAATGCGCCAGCGTTCGGAGGTTTTTCGCCGAGCGCCGTACAAGCCCTGATTCGGGGGAAGGAAAAGGGGTGGCTGCATGACGCTGTTGAACGAAACCTTGTTAACTGGAACAACATCCGTGAGCGACAATGTGAACCTCAAGCAACACCTCAACACGCCCAGCGAAGCAGGCCAGACCTTGCGAGGCAGTGTAGAAAAGGCGTTGCATAACTATTTCGCCCACCTGGAAGGCGCGGACGTTACCGACGTTTACAACCTGGTGCTCTCTGAAGTGGAGGCACCTCTGTTGGAAACCGTGATGAATTACGTCAAAGGCAACCAGACCAAGGCCTCGGAGCTGTTGGGTCTGAACCGCGGCACCCTGCGCAAGAAACTCAAGCAATACGACCTTCTCTGATCAGCGGCGCGCTCCGATGGAACGGTGCGAGCCGTTTCCCAAGGAGTTGCCGCTCGCAGCCTGTAGCTCCTAGGAAATGTCTATGACCGACCAAAGCACCCGCCTTCCCGTCCGCCGCGCGCTGATCAGCGTGTCCGACAAAACCGGCGTCATTGAATTCGCACGCGAACTCGTTGCCCTGGGCGTCGAAATTCTCTCGACCGGCGGCACCTTCAAGCTGTTGCGCGAAAACGAAATCGCCGCGGTCGAAGTGGCCGACTACACCGGTTTCCCAGAAATGATGGACGGCCGGGTCAAGACGCTCCACCCAAAGATACACGGCGGCATTCTCGGTCGGCGTGACCTGGACGGCGAAGTCATGACCGAGCATGGCATCAATCCGATCGACCTGGTTGCGGTCAACCTGTATCCGTTCGCTGCCACCGTCGCCAAGCCTGGCTGCACGTTGCCGGATGCTATCGAAAATATCGACATCGGCGGCCCGACCATGGTCCGCAGCGCGGCGAAGAACCACAAGGACGTCGCCATCGTCGTCAACGCCGATGACTACACCAGCGTTATCGAAAACTTGAAGGCCGGCGGCCTGACGTATGCGCAACGCTTCGATCTGGCGCTCAAAGCCTTCGAGCACACGGCCTCCTATGACGGCATGATCGCTAACTACCTGGGCACGGTTGATCAGAGCACTGAGACGCTTTCCACCGAAGGCCGCAGCCTATTGCCGCGCACCTTCACCACCCAGTTCGTCAAGGCGCAGGACATGCGCTACGGCGAGAACCCACACCAGATTGCGGCGTTCTACGTGGAAACCGCCGACGAAGCCTGCGTCGCCACCGCGCGCCAACTGCAGGGCAAGGAATTGTCCTTCAACAATGTGGCCGATACCGACGCTGCTCTCGAATGCGTAAAAAGCTTCGTCAAGCCAGCCTGTGTCATCGTCAAGCACGCCAATCCGTGCGGCGTCGCCGTGGTCCCGGATGCCGAGGGCGGCATCTGCCAAGCTTACGAGCTGGCCTACGCGACAGACAGCGAGTCCGCGTTCGGCGGCATCATTGCCTTCAACCGCGAACTGGACGGAGAGACGGCGAAAGCCATCGTTGATCGCCAGTTTGTCGAGGTCATCATTGCGCCAAGCATTTCGGCAGAAGCGCGTGAGGTAGTCGCCAGCAAAGCCAACGTACGCTTGCTCGAATGCGGCCAGTGGCCAGCCGAGCGTGCGCCGGGCTGGGACTTCAAGCGCGTCAACGGCGGGCTTCTGGTTCAGAGCCGCGATATTGGCATGATCAGCGAAGCCGACCTCAAGGTCGTCACCCAGCGCACCCCGTCTGAACAGGAAATCCACGACCTGATCTTCGCGTGGAAGGTGGCCAAGTTCGTCAAGTCCAACGCCATCGTCTACGCCAAGAACCGGCAGACCGTCGGGGTCGGCGCCGGCCAGATGAGTCGGGTCAACTCCGCGCGAATTGCGGCGATCAAGGCCGAGCATGCCGGCTTGCCAGTGCCCGGCGCAGTGATGGCCAGCGATGCGTTCTTCCCGTTCCGAGACGGCATCGATAATGCCGCCAAAGCCGGCATTACCGCAGTCATTCAACCTGGTGGGTCCATGCGCGACGCCGAAGTGATTGCCGCAGCAGATGAAGCCGGCATCGCCATGGTGTTCACAGGCATGCGCCATTTCAGGCACTAAAAGCTCGAAGGTGAAGCTGGAAGACTGAAGCCCTGCTGCTTCTGACTTCCAGCTTTCGGCTTCCAGCTCTCAGACGAGAGAATCGAGTATGAAGGTTTTAATTATCGGCAGCGGCGGCCGCGAGCATGCTCTGGCCTGGAAGGTCGCGCAGGATCCCCGTGTAGAAAAAGTGTTCGTCGCGCCCGGCAATGCAGGCACGGCAACCGAGGCGAAGTGTGAAAACGTCGCTATCGACGTGCTGGCTATCGAGCAACTGGCGGACTTCGCCGAACAGAACGTGCAGTTGACGATCGTCGGCCCCGAAGCGCCGCTGGTCAAAGGAGTGGTCGACCTGTTCCATTCCCGCGGGCTCGACTGCTTCGGCCCGACGGCCGCGGCAGCCCAACTGGAAGGCTCTAAGGCATTCACCAAAGACTTCCTCGCCCGTCACAACATTCCTACCGCTGACTACCAGAATTTCACCGAAGTCGAACCGGCACTCGCTTATTTGCGAGAAAAAGGCGCGCCGATCGTGATCAAGGCCGACGGCCTGGCCGCCGGCAAAGGCGTGATCGTCGCCATGACGCTGGCCGAAGCGGAAGAAGCTGTTCGCGACATGCTCTCCGGTAACGCCTTCGGCGATGCGGGCGCGCGGGTGGTGATCGAAGAGTTTCTCGAGGGTGAGGAAGCCAGCTTTATCGTCATGGTCGATGGCGCCAATGTATTACCAATGGCCACCAGCCAGGATCACAAGCGCGTCGGCGACGGCGACACCGGCCCGAACACGGGTGGAATGGGCGCCTATTCCCCAGCGCCAGTGGTGACTGCCGACGTTCACCAGCGCGTGATGGATGAAGTTATCTGGCCGACCGTGAATGGCATGGCCGCCGAGGGCAACGTTTACTCCGGTTTTCTCTACGCCGGCCTCATGATCGACCGCAACGGTGCGCCGAAAGTCATCGAGTTCAATTGCCGCTTCGGCGACCCGGAAACCCAGCCGATCATGTTGCGCCTGCAGTCCAGTCTGGTACTGCTGGTCGAAGCAGCCTTGGCCAAAGCGCTGAACAAGGTTGAAGCGCAGTGGGATTCGCGTCCGAGCCTCGGCGTGGTAATCGCTGCGGGAGGCTATCCGGGCGATTACAGCAAAGGCGCCACAATTCGCGGACTGGATGCCGCCGCCCAGCTGGACGGCAAGGTATTCCATGCCGGTACCGCATTGGCGGACGGCGCGGTGACCACCGCAGGCGGTCGCGTTCTCTGCGCCACGGCGCTTGGCGAAACAGTCTCTGCGGCCCAGCAAAATGCTTATGCACTGGCAGCCCGTATCGAATGGGACGGGCATTTCTATCGCCATGACATAGGCTATCGTGCGATTGCGCGCGAGCAGGGCGAAAGCTAAGCACGAAAGTTGAGGCGATGTGCGCAGCGGCGTTGTAGGTTATCGGTCGTTGCGCGCATTACGGAGCGCCAGTGCGGTGGTTATAATCCACCGTCACACACATGAAGGGACTTCAATCGTGCGTCGACTCAGGGTCGCCATTGCTTTTACCTTCAGTCTATTGCTGGCTGCGCTGGCCGCATGGCCCGCATTTGCCGCCGCTCCCGCAGCCGCGCCCCTTCCTGTATCGCCAAACGCAATAGCCGCGACAGAGTCCAACTGGCGATTGCTCGTCGATCAATCCGGCCTGCTCACGCTTGATGAGGTTGTCGCCCAGCGCAGCCTGTTCGAGCGAATCGACAAACGCGCCTACGCCGCTCCAGCCAGTGAAAACGCCGTCTGGCTACAGGTAAACCTTCCCGCGTTCGCTGACCCGAACTGGTTGTGGATCTTTGCCCCACGCGTGCAGTACCTCGATTTCTACCTGCTGCGCGACGGGCAGCTGGAACGCCATATCGAGACTGGAGAGCTCCGACCACTCGAGTCGCGCCCGCTGCCTACCCGCGCATATCTGTTTTCGCTGCCCAATGACGATATGCCTCGCGAAGCCTATATCCGCCTGCAATCGTCACACCCGATCATGGCCTGGTTCAGCACCGTGGATGAGGCAGGGCTGGTCGCGCTGGCGCGCCCGGCTTACCTGTTTGGTGCCTTGTTCGGTGCCTTGGCACTACTGACGATCTACAACCTGCTGCGTTTCGCTTACACCTTGAGCTACAGCCATGTATGGCTTGCCCTGCTCCACGGTGCCCTGCTCACCAGTGCAGTCGCAAATCTGGGTCTGCTTGCGGTCTGGTCGCCCAAGCTGATCTATAGCCAGCCGTTGATAGCCGATTTGGCGGCATTGCTGACCTGTATTTCCTTGCTGGCCTTCACCTACGGTTTTTTCCATCACCGCAAGATACCTTGGGCGACAGGCGTACTTGCGCTGGAAACAGGCCTGGTCAGCGCGCTTGCAGCCACCATACTGTTCACCGGTCAGCTCTGGTTCAGCTGGTTGATATATGCGCTGGTGCTAGTCACCGCCGTCAGCGTCACTGTCGTGGCTATTCATCACTGGCGTCAGCGCTACGAACCCGCCCGGCTACTGGTCGCAGGCATGCTGTTGTTCGATGGCGGCTTCGTTCTGGTTCTGCCTGTTTTGTTGGGCTTCAATCAGTTCGACCCGGATTGGCTGACTGGCATCATGTTCAGCGTAGCCACCTGTTCCGGGCTGATCCTGAGCTTTGCGCTGCTCGAGCGGCAGCGCCAGATTCAGTCCGACAGCCGCAACCAACATACAGCCGAAGCCGTCAATAGCGCCGAACTGCGGACCAAGGCGGACTTCCTGGCAAAGATCAGCCATGAGATTCGTACGCCGATGAACGGAGTGCTCGGCATGAGCGAGCTACTGCTCAGCACCTCGCTATCAGCCAAACAACGTGACTATGTTCAGACGATTCACAGCTCCGGTAACGAGTTGCTCAACCTGATTAACGAAATTCTGGATATTTCCAAGCTGGAGTCAGGACAAATCGAGCTGGACGATGTGCAGTTCGATCTCAACGCCCTCATCGAAGACTGTCTCAGTATTTTCCGCGCCAAGGCCGAACAGCAACGAGTCGAGCTGATTAGCTTTGTTCAGCCGCAGATGCCGCACGTGGTTGCTGGCGACCCGACTCGCTTGCGCCAGGCGCTGCTCAACCTGCTCGAGAACGCCTTCAAGCAAACCGAAGAAGGCGAGGTGCTACTCACTGCAGCGGTGGATGAGCGCGAAGGACAGCCCCGTCTGCGCATAACCGTACAGGACAGTGGCCGTCCGCTGGAGATACAGGAGCGCGACGCCCTGCTCAACGCTGCGCTGGATAGCCGAGACTTTCTCGCCGCGACCCGCCTCGGCGGCCGCCTTGGCCTGATTATCGCCCGGCAGCTAATTCACCTGATGGATGGAGAGTTCGGCATTCAGACCGGAGGCATTGCCGGCAACACATTGTGGATGAGTCTGCCATTGGCGGCCGAAATTGCCGAACCCGCAAGCGGTCTCGACAATCAGCTCAAAGGCGCCCGGCTGCTGGTAGTGGATGACAACGATACCTGTCGCAAAGTACTCGGCCAGCAGTGCAGCAGCTGGGGCATGGAGGTCAGTGCGGTTGCCTCAGGCAAAGAGGCGCTGGCGCTGCTGCGGACCAAGGCGCACTTACGTGATTATTTCGATATAGTTCTGCTTGATCAGGACATGCCTGGCATGACCGGCATGCAGCTGGCCAGCAGAATCAAGGAAGACTTCAGCCTCAATCACGACATCCTGCTGATCATGCTGACCGGCATGAGCAATGCGCCGAGCAAGATCATTGCCCGCAACGCCGGCATCAAACGCATCCTGGCCAAACCCGTCGCCGGCTATACGCTGAAAACCACCTTGGCAGACGAGCTTGCCCGACGCACCAGCGCGATGGTGCAGTCCTCAGCGACTCAGGCCAACGAACCTCTATCCGTGCCAGAAGATTTCCGAATCCTGGTCGCCGAAGACAACAGCATATCCACCAAAGTGATTCGCGGCATGCTGAGCAAGCTCAACCTCAAACCGGATACCGCCAGCAATGGCGCGGAGGCGCTCGCGCTGATCAAGATGCATCCATACGACCTGGTGTTGATGGACTGTGAGATGCCGGTGATGGACGGCTTTGAGGCCACTACGCAGCTGCGCGCGTGGGAAACGTCCGAGTCCCGCCCACGAACGCCGGTGGTTGCGCTGACTGCGCATATTCTCAGTGAGCACCGGGAGCGAGCCCGTGATGCTGGGATGGATGGGCACATGTCCAAACCCGTCGAAATGTCGCAGCTGCGCGAGCTAATCGAGCACTGGGCCCGGATTCGAGCAGCTGCGGCGAATCATTAGCTTCTGGTCGCACCAATCATGTTGGCGGCACATAACTCACATCACTGATGATCAGCAGGCTTTCAGGTTGAGCAGGCATCCGGGACGCTTTGATATCAAGATCCTGTGCAGGCACCGCGTAATTCATACGCCGGGTCAGCATCCGCAGCGCACTCACCAGCAAGCCAATCGCCAAGGGTTCACCCGGGCAACGGTGGCCTGTCGCCGTGTCGCCCCCGCCTTGGGTAATGAAGTTGAAGGCGCTGCCATTCCAGGTCGCGAAACGTTCGGGCCGAAACGCTTCGGGCTCGTCCCATAGTCTGGTATCGCGATTGGTACCGTAGAGATCCAGCAACACTCGCGCACCCTTCGGGAAGGAATAGCCTCGCCATTCGAAATCCCTTCGCACCCGCGCGGCTGTAAAAGGAAAGAACGCATACAATCGGCGAACCTCCTGAGCGAAGGGCTCCAACGCGGAGTCTTCTTGCTGCAATCGCTGCCGCCATTCGGGATGCGTCAGTAACTCCATTGCGGCAAAGATTACAAAGCGGGCCACCGCGACGGTCGGGCGCAACAGGTTGAGCATTTCAACCGCCGCCACGCGCTCACTCAGCAGCGCCCCATCCGTATCACGATGCCGAGCAACCACCGCCAGTGGTCGCTCCGCATCGACTTTCAGTACCCCGCCTCGCCATTGGCTGATCAACTCCATCATCCAACTCTCCGCTTCCTTGCGCGATCGGCGGGCATGCCAATGGCGCGTTCCAATGCTACCCGCGCCGTCAACCATGGCGGCCAGCTGGTCACGACGTAAGGTCACTTCGTCGTCAGCGAGCGGCACACCAGCCCACGCACATACAGTGCGGGTAAGTATCGCTTGTACCTCGGTCATCAAAACCAGCCGATCACGGCGCTGCCACGTCTCGATGGCCGCCTGCCAATAGCCCTCGTTCAAACGGACCAGATCCACCACAGCCTCGTCGGAGAGCAGCGACATGAATAATGCCTTCCGATGCCGATGGGCTTCGTCATCCAGACCCTGCACGCCCCCCTCGCCGAACAGCGTCTTTTGCAACAGGCGCGGCGCTGCACGCTGACGCTGGAAGAGCTGCTCGTCGTAGAACAGCTTCGCCGCCTCTTCGCCACTTATGCAGATTGTGTTCTGCATCAACAGACGAACCTGAAAAATGTCCGTACCGAGCCTATGACAGCGACTCGGAATAAATGAGTAGCCTTCGCCAAGTAACGAAAGCGAGCTTTCTGCCTGCGTATCGCGTGGAATATCTGGCATGAGCACACCTATGTTGGATTACTCCACGATGGACCTCTTGGCACTGGGCAGGTGCCATCGCTGACTGCGTTTCGCCAAACAATGAACAAAACGCCCGGTCCGCTGCCGATAAAAGACTGGCCGTTTTATTCCGCGACGCAGCATTACTCATTGTCCGAACCTTCGCTTCGAGGCATTAGCCGTCGCCAAGGAGCCCACGCAATGATGAAGAGGAGCGATGTCGCCTGGACCCTGGTCGGCATCACCGCAGTAGTGCTGTCCGGCTATCTGCTTTATCAGGAAATTCGCAATCTTTCACTGGCTGACCTGACCGACAGCCTCGACGCGATTAACCAGCGAGACTGGATACTGGCCGGCTTGGCGACGCTTGGCGCTTACTTTGCGTTGGCGTGGTACGACCGGATTGCGGTAGCCCATCTGGGTAAAAGCATCTCATGGTGGTTCATCACGCTCTGTTCATTCACGACCTATGCGCTTGCGCATAATGTTGGTGCGTCTGTGTTCTCCGGCGCGGTGGTGCGGTACCGCGCATATCGCAGCAAGGGACTGACACCCCACGAGATCGGCGTACTGATCGTATTTTGCTCACTGACCTTTTTCCTTGGGACGTTACTGGCGAGTGGTTTCGTGTTGATCTTCAGACCCGAACTGCTCAATAGGCTGGTGGATGTCGAGCCTTGGCTATCGATTGCGATAGGCACTTCATTGCTATGTGTTATCGGGCTCTATGTGATCGGTGCCTGGCGGCACTTCCCGCCGATGCAGGTAGGCAAATGGCACATCACCTACCCGCGCCTGCCTATCGTCGGGCGGCAGCTCATTGCCGCGCCCCTGGAGCTCGCATGCGCTGCGGCGATCATCTATTTTGCTCTGCCGAACGAAGGCAATCCCGGCTATGTGGTCGTGCTTGGCGTGTTCCTGGCCTCTTTCTCGCTAGCGTTGCTGTCGCACGCGCCTGGTGGACTCGGAGTGCTCGAGGTGACCTTCCTCGCCGCAATGCCAGAGCTGCCCACGGCTGATGTGTTGGCCGCGCTCATCGTATTCAGAGCTTTCTACCTGTTGCTACCGCTTGCCCTGGCTATCTTGGTCGTCGCTTTGTTCGAAGCGAGACAGTGGTCGCAGCGACGACGCATTGGCTCGAGGGGCCTCTGAACGAGTCACGAAACGACACCATTGCCCTATGGCTATGCGCGCTTCGCCGCGCGATCATTCGCCCTCTTACGAGACGAAATCGAATCACATGAACAATACCCACACCAACCGACCAAGCTCCGATCAGCCGGCTGCCCATAAACCACGCCCGTTGATGGACTTGGCTATCAGCATCGTCATCCCATCACTGATCCTGATGAAACTGAGCGGCGAGGAACGACTGGGCGCAGATGGCGCCCTGCTGCTGGCGCTGGCCTTTCCGCTCAGCTGGGGGCTGTTCGAGCTGGCGAAATACCGCAAGTTCAATTGGATCGCGCTGCTGGGCCTGATAAGCGTGCTGCTCACCGGGGGTATCGGCCTGCTGCAGCTCGATCCGCAATGGCTGGCGATCAAGGAAGCGGCGATTCCAGGCATCATTGGGGTCGCCGTGCTGGCGTCTACTCGCACCCGCTTTCCGTTGATCCGTACCTTGCTGTACAACCCGAAGGTACTGAACGTCGACAAAGTTCATGAGCAACTTGAGCGCAACGGGCAAACCGCTCACTTCGAGACGCGACTGCTGCGGGCGACCTACTTTCTCAGCGTCACCTTCTTTTTTTCGTCTTTCATGAATTACGTGCTGGCCAAATGGATTGTCAACAGTCCCGCCGGTAGCGAAGCATTCAATGCCGAACTGGGGCGCATGACCTTGCTCAGCTATCCGATGATTGCGATCCCGAGCATGGTGATGATGATGGCGATCTTCTACTACCTCTGGAAAACCATTCACGGCCTGACCGGGCTGCGGCTGGAAGACATCATTGCCAACCATGCGCAGACCGATAAGCAGCCCTGACAAACGCAATCAGGTCGACAGCAATAGCATCCACAGCGGCAAACTGATCACGGCTAGCAGCGTTGAGAGAAACACGGTCGAGCTGACCGCTCGGGTGTCTTCCTGATTGACCACGAACGCCAGCACGTTGACACCGCTCGGGCAAGCGGCAAGCAACACCAACACGCTCAGGGCGTCGTGACTGAGGCCCGGCAGCCATCCACCGACATACCAGACCAACAACGGAAACAGACCTAGCTTCACCATCGCCAGCCCCAGCGCCGTAGCACTGGGGCGCAGCCGATAACGAGAAAGACTGATGCCCAACACTATCAACGCACAGGGCAATGCAGCCTGGGCCAGCCAATCAGCTACGCGCCAGATAGGCAGCGGCAGCTCCCAGCCCGAAACATTCAACAAGGCGCCGAGTAGAAGGCCGACGATGAGCGGGTTGGCCAGATTCTTCAGCAGCGCCGTGGCACTGACCTTCTGCCCCGAGCCGAACGCGTAATAGAAACTCTGTAGCGAAAACAGAACCAGGCTGTGAAACACCAGAATGGCAAACACGTACACCAGGCTCTCTGGCCCAAGCAATGTAGTCACCAGAGGGATGCCGACCAACACGTTGTTTGAGTAGGCGGCCGTCAAGCCGAGAGGAGAGGCTCGTCCGAGCAAACGGTGGGCAAGCAGCGAAACCAGTGTGAAAACAGTAAGCACCGGTCCAAAGTAGGCCAGCAACAGCGTCGGCGACATCCCATCACTCAGCTGGGCCCGAGCAATGCCGGTGAACAGTACCGCCGGCATGAACAGCTTGAAGGTGATGCTGGCGAGTCCGGCTGCCGCTTCACCTGCCAGCCATTTCCGCCAGCCCAGCAGATACCCAAGCATGATCAAGCCGAAGATTGGCAATATCGCCTGAAACACCACCACGCGGCTTCTCCAGCAAACGTTACGGCCTCATGCCGCACCGTAAAAGGCCGCACAGAATACCTGAGAGACGCGTCAAATCACCACATCAGGCCTGGCTGCACGCCTCAGAGCCGGGATCGCGCATTTGCTGATTGGGTGTTTAAGCCTGGGTATGCTGTGCGGTGCCAGCTGCGACCACAGCTGCCGCCCTGGCCAGCGAGTCGAGCACAATGGAAAGCTCATCATGCCAGTCCCGGGTTTCGATACCGAAAGTAGTCTCCAATTTCGAGCAATCGAGCACTGACCAAGCCGGACGGCGCGCAGGAGTGGGGTACTGAGCGGTGGTGATAGGCGATACCTTGGGGCGAGCAGCAAGCATGCCCTTGGCTTCTGCCTGGCGAAAAACTTCTACGGCGAAGTCGAACCAGGTACAGGGAGATCGTCCACTGTAGTGATAGAGCCCCCATTTCAATACGCCGTTTTGGGCATAACGCTGCGCCAGCTCGAGCAACACGTCGGCAATGCTACCCGCCTGAGTGGGGCAGCCGAACTGATCAGCAACCACCGACAGCGCGTCACGCTGACAGCCAAGGCGCAGCATCGTCTTAACGAAGTTGTGACCATGCATCCCATAGACCCAGCTGGTGCGCAAAATAAGATGCTCGTCCAGCACAGCTTGAATGGCCGCTTCGCCCGCCAGCTTGCTCGCACCATAGACCCCCGTTGGCGCGACTTCATCGTCCTCTTTATAAGGCGCTCGGGCGTCACCGGAGAACACGTAATCAGTGGATATGTGCAGTAAAGGAATGGAGGCTTGACGAGCCGCTTGCGCCAGCCGTTCCGCACCGTCACGGTTGACACTGTAAGCCTGTTCGCGGTGCGTCTCGGCGTTGTCAACATGCGTGTAAGCGGCCGCGTTGATGATAAGCCCCGGCTGGAGCTGGCGGACCAGATCACTCACTTGCTCCGCATCGGTGATGTCGAGATGGTCGCGAGTCATGCCGAGCGCTTCGAGACCGTACCCACCGGCACGGCTTATCAACTCGTGACCGACCTGGCCACCGGCTCCGCACACTAGGATTCGCATCTGGTTAGCGCCTCGTTCAAGGCCAGCCGTAAACGGCTGGCATGGATTTGTAACAGACTCGATACACGCGTCACTCTGTAACTACCGAGATAGCGCAGGCCGCGCTTGGTTCAGGCCAGCATAAATGCGTTTTGTTCCGCCCAATCGGGGCGTTACCAGAATTATTGTGCTGGTGCTGGCCTAACCCTTCGCCTCGGGGCGTGAACAAATGTTCCATGCATGCCGTCGGCGGGCCGGTTTTTAGGAGCCGGCAATGCTAACACGCGTGAAACTCGAAGCCGGCAGCGCGGACCAAACAGAATAGGCGCTGCGGTAAATGCGCCTGGACACCAGCCCAGGGAGTCCGTATCGCTCCATCGCCAAGAGGAAGCCACTATGCCCAGAGGTGATAAATCCAAATACACCGACAACCAACAACGCAAAGCCGAGCATATCGAAGAGAGCTATGAAGAGCGCGGCGTGCCAGAGAAAGAGGCGGAAGCTAGAGCCTGGGCCACCGTCAACAAGCAATCCGGTGGTGGTGAGCGCCGAGGCGGCTCGGGACAAGAGAAGAGCGAGACCGCCAAGCGAGCTGACCGCAAGGACTCAGCGCATCGAGCGGCCGATGCTCGCTCCGGCGAGTCACCGAACAAGGGCTCGGCACGTAACGACCGATCAGGCAGCACGTCCCTTAGCGACCTTACCCGCGACGAACTGATGCGCAAAGCTCAAGAGCGTGACGTGCAAGGACGATCGAAGATGCGCAAGGACGAGTTGATCAAGGCGCTCAGCTGATGGGGAACGGAATGCAGGAACCTGACCCTCGGGATGACGGAACGCCAAGCCCGATTCCCGAACCTGAACGCCAGGAACCCGGTGAGCCAGTTCCCATTGAGGAGCCGGGCAAGCCGGGGCGACCCAGTGACGGACGCGGCTAAACTTTCCGCGTCTTCGCCTATCACAGCTTAGAGCCCAGCGAGACGCCGACAGGCGCGATGGCTGCCCGGCTGCCCGGCTGCGCATACCGCGCACCCCAGACCCAGGAGACCGTGATGAGTTATGTGCAATTGAGCGACAAACATACTTTGCGTGAGCGCGCGCGTCAGCATGTCGAAAACGGTGCGGTGACCGAAAGCTATTCAGCGGATCGCGAAACGGTGATCAATCTGCTCAACGAGGCGCTGGCGACCGAATTGGTCTGCTATCTGCGCTACAAGCGCCACTACTACATGGCCACAGGCTTGAAATCGAGCGTTGCCGCCGACGAGTTTCTTGAGCACGCTAATGAAGAACAGGAACATGCTGACCGCTTGGCAGAACGTATCGTGCAGCTCGGTGGCGCCCCGGACTTCAACCCTGACAGCCTCACCGAGCGCGCCCATGCGCAATATGCCGAAGGCAATGGCCTGAGAGACATGGTGTTCGAGAACCTGGTGGCGGAGCGCATCGCGATCGACAGCTATCGCGAGATTGTGCAGTACATCGGAGATAAAGACCCGACAACACGGCGCATCTTCGAGGACATTCTCGCCCAGGAAGAAGAACATGCCGACGATCTGGCTGGCCTGCTGGACGGCATGAACTGACAAGCCGCTCAGCCAGCCGCATTGTCGATAAAAAAAGGCCACCCGAAGGTGGCCTCAAAACAGGAAAGAGAGTACAGCTCAGCCGGCTGCTGCCGGGCGCATGTAGGAGATCGGTGCGGTCTGGGACTCTTCGAACGTGACCATTTCCCACGCATCCTTTTGATCCATCAGGGTGCGCAGCAGACGGTTGTTCAAAGCATGTCCGGATTTAAAGCCGCGGAATTCGCCGATCAGGCTGGTACCCAGCAAGTAAAGATCACCGATTGCATCGAGAATCTTGTGCTTCACGAACTCGTCCTCGTAGCGCAGGCCGTCTTCGTTGAGCACATGGTCTTCATCGACCACGATAGCGTTTTCGACACTCCCACCCAGGGCCAGGTTGTGCGAGCGGAGGAATTCAATGTCACGCATGAAACCGAAGGTTCGTGCGCGACTGACTTCCTTGACGAAGGAAGTACTAGAGAAATCCACGCTGGCGGTCTGGGTGCGACCACGGAAGACCGGATGGTCGAAATCGATCTCGAAACTCACCTTGAAGCCTTCGAATGGCAGGAACGTGGCGCGCTTGTCGCCGTCCTCCACCGAAACCTCGCGGATGATGCGGATGAACTTCTTGGGGGCGTCCTGCTCCTGCAGGCCGGCCGATTGAATCAGGAATACGAAGGGACCAGCACTACCGTCCATGATCGGCACTTCCGAGGCGGAGAGCTCGACGTAGGCATTGTCTATACCCAACCCAGCCATCGCTGAAAGCAAGTGCTCAACCGTGTCGACTTTGACGTCACCGCGGACCAGCGTAGTCGACATGGTCGTCTCGCCAACGTTCTCGGCCCGTGCGGCAATCTGCACAGGCGGGTTGAGATCGGTGCGACAGAACACGATTCCCGTGTCCACGGGAGCCGGCTTCAGGGTCAGGTAAACCTTTTCCCCCGAATGCAGGCCGACGCCTGTGGCGCGAATGATGTTCTTCAAGGTGCGTTGTCTGATCATGGCTCGTTTTCGCTAGTGCGCTGTTGCGAATGGTTTCCAACAAAGGTGGCGATCATAGCAGAACCCAACTTTGCTGAATACCAATCACCCCAATAGTCCTGATACATCCAATCAATCAGCCTGACGGCGCAGGAACGCCGGGATATCCAGATAATCAAGATCCTCCTGAGGATTCATCTTCGCTGCAGTAGCCGCTGCATGAGCCTGATTACGCATCACGGTCGGGCGATCCAGGTCGCGATAGTTCACGGCCGCCTGGTCCTGGCGCGCAGCTGGAACGGGCTGCGGCGCCACGGCTGCGGTCTGCAGAGTGTTATCGACAACCTTGACCGGCTTCTCGTTACGCGGTCCGAGACCAGTCGCCACAACCGTTACGTGCAGCTCATCGAGCATGTCAGGGTCGATTACAGCACCCACCTTGACGGTTGCCTCGTCGGACGCGAACGCCTCGATAATCTCGCCCACCGCAGCGTACTCGCCCAGGGAAAGATCCAGACCAGCGGTAATATTGACCAGAATGCCACGCGCACCCTGCAGGTTGACGTCTTCCAGCAGTGGGTTGCGGATCGCCGCCTCGGTGGCCTCGCGAGCGCGGTTCGGGCCAGTAGCACAACCAGTACCCATCATGGCCATGCCCATCTCGCCCATGACGGTTTTGACGTCTGCAAAGTCGACGTTCATCAGGCCCGGACGCTGCATGATGTCAGAGATACCGCGCACAGCGCCGGTCAGCACATCATCAGCCTTGGCGAACGCAGAAAGCAGGCTCGCATCCTTGCCGAGGATGGTCAGCAGCTTTTCGTTGGGGATGGTGATCAGCGAGTCGACGCATTCAGACAGCTGACGGATACCCTCGTCGGCGACCTGCATGCGGCGGCGCCCTTCGAATGGGAACGGACGGGTCACCACTGCAACGGTGAGAATGCCCATTTCCTTGGCCACCGAAGCAATGACTGGCGCTGCGCCAGTGCCGGTACCACCGCCCATGCCGGTTGTGATGAATACCATGTCGGCGCCCTGCAGCACCTCGGCGATACGCTCACGGTCATCCATCGCAGCCTGGCGACCGATATCGGGATTGGTGCCTGCACCCAAGCCCTTGGTAATGGCGGATCCCAACTGCAGTACGGTCCGCGCTTCGATTTTCTTCAGCGCCTGGGCATCGGTGTTAGCGCAGATGAATTCCACGCCTTCAACGCTGTTGCGCACCATGTGATTGACAGCGTTTCCGCCGCCTCCGCCTACGCCAATGACCTTAATCACTGCATTTTGCGGGGTATGATCTACGAGTTCGAACATTTCCCTCTCTCCTTCCAGCTTTCTAGTTTTAGGTTACAGCCGCACTGCTCAGAAATTGCCCTGGATCCAGCTCTTGAGCCGGTCCACGACAGACGTCTTGGGTTCTTCGGCAAAGTTGCCGAGACCGGACATGGAGGTGCCCTCGGTCTGCTTACGCATCCCGTAGAGCAGCAGGCCCACGCCCGTTGAATAGATGGGATTGCGGACCACGTCCGCGAGTCCGTTGACGCTATGCGGTACGCCAAGGCGCACCGGCATGTGGAAGATCTCCTCGGCGAGCTCGACGGCACCTTCCATCTTTGCTGTACCGCCTGTGAGGACGATCCCTGCCGGAACCAGATCCTCGTAGCCGCTGCGACGCAGCTCGGCCTGAATCAAGGTAAAGAGCTCGTCATAACGCGGCTCCACGACTTCGGCCAATGCCTGACGCGAGAGTTCCCGCGGCGGCCGATCTCCGACGCTCGGTACCTTGATGGTCTCGCCGGGGCCGGCCAACTTGGCCAGCGCGCAGGCGTAACGAATCTTGATTTCCTCCGCGTACTGAGTCGGAGTGCGCAGCGCCATGGCGATGTCGTTGGTGACCTGATCGCCCGCAATCGGGATCACGGCGGTATGCCGGATGGCGCCTTCGGTGAAGATGCAGATGTCGGTCGTCCCGCCACCGATATCCACCAGGCAGACGCCCAACTCTTTCTCATCATCAGTCAGCACGGCATGGGCCGAGGCCAGCTGTTCGAGGATGATGTCGTCCACCTCAAGACCACAACGGCGTACGCACTTTTCAATGTTCTGCGCTGCGTTGACCGCACAAGTAACAACGTGAACCTTGGCTTCCAGGCGAACCCCGGACATACCCAGCGGCTCGCGAACGCCTTCTTGGTTGTCGATCACATAGTCCTGCGGCAAGGTGTGCAGTACACGCTGATCGGCCGGAATAGCCACAGCCTGGGCAGCATCAAGCACACGTTCGAGATCGGCAGTGCTGACTTCACGGTCGCGGATGGCGACGATCCCGTGCGAGTTCAGACTGCGGATATGGTTGCCGGCCAGGCCGACGAATGCCGAGTGAATGCGGCAGCCCGCCATCAGCTGTGCCTCTTCAACGGCACGCTGGATCGACTGAACGGTGGACTCGATATTGACCACTACGCCCTTTTTCAAGCCACGCGACGGATGCGTGCCAATCCCGACAATCTCCAACTCGCCATCCGGCGTTACTTCGCCGACCAGCGCCACCACCTTGGAGGTGCCGATATCGAGACCGACGATCATCTTGCCGCTTTGCACGCTAGACATGTGTTTCATTCCTCAATTCTTCGCAACGACGGCTTCGTCCGTCGTGGTCGGGCTCGGCTCCCGCCACGCAACGGCGAGGCCATTGGCGTAGCGAAGGTCGATCCGCGCAATTTTGTCGCTCTCCTGCACCAGCTCTTGCTGGTAGATGGCAGTGAAGCGCCGCATTTTTTCGATTATCTGGTCCCTTCCCAACAGCAGCTCGACGCCCTGCCCGGTCGTCACAAACCAGCTGCCCCGCGCACGCAGTTCCAGGCGAACGATGGAAAACCCGAGTGGCCGCAGCATCTGGCTGAGCACCTGGTACTGCTGCATCACCCGTTGCTGGGCCCGCTTCGGACCATACAACTGCGGCAAGTGTTCATACCGAGTCAGATTGTCTGGCGCGAAGGCCTGACCGTTGTTGTTCAACAGCGATTCGTCACCCCAGCGAGCGATCGGCAGCTGCTCGTCAAGACGCACCATGACTTCATCCGGCCAAATCCGGCGCGCTTCGACATGGGCTATCCACGGCATCTGCTCTAGGTCGTGACGCAAAGCGTCGAGATCAACCTTGAAGAAGCTGGCTTCGACGAATGGCGCCATGCGCGCTTGTACCGCCTGCTGATCGACATAGGTCAGTTCACCCCGAACGCTCACCTTGACGATCGGCCGATCGGCATAAGGCGCGAGCTGGTCACCCAGCTGGTAAAGCCCCACGGCAAGCCCCACGAGTAGGACCGGCCACAGGGCACGCTTGAGCGAACCCAGGCTCGGCCGCGGCAAGCGTGCCGAAAGCGGCTCGCGCTGCACCAGGCGGCTCGCGCCCCGCTGTGCCGGCTTGCGCGAAGCGCGGCCGGTAGCGGGTTGAGAGTGACGCAGCGTGGTGATCATCGATCAGTTCCCCGTCGCCATGCTGGCATCCAGAATCGCGAGGACCAACTGCTGGAAGTCCAGCCCTGCTGCCCGCGCGGCCATAGGCACC
>JAKUTK010000006.1:44120-140811 GCA_022448005.1 Pseudomonas sp.
GTCAGTCATGCCTGGAACGGTGTTCACCTCCAACAGCCAGAAAGCGCCGCTGTTGTCCTGCATGACGTCGACACGCGCCCAGCCCTGAATGCCCACGGCTTCACAGGCACGGGCGGACAGGTCCTTCAATTCCTGTTCTTTTACAGCGTCCAGCCCACAGGGAATCCGGTACTGGGTGTCGTTGGCGACATACTTGGCGTCGTAGTCGTAGAACGTGTGCGGCGTACCCAGACCAATCGGTGGAAGCACCTCGCCGCGCAGTGTGGCGATCGTGAACTCTGGACCCTGGATCCACTGTTCGACCAGCACCTGCGAGTCGTAGAGACTCGCGGCGCGCCAGGCTGCGATCAGCTCATCGACACCAGCGACTTTGGCCATCCCGATGCTAGAGCCCTCATGCGCTGGCTTGACGATCAGCGGAAAACCCAAACTATGAGCTGCGGCCCGGCAATCGGCCTCGCTGGCCAGCACAGCATGCCGCGGGGTCGGCAGACCAAGGCTCTGCCACACCTGCTTGGTGCGCAGCTTGTCCATGGCCAGGGCCGATGCAAGGATGCCGCTGCCGGTATAAGGAATGCCGGCGCACTCGAGCAGGCCTTGCATGCTACCGTCTTCGCCGCCACGCCCATGCAGCACGATAAAGGCGCGATCAATGCGTTCGCTGCTCAGCCGAACCAAAAGATCATCGTCAACATCGATACCGAACGCATCAACTCCAGCTGATTGCAGGGCCGCGAGCACTGCCGCTCCAGATTTCAGCGACACCTCGCGCTCGGCGCTCTTGCCACCGTAGAGCACGGCGACCCGGCCGAACGCATGGGGGTCACGGGTCGATTGCAGGGCCGTCATTCGCTCTTCCTCGTGGCGCTTGCAGCACCAGCAAACAGGGGACTGTTGATAAGTTGCGGTGCCAACCCGCCGATATCGCCGGCGCCCTGGCAAAGCAAAATGTCGCCCGGACGCAGCAGGGGTTTGACCAGCGGAGCCAAATCGACGCCGCGCTCGATATAAATCGGATCAAGCTGTCCGCGCTGACGAATGCTGTGCGCCAGATGACGGCTGTCGGCACCTGGAATCGGCTCTTCACCGGCCGGATACACTTCCATCAGGAGCAACACATTCGCGTCGTTTAGCACCTGCACGAAATCGTCGTATAGATCACGGGTCCGGCTGAAACGGTGCGGCTGGTAGACCATGACCAAACGACGCTCGGGCCACCCGCCCCGGACGGCCTGGATCACGGCGGCCACTTCACGCGGGTGATGGCCGTAATCGTCCACGAGCATCACGCTGCCGTCCTCGACAGGTAACTCTCCGTAAACCTGAAAACGCCGACCGACCCCGCCGAACTGAGACAAGCCAAGAACGATTGCCTCGTCGTCGATACCTTCGTCGGTGGCGATGGCGATTGTTGCCAGGGCGTTGAGGACGTTATGGTTGCCTGGCATGTTGACCGACACATCGAGCGCGTCGAAGCCATCGCGCAGCACCGTGAAATAGGTGCGCATCCCTTCCTGACGAACATTGATGGCCCTGACGTCAGCATCTTCATGCATACCGTAGGTGGTGATTGGGCGCCCTACCTGCGGAATGATTTCGCGCACGACCGGATCGTCGACACAGAGCACCGCCAGCCCGTAGAACGGCAGATTGTGCAAGAACTCGACGAAGGTCTTCTTCAGCTTGCCGAAATCGCCGCCGTAGGTGCTCATGTGATCGGCGTCGATGTTGGTGACGACTGCGACCATCGGCTGCAGGTGCAGGAAGCTGGCGTCGCTCTCATCGGCCTCGGCAATCAGATACCGACTGGAACCCAGCTGAGCATTGGTGCCCGCGGCAGTCAGACGGCCGCCGATGACAAAGGTTGGATCGAGCCCACCCGCAGCGAACACCGAAGCCAGCAAGCTGGTAGTGGTGGTCTTGCCATGGGTACCTGCCACGGCGATGCCATGACGGTAGCGCATCAGTTCGGCAAGCATCTCGGCGCGAGGCACCACCGGTATCCGCTGCTCGAGGGCAAACGCGACCTCCGGGTTGGACGCGTTTACCGCGCTGGACACCACCAGCACGTCCGCCCCGGCGACGTTTCCAGCCTGATGGCCAATGAAAATCTGTGCGCCGAAATTTTCCAGGCGCTCGGTGCTGGCCGAGGTTTTGAGATCCGAGCCGGACACGTCGTAGCCGAGGTTCAACAGGACTTCGGCGATGCCACACATGCCAACGCCACCCACTCCGACGAAGTGAATCCGGCGGATGCGACGCATGCGCCTTACTTCTGCCTTGACCGCCGCTGGGGATTTAGCCATGGGCCACCTCCAGACAGATATCGACGACGGTTCGGGTAGCGTCCGGCCGAGCCAGACGACGTGCCGTGGCTCCCATGGCCTTGAGTTTTTCCGGCTGCATCATTACCTCGGTCAGCTGCGCGGCCAGCGCTGCAGCATCGGTCGTTGCTTGAGGGAGAAGAACGGCTGCGCCTTCCTTCGCCAGATATTCGGCATTACGGGTTTGGTGGTCGTCGATTGCGTGGGGCAGTGGCACTAGAAACGAAGGCAAGCCGGCAGCCGCCAGCTCGCACACCGTCAAGGCGCCGGAGCGACAGATGACCAGGTCGGCCCAGGCATAGGCCCGAGCCATGTCCTTGATGAAGGGTGCCACCTCAGCGTCAACGCCCGCCGCGACATAGCGTTCCTGGGTAATCCCTGCGTGCTGCTTGCCCGCCTGATGGAACACCTCAGGACGCAGCTCGACTGGCAACTGCGCGAGCGCTTCCGGCAACAGCTTGTTCAGCGGCTCAGCACCCAGACTGCCGCCTAATACCAGCAGCCGGGGGCGGCGGCCAAGCAAGGTCTGTCTCGGCGTCTCGAGAAACAGCTCATGACGCACCGGATTGCCGGTGGTTCGCCGCTTGTCGCTTGCGGCGAAGGTATTCGGAAACGCCTCGCAGACGCGCTGCGCAAACGGCACCAGGCTGCGATTGGCCGTTCCAGCGACAGCGTTTTGCTCGTGAATGACTAAAGGCGTTCCGGCCAGCTTCGCGGCGAGACCGCCAGGCCCCGTCACATAGCCACCAAGCCCGAGCACGCAGACCGGCTGTAGGTCACGGATGACCCGGCGAGCCTGCCCCAGCGAGCGCAGCAACTGGAACGGAGCCTTCAGCAAGGAAGCGAAACCTTTACCGCGCAGCCCGCTCACCTGAATCAGGTGCAGCGGCAATCCAGCCGCAGGAACCACTTCATTTTCGATGCCTCGCGGCGTACCCAACCAGTGCACGCTATAGCCGCGACTCTGGAACTCGTGAGCGCAGGCCAGTGCCGGGAATACATGCCCCCCGGTTCCGCCGGCCATGATCAAGACATTACCGGCCATGCACGACCCCCTTGCTTTGGGGCACAGGCGTTTCGGCAAAATCGTCCTCGCTGAACTCGGCATCTTCGCTGCCCAGCACCGTGCGGCTTTCCCACTCGATGCGCAGCAGCAAGGCCATACTGGCGCACGTGACCACCAGCGAGCTGCCGCCATAACTCAGGAACGGCAGGGTCAAGCCTTTGGTTGGTAACAGTCCGATGTTCACACCAACATTGATCAGGAACTGACCGAGCCAGAGGAAAGCAACGCCCCAGGCAATATATGCAGCAAAGAACTGGCGTGCTCGCTCGGCCGCAAGCCCGATGTACAGCGCGCGGACACCGACGAATGCGAATAGAAGGATGGTCAGCAGCGCACCCACCATGCCCAGCTCTTCGGCGAGCACGGAAAAGACGAAATCGGTGTGCGCTTCAGGCAGGTAGAACTGCTTCTGGACGCTGTTGCCAAGCCCGACACCCAGCCATTCACCCCGCCCAAAAGCGATCAGGGCCTGAGTCAACTGATAGCCGGCGCCGTACTGATCAGCCCACGGGTCGGTAAAGGTAATCAACCGCTGCAGTCGGTACTCCTGCGTCTGTACCAGCACGAAGACCGCGCCGACAGCGAGCAGAACCAGCAGGCTGAATCGAACTAGGCCGACGCCGCCCAGGAACAGCATGGCAACTGCCGCGCCCATCATCACCACAGTCGCACCGAAGTCCGGCTCGAGCAGGAGCAACATGGCCATTGGAAGCAATACAAGAAACGGCTTGAGGAAGCCCCATAGGCTTTCACGCACCTCTTGCTGGCGGCGCACCAGGTAACCGGCGAGATAGACCACAACGAACAGCTTGGCCAGTTCCGACGGCTGTACGTTGAAGGCACCGAAGCCGATCCAGCGCATCGAGCCGTTTACCTCTCGCCCAATGCCGGGAATCAGCACCAGAATCAACAGCACGAACGCAGCAATCAGCAGCATCCAGTCCAGCCGCTGCCAGACGGACAGCGGCACCAGAAGAACCAATGCCGCCGCGCCAATACCGAGCAGGACGTAAACCAGATGGCGGATCATGTAGTACATCGGATTATCGGCATTCACGGCCGCGACTTCCGAAGAAGCCGAGGTGATCATCACCAATCCGAGGCCTAGCAGTGCCAGACAGCCGGCGAGCATAGGGAAATCGAGGTCGAGGCCGCGTCGACTGAACAGAGGTGACGGTGCGCTGCGCAGGAAAGCGATCATCAGCTCAGCGCCCCCACCGCAGCGGCGAACTGACGTCCGCGGTCTTCGAAATTCTCGAACATGTCCAGGCTTGCACAGGCCGGCGAGAGCAATACCGCATCGCCGGGTTGGGCCAGTTTGGCTGCCAGCTGAACAGCGTCCTGAAGCGTCTGAACGCGGTGGATCGGCGCAGCGCCATCAAGCGCCGCCGCCAGTTGTTCGGCATCGCGGCCAAGCAAGACGACCGCGCGGCACTGATGAGAGACCGGACTGTGCAAGGCTGAGAAATCCGCACCCTTGCCATCGCCGCCAGCGATGAGCACCAATTCACCGGTGATATCGCTACCCAGCCCATCGATTGCTGCGAGGGCAGCTCCGACGTTGGTTGCCTTCGAATCGTCGTAGTAGGTCACGCCTTTGCGCTCCGCCACCCACTGGCAGCGATGGGCGAGCCCGGCAAAGTTGCGCAAGGTGGCGAGCATCGGCTCGAACGGAAGACCCACGGCATGCCCGAGCGCCAGGGCGGCCAGCGCATTGGACTGGTTGTGAGCCCCGCGCATTTTCAGTTGGTTAGCCGGCATCAGAGCGTCGAACTGGAAAGCAAGGTACTTTTCCCCGCTTTCTTCGAACAGTCCGAAGCCCTTGAAATCGGGCTTGCCGAGGCCGAAGGACCAAGTCGGAAGGTCGTCGGCAACCAGCGGGCGACTAAGGCGGTCGTCACGATTGACTACAACCTGCCGAGCACCCCGAAAAATGCGGTGTTTAGCCTGATGGTAGGCAGGCAGCCCATCATAACGATCCATGTGATCTTCACTGATGTTCAGGCAGGTGGCGACCTCCGCATTCAGCTGATCGGTTATTTCCAGCTGAAAGCTCGACAGTTCGAGGACGTAGAGCTCGACATCGTCGTTGAGCAGATCCAGGGCCGGCGTTCCTAGGTTTCCGCCAACCGCCACTTTGCGCCCGGCCGCAGCAGCCATCTCGCCGACCAGACTCGTCACAGTGCTTTTCGCGTTAGACCCAGTGATTGCCACGATTGGCGCCTTGGCTTCGCGTGCGAACAGCTCGATATCTCCGGACAGCTTCACTCCGTTAGCAGCGGCTGCCTGCAATGCGGGCATGCTGATCGGCAGGCCCGGGCTTACCAACAGCTCGCTGGCGCGGCAGAGGAACTGGGGATCGAGCTCTCCACAATGAACCTCGATATTCGGGTACTGCGCTTTCAGAGTGGCCAACTCCGGGGGGTTCGCGCGCGTGTCGGCGACGGCAAACGGCACACCGCGGCTGGCCAGATGGCGAACCAAGGACATGCCGCTCTTGCCGAGACCTACGACGATGCGGAACTGATCGGAAGCGATGAGCACTCTTCGTTACCTCAACTTCAATGTGGCAAGACCAACCAACACAAGGATCACCGTGATGATCCAGAAGCGCACGATCACGCGGGGCTCTGGCCAGCCCTTGAGTTCGAAGTGGTGATGAATCGGAGCCATGCGGAACACCCGCTTGCCGGTCAGCTTGAATGAGGCGACCTGGATCATCACCGACAGGGTTTCCATCACGAATATCCCGCCCATGATGAACAGCACGACTTCCTGGCGGACGATCACAGCAATGGTGCCAAGGGCTGCGCCAAGGGCCAGCGCGCCCACATCACCCATGAAGACCTGGGCTGGATAGGTGTTGAACCAGAGAAAGCCGAGCCCGGCACCGATCAGCGCACCGCAGAACACGATCAGCTCACCAGCTCCGGGGATGTATGGAATCAGCAGGTAATCGGCAAAATTCACGTTGCCCGACAGGTAGCAGAAGATGCCCAGACCGCCGCCCACCATCACCGTCGGCATAATCGCCAAGCCATCCAGCCCATCGGTGAGGTTCACTGCATTGCCGGAGCCGACGATGACGAAATAGGTCAGGACGATGAAGCCGATCCCCAGCGGAATTTCGATGTTCTTCAGCAGCGGGAGGATCAACGTGGTTTCGACCGGTGTCTGCGCGGTCAGGTAAAGAAAGATCGCAGCACCAAGGCCGAAGACGGATTGCCAGAAATATTTCCAACGGCTTGGCAAACCCCGGGAGTTCTTTTCGATCACCTTGCGGTAGTCATCAACCCAACCGATTGCACCGAACAGCAGGGTCACGGCCAGCACCACCCACACATAGCGATTGGACAGATCGGCCCAAAGCAAGGTGCTGATGGCGATTGCACTGAGGATCAGGGCGCCGCCCATGGTCGGCGTGCCGGATTTCGACAGATGCGTTTGCGGCCCGTCAGTCCTTACCGCCTGACCGATCTGACGCAGCTGCAGCGTACGGATCAACCAAGGCCCCAGCCACAGCGATAACACCAGCGCGGTCAGTACGCCGAGAATCCCACGAAGCGACAGGTACTGAAAGACTGCGAAGCCCGTGTGGAACTGTTGCAGGTACTCGGCGAGTAGCAGCAGCATCAATGTTTCTCCATGCCGGACGCGGAAAGTGCAGCGACGACGTTATCCATCGCTGCGCTCCGTGATCCCTTGATCAAAATGGTGGTCGCATTGCCCTGCTCCAGACGCAGCGACTCGATCAGGCTCTGCTGATCGGCGAAATGGCGCGCGCCATGACCGAAGGCCTCCACGGCATGCTTCATGAGCGGTCCGACCGCGAACAAAGTGTCTACTTTGCCTCGGGCGTAACTGCCGACTTCGCGGTGGCCCTGCTCGGCCCAGGAGCCCAGCTCCCCCATGTCGCCCAGCACCAGCACCGTGCGGCCAGCAAAGCCGGCCAGCACATCGATGGCGGCACAGATGGACGCAGGGTTGGCGTTGTAGGTGTCGTCTATCAGGCGAACGCCGTTGCTCAGCATCTGCGCAACGCCTCGGCCCTTCACGGGCTGCAAGCTTTCAAGCCCGGCGACGATGTGCTCTGCGGCAACGCCCAGCGCCCTGGCGGCCGCAGCGGCGGCCAGCGCATTGGCCACGCTATGGCGGCCGAGGAGATTCAACTGGACACGCACAGACCCTGCCGGGCCGGTCAGCACGAAATTGGGACAGCCGCGAAGATCGTAAGCAATCGAAGCGGGGTGGAAATCGGCCAACGGGCTCGTGACGGCAAAGCTCACCACCCGCTTGCCTGACACTCGGCGCTCCCACACCGAATAGGCGCGGTCGTCACGATTGAGCACGGCGACACCTTTGGCGCCGAGCCCATCGAGAATCTCCCCCTTGGCCTCGACAATTTTTTCCGGCCCGCCGAATTCGCCAACATGAGCCGTGCCCGCGTTGGTAATCAAGCTGACATCTGGCCGAGCCAGGCTGACGGTATAGGCGATTTCGCCAACGCGTGAAGCACCTAGCTCAATCACCGCAGCCTTATGCTGAGGACCTAACTCCAGCAGCGTGAGCGGTGCGCCCAAATCGTTGTTGAGATTGCCGCGTGTGGCGAGAACCGCATCATCGCCATAGGCGGCGCGCAGGATACTGGCCAGCAGTTCCTTGACGCTGGTCTTGCCGCTGGAGCCGGTGATCGCCGCGACCGGACCGGTGAACGCGTCGCGATTGAGCGCTCCCAGCTGACCGAGGGCGATACGGCTATCGGCAACAACAAGTTGAGGTAACGAGACCTCTGGCATATGGCGCTCGACCAAAGCGGCGACAGCGCCCTTGGCGGCAACTTCCGCAAGGTAGGTATGGCCGTCGAAGCGAGGCCCGGTGAGCGCAATGAAAAGCTGCCCCAGCTCGATTGCGCGGCTGTCGGTGCTGACAGAGCTAAAGGTTGCATCGGCATTGATCAGCTTGGCTGACAATGGCTCGACCAGATCGCTAAGACGCTTGGCTTCAAGCATGGGAACCCCTCCAGGCAGCCAGGGCCGTCGAGGCCTGATCGAGATCGGAGAATGGCAGACGCTCGCCCTTTATTTCCTGGTAGTCCTCATGCCCCTTGCCGGCCAGCAACACCACATCATCAATGCTGGCGCTCTCGATACAGCGGGCAATGGCCGCGGCGCGCCCTGGCACAAACAGCGCTTGTTCGGGCGCGCTGAAACCTGCACGGATCTCATCGAGGATCTGCTGCGGATCTTCATGGCGCGGGTTGTCATCGGTGACTATGACGCGGTCCGCCAAACGCTCGGCAACCTGAGCCATCAGCGAGCGCTTGCCGCGGTCTCGATCACCACCGCAGCCGAACAGGCACAGCAACTTACCGCGGGCATGCGGGCGTAGAGCGACAAGAACCTTTTCAAGCGCATCCGGCGTATGAGCGTAATCGACCACCACCAACGGGCGATCGCCACCACCTAGCCGCTGCATGCGGCCGGCCGGGCCATCAATCTCCTGCAGCACTGCTAAAACTTCGTCGAGCGCGTAATTCATGCCCAGCAAGGCGCCCACCGCCGCAAGCACATTGCTGACATTGAACCGGCCGAGTAGCGGGCTACGCTGCGAGCGCTCCCCTTGCGGGGTCACCAGCCTCGCGTGGATTCCGCTGTCGTCCAGCCGCGCCTCTGGGCAGTAGAGGTAAGCCGAGGCATCCTCCAGGCTATAAGTGATCAAGCGCGATTCCGGGTGCTCTTGCGCGAGTGATCGGCCCAGCGCGTCGTCCAGATTGATCACCCGACACCCGAGCCCTGGCATATTGAATAGCTGTGCCTTGACCTCGCCGTAGGCTTCCATCGAACCGTGATAGTCGAGGTGGTCTCGGGACAGATTTGTGAACACCGCCACATCGAACGCGAGCGCGGCAACCCGGCCCTGCGCCAGCCCATGCGAGGACACCTCCATCGCAACAGCGCGCGCGCCCTGCTTCCGCAGGCTCGCCAGATTGGCTTGTACGCCGATGGCATCAGGTGTGGTGTGCTGCCCAAGGACCAACTCGCCGTGAAAGCCGGTCCCGAGGGTGCCGATGATCCCGCAACGCTCACCCAAACGATCCAGAGCTTGGGCAATCAGGTAGGTCACGCTGGTCTTGCCGTTGGTTCCGGTCACGCCGACCAAATGCAGACCGCGACTCGGTTCACCGTAGAACCGCCCGGCAATAGCTGAAAGCTGTCCCGCCAGGTTGCGAACCGGGACCAGCTCAGCGCTAGCCGCGGTCATTTTCGCAGCCCCTTCGGCTTCGTACGCGATGGCGGCTGCGCCGTGGGCAATCGCATCTGCAATGTGCACGCGGCCGTCTTGCTGGTAACCGGGCACAGCCAGAAACAAATCGCCTGGACGGACCTTGCGGCTGTCCAGCGTCAGCTCTCGAATAAGGGTATCGCTGGCAGCTTGAGGCAGTAACTGATTCAGCGGCATCGGCATCAGATACGCCCTCCCTTGGTCTTGTCAGCGTCGGCGGTCTTGACGTCCTCCGGAGGAAGATTGTCAGGAGCAACATTCATCAGACGCAGCGCGCCGGACATCACGCGACTGAACACGGGGGCCGATACCAGGCCGCCGTAATAGCCGCTTTTGCTGGGCTCGTCGATGACCACCGCGATGGCGATGCGTGGATCTCGCATCGGCCCGAAACCGGCGAACATCGACCGATAGGCATTTTCCTGATAGCCGCGACTGTTAGCCGAGGCCTTGCGCGCGGTACCGCTCTTGCCCGCCACGTGATAACCCGGCACCTGGGCGCGAAATACACCACGCGGGGCTTCGATCACTTCCTGAAGCATGCCTTGGAGGGTTTTGGCCACCTCCGGCGACACCACCTCCACGCCTTCTGGCTTGTGATCCACCCGGATCAATGACATCGGCACCAGGCGCCCGTCATTGGCCAGTGCGCCATAGGCGTGAGCCAACTGCACAGCGGTCACCGACAGGCCGTAGCCATACGAAAGCGTGGCAGTTTCGGCCTGGCGCCATTCGCGGTGGGTAGGAAGATTGCCGACTCGCTCGCCTGGGAAGCCCAATCCGGTGTCTTGGCCGAAACCGATCTTGCGCATTACCTCATGAATTGCAGCGCCGCCGATATCGAACGCGACCTTGCTCATTCCGACGTTGGAAGAGTTGATGAGAATGCCCGTCAGGCTAAGCTCACGCCCTTCGGTTCTGGAGACGTCACGGATCGTGTAGCGACCGATGCGCAGCGATCCCGGCCACACCTCGACCAGGTCGCTGGGCTTCCAACGTCCTGTTTCGAGAGCCGCGCTCATAGAGATGGGTTTCATCGTCGAACCCGGCTCGAACAGGTCCGTCATGGCCCGGTTACGCATCGCCGCTGGTTGCAGATTTCGGCGATTGTTCGGGTTATAGGTTGGCTGATTGACCATGGCCAGCACTTCGCCCGTTTTCACGTCGAGCACGACCAAGCTGCCAGCCTTGGCGCCAAACTCCAACAGCGCGTTACGCAGCTCGCGATGCGCCAGATACTGCAGACGCAGGTCAAGGGACAGTGCAAGCGCCTTGCCGGCCTTGGCGTTCTTGACCACCTGAACATCCTTGATCAAACGGCCGCGACGGTCCTTTAACACCTGCCGCTTACCTGGGACACCGGCCAACCATTCGTTGTATGCGAGTTCCATACCTTCACGACCGTGGTCGTCGATATCGGTAAAGCCGACCACGTGAGCGGCCACCTCACCGGCGGGGTAGAAACGGCGAAATTCCTCTTGCGCGTAAACGCCCGGTATATCCAGATCCAGAACCCGCTGCCCCTGCTCAGGGGTCAGGCCGCGCACCAGGTACATGAACTCTCGCTCGGCCTGCGCCTTGAGGCGCTGCTGCAATCCGGCGGGGTCCTGCCCCAGCGCCTCAGCCAGCTCAGGCCAGCGAGCTTGCGCGCTTTGCATTTCGCGCGGGTTCGCCCAAAGCGTAGTGACGGGAGTACTCACAGCCAGGGGCTCGCCGTGACGATCGGTCATGAGTCCACGATGCGCGGGAATTGGAATGTGGCGCACGCTGCGCGCATCTCCCTGGTCCTTCAGAAACCCCTGATCCAGTACCTGCAGGTCAACGATGCGCCATGCAATGGCGCCAACCATCAATGCCAGTAGAGCCAGCACGATGCGAAAACGCCACGGATAGAGCGCGCCCTGAAGCTTCATGGCGCCACCAGCCTGACAGCTGCCGCTTCAGGGATGTGCATCTTCAACTGCTCGGAAGCCAAGGTCTCGATCCGGCTGTGAGCCGTCCAGGTGCTCTGTTCAAGAATAAGACGACCCCATTCAGCCTGCGCCTTGTCGCGCACACTTAGCTCACCGTAAAGCTCATTGAGTAACTGCCGGTTCCAGTGCGCGCTATAGGCGACGCCAATTGCCGACAACAACACGACAATAAACAGCACAAGCATCAGCAGGCTGCCGTTGGGCATGGCGCGACGCAGCTGAGTCACCGCAACTTCTCCGCCACACGCATCACGGCGCTGCGCGAACGCGGGTTCGCCTTGACCTCTTCGGTGGAAGCGTATTGCGGCTTGCCCAGCAGCTTCAGCCGAGGCACAAATTTCTCAGGAATGATCGGCAGGTCACGGGGGAGCGTGTCGGCCTCGCCTTTCGCATGCCGACGCATGAACTGTTTGACGATGCGGTCTTCCAGCGAGTGAAAGCTGATCACCACCAGCCGGCCACCCACATCAAGCCCCTCGAGAGCGGCCTCAAGCCCTGCTTCCAAGTCGCCAAGTTCGTTGTTGATAAAAATGCGCAACCCCTGGAAAGCGCGTGTCGCCGGGTTCTTGCCTTTCTCCCAAGCGGGATTTGCCACCGTTATGACTTGTGCAAGATCAGCCGTACGTTCAAAAGGCTGCACCGCACGACGCTGTACCACGGCACGAGCCATGCGCTTGGCAAAGCGCTCTTCACCGTATTCCCGGAAGACTCGGGCAATATCGTCTTCGTCGGCGGTTGCGACCCACTCAGCAGCACTGACCCCTCGACTGGGGTCCATGCGCATATCCAGAGGGCCATCGTTTAGAAAGCTGAAGCCGCGCTCGGGGTCGTCCAGCTGCGGAGAAGACACACCAAGATCCAGCAGCACACCGCTCAACGTACCGGTCCAGCCGCGCTGCTCAAGCTCCGCGCCAAGCTCTGCGAAACTTCTCTGTACAACGACAAAGCGGCCATCCTCGGCCGCCAGTGCTTGCCCCGTAGCGATTGCTAGCGGGTCTTTGTCGAATCCTAGCAAACAGCCATCAGGCCCAAGCTGCCGTAGCAGCAGGCGGCTATGTCCGCCGCGACCGAAGGTCCCATCCAGATAGCGACCGTCGGGACGCACGCCAAGAGCCGCGACGGCCTCATCGAGCAAAACGGTGACATGGTTATAGTTGCTGGTCGGGCTCACAGGATTAGATCACGCAATTCTTCCGGCAAAGCACCGGGTTGTTTGATGGCCGCCAGGTCCGCATCTGCTTGTGCGTTCCAGTCGTCCTCGTTCCACAAGCTGAACTTGTTCAGCTGACCGACCAGCATGGCCCGCTTGTCCAGCCCGGCGTATTCACGCAAACGCGGCGGCACCAGAACGCGGCCATTGCCGTCCATTTCCAGATCGACGGCATTCCCGATCAGCAAACGCTGCAGTCGGCGACTTTCTTCTCTTAAAGATGGCAACTCACGAAGCTTGGCTTCGATCAGCTCCCATTCAGGCAATGGGTAAATTCCCAGGCAACGGTCTACAGCATCGATGGTGATGATCAGCTGCCCCTCGCAACGCGAAACGAGCTCGTCACGATACCGGCTTGGCATCGCTAGCCGGCCTTTGGCATCGAGACTGATGGCGTTTGCTCCGCGAAACACGGCTGCGCTTCCCCTGATTTAGCTATCCATGCCCATAAATACCCACTTCATTCCACTTTCTACCACTTGTGCGCACTATAGAAATGCAGCAGCCCCACCGTCAAGGTACGCCGGACGGGAAAAACCCTTATGTGACGGGAATTTAGCAAGCGAAGCGGAGATAAACGGTAAACCGGAAGGGGAAGCGAATCGAGATATTCAGCAAACGCAAAAGCCTGCACTTCGAAGTTAAAGTACTTTGTGAAGAGCAAGAATTTTTTGGTCTAAACAGGAGGCGTGTTTCAAGAAATAGTCGGAGAGTCGATCTGTAAGCCGGGTTCTGTCGAGGACAGTCATTCCTCTACGACAGCCATCACTGACTGCCTCTAGCAACCTACCCGGATCCAGCGCGGGCCACGCCAATGGATCCCTATTTGGTCTTGCTCCAAGTGGGGTTTACCTAGCCACGGACTGTTGCCAGCCGTGCGGTGCGCTCTTACCGCACCTTTTCACCCTTACCGGCACCGAAGCGCTTAGGCGGTTATTTTCTGTGGCACTTTCCGTAGGCTCACGCCTCCCAGGCGTTACCTGGCACTTCGCCCTATGGAGCCCGGACTTTCCTCCCTCCCTTCTTGCGGAACAAAAAGAGACAGCGACTGTCCGATCGACTCTCCGGCGGTCAGAGTACTTGCATACGGCGAGAGCTGCAAGCTGCGGCTAGTCGGCGACCGAAGCGGCAGAACCACCCGCCAATCATCCGACAGCTTTATTGACTCGCATCCTTTTCCTGTATTGCGAGTTGATAAAGCAAATTTTTCCTGACCCCCGTAATCTCCGAGGCAAGCGCCGCGGCACGCTTAACCGGCAGTTCGGCCAACAGCAGACTCAACACCCGCCGAGCATTCGCATCGACTGTTTCATCCTCGTTCGGCGCTTGCCAACCGCCCAGCACAAGCACGCACTCGCCGCGCTGCTGATTGGTATCTGATTCAACCCAAGCGCGCAACTCGCCCAACGGAAGCCCCTTCAGTGTCTCGAAGGTTTTTGTCAACTCGCGCCCCAGCACAGCTAGCCGATCGGGACCGAACACAGCCTCAAGATCAGCCAGCGCAGCAAGGATTCGATGCGGCGCCTCATAGAAAATCAGCGTACGCGGCTCATCCCGCAAGTGCTCCAGACGAGCAAGACGCGCGACCTGCTTAGCAGGCAAAAAGCCCTCGAAGATGAATCGATCAGACGGCAGACCCGCAGCACACAGCGCCGCGATGAGCGCACTGGCGCCAGGCAGCGGAACGACACGCACCCCTGCGGCCCGCGACTGACGAACAAGGTGGTAGCCAGGGTCGGATATCAGCGGCGTACCCGCATCGGAGATCAGCGCCACATCGTCACCGGCCAGTAGTCGCCTGATAAAGCGCCCCCCCTCATCTCGCTCGTTATGCTCATGGCACGCCGCCAAGGGAGTAGTGATGCCAAAGTGCTGCAGCAGGCGAGACGAATGCCGGGTGTCTTCCGCTGCAATCAGCGCCACCTCGGACAGAATGCGCAAAGCCCGCGCACTGATATCTTCGAGGTTACCGATTGGTGTGGCGACGACATAGAGCGTGCCCACCGCGGAATTCACATCACCTGTCGCAGTCACAGAGCTTACCTCAGCTACTAAAACGCGCATTGTAGCCCGTTTACGGGCAGCGACATCGCGACCCCGCCAATGCTTGGGTACAATCCGCCGACACCCGCCATCGCCTTTCAGGAACGAACAACATGACGGCCCGCTTTCGCCCGCTTATCTTTTTATGCATTGCCGCTCTGCTGTCGGCTTGCGCCAGCTCGCCGTCGTCCACTCTCGGTGAATTACCCAAAACACCACAGGCATCAACGCAGCAATTATTGAAAGAAGCCGAAGCCAGCGAACCCGCCAAGGCAGCATCGCTGCGATTGTCTGCGGCCGACCAAAGCATGCAGCAGGGCAACCAGGCTCAAGCTCGAGCCATCCTCAGTCAAATCGACCTCACCCAGTTGATGCCTGCTCAGCAAATGTTCGCGAAGACCCTGGAAGCAGAGTTGGCCTTAGCTGCAGGCGACCCCAAAAGCGCCCTGCAGGCACTTCAGCACCCAGCGTTCGATCGCCTCGCAGAACTGCCCGTAGACCAGCAGCTGCGAACCCAGCTGGCCCGCGCCCAAGCATTCGAAGCGAACAACCAACCCCTCGACGCGGCCCGCGAACGCACCTTCATCGCACCGCTGCTAAGCGGCGAGCCGGCCGAAGCCAATCACGAAGCTATCTGGTCGCTCGTATCGCGCCTGCCGACCGACCAACTGCAAGCGAACGCAGACACCGATCTAACCGGCTGGATAAGCCTGGCAGCAGCCGTCAAACAGGCCGGCACCCTCAACCAGCAGCAACGTGCGATCGACGCCTGGCTACAGCAGAACCCCAACCATCCGGCCGCCAGACGACTGCCGACACCACTGAAGAATCTCAGGGAGCTGGCTGACAAGCCTTTGTCACATGTGGCGTTACTGCTTCCGATGGACGGCCCGCTGGCCAGCGTAGCGCGCGCGCTGCGCGACGGCTTTCTCGCCGCCCACCTCGCTGAGCAGCAAGACCTCAACATTGAGCTGTACGACAGCACCCGGATGTCTTCGCTCGATGAGTTTTATCGGCAAGCAGCTGCCGCAGGCGTCGAATTGGTCATCGGCCCACTGGAAAAGGACATGGTCCGCCAGCTGGCAGACCGCGAGCAGCTCCCCATTACCACCCTCGCGCTCAACTACAGCGATGCGAACCAAAAGGCGCCACCGCAACTGTTTCAATTTGGCCTTGCTGCAGAGGACGAAGCGCGCGAAGCAGCACGCCGCGCCTGGGCTGACGGACACCGCCGGGCCGTAGCGCTGACACCTCGTGGCGACTGGGGTAATCGTGTATTCGAGGCCTTCCGCCAAGAATGGCAGGCGCTAGGCGGCACCGTGGTCGCTGCAGAGCCTTTGGCCGAACCCATTGAGTTGGCGAATCAAATAGCGGACCTGCTGCAGATACGCAGCAACGGAACTGGTAATGAAGCGCAGCCTTCGCGTCGCCAGGATATCGATTTCCTCTTTCTAGCCGCGACTCCGCAGCAGGCGCAACAAGTCAAGCCCACTCTGATCTTCCAGTACGCCGGAGACCTACCCGTCTACGCCACTTCACACCTTCACGCTGCCACCGATAACCGCACGCAGTATCTGGACCTTGAGGGCATCCGCTTTACCGAAACCCCCTGGCTGCTTGATTCACAGCTGCCACTGAGACAGGAAATCGAGCGCAAATGGCCGCAAGCCCGAGGCAGTCTCGGCAGGCTGTATGCGATGGGCGCCGATGCCTACCAACTGGCGCCGCGCCTGAACCAGTTCCTAGCCCTACCGGACACAAGGCTCGATGGCCTTTCGGGCACACTCAGCCTGACTCCGCAGCAGCGGATCGAGCGGCAACTGCCATGGGCCGAATTTCGTGACGGGGAAGTTCGTCCGCTTCCGGACACGTCCTATTGATAACGAACAGCAAGCAGACCAGCGGAAAGCTCGCCGAAGACTTCACCCTGCGGTACCTTGAGACGCGCGGGCTACGCCCGATCTGCCGAAACTGGAGCTGTCGGAGCGGCGAGCTTGATCTGGTCATGCTCGATGGCGATACAGTAGTATTCGTCGAGGTTCGATACAGACGTCACGCCGCATGGGGCGGCGCGCTCGAGAGCGTGGACCTGCGCAAACAGCAGAAGCTGATCAAGGCAGCCCAGCTGTTCCTGCTAAAGGAGAGTCGCTGGGCAAAGCATCCCTGCCGCTTCGACGTCGTCGCCATCAGCTCGAACGAAGACGGAGCGCAGCCCAGCTGGATTCGAAATGCCTTCGATAGCTAAAGATGCCCTATGTGGGTTCGCACCATCTCGCAAATATCACCCCTATACCGAAGATTCCTTGCGGCACGGCTAAAGCGGCCCGGCCCGTCACCTGAAGGTTTATTTCCGATGGACATGCAATCCCGTATACGAAAGCTCTTCCTAGCCAGCATTGAAACCAAACAAAGCGCTATGGAAGTGCTCGCACCCAGTATCGAGCAGGCCGGGCAAGTGATGGTCAACACCCTGCTCAGCGAAGGCAAGATCCTGACATGCGGCAATGGTGGCTCAGCCGGCGATGCTCAGCACTTCTCCTCGGAATTGCTTAACCGATTCGAGCGGGAGCGCCCTAGCCTGCCAGCAATCGCGCTGACAACGGACAGCTCGACAATAACGTCCATCGCCAACGACTACAGTTACAACGAAGTGTTCTCCAAGCAGATCCGCGCACTGGGTCAGCCGGGCGATGTACTGCTGGCGATTTCTACCAGCGGCAATTCGGCCAATGTCATCCAGGCGATACAGGCCGCGCACGACCGGGAGATGGTGGTCGTTGCGCTTACCGGTCGCGACGGTGGCGGCATGGCCTCACTGCTGCTGCCGGAAGACGTTGAAATACGAGTACCGGCGAAGGTGACCGCACGCATTCAAGAAGTACACCTGCTAACCATTCACTGCCTGTGCGACTTAATCGACAACCAACTGTTTGGGAGCGAAGAATGACTTCGGTTCATCTGCATGCGCTTACTCTCGCACTGTGCCTCGCGGTCACTGGCTGCGGCTCCGTGCTCAACGCCACACGCGACGAGCCAATTAACGACAATCGGGGCACTCGCACGATCGGCAGTACGATTGACGACTCGCTGATCGAAACGAAAGCAGCTGTAAATATTGCCAAAGCCCATCCCGACCTCGACCAGGCATCCCATATCGTCGTTGCCAGTTACAACGGCGTGGTGCTGTTGGCGGGGCAAACGCCGCGCGCAGAGCTAAAGCAGCTAGCTGAACAAGCCGCCAGCTCAGTGCAGCGGGTCAAGCGCGTTCACAACGAAGTACAGGTGTTGAAGCCCTCGTCCGGCCTGGCCCGGAGCAACGACTCCTGGCTAACAACCAAGATAAAAGCACAGATGCTGGCAGACGCGAGCGTTCCCGGCTCCCGCATAAAAGTCATCACTGAGAACGGAATCGTTTATCTGCTTGGCCTCGTCACGCGCCAGGAAGGCAATCGTGCAACGAGCGTGGTGCAAGGCGTCTCCGGCGTGCAGCGGATCGTTAAGCTGTTCGAATATATCGATTAGAGCACCTAGGCCGGAAAACGTAACGGGGGGCTAGACTTGCGCCCCACCGACGCCCCCAGCCAGCCAAGGCCGACCAAGCCCCCAGCCTGGTCGGCTTAAGGGCTTTTAGCCCCTCTTATTTGACCACTTTCAAACTAGGGCGCCCGCCCTGAGCCGGGCGCGACGCGCTACTGGTCCCAGCTGAAGTGTCATCGGAAGGCGTCTCGTCATCCGGCGGAGTAGGCTCAACCTCGAAGACCATCCCCTGCCCGTTCTCCCTTGCGTAGATTGCCATGATCGCCGCAGACGGGACGTGCAAGCTGTGCGGAACACCACCAAAACGCCCCTCGAAACTGATCGCCTGGTTATCCATCTGCAACTGACGCACCGCGCTGGGCGCCACATTCAAGACGATCTGGCCATCACTGGCAAAGCCGTCCGGCACCTGAACGCCGGCATGATCAGCGTTGACCAAAAGATGCGGCGTGCAATCGTTGTCGACGATCCATTCGTACAACGCTCGTACCAGATAAGGTCGACTCGATGTCATATACAACCCCTCTTAGCGCATGCCGCGCTCAACGGCGGATAGGCTGACCTGGAAGGCCTCGCGAGCAAAATTGATCTCCATGTAGTCGAGCAGCGGTTTCGCCGCCCGCGGCAAATCAATTCCGAGTGTGGGTAAACGCCACAGGATAGGCAACAGGCAACAGTCGACCAAACTGATTTCATCACTCATGAAGAAAGCCTTTTCAGCGAACACGGGCGACACGCCCGTTAGACTCTCACGCAACTCTTTCCGCGCTTGCGCTTGCGCACGCGCCGCCTCAGCCGTGCGGCGATCACCAATTCGATCAACCAGGCTGCACCAGTCCCGCTGCACCCGATGCACCAGCAGCCGAGTATTCGCTCTGGCTACAGGATAGACGGGAAGTAACGGCGGGTGCGGATAACGCTCTTCGAGATACTCGGTGATCACGCTCGGCTCATAAAGCGCCAAATCACGATCCACGAGCGTCGGCACACTGGCGTACGGATTCACCTCGCTCAGCCTGATGGGACAGTGCGCCGAATCGACATCGATTATTTCGACGCTCACGCCCTTTTCAGCAAGCACATAACGCACTCGATGCGAATAGTGGTCGGCGGGATCGGAATAGCAGGCCAACCGATTGGTAGCGGCCATAGGGTCCCTCCTTAAAAATATTCCGTGGCAGAAAAAAACGCGCGCCCATAAGGGCGCGCGCGGGGTACAGCTAACAAGCAAGGAATCAGTGAATGTCTTTCCAGTATTCCCGCTTGAGCAGATAAGCAAATACGAAGAAGAACGCCAGGAACAACAGTACATAGGTACCGATGCGCTGGCTCTCCAACTTGACCGGGTTAGCCGAGTAGGCCAGGAAGGCCACCAGATTCTTGATCTTCTCGTCGTATTCGGCCTCAGTCAGCTCACCAGTACCAGGCACAACCGTCATCGCATGGCAGTCTTCGTGTGTAATCGGAGTGCCGGTTAGCGGGTCGAACTGCTTACGACCGTCTTCAACAATCTGAACCTGCTTGCACGCTACTGACTCGCCTTCAGGCAGTTTGCTTGGCAAAACCTGACGACCCTGCAACGGAGCCAACACGTGAGGCATGCCCACGTTCGGGAATACCGTGTTGTTGACGCCATAGGGGCGCGTAGGATCTTCGTAGAAACTGCGCAGGTAGGTGTACAGCCAGTCGTTACCACGCACCCGCGCGACCAGCGTCAGATCCGGCGGAGCAGCGCCGAACCAAGTCTTGGCTTCATCAGAAGTCATGCCGATCTTCATGTGGTCGCCGATTTTGGCACCAGTGAAAACTATGTTGTCGAGCATGACCTCTTCGGGGATACCAAGATCTGTCGCAACACGCTCATAGCGCTGATACTTCGCGCTGTGACAGCCCATGCAGTAGTTGGTAAAGGTCTGTAGACCATCCTGCAACGCCACCTTGTCGGTCAGGTCAACATCGACCTCATCCAGGTGAACCCCAGTGCCAGCGGCGAAACCGAAGGCTGGCACCAGTGCAAGAATCAATGCAGCAAATTGCTTTTTCATCAGCCAGCCACCCTTTGCGGAACTACTTTGGTCTTCTCGAGCTTGGTATAGAACGGCATCAGGATGAAGTAGCCGAAGTAGATAGCAGTACAGATCCGAGATACCAATGTGCGCTCAGGCGTCGGAGAAAGCACACCAAGCACGCCGAGGATGACGAAGGAGATGCAGAACAGTATGAGAGCAATCTTGCTCATCCAGCCCTTGTAGCGCATCGATTTGACCGGACTACGGTCGAGCCATGGCAGCACGAACAAAACGGCGATGGCTGCGCCCATGGCAATCACGCCAAGCAGCTTGTCCGGAACTGCGCGAAGGATCGCGTAGTAAGGCGTGAAGTACCAAACCGGCGCAATGTGCTCAGGCGTCTTGAAAGCGTTCGCCACTTCGAAGTTCGGCTTCTCGAGGAAATAGCCGCCCATTTCCGGGAAGAAGAACACGATGGCGCAGAATACGAAGAGGAACACCACCACACCCACGATATCTTTAACCGTGTAGTACGGATGGAAGGGTATGCCGTCGAGCGGCACGCCAGCTTCGTTCTTGCTCTTCTTGATGTCGACACCCATCGGGTTGTTCGACCCCACCTCGTGCAGCGCGAGGATGTGCAGCACGACCAGCCCGAGGATCACGATCGGCAGTGCGATGACATGCAGCGCAAAGAAGCGATTCAGGGTGATGCCGGAGATCAGGTAATCACCGCGAATCCACTGAGTCAGATCATCGCCGATGACAGGTATGGCACCGAACAGCGAGATGATCACCTGGGCGCCCCAGTAGGACATCTGCCCCCAGGGCAGCAGATAGCCCATGAAGGCCTCAGCCATCAACGCCAGATAGATCATCATGCCGAAGATCCAGACCAACTCGCGCGGCTTCTGGTACGAGCCGTACAGGATCCCTCGGAACATGTGCAGGTAGACCACCACGAAGAATGCCGATGCCCCCGTGGAGTGCAGGTAGCGAATGATCCAGCCGTATTCGACGTCCCGCATGATGTATTCGACTGAGGCGAATGCACCCTCTGCAGACGGCTCGAAGCTCATCGTCAACCAAACGCCGGTCAGGATCTGATTCACCAGAACCAACAAGGCGAGGGAGCCGAAGAAATACAAAACGTTGAAGTTCTTCGGCGCGTAGTACTTGCTTAGATGGTCTTCCCACATCTTGGTCGCGGGGAAGCGCGCATCGACCCATTCCATGAATTTGCTCATCACGCGCTCTCCTGATCCACGCCGATAATGACCACAGAGTCAGTTTCGTAGGTGTGTGGGGGAACCGGCAGATTCAATGGCGCAGGTTGACCCTTGTAGACACGGCCAGCCATATCGTATTTCGAACCATGGCACGGACAGAAATAGCCACCAAGCCAATCAGCTCCGAGGTCAGCCGCCGCCACTTCCGGACGGAACGATGGCGCACAACCAAGGTGCGTACAGAGCCCTACGACAATCAGAACTTCCGGCTTGATCGAGCGAACCTGCGGGTCCACATAGGCAGGCTGCACCGAGGCCTCGGACCTAGGATCGGCTACCGTATCGGTGAGCTTGTCCAGATTCGCCAGCGCCTCATCGGTACGACGAACGATAAACACCGGCTGACCGCGCCACTCTGCCACCATCTGCTGGCCTGGCTCGATCTTGCTGATATTTACCCTAACCGGTGCACCGGCTGCCTTGGCCTTGGCACTTGGGAACCACGATCCCACGAACGGGACCGCGGCACCCACCGCTCCTGCAGCACCTACTACCGAAGTAGCGGCTACGAGGAAGCGACGCCGGCCAGCATTCACGCCGTCATTGCTCATTCAGTCGTCTCCCATCAGTTTCTTATGGCCTACCGAAAGCAGGCGTCTACTACGTGCGTCAACCGTAAAACGAGGCCGCGAAAAAATTCGCCAAATGGTAAAGAAAACCCCCTCTGATGACAAGGTAATAACAGGATACAACCCTGCGCCAACCCCCGAAAATCGGGGCCTGACGCGTGACAAGCTGTCGCAGCAGCGAAACGGCAGCCATAAAAAAACGCCCAGCTCCGTGAGAAGCTGGGCGTTCTTTTTGAGAAGCCTGAATTAGCGCTTCGAGTACTGCGGACGCTTACGAGCCTTACGCAGACCGATCTTCTTACGTTCAACTTCGCGAGCATCGCGAGTGACGAAGCCAGCCTTACGCAGAGCAGGACGCAGAGTCTCGTCATATTCCATCAGAGCACGAGTGATACCGTGACGGATCGCACCGGCCTGACCACTCACACCACCACCCAGAACGGTGACGTAGATGTCGAACTTTTCGACAGTCTCGGTCAGTTCCAGAGGCTGGCGAACGACCATACGAGCGGTTTCACGCCCGAAGAAGTTGTCCAGCTCACGGTTGTTGATGGAGATTTTGCCAGTACCCGGACGCAGGAATACGCGCGCGGTTGCAGTCTTACGACGGCCAGTGCCGTAGTTTTGAGTCGCCGACATAATGAACTATTCCGTTAAATCTTCAGTTCTTGGGGCTGCTGAGCGGTATGCGGATGATTGGCACCCTTATACACCTTCAGCTTACGGTACATGTCGCGACCCAGCGGGTTCTTAGGCAGCATGCCCTTGACCGCGGTCTCGATCACACGCTCTGGCGCCTTGGCGATCAGCTTCTCGAAGTTGATCGACTTGATGCCACCCGGGAAACCGGAGTGAGAGTAGTACATCTTGTCGGTGGTCTTCGCACCGGTAACACGCACTTGCTCGGCGTTGATAACGACGATGTAATCACCGGTATCGACGTGAGGGGTATATTCCGCCTTGTGCTTGCCACGCAGGCGGCTAGCGATTTCGGTTGCCAGACGACCCAGGGTCTGGCCGGCAGCGTCGACGACGAACCAGTCGCGCTTGACGGTTTCCGGTTTAGCAGTAAAAGTCTTCATTCGTTATAGCCTCAGGGGCCGCCCTGAAAATAAGACGGCGAATCTTACTGAATGGTGCTCGCCCTGGCAAGACCAGGACAGCCGGAAACAGACGCTATCGGGGGCTCGGGTCAGCGCGTCCGCTACGGCAGTGTTCGGTAGGCTTGGCATCCCCTACCTTGTTTTTGCGTCAACGGGCTAGGCATCCCCGGCGACAGGCTGCGGAATTATCCGGATTACCAGCCAAATAGCAAGCAGCTTGTGGCCGTTCTGAGCAAACGGCGTGTCGGGGCGAAATCATTGAGCTGCTAGCAGTAGCCGCCTACGGCGACGGGTAGCCCCGCACCACTGCGAAACAGGAAACTTATCGTCAGCGTTACCATCCCAACCCGAGATCTATTCAAACGCAAGGACACTGCATGGAAAAGCGCCAACTAGGCCGTACTGATCTTGATGTCACGGCGCTCTGCCTGGGCACCATGACCTGGGGCGAGCAGAATGATGAAAGTGAAGCTTTCGCCCAAATGGACTGCGCGAAAGCTGCAGGCATCAATTTCGTCGACACCGCCGAAATGTATCCGGTGCCACCTAAGCCTGAGACCTATGCCACCACGGAGCGCTACATAGGCAATTACTTCAAGGCACGCCGTGATCGTGCCGACTGGATCCTGGCCAGCAAGATCGCCGGCCCCGGCAACGGCATCAGCCACATCCGCGATGGCAAGTTGAAAATGAACCGGCAGCACATCGTTGCGGCACTTGACGCCAGCTTGCAGCGCCTGCAGACGGACTGGATCGATCTCTATCAGCTGCATTGGCCAGAGCGCAGCACCAATTTCTTTGGTCAGCTGGGCTACCACCATCAGGACCAAGACTTCACGCCAATCGAAGAAACCCTGGAAGTGCTCGACGAGCAAGTAAGAGCCGGCAAGATCCGCCATATCGGCCTGTCGAACGAAACACCATGGGGCACCATGAAGCTCCTGCAGATCGCGGAAGCCCGAGGCTGGCCCCGCGCCGTTTCGATCCAGAACCCGTACAACCTGCTTAACCGGACCTTTGAAGTCGGCCTTGCCGAAATAGCCATGCGCGAGCAATGCGGACTCCTCGCTTACTCGCCGCTTGCCTTCGGCATGCTCAGCGGCAAATACGAGCAAGGTGCACGACCAGCCGGAGCACGACTGACCCTGTTCAGTCGCTTCGCGCGCTACGCCAAGCCGGAGTCGCAGGCGGCTTGCTCACGGTATGTGGCGCTTGCCAGGGAGCACGGACTGGACCCTGCACAAATGGCCCTGGCCTATGTAACCCAACAGCCTTTCGTAACCAGCAACATCATCGGCGCAACTTCAATCGAACAGCTAGAAAGCAATCTCGCCAGCTCGGAACTGCATTTATCAGCCGAGTTGCTCGAAGCCATAGAAGCCATTCACACCGCGCAACCCAATCCCGCACCCTGAGGGATCATGGACCAACCACCCGGCAAGGGCGGCACTGCGCAAGCCTTGCCGGCGCCACTCATAGACTTTGGCGCAAGGAGCGCATAGATGATCGCAGCCGAATTGCTTGCCCCGACCAGCCTTGTGCTGGGGTGGCTGCTCTATGCCGCCGGACTGATATGGGCCTGCATGCGTGCACCCTGGGTCGAACTGTTCAGCGATACGCGGCGCCAGCACCTACTGTTCGGTGCGGTCCTGGCGATCTTTTTGCTTTGGTTGGTCCGCCGAGACTTCGATTCGGGTTTGTCTTTCCATTTCATTGGACTGACTGCGGTCACGCTACTGCTCGACTGGCCCTTGGCGATTCTCGCTGCCTTTGTCGCCCAGCTTGGATTGACGGTCACAGGCCACCAGCAATTGGTTGCCCTTGGCCTGAATGGCGTGCTGCTGGTATTGATACCAGTGACGGTCACCGAAGCTTGCGCGATCGCCGTGGAGCGCACCCAGCCTCGCAACCTATTTGTCTATATATTCTTTTCGGGTTTTTTTGCGGCCGGCCTCGCGACCCTGATCTGCATCCTGGCAGGGCTCGGGATCTTGCTGATCGACGGCCTCTATCCAATGCCGCCCTGGCTGGATGACTTCGCCGGGTACATCTGGCTGGTGATGTTTCCCGAGGCTTTTATCAACGGCGCGGTCGTCAGTGCGTTAGTGGTGTTCTATCCGGACTGGATGGAAACATTCAACCGCAGCCGCTACTTGCAAGCTCCGTGGAAAGACGACAGCAACGATGATATGTGAGTAAGCCGTAGCGCTAGCCAGCCGTGCAACCAAGCCGCGACGCGAACGCGCCCTCAGTGCTGGCGCGGCGGCATATCGTCAGAGAACAGATCATCCTCAAGTTCATTACCTGGGATCGCATGCTCTTCCGACGCCCAAGCACCTAAGTCGATCAGCTTGCACCGCTCTGAACAGAAAGGACGATTCGCACTTTTCACACTCCACTCGACCGGCGCGCCGCATGTGGGACATTCAACAACCGTAGCACTCATTCCTGACCTCCTCGTAGCGTCAGATAAAAATCATGTAGACGTTTGACCTCGCTTTCCAGCCAGGCCCGGTCCCGATCATTGACCAGCACATCATCAGCATGACGCAAACGCTCTTCGCGGCTGGCCTGTGCGTTGAGAATGGCGCGGATCTGCGCTTCGCTGGTTTGATCACGCTGGATGGCGCGCTCCAACTGCAGCGCCTCTGGCACATCGACCACCAACACGCGCGCAACCTGCTGGTGCTGACCGGACTCCACCAATAGGGGCGATACCATGATCGCGTACGGCGAGGTCGCCCGAGAGAGATGCTCATCGACTTCCTGGCGTATCAGTGGGTGCAATAGCTGCTCAAGCCATTTGCGCTGTTCCGGCTCTCGAAACACCAGTTCGCGCAGTGCCGCCCTATCCAGCCCCCCGTCGGACGCAAGAACACCCTCACCGAACCGATCGACAATCTGCCCCAGGGCCGGACGGCCTGGCTCGACAACCCAGCGTGCAGCATGGTCGGCATCAACCCAGTGCACCCCCAGCCGGCCGAAAGCCTCCACCGCGGCACTCTTGCCGCTGCCGATCCCGCCAGTCAAACCCAGCACCCAAGGTTTCATCACGCACCGTCCATGCTTCAAAACGACGCGCAGTAGTAACGCCTGAAAAGCGAGGATGCAAGGGCCGTGTAGGGTTCAATCAGCGAGCGACGCACTCCGCCCTGGAATTGGCCGCCGGCTACGATCCGGCTGCAGATCCGATTTCGCCGCGGGTCGCGCCTCCCACCGAAGCAAGACGACGCCAGAGTCGGCTGCCCGCTTGGAACCCTGCAGAAGGCTCGCCTGGACACTGCAAGAGGCCCGTTTGGAGCACTGCAGAAGGCCCGCTCGATCATTGTAGGAGGCCCGCCTGGACACTGTAGGAGGCCCGCCCCGGGGCAAAGCTTTTAACCCGAGCCCCCGCTAGCGCGTCGGCACCCTCATCACACAGGCTGCGCCCTTAGAACCGAGCGAACTGAAGATAAGTGGAGGTGATCTGCTCACCCCAAAGCAAAGCGATCCAGCCGGCAATCGCCAGATAAGGTCCGAAGGGAATGGTCGTACCGCTGTCCGCCTTCTGTATGCGCAGCATGATGGTGCCTAGCACCGCGCCCACGACTGATGAGAGAAGGATGGTCAGCGGCAAAACCTGCCAACCACCCCAAGCCCCCAGCATCGCCAGCAGCTTGAAGTCGCCATAGCCCATGCCCTCCTTGCCGGTCACGAGCTTGAAAAGCCAGTACACCGACCAGAGACTTAGATACCCAGCAACCGCACCCCACACCGCATCAGGCAACGGCGCAAACAGACCGAAATAGTTGACGATCAAGCCCAGCCAAAGCAAAGGCAACACAAGTGAGTCAGGCAGCAACTGGTGATCGACATCGATCATGCTCATTGCCAGCAAACCCCAGGTCAGCAACAGCATTGCCCCAGCCTGCCAAGAGAAGCCGAAGTGCCAGGCCACATAGCCGGATAACACACCGCAGAGCAGCTCGACCAAAGGGTAACGGCTGCTGATCGGCGCCCGGCACGACGAGCACTTGCCGCGCAGCGCTAGCCAGCTGACCAAGGGGATATTTTCCCAGGGACGTATCTCATGATCGCACCGCGGGCAGTGAGAGTTAGGCAGAATCAGATTGAAGGTCGTAGTCGGCTCGACCGGCAACTCCAGGAACTCACGCGCCTGAGCACGCCAGTCTCGCTGCATCATGATTGGCAGACGATGGATCACTACATTGAGAAAACTGCCCACCAGCAAGCCCAGCACCAAGGCGCATAAAACAAAGGCCAGCGTGTTGCTGGCCAAAATATCAAAAATCATGGACTTATCCGACCACACTACCCAGCTGGAAGATCGGCAGGTACATGGCAATGATCAAACCACCAACCAGCACACCCAGCACGGCCATGATCATCGGTTCCATCAGTGTCGTAAGGTTATCAACCATGTTGTCCACTTCGTCTTCATAGAAGCTGGCAACCTTGTCCAGCATCTCATCCAACGAACCGGATTCCTCACCAATAGCCGTCATCTGGATTGCCATAGAGGGAAATACGCCCGTGGTGCGCATGGAGAAGTTCAGTTGCACACCGGAGGAAACGTCATTGCGAATCTTGGCTACAGCGTTTCGGAAGACCACGTTGCCAGTAGCCCCGGCGACCGAGTCCAACGCATCTACCAGCGGCACGCCAGCAGCAAATGTCGTCGAAAGGGTGCGCGCATAGCGAGCCACCACTGCTTTGTACATGATGTCGCCAACAATCGGGGTCTTAAGCAGCCCGCGATCCAGGGCATCGCGAAATTTCTGAGAACGTTTGTAGGCATGCTTAAAGGTGAAGGCAAAGGCGAATAATCCGATCAGTACCAGATACCACCACTCCTGCAACCATCGCGAAAGCCCGACGACCATTTGAGTGAAGGCAGGCAGTTCGGCACCAAAGCCCTGAAACACGCTTTCGAACTGCGGCACGACTTTGATCAAGAGTATCGCCGATACGATGATCGCGACCACGATCACTGCGATCGGGTAGGTCATTGCTTTTTTGATCTTGGCCTTCAGCTGCTCGGTCTTTTCCTTATAGGTCGCAACCCGATCCAACAGGGTTTCAAGCGCACCCGATTGCTCACCTGACTCCACCAGATTGCAGTAGAGATCATCGAAATACTGGGGTTTCTTGCGCAGCGAGCCAGCGAAGCTGTTACCCGCCGCCACTTCCTGCTTAACCTCGTCGACCAACTTGCGCATGTTGGGGTTGTCGAAGCCCTCGCCGATGATGTCGAACGACTGCAACAGCGGCACGCCCGCCTTCATCATGGTGGCCATCTGACGAGTGCACAGGGCGATGTCCATGGGTTTGATCTTTTTACCAGCACCGAACAGCGAGACGGCTTTCTTGCGCACCTTGAGCGGATTGATCCCCTGCTTGCGGAGTTGCGCCTTGATCAGCGCCTGGCTTTGACCCGAGAGCTCACCCTTGATCCTGCTGCCCTTGCGGTCGGTTCCTTCCCAGCTGAACACACTGGTTTTCAACGCTTTCTGCTGCGCCATGGTTAATCCTTGGTCACGCGGTTGACTTCTTCCAGGCTGGTGATGCCATTCATGGCTTTTACCAGACCGGAGATGCGCAAATCATTGAATCCATCTTTGCGCGCCTGGAGGGCGATATCGATGGAGTTACCTTCTTCCATGATAAGCCGCTGCAGGGCAGGCGTGATTTTAACCACTTCATAAATACCGACACGGCCCTTGTAGCCGCCGTTGCAATTATCACAACCCACCGGCCCGTAGAGCTGGAACGTGCCAATCCGGTCTTCCGGGATGCCTTCCTTCAAAAGCGCCTCCCGCGGGATCTCAACTTCCTTTTTACAGCTCGGGCAAAGCTTGCGCGCAAGACGCTGAGCGATGATCAGGTTAACGGAGGTTGCGATATTGAAGGCCGGCACCCCCATGTTACGGAGACGTGTCAGGGTTTCCGCCGCGCTATTAGTGTGAAGAGTCGACAGCACCATGTGGCCGGTCTGCGCAGCCTTGACGGCGATCTCCGCCGTCTCCAGGTCACGAATCTCGCCCACCATGATGATGTCCGGATCCTGACGCAGGAAGGCGCGCAGTGCCTGGGCGAAATCCATACCCTGACGCGGATTGACGTTGACCTGATTAATGCCCTCCAGGTTGATCTCTACCGGGTCTTCCGCGGTGGAAATATTCACATCCACGGTATTGAGAATATTCAGCCCGGTGTACAAGGAAACTGTCTTGCCTGAACCGGTCGGGCCCGTGACCAGAATCATGCCTTGCGGCTGCTTTAGCGCGGCCATGTACAGCGCTTTCTGTTCTTCCTCATAACCCAGCGCATCGATCCCCATCTTGGCACTGGAGGAGTCGAGGATACGCATCACGATCTTTTCGCCCCACAGCGTGGGCAGGCTGTTGACGCGGAAATCGATGGACTTGGTCTTGGAGACCTTCATCTTGATCCGCCCGTCCTGCGGCTTGCGCCGCTCCGCAATGTCCAGCGCCGCCATGACCTTGAGGCGCGCCGATATCCGACTGACCAGCTGCACCGGTGGCCTCGCAACCTCATGTAGTACCCCATCAGTACGAAAGCGGACGCGATAGGACTTTTCGTAGGGCTCGAAGTGCAGGTCGGATGAGCCGCGCTTGATTGCATCCAGCAGCATCTTATTGACGAAGCGAACAACCGGCGCGTCATCCGCCTCGTTATGCTCGCCCTCTTCCTTCTCGGCCGCACCGCCCCCCACTTCGATGTCCAGATCATCAAGATCGGAATCGGACAGCCCGTCCAACGCCGTATTGGCCGACTCGAATAGCTTGTCGATGGCTTCGCCAAGCTTGTCATCCTCGACCAGCACCGACTCGACCGAAAGCCCGGTATTGAATTGGATATCGCTGATGGCCTGGTGATTGGTTGGATCGGATACCGCCACATACAATTTATTGCCACGACGCTGCAGCGGCAGGACCCGGTGCTGGCGGACCAGCTTTTCACTGACCAGATCCTGAGGCTGGGTTTCTTTATCCAGCGTCGTGAGATCGAAGTACGGAACACCGAACTGCTCACCCGCAACTTCAGCCACCGCCCGGCTTTTCACCAGCTTGTTCTGCACCAGCCATGAAACCAGCGGCACCTGGTTGCGCTGGGCCTGCTGCTGTGCCTGCAGCGCAATCTTTTCATCAAGCTGACCGACCAGTACCAGTTGGCGAGCCAAACCACCGAGGGGGGGAGCGTTTTCGTTCATTGAACTGCCTATAAAGGCCAGGGAAATGTGGCGCCCTTATATCGCAGTTCCGAATGCCTGCCAAACTGGCGAAAATCAGGTGGCAATTTTTGTCACATGCTGACTTGAAGGGCTAAATCAATCCCCAAGCCAGCCGCCCTTCCCCCAACTAATCCTCACCCCCACCGCTTTTTATGTGGGAGGCACGCCCCGCCGCGAACGCTTCCCCCCTTCCTTATCTTTTGGCATTCCTCCACCTCCGCCCCACCAGCCGACACGCCCGCGCAAACCCCACAACCCCAAGCCCAGCAGCACTTCCAGCCCAGGCACCCGCCCTGTGGGAGGCGCGCCCCGCGGCGAAAACTATCTCTCGACGCACTAATGCCTAACCGCAAAAACAGAAGCCCCATACCTCCATAAAAAGTGCGCTACCGCACAGCTTCAAACTCAAGCGCAACGGCGGAGCCTCGCCTGGCACAGAAGCTGCTCTTATCTCACTAGGTCCAACGACCTCACCAACAAGGAGCTTTCCAATGAAGTCCATCAAGAAGCAAAAAGGTTTCACACTGATTGAGCTGATGATTGTTATTGCAATCATCGGGATTTTGGCGGCTATCGCGATTCCGCAGTTCAATGACTACCGCGCTAAAGCGAACGATTCTACAGCGCTGGCCGACGCCAAAAATGGAATTACCGCCCTTACAGCTGCTCAGAAGTAATGGAGAACAACATGAAAGTTAATTACTTCCTTTTTGCTGGCGCACTTGCTTCCAGCTTGCTTTTCTCAGGTGCTGTAAACGCAACCGCAGCAGCACTGCCAGACGATGGCAAAGTAACTATTCTTACCTGCGACCTTCTCAATGAAGACGTCACTATCCCGCTGTCCAACAATGTTATTGCAGCTACCAACTGCGGTGGTACTGCCAAAGCAATTCAGATTGCAACCTGTCATGCTAACGGCCGCACGTCAGAACGAACAGTCGAAACTCCATGTGGCGGTGCGTCGCCACAACCAGCCTGCACAACCCCTCGGGCAACCGAGGTAGTGAAGGGCGCGACTATATTCACTGCCAGGTCGAATGGAGGGCAAGTCGGCCCGTCTGAGTTTGATGACTCAGAATGCGTTGCAAGCGACGTCGCGGGGAAAATCCCGGATTTAGATCTGGAATAAGCCATGTAGGGCGGGTGAAGCCCGCGCGGTTACGCACCGCCTGACAACGAAACCCTGCCCTCCCCGGCGGGGTTTTGTGTCTTGTTGCCCCGGTCCGGCAGGCTACCGTCCGTTGGCGGCGAGTCCGCCTCCAGCCGTCGACATTGCTTCGGCGTTGCGCCCAACCCGTTATTGGTGTACTGCACTCGCCCTTGTATTTGAATCCATCGTCGAAGTGATGAAGTTTCGAAACCATCTAAGGTGTGGAAACTCGCAGATTTAAATATCGAGGCCGCAACATTAAACAATCCGCAGACGCGCACTTGCGCAACCATTAGAATCGAGCCCGCACTTCCCTCAGTTTAGCCATAGAATCGCTCATGCTGAATTCATCTAATATCTCAACCAGCTTCCGCCTCGCGCATCGCGCCCGCTTCGGCTGGCTGGCCGGCGGCGCATTGATTGTATTGATCATCGCGGCTCTGCTGTCCGCTCAATTCAGCGGTCGCCAACCCGCCACGGTGGCGATGGATATCGGACTGTCGGTAATTCGCCTGCTATTGCCCCTGATTCTCGTCTTGCTGACTCAAGAAGTTCTGTCTCGCGAGTTCGATCGACGCTACTTTCTCAATACGTTGTCCTACCCGCACCCCCGCCATGCGCTGTTGCTAGGTCGCGCGCTGGCCGTCGCCGCGCTAACGCTCGGGCTCCTGGCCGTTATGGCATGCGCATTGGCTACGCTAGTCTGGCTGACTGGCCAGGGCTATGCGCAAAGCACGCCGGTGGCGCTAGGCAAGAATTACCTGATCACCATCGGCTTTATCGGTCTTGATCTGCTAGTACTGACCGCTGTCGCCACCCTCCTCGCGGTGGTCGCCACTACGCCCAGCTTCGTCTTGATCGGCACCTTTGGTTTTATGCTCGTTGCTCGTTCGTTCGGCGCAATTGTCGATCTGCTGACGCGTGATGCCTCGGTGATCGGCGACGCGGAAAGCTACCGTTCAGGCGTCAATCTGTTGAGCTACCTGCTGCCTGACCTAGGAGCACTGGATGTGCGCATGATCGCGCTGTACGGCAAGCTGGAACTACTGCCCGCTGACTGGCCGTGGCTAGTGCTATCGAGCCTTGCCTACACGGTCGGTTTGCTGGCACTGGCGGTATGGGCGCTGCAACGCAAGCGTTTCGCCTGACATGGTTAAACGACGCTCTTTACTGCTAGCCCTGCTGGGATTCGCACTGTTCGCTGGAGTGGCCGCGTGGCGCGCCAAGCAGCCATTGGCACTCGAGCCACAATTTTTTGTGGATCGCGTGGTAATCCCAGCACCCATTCTTGTCGCGCTGCATGGCGGAGACCGCTTCCTGGCTGCAGATCTCGAAACCATGCGTCTGGCTGCGACCGGCCTGGATGACCGAGGCGTTGACACGGGTTATCTGGTCCGTGCTCAGCGGGAGGTCGCTCGGCTCAACCCTTGCCACGAAGACAACTATTATCTGGCCAACGGCCTTCTGACTTGGGGTGGCGCGGTCGAAGAAGGCAATGACGTTTTGCGTGCGGCCGTTGAATGTCGCTTCTGGGATGAGATTCCACCGTTTTTCTACGGCATCAACCTTTCGTTCTTCCAACACAACAACGAAGAAGCCGCACGGGTGTTGGAAATCGGTGCGCAGCGCTCCCCTCAGAACGCCGCCGCCATGCGCAAGCTGGCAGTAATGCTACGCGCCGAGCAGTTCGCCGATGAGCGCCTTGCCCTCAATTACCTGATCCAGCAGCGCGACAGCGCCGCCGATCCTAAACTGCAGGACATGCTCGACAAGCGCGTCATTCGCCTGCAGGGTTTGATTGCGCTTCGCGAGGCGCAGAGACGCTACGAGCAAGAACATGGCCCGCTCACAACTCTTGATCAGTTGGTCGAACAGCACCTGATCGACAATTTGCCAGCGGACCCCTTGCGCCTCGGCTACGAATTGCGTGATGGGCACATCGAACTGAAAAAACTGAAGATTGCCGGATTGGAGGAACAGCCTTGAGCGCAGCCGTAGAGTTTAAGGGTGTCAGCCATACCTACCGAGCCAAGGGCAAACAGGTTCAGGCGGTGCGGGATGTAAGCTTCAGCTTGGCCGAAGGCGAGGTGTTCGGCTTTGTCGGCCCCAACGGCGCAGGCAAGTCCACGACGATCAAGATCATGCTGGACATCATTAACGACTACCAGGGTCAGGTGACGCTTTACGGCATTGATGCCCGCCGGGCCGAAGCCCGACAGGGCATGGCCTATGTGCCGGAAGCGCCGGCGCTGTATGACCAGTTCACACCCCTGGAAATCCTGCGCATGGGCCTGTCGATGTACGGTATCAAGCGCAGCGATGCGGATGCTTGGTGCTTGCAGTGGCTGGAGCGATTCTCCGTGGATGGCACCGGTAAGCGGCGGATGCGCGAGCTCTCCAAAGGGAACGCACAACGGGTCGCGCTGGCACACGCCATGGCTGTCGAGCCACGCCTGCTCATCCTCGACGAGCCGCTGTCCGGCCTTGACCCGGTGGGCCGCAAGGATGTGGTCGAGATCCTCAATGAGTACAAGAAACAAGGTGGCGCGATCTTCTTCACTTCTCACGTGCTGCATGACGTGGAACGAATCGCCGACCGCTTCGGCTTTATCAACAAAGGCCAGCTGGTCACCGTACGCTCGCCGCGCGAACTGGCGGCCGAACGTGCTGACTGTTTTATCCTGCGTTACCAGGCGGATCAGTCGCTAACGCCCGAGTGCATCGCGCTTCGCCCCGGCGAGTTCGAGTGCGAGCTTGCGCAAAGCGAGCTTCCGGCCGCCATCGCGCAGCTGGGCAACACCGGCGGCCACCTGCTGACCGTCAAGCCTGCCGTATCACTAGAGACTGTGTTCTTCCGCATTCTCGCCGAAGCCTCCTAGGCGTAATCGTACAGACTGCCTTTTGACGGGATGCACCTTGTTGCGCCGACCATAGGCCGCATTCGCCGCGAGGCGCGCCTCCTACAGAAGCTTGATCCCCCCTAGGCTGCCGCCAGTGACTGGCCTTGAGGCGCCTAGCGAGCTAGCATCCGACCTCTGTTGCCAAGCCCAGCGCGGCCCAACACCTCAGGAGGATTCATGAGCTTTACCGTTTATCTGTCCGGCGAGATTCACACCGACTGGCGCGACGAGATCAAGCGTGGCGCCGACGCAGCCGGATTGGATGTGCGATTCACCTCCGCCGTAACCGATCACGAAGCCAGCGATGCCGCCGGTGATTGCCTAGGCGACGAGCCGAATGCCTTCTGGCGCGACCACAAGTCGTCCAAGGTCAATGCAATCCGCACCAAAACGCTGATCCAGGGAGCGGACCTCGTGGTGGTGCGTTTCGGCGACAAGTACAAGCAGTGGAACGCGGCGTTTGATGCCGGTTACTGCGCGGCTCTAGGCAAGCCTTATGTCACGCTGCATGACGACGACATTGTGCACCCGCTGAAGGAAGTCGATGCGGCTGCCATGGCTTGGGCCACCACCACCGAACAGGTCATGGAAATTTTGAAATACGTGGTGCAGTAAGTGCCGGAGGAGTTGCAACTGGCACACATCAAATGCGATATCCACTCTGGAAGCTATTTGCCGGCCCCCAAAAGAAACCCCGCCACATGGGCGTAAGGCTGTTCACTTAAGCGGAGCAGCCTTACGGCTTGATGCCGGGCTTTTTGTTACTTTTCAGAGCGCCATCAGCGGTTGAAGCGTTCCACCAGCGCGCGCAATCCGCGTGCAGCACCTTCCAGCTCGCGACCGCGCTGCATGGTTAGATCGGCTTTACTGACATTGCTGTCGGTCGTCACCGCGATACTGGTGACCTGCCGCGCAATATCCTCGGCCACATGCGCCTGCTCATCAGCGGCAGCGGCCATTTGCTGGCTCATGCCGGTGATACGGCTCACGGCATCACGAATACCTTGCAGCGCCTGCTGCGTCTCGATGACCTGCGCCAGCCCTTGCGCCGCCTCCTTGTCGCCCACCTGAGCAATAGCGACAGCCTCATCAGCCTTACTGGTCAGCGACTGGATAATGGACTGGATCTGCTGCGTCGAATCGCGAGTCTTGCTAGCCAACGCTCGCACCTCGTCCGCTACGACAGCGAAACCTCTCCCCTGCTCACCCGCCCGCGCGGCTTCGATAGCGGCGTTGAGTGCCAGCAGATTGGTCTGTTCAGCGATGCTCTGGATGATGCCTGCAGCGGACATGATTTGCTGGGTCTCCCCAGCCAGTTCGTTCACCGTATTGCCAATGTTGCTGACCGTGTTGGCCAACATCTCCATTGCTTTACGGGTATTGTCAGCCACCCGATCGCCGTCACTGGCCAGCGAGTTTGCCGTGGTTGCCTCCTCGGCGGTCTGTTGCACGTGACTGGCGACTTCGGTAATCGACGCGGTCATCTCGGTCACTGCTGTGGCCGTCATGTCCGTCTCACCACGCTGCTGGCGCAGGTCGTTCTCGGTCTGGCTGGCCAGCACCGAGGTTTCAGCCGAGGCGCTTTCGACCTGACCGGCGAGATCGGACAGGCGTGTCAGGGCGGTACGCAGGCGTGCGTCTTCGCTGATGAGTGCCATTTCCAACCGCGCGGCATTGCCATGCTGATGTGTGTAAGTCAGCGCAACGATCGATGTGTGTAAGTCAGCGCAACGATCGGATCGGCGAAAGCCTGCGGGACACTCTGGATGATTCGCTCCAATTGCCGCTCGGTAGCGGCATGGCAACTGAGGCCCAGCGCGAAAAAGAGCCCAAGCACAACCGCTACCTCGACCGCCGTCGGCAGCCAGAGGATACCCGCAGAGGCCAAAATCGCCGCGCCGACAGGTAGCGCCAGAATGCGCGCCCAGCCCTGGCATCGGCGAACTAAGGAAACCGCTGCTTTGCCAGTACGCAGACGTTCGTATAACGCCGTGGCTTGTGCCACCTGTTCTGCAGTCGGCTTGACCCGTACCGACTCAAAGCCGGTCAGCTTGCCGTCGTCGAGAATCGGCGTGACGTAAGCACTGACCCAGTAGTAATCGCCATTCTTGCAGCGGTTCTTGACCACACCCATCCAGCTCTTGCCGGCCTTCAAGTAGCCCCACATGGCTTGGAAAACAACTGGCGGCATGTCTGGATGACGCACCAGATTGTGATCGCTGCCGATCAGCTCAGCCCTTGAATAGCCGCTAATCGCAACAAACTCATCGTTGCAGTAAAGAATCTTACCTTGGGTGTCGGTTGCAGAGATCAGTCGCTGCTGCGCCGGAAAGCTTCGCTCGGTGTTGCTTACCGGTCCGTTATTTCTCATTGCTGTGAACTCCATGGTGGCGATTCAATGCCATTCAGACTCGCCAGTCACAACGAATCAAACTGTTAAAAGAATCGGACGGAGCTCGGCGAACTTGAGGATTGTCAGGTTTATTTAGACGAACGTCGACCAACGGCGGCGTCGGTCAGCGCTGGCGATACGCGATTAGCGAGCGGATTGACGCAGCTCGACGAATAACCCTTCCACTTTTGTCCGCGCCCAGGGTGTCTTGCGCAGGAAGGTCAGGCTCGACTTGATACTGGGGTCGCTTTTGAAACAGCGAATATCGACGCGTTCCGCCAGTCCGTCCCAGCCATAGCGAGCCTGCAGCTCGATGAGTATCGATTCCAGCGTCACGCCATGAAGAGGGTCTTGGGGTTGGGTCATGGTGGCCTCAGACCTTGAGCAGGCAGCGCCTGCGGGTGAATAAAAAGGCCCGCCGGGGCGGGCCTTCGAACGGAGCGGCATCTTACAGGCTGATGCGGGTCCCGAGCAGCTCGAGAAATGCAGCCAACCAGGCGGGATGTGCCGGCCACGCCGGGGCAGTCACGAGATTGTCCTCGGTGTGCGCTTTATCAACGTCGATACCGACAAATTCACCACCGGCCAGCCGAACCTCCGGCGCGCAGGCAGGATAAGCGCTACACGCACGCCCTCGCAGCACATCAGCGGCAGCCAGTAACTGAGCGCCGTGGCACACCGCGGCAATCGGCTTTTTCGCCTCACCAAATGCCTTCACCAGTTTTATCACCTGCTCGTTGAGCCGCAGATACTCAGGCGAGCGGCCACCCGGCACCACCAGTGCGTCATAGTCCTCGGCGCGCACCTCGGCGAAATCGAAGTTCAGCGCAAAATTGTGGCCGGGCTTCTCGCTATAGGTCTGATCGCCTTCGAAATCGTGAATCGCTGTGCGCACGGTGTCGCCAGCCTTCTTGTTCGGGCAGACCGCATGCACGGTATGACCAACCATCTGCAGGGCCTGAAACGGCACCATGGTTTCGTAGTCTTCGACGTAGTCACCGACCAGCATCAGAATTTTCTTCGCAGCCATCAGAACGCTCTCCCTTTTCAGTTGGACACTTTATAAACGGCTCGGCCCGTGCCGTCAGCCGCTTCGGTTGAAGATATTGATCACGAGCCGATCGAGCAGGCCCCACAGCCGCTGGTACATCCGCAGGTAAAGGGGGCGCGCATGCCACTGATGCAGGTCGATCTCGAGGCTCTGATTGAAGTCGTGCTCGAAGCTCTTGGCAACGTCGGCGCTTAGCTGCGAGTCGACCGCTTCCAGGTTCGCCTCAAGATTCCAGCGCAGATTCCAATGATCGAAGTTGCACGAGCCGACACTCACCCAGTCATCGACCAAAACGAGTTTCAGGTGCAAAAAGTGTGGCTGATATTCATGAATTCGCACGCCTGCGCGAAGCAGTCTTGGATAGAAGCGTTGCCCGGCATAGCGCACGGACGGATGGTCGGTGTTGCGGCTGGTCAGCAGCAGTCGAACCTCGACGCCGCGGCGAGCCGCGCGCATCAGCTCCCGCCGGACCTTGCCCGTCGGCAGAAAATATGGAGTGGCCAGCCAGATACGCCGCTCAGCCCTTCGCAGGTTGCGCAACAGGCTGTGGAGAATGTCTCGATGCTGACGCGCAGCGGAATAGGCCACCCGCCCTGCTCCATCGAGCGCATCGGGCGCGGCGGGAATCTTCGGCAACTGCCGAGGCAACGGCAGCTGCCAGATCCGGCGTTTGAGGCACAGGGTCCATTGCACATCGAACAGGCGCTGCCAGTCCTCCATCACCGACCCGCTGATTTCCACCATCGCCTCGTGCCAATGCTCGTCCGGCTTGTCCGGGTTCCAGAACTCGTCTGTCGCACCGGCGCCTCCGACAAAGCAGCACAGGTCATCGATCAGGATCAGCTTGCGGTGATCGCGATGAAGGTTGCGGAATTTGAGCGTTAGCTTGAGCGGATTGTATTGGCGCAGGTCGACCCCAGCGTCGAGCAGCCGCTGACGCGTCTTCTGCCCGAGTTTCAAGCAACCGAAGCCATCGAACAGGCAGCGTACGCGTACGCCACGACCGGCTGCGGCAATCAGCGTGTCGACCAGCCGATCGGTACAGAGCCCGTCCTCGACCAGATAAAGCTCTATATCCACACGCTGCTGCGCGGTATCAATACGCTGCAATATCTGCGGAAAAAACTGCGGGCCGTCGAGCAGCAACCGAAAACGATTACCTTCGCGCCATGGAAACACCTCGCCGGCGAGCATCACGCTTGCACGCCTCGGGCCGACCACGCAGGGAAGCAACTACCGATACAGCTGGAAGACATTGAAATCCTTGTCCGGTGAACGCTGAGGCACGGAATATGCCTAGCCAGGATCAGCGGCTCCTGTCGTAAGCCGTGATGGCACGCCTGTTATAGGTTCGCGCCGCCGTGCAGAGTTCCCGCCTCGGTGGCTTTATCGCATCGTTCAGTCCCGGTCACGCTGAGGCGTCAGTGCGAAAGCCGCCGCTGCCTTGTCCAGCCGCTTGGCCTGTGCCTGACGCGCCAACTGCAATATCCCGCGATCGCGCTGCCATAGCTTGGTCCAATGGCCCGGACCTTCATCGAGGGCCGTATCCAGCGCAGGTAAGGTTGCGGCCCATTGTGCATCGAGCGCAGCCAGCAACAGCTGCGTCGAAACCTCAGCAGGCGGCAGGTGCGATACTTCGGCTGCAGCCGCCAGCAGACCGATCAATCTGAGCTGCAGCGCCTGCGGCCATGCGCACTCCAAGGCGATTCCATACAACCAGCTGACCATGGCGACGAGCACGTACAGGTCTTCCAGCGTGCGGAACGGCTTGACGTAGTCGTCCCAGCCGTCACCCGCCAACCGCTGACATGGCACCCGCTCGAGGCGCAAGCGCCCATGCACGACATCCGGTACCAGCGGCAGCGGCGGCATGTCCTCGATAGTAACGCCCCGGTCACCGCAACCCACGACGCACAGGCTGAGCCTTGCCGGCTCGCCTGGCGCCTCGTCTCGTGCCGGAACCAACAACCAGGCCGCCGCCGATCCAGCAATGACAAAGTCCTTGCTGCCGGTAAGCGTCAATCTATCCAGCCGAGTCTGCATATCCGCCGGACGCAGCTTGCGCTGCTCGGTCGCGCATAGCGCACCGATACCCGCTGGCGCCGACGGCCAGAGCCGTCGCAACGCGGCCTGATAGCCGACCAGAAACGCCAGACCAGGCGTGGCGGCTTGACGGCCGCCGCGCACCGCCAACTCGAACGGGTCACCGCCTCCATTGGCCTGTACCTCGCCAAACCAATCGTCGAGCGCCGCAGGCCGCGGCAAGCGTTCAATCGGACCAAGCACAGTGTGCCAAGACATGGGTTCTCTCCAGCAGATCCGGTTGGTTCTGGCGGCTTGAACGCCGTCATCCAAGCATCACGAATCCGTAACAACCGTGACACCGCCCCTGCCTAGCCTCTGGCATCACGGACTGACGGAACGCCAACCATAACAACCATGCGCTCCGGATGCATTGCCACTGCCAGGCTGACCAGGAGATTGAGCATGACCACCATTGCCTTCCCCCGCGTGACGCGACAACTGCAGGCGGTACGCCTGCTCGGCGACGATGCAATACGTGAGGCTCAGGCGCTGCGTTATCAGGTATTCAACGGCGAGTATGGCGCTCAGATGCAGGGCAGCGAGGCCGGTCTGGACAGCGATGAGTTTGACGCTTACTGCAGCCATATCGGTGTACGCGACTCAGGCAGCGGTGAGCTTGTCGCAACCACGCGCCTGCTCGATAACCAGACGGCGCGTGGATTGGGACGGTTCTACAGCGAAAACGAATTCAACCTGCAAGGTCTGGCGGAGCTTGAGGGGCCAATTCTGGAAATTGGCCGGACCTGCGTTCACCCGGCCTACCGCAACGGCGCGACCATCGCCGTGCTCTGGGCGGAACTGGCTGACGTGCTAAACCAAGGTGGCTATCGATATCTCATGGGCTGCGCCAGCATTCCAATGCGCGACGGCGGCGTTCAGGCCCAGGCCATCATGCAGCGACTGCGCGAGCGTCATCTTTCGACGGAGCTGCTACACGCATGCCCTAAAAATCCGCTACCGGCGCTTGCGTTGCCCGACAACGTCATCGCTGAGACACCTGCGCTGCTCAAGGCCTACATGCGACTGGGGGCAAAGATCTGCGGTGAACCTTGCTGGGATCCAGATTTTCAGGTCGCAGACCTCTTCATTCTCCTCAAGCGCGACGAGCTGTGCCCGCGTTACGCCCGGCACTTCAAGGCAGCGGTCTGAATGCGCAGGATCAGGCTGTATTTTCGTCTCTTGAGATTGGCCATGGTGATTCTCTACGGCCTGGTACTGGCCTGCAGCCTGAAACTGCGCACGGTGCTGGGCTTTAATCCCGCTCAAGCTGCGCGTCAGCAGCTGTGCCGTTCGTTTCTGGGGCGGCTCGCAGCGGCATTGCCATTTCAGGTTCGTGTGTCAGGCGATTTGCCAGATAAGCCGATGTTGTGGGTCGCCAACCACCTATCGTGGACCGACATCCCCCTGCTGGGCCTGCTGCAACCGATGACCTTCCTCGCCAAAGCCGAGATCCGTCATTGGCCGGTGATTGGTTGGCTGACAACCGAGGCTGGAACCCGCTTCATCCGGCGCGGCGGTGGCGACAGCACCTTACTGAGCCAGCAGATGAACGAGGAACTGCAGCAAGGCCGCAGCTTATTGATTTTCCCAGAAGGCACCACAACCGATGGCACGTCCCTTCGCACATTCCACTCAAGGCTGCTGGCCTGCGCAATCGATACAGGTGTGCCGGTAAAGCCCGTTGCGATTCGGTATCTGCGCAACGGCGTTATCGATCCGATAGTCCCCTTCATCGGCGACGACGATCTGCTTTCACATCTGTTTCGGCTACTGGCAGAAGATGCAGCAGTGGTGGAAATCCAGCTGCTGCCCCCGCTATCCAGCCATAACACGCAACGTAACCCACTCGCCCGGCGTTGCCACAGTGCGATCGCCGAAGCGCTGTACGGTCCTTCGCAGCTGATGCCGATCGCCAACGCTGCCTGATGCAAGGTGAGCGCAAGCAAGCGCTGCTAGACTCGCCTTCATGAACTATCTTGCGCACCTTCATCTCGGCGGCGAGCGGCCCGGGCAGCTGCTCGGCAGCCTCTATGGCGACTTCGTCAAAGGGCCATTACAGAACCGATGGCCAAGCGACATCGAAGCAGGCATTCGCCTGCATCGACAAATCGACGTTTTTACCGACAGCCACCCTGTTGTGCTCCAGGCGAAACAGCGCTTTCCGCGCGAGCGCAGGCGCTATGCAGGGATATTGGTTGACCTGTTTTTTGATCATTGCCTAGCCGCGCACTGGCACGACTACGCCAGCGAACCCCTGCACGACTTCACCGCGAGGGTTTATCAGGTGTTGCGTGAGGAAGCAGAGCTACCCGCCAAGTTGGCCCTGATCGCGCCGCGCATGGCGGCGCAGGATTGGCTGGGCAGCTATCGGGAATTCGCCGTGATGGAGCAGGTCGTGGCCGGCATGAGCCGGCGTTTGTCTCGCCCCGAAGGGCTGATCGGCGGTGTCGAGGAAATGGAACGGTTATATGAGCCGCTGCTGCAGGACTTCCAAGCGTTCTATCCGCACCTGCAAGCCTTCGCTCGCCGCGCAGACTGACCGGCGCCTGACGACTGCCGGCTTTGCCTGCCTATCAGCCACGTAGAGCTGCGGCAAAGCTTTCCAGCCAGGGCTCGGCATCGGTCTCCGGCGTGACCGTTTCGCTGGCATCAAGGCGCAGCATTTCCTGTACTTCACGCACGCCCAGCTCGGCGTACAGCTCCCGAACCAGTTCCCCGGCACCGCAGAAGGTATCGCCATAGCTGGCATCTCCCAGCGCGATCACCCCGCCTGGCAAGCCCTGCCAGGCCGGAAACCGATCGCGGATCGCCGTATACAGCGGGACGAAACTGTCCGGTAACTCGCCCATTCCGGTGGTGGCAGTCACCACCAGCAGTGCTTGCGGTTCGAAGTCCAACACCTGCGCAAGTTGCGCGCGAGGATCGTGCCAGGCATCGAAGCCCGCCGCGTTGAGTACCGTAACAGCGTGTCGGGCAACGTCTTCAGCGGTGCCGTAGACCGTACCGGAGAGAATGGCGACTTTCATGATGCGCTCCGTTTCGAGTTAAAGCCGCGCATTATGCCGCATCCGACACATACTCCCCGCCCCTGCGGTTCTACACTCACTAGAGTACTGCCGCCGGGCGAAAGGGAATTAGTTCGCGAGCGCGTGGTCGCAAAGCCGTCCTGGCAGAGGATCTCGCGGAGGTCCATGCCACGTTCTGGAGCGACTAGGCATGACAGACAGGTTCTGCCCATGCCCTTGAGAGGGAAATCGGGATGCCGAACAAAGTGGATCTGACCAGCGCCGAACTGGCCTATATCAATGAACTCGTCAGTGGCTCCTCAACGGAGCCAGGCGAAACGCGGGCAGGCTTTCGCGTCGACGGCGGTGAAAAGGCCAACGGCCTGCTTTTACAACTGGCCGCGAAGGCAAACCTGACCCTCGAAGCCGAGCTCGACGAATATTGCATGTCGTTCCCGCTGCAACTGAAGCAGGACGAGTTCCAGACGGTCCAATTACAACTGGCGCCTCCGACCATCTACGAGCGCGGGCCGGTTCTGCGCGCCTGGCGCTTGCATCTGGATAAGCCGCTGCCACTGCTCTCCAATGACGGCAACGAGACCGCGCTGAGTGTCCACGAGCTGTCTCCAAACGGCCTGTTGGTGGACGCTGGAACCAAACACCGGGCCCCCAAACACCTGCATATGCGCCTGGCATTACCGGGAGAGGACTCCTTTCAGATCAACGCGCACCGGATTCGCCATGCCGAAGGGGGTATGACTGCTTACGAAGTCGCATATCCGCAGGACAAGGATGCCGAACGTATCCGCTCCTATCTGTACGAGCAACACCAGCGCCTGCATCCCGAGCTGCAGCCGGAGCTCGCCGTCGGCATGCCCGAGAGCTCTTAATCGGGCCGTTGGCTCCGCCTCTCCTCCGAACGAAGACACCGACGAGATAGGGCCGTTGCGCCCCCTGGTGTAAGCTGGCCGGCACTGCAGCCTTGCAAAGGCAGCGCGACCATTCTTCCACCTGGTATCCCAGCATGAATCAGCCGACGGCCCCGATACTGATCACCGGTGCCAGCCAGCGCATCGGCCTGCATTGCGCCGAGCGCCTGCTTGATGAGGGCCAGCCGGTAATCGTGAGCTACCGCACCTCACGCGCCAGCCTGGCTCGGCTTCGCGAGCGCGGCGCAGTGACCTTGCATGCCGATTTTTCCGCCGCCACCGGCATACTGGCGTTTATCGCTGCTCTCAAGCAGCACACCAGCGTCCTGCGCGCGATCGTACACAACGCGTCGGACTGGCTCCCCGAAACACCGGGAGAGGAAGCTGAGACCTTCCAACGCATGTTTGAGGTGCACATGCTCGCGCCTTACCTGATCAACCTTCACTGCACCGAACTGTTGCAGCATGGTGGTCCGGCAGACATCATCCATATCGGTGACGATGTCACCCGTGTCGGCAGCAAAAAGCACATCGCTTATGCGGCCAGCAAGGCCGGGCTGGACAACCTCACCTTGTCGTTCGCAGCCCGGCTGGCGCCAGCGATCAAGGTCAACGGCATAGCCCCCGCGCTGATCCAGTTCAACGAAGGCGACGATGAGGCCTACCAGCGCAAGGCGCTTGCCAAGTCCGCCCTGGGCATCGAGCCCGGTGCCGAGGTGGTCTACCAGAGCCTGCGTTATCTGCTGGATAATCCCTATGTCACCGGCACCACGCTGAGCGTGAACGGTGGCCGCCACCTGATCTGATAGGCCAAGGAATCCCATGCCCCGATTGGAACCCGCTATGGCGCGCATCCGCGTCAAAGACCTGCGCCTACGTACTTTCATCGGTATCAAGGAAGAGGAAATCCTCAACAAGCAGGACGTCCTGATCAATCTGACCATCCTTTATCCGGCAGCCGACGCCGTGCGCGACAACGATATCGACCATGCGCTGAACTACCGAACCATTACCAAGGCGATCATCCAGCACGTCGAGGACAACCGCTTCGCCCTGCTCGAGCGACTCACCCAGGAGATAGTCGACCTGGTCATGGCGCATCCGCAAGTGCGCTACGCCGAGGTCGAAGTGGACAAACCGCACGCTCTTCGTTTCGCCGAATCGGTATCGATTACCCTCGCCGCTCATCGTGACTGACCGCCCGCGTCAGTCGCTGCCGTAGGCCAGGGTTGTCATCAGCGCCCGGTCACCGCTGCGCGCATCCAACCGCGTGTGCTGAATGACCACCGGTATGTTGGAGATAAATACGCTGGCGTAATCGGTCTCACGGGGCACCGCCTCCGGCGTCTGCAGATCATCGAAGCGCAGGTGCAAGGTTCGCCGCGCCGGGACGCGTATGGAATATGGTCCGACCGGCTCGCGGTCAGCGAAGTACAGCGTCAGTTCGATCACGGCCTCCAGCGGGCCAGCGTTCAGAATGCATGCTGTCTCGTGGCTGCGCAGTGCCGGCTCATCGGGTTTGGGCCCCAGCGCCGGCAGGTAACCTTCGGCTATCACCCAATGCTTTTTTCCAATCACATCCAATCTCCTTTCAGCTTGATGACCGGCTGGCCATCCTGTTTAGCGGAGACGGTTGATGCCGCTAAAGTTCCCCGTCGCTCGCTGGCCCAGGACCTGCGTCGAGGTTATGATCCCGCCCACGTCTGCAACGCCGAGACCTTTGAAAATGAATGAGCAAGAACGCACCGAACTCGAAGCCGCTGCCTTTCGCCGCCTGGTCCAGCACCTGCGCAGCCGACCGGATGCACAAAACATCGACCTGATGAACCTGGCCGGCTTCTGCCGCAACTGTCTGTCCAAGTGGTACAAGGCCGCCGCCGACGACCTGGACATCGAAGTCAGCCTCGACGAAGCGCGCGAAGAGGTCTATGGCATGCCCTACGCGGAATGGAAGAAACGCTATCAGAAGGACGCGACGCCAGAGCAACAGGCTGCGTTCGACAAGGGTCAGAAAACATGAGCCTCAGGGACTTTCGCGCCAGCCTGCGCAACCGAAACCACCCTTTCAGCGAGACGCTGGCATTCATCACCAGCGCCTACGACTATCAGCCAACCCGTTTCTTCAATGGCGGCATTGAAAACGCCGCCGGACAGAACGAGGGTTCCTGCAAAACGCTGGGGCTGGCCGTGCTGGAAGGATTCACCACTGAAGAAGCCTTGTTGGCATTCGGGGAGCACTATCAGTCGGTACTGGAGAATCCCAGTGGAACCGATCACCAGAACATTCGCGCGCTGATGGATACCGGGCTTCCGGGCGTACGCTTTGATCAGCAGCCGCTCAGGCGCAAACCTGTGAGTTTCGAAGAGAAATAAAAAAGGGCCGGCCAGGCACTTGGGGAAGGCTTGAAGCGGACGGCCCTGAAAAACCAAAAGGAGAATTCGGTGCCAGCCTAATGGCCAAGCGCAACGCTTGGCCATTACGTAAAGCGGATCGACCCCATAGCGCTGGACTATCGACTGCTATGCCGCTTTTCCCGCCTCGTCAAAGTCGGTAAGGTCCGGACCGTCCTTTCCGGAGTATCGCCAATGCCCCTCGCTGCCCTATCCGGCCCCCAATACCTGCGTGAAGGTCTGAAGCTAATTCTCAGCCCAGGACTCAGGCTGTTCGTCATTCTGCCGCTGACTGTCAATCTGCTGCTGTTCTGCGGCCTGATCTACCTCGCTGTGCGCCAATTCGGCGGCTGGGTCGACGCCTTCATGCCTAACCTCCCCGACTGGCTGATGTTCCTCGAATACATCATCTGGCCGCTGTTCGTGGTGCTGGTGGTGCTGATCGTGTTCTTCACCTTCACCATACTCGCCAACATCATTGCCGCGCCGTTCAATGGTTTTCTCGCCGAAAAGGTGGAAACCGTGGCGCGCGGCGTCGACAGCGCGCCGCCGTTCAGCTGGAGCGAACTGCTGGCGATGCTGCCGCGGACCCTTGGACGCGAGGCACGCAAGCTGGCGTATTTTGCACCTCGGGCGCTGGCGCTGCTGGTGCTCTCATTCATTCCAGTGGTCAATCTGGTCGCGGCGCCACTGTGGCTGCTGTTCGGCGTCTGGATGATGGCGGTGCAGTACATCGACTATCCAGCGGACAACAACAAGCTGAGCTGGGCCGAAATGATGGTCTGGCTGCGCCAGCGCCGCTGGAAGAGCCTGAGTCTCGGCGCGGTAACCTACGCAGCGCTGCTGATTCCCTTCGTCAATCTGCTGATCATGCCGGCAGCTGTCGCAGCCGCAACGCTGTTCTGGGTGCGTGAAGGCGGCAAATCGACAATGCCCACGACGGTCGATTCGTGAACTGCGAGACGTGGAGGTGTCTAGATCTGAACACCTTCACACCGGGAGACTCGCTATGGCGCTTACCGCCCTCGCAATCAACTGCACCCTCAAGGCATCGCCCGCAGAATCGTCCTGCAGCCTGCTGCTGAGCCAGGCTCAGCGCGAGCTTGAAAAGCTCGGCGTCAGTTGCGAGCAGATCCGCGCTGTGGACTTCAACATCAAGCCGGGCGTGACATCAGATGAAGGCGAAGGTGACGATTGGCCGATGATCAGGGAAAAGCTGCTTGCAGCGGATATCCTGATTCTTGGCACACCGATCTGGCTCGGACACCCGGCCAGCGTTTGTCAGCGCGTACTGGAACGCCTGGACGCGTTCATTGGTGAAGTGGACGATGAACAGCGGATGGTGTCCTACGGGCGGGTCGCTTGCGTCGCGGTGGTAGGCAATGAAGACGGCGCCCATCATGTGGTCGCCAGCCTCTATCAAGGTCTCAATGATGTGGGCTTTACCATCCCGGCCAACGGGTGCACCTACTGGGTCGGGCCGGCAATGGGGTCGACGGATTACAAGGATGTGAAAGACCCCGGCGAGAAAATTGGCAAGACCAATGCCATGCTGGCGCGCAACGCCGTGCACCTGGCCAAGCTCCTCAAGCAGTCCGGTTATCCGGGCGCCTCGGAGTAACGCTGCGCAAAAAGAAGCCATCGCAAGGATGGCTTCTTTGCAGCTGCAGGTCGGGCAACCTGTCAGGCCAGCGTCTTCAGCGCTTCACGGCTAAAGGGCAGGATGTCCTGCATACGTCCTTCCTTCACTTTCAACGCCCAGTCCGGATCGCAGATGAGCGCGCGCCCTACTGCGACCAGATCGAACTCCTGCTTGTTCAGACGCTCCAGCAAGCCTTCGATGTTGGCCGGCTGCGCCACTTTGTCAGTCTTGACCATGAACTGCAGAAATTCGCCATCAAGCCCCACGCTGCCGACGGTAATGGTTGGCTTGCCAGTCAGCTGACGGGTCCAGCCAGCCAGGTTGAGATCGGAACCTTCGAACTCTGGCTCCCAGAACCGGCGCGTCGAGCAATGGAAGATGTCCACACCAGCTGCCGAAAGCGGCTCGAGAAACTCGCCGAGCGCTTCCGGCGTGGTGACCAGGCGCGCGGTGTAGTCCTGCTGCTTCCATTGGGAAAAGCGGAAGATGATCGGAAAATCCGGACCTACCGCAGCACGTACGGCCTCGATCAGCTCGATGGCGAAGCGCGAACGATTGGCCAGACTGCCACCGTAGTCGTCGGTGCGCTGGTTGCTGCCTTCCCAGAAGAACTGGTCAACCAGGTAGCCGTGCGCACCGTGGATCTCGACACCATCCATGCCGATGGTCTGGGCATCTTTGGCGGCCTGAGCAAAGGCCGCAATCACGTCCTGAATGTCCTGTTTGGTCATGCCGTGCACAACCACCTGGCCATCCTTAAGCTTCTCCATCGGGCCATAACCCGGCACTTCCGGCTCCGGCTCGGTTCCCACGTGGCGAACATTGCCCACGTGCCATAGCTGCGGAACGATCTTCCCGCCTTCGGCGTGTACGGCATCGACCACGGCCTTCCAGCCGGCCAGAGGGGCCTCGCCGTAGAAGCGCGGCACCTGCGGATAGCCATTGGAGGCCTTGTGCCCGACCGTGGTGCCCTCGGTGATGATCAGCCCTACACCCGACGCGGCACGACGGCGGTAGTACTCGACGACGTCCGCGGTTGGCACGCCGTTGGGCGAGAAAGAACGGGTCATCGGCGCCATCACGACACGGGTCGGCAGCTGCAAGCTACCGAGTTGGAAGGGTTGGAACAGGGCGTTCACGGCTGCGGTCATTGCTGTCTCCTCTGGCTTGAAGCAAAAGCGACCGGTCGTCTCGCCGATCACCAAAAAAATCAGCGGGGCGTCAGCAGACGCTCCAGTTGGGTCAAAAATATGCTCAATGGCGCTACGCTGCGGCCCACCTTCATACGCAGCAAGGCGCCTTCCCAGGCATTGCCGATGAATTCGGCCAGCGCCAGGCAGTCGGTGTCGGCATCGACCTCACCGGCTGCACGCGCCTGCTCAAGGCAGCCCGCCAACAGCTGGACGGAACGCATCAGGATCGCCTCGACCTGCTGGCCGATGGGCTGCGAAAGCTCGGCCATCTCAAAGCTCAAACTGCCGATGAAACAGTGATACTCGGGACATTCCTGCCGCGAAAAATGAGCCACGACCTCAGCGTAGTACCCGAGAACCCGTGCCCGCGGGCTCTGCTGAGCATCGAGCAGCGCTGCCTGATAACGCTCAAGCCGCGGTTGATAAAGATGCTCAAGCGCCTGCAGGGCGAAATCTTCCTTGCTGGCGAAGTAGTGGTAGAAGGACCCTTTGGGGATGCCGGCTGCCTGGACGATCTCCAACACGCCGGTGCCGTGATAGCCACGACGAGTCATCACCTGCGCCCCTTTGGCTAGGATCAGGTCACGCTTGTCGTTGCGGGCTTGGTTGCTCATGACGACGAGCATATGACCGGTCGTCTAGGACGAACACCATCATCCACGGCGCTTATTGCCGTGCAGTTCTGTCGCGATGGTGCTTGTTCAGAGGGGTCAGCGAACGCCAAACAACCTGAACGGAGATGGCGCGCTCAGGCGAGCGCGCTTTCGATGGCCTGGATCAGCGCTGGATCATCCGGCGCCGTGCGCGGCGAGAAGCGCGCTAGCACGCGTCCGTCCTTGCCCACCAGAAACTTCTCGAAATTCCAGCTGATATCGCCAGGGAAGTCAGCGCCCTCGCCCGCCAACAGGCGATACAACGGGTGACGCTGCGAGCCATTGACCTCGAGCTTGCTGCTGATGGGAAACGTGATGCCGTAGTTCTCATCACAGAATTTCAGGATGTCCGCGTCGCCGCCCGGCTCCTGAGCGGCGAACTGGTTGCAGGGAATGCCCAGCACGCCGAAACCCCGATCCTGATAACGTTCATGCAGTGCTTGCAGACCTGCATATTGAGGCGTGAGACCGCACTCGGAAGCCACATTGACCACCAGTGTTACCTGGGATTTCAACGGCGCCAGGGGAAGTTCCTGGCCCGCAAGGCCGGGCAGAACCAACTCGTGAAACGCGCTCATGTGTCTCTACTCCAGAGTAAAAAAAGCGCTCCGGCAGAACCGAAGCGCTTCCATGGCCCGAACAAATCGGGCTTTTCGCTGACCAGCCGCCTGCAGGCGCCGATCAGTGTTGGTGACCACCTTCACCATGCACATGGCCATGAGCGATTTCTTCGTCGCTGGCTTCGCGCACGTCAACAATCTTCACTTCAAAGTTAAGGCGTTGCCCGGCCAGCGGGTGGTTACCATCGACGATCACATCGTCGCCTTCGACATCACGAATGGTGACGATCTGCATCCCGCCGTCCGGTCCGGACGCGTGGAATTGCATGCCCACTTCCAGCTCATCGACGCCTTCAAACATCGCACGATTGAGAGTAGCGACCAGCTCCGGGCTGTACTCGCCATAGGCATCCTGCGGCTCGATGGATACCTTTACCTCGTCACCACCTTGCTTGCCCTCCAGGGCCTTTTCCAAACCGGCAATGATGTTGCCCGAACCGTGCAAATAGACCAGCGGCGCGCCGCCGGCCGAGCTGTCGATCACTTCACCGGCATCGTTGGTGAGTGTGTAGTCGATTGACACAGCCTTGTTAGCGGCAATCTGCATGAGGCGAAACCTTTGTTGGGGGATGTAGGGCAAAGTCTAACCGCGACCTGCATCGATTGCGAACCGCCGCACGATCTAGAAGACCATCGGCAGCAAGCAAAAACAGCCTGAAGTCATGCGTAGGACGCTACCAAATACAACCTTTGGAGAGCATCGCAGCCCCATCAGGTGTGCAAGAATTCACGCCTGTAAATGTAGGCGACCTATTTCAACAATTATTTCGCATCCAAGGAGCACCGATGTCAGCTCGAAACATCCTGGTGATTAACTGCGGCAGCTCGTCGATCAAATTCGCGCTGGTCAACGAAGCCCAAGCGACTTTTCCCCTGCAGGGCCTGGCCGAACGTCTCGGCTCCCCGGAAGCCGTGGTGCACTGGCAGCTCGGGGACACCAAGCAGAGCCTGAACATTCCGGGTGCCGATCACCGAGCCGCACTCGAAAAGCTCCTGCCGGTAGCTCAGGAGGCCGCAGGCGGCAAGCTGGACGGCATCGGTCATCGTGTGGTCCATGGTGGCGAACACTTCACCGGTTCCAGCCTGATCGACGAGCCGGTGCTCAAGGCCATTCGCGACAGTGCACAGCTGGCGCCATTGCACAACCCGGCCAACCTGGTCGGGATCGATGCGGCCATGGCCCTGTTCCCAGGCCTGCCACAGGTCAGCGTATTCGATACCGCTTTCCACCAGACCATGCCTGAGCATGCGTTCCGCTACGCCGTTCCGGAATTCCTCTATAAGGAACACAGCGTCCGCCGCTACGGCTTCCACGGCACCAGCCACAACTATGTCAGCAAGCGTGCCGCCGAAATCACAGAACTCCCTGTCGACGACAGCTGCTGGCTGACGGCTCACCTGGGCAATGGCTGCTCGACCTGTGCCATCGTCAATGGCGAGAGCCGCGACACCAGCATGGGCCTGACACCGCTTGAAGGCCTGGTCATGGGCACTCGCAGCGGCGACGTCGATCCTAACCTGCACAGCTACCTGAACCGCACCCTGGGCTGGAGCCTTGAGCAGATTGATCGCGTGCTCAATCACGACAGTGGCCTGAAGGGCCTGTCCGGACTGTCCAATGACCTGCGCACGCTGCAAGAAGCCCGTGTTGCCGGGCATGCCGGCGCCACCCTGGCATTCGAAGTCTTCTGCTACCGCCTGGCCAAATCGCTGGCAAGCATGGCTTGCGCCCTGCCGAAGCTCGACGGGCTGATCTTTACCGGCGGCATTGGTGAAAACTCCATGGCCGTGCGCACCCGCACCCTCGAACATCTGAAACTGTTCAACTTCAAGCTGGACGAAGAGGCCAACGCACGCTGCACGCGCGGTGTAGGTGGAGAAATCCAGGCAGCAGGCAGCCCCCGTGTGCTGGTGGTACCGACCAACGAAGAACGTCAGATCGCGCTGGACACGCTGGCGCTGCTCGACGCCTGATAGCGCGCCGACGGCCAGACGCACCGCACGAGCCCGACGACCGTAAACGGCGTCGGGTTTCGTCTACTTGGCATCGCCCTTCGCCCGATAGGAGATCATCATGCATACCTTATTCCTCGCCCCCTGCGGTTTTGGCGGCGGCCTCAACTCCATCAGCCTCGGCCTGATCAGTGCACTCCAGCGCGCCGGGTTGAAGGTCGGCTTCTTCAAGCCCATCGCCCAGCCCTTCCCGCACGATCAAGGCCGTGAGCGCTCTTGCGTTCTGGTAGAGCGCACTCTGAATATCGAGTCGCCCGAGCCGCTGCCATTGGAGCAAGTCGAGCGCCAACTGGCCAATGGCGAACTCGACCTGATACTCGAGGACGTGGTCAGCCGCTATCAGGAGGTTGCCGCGGGCAAGGACGTGGTCATTGTCGAAGGCATGGTGCCGACTCGTGAGTTCAACCACACTTCAAGGATCAATACGCATCTGGCGAAAAGCCTGGACGCGGATGTCATTCTGATCGCGGCGCAAGGAAGTGACACGCTCAAGCGTCTGGCCGAGCGCATCGAGATCCAGGCCCAACTGTTCGGTGGCGCCAAGGACCCGAAGGTGCTGGGCGTTATTCTCAACAAGGTCAAAGGTGACGACGGCGCGCCCGCCTTCATCGACGGTCTCAAGGCGCAGCTGCCTTTGCTGGGCACTGCAGATTTCCAGCTGCTTGGCGCGATCCCTTTCGCCGACAAACTTAACGCCTTGCGGACCCGCGACATCGCCGAACTGCTCGACGCCAAGGTCCTTCACGCCGGTGAAGCGGAGCAGCGTCGCGTCGACAAGATCGTGCTGTGCGCCCGCGCTGTCCCCAACACGGTGCAGCTCCTGCAGCCAGGCGTTCTGGTGGTTACCCCGGGCGACCGCGACGACATCATTTTGGCCGCGAGCCTGGCTTCGCTCAACGGCGTCAAACTCGCAGGCCTGTTGCTCTGCAGTGACTTTGCCCCGGACCCGCGCATCCTCGAGCTATGCAAAGCCGCACTCGATGGCGGCCTGCCGGTGATGACCGTGCAGACAGGTTCCTACGATACGGCAACCAACCTCTTCGGGCTGAACAAGGAAACCCCAGCGGACGACATCGAGCGTGCCAGCCAGGTGACCGACTTCATCGCGCAGCACCTGCAACCCGAACTGCTGCATACCCGCCTCAGCGTGCCGCGCAGCGAGTTGCGACTGTCGCCCCCGGCATTCCGCTACCAGCTGGTCAAGCGCGCCCAGCATGCAAACAAGCGCATCGTTCTGCCGGAAGGCAACGAGCCGCGCACCATTCGCGCCGCAGCCATCTGCCAGGAGCGTGGCATAGCGCGGTGCGTGCTGCTGGCCAAGCCGGAAGAAGTTCAGGCGGTTGCGCGCGAGCAAGGCATCCAGTTGCCGGCAAGCCTGGAAATTCTTGACCCGGAACTGATCATCAACCAGTACGTCGAGCCGATGTGCGAAATGCGCAAGGCCAAGGGCCTGACCCCGGACGATGCGCGCGAGCAGCTCAAAGACACCGTGGTACTTGGCACCATGATGCTGGCGCTTGATGAAGTGGACGGCCTGGTTTCCGGCGCCGTACACACCACTGCCAACACCATCCGCCCGGCCTTGCAGCTGATCAAGACTGCACCTGGCTACAGCCTGGTTTCTTCGGTGTTCTTCATGCTGCTGCCGGACCAGGTACTGGTCTACGGTGATTGCGCAGTGAATCCGAACCCGAACGCCACCGAGCTGGCGGAGATCGCCCTGCAGAGCGCCGAATCTGCTGTCGCTTTGGGCGTAAACCCACGCGTGGCGATGATCAGCTATTCAACCGGCACATCCGGCAGCGGCGCCGAGGTGGAGAAGGTTGCTGAAGCCACTCGCATCGCCCAGGAGCGCGCCCCCAGCCTGCCAATTGACGGTCCGCTGCAGTACGACGCGGCGTCGGTCGCCAGTGTCGGCAAGCAAAAGGCGCCCAACAGCTTGGTGGCCGGTCAGGCTACGGTGTTCATTTTCCCTGACCTCAACACCGGGAACACGACCTATAAGGCGGTTCAACGCAGTGCCAACGTGATCAGCGTCGGCCCGATGCTGCAGGGCCTGCGCAAGCCGGTCAATGATCTGTCCCGCGGCGCTCTGGTGGACGACATTGTCTTCACCATCGCGCTGACCGCTCTGCAGGCCGATAACCAAAAGGCCTGATTGCAAACTCGCGCCCGGCCAGTTGGTCGGGCGCTTCGCAATCTACAGCACCACTTTTTGGCCTTGCAGTTCAGCCCGCAATCGGTACTCTTGCCGCCTTTATTGACGGACATAAGACCCAATCGATGCTGAGCGTCCTTCCTGCCCCGCTCCGGGGCGTCCTGGCCGGCCTGACACTGGCATTGAATACCCTGTTCTGGTGCTGGCCGCTCTTTGCGCTGTCACTGCTCAAGCTGGCATTACCCATCCCGCGTATCCAGCGGGCATTGCGCTTTGGCATGCACTGGATCGCCGAGTCCTGGGTGGCGGTGAACAGCTTCTGGATGGACCAGGTGCGCTGCACCGAATGGGACGTGCAGGGACTCGACAAAGTCGACCTGCAGCATTCCTACCTAGTCACCAGCAATCACCAGAGCTGGGCTGACATCCTGATGCTGCAATACCAACTGAACCGTCGGATGCCGATCCTCAAGTTCTTCCTCAAGCAGGAGCTGATCTGGGTACCGGTTATCGGGCTGTGCTGGTGGGCGTTGGAGTTTCCCTTCATGAAGCGCTTCAGCAAGCAGTACCTGACAAAGTACCCAGAAAAGCGCGGCGAAGACCTGGCGACCACGCGCAAGGCCTGCGAGCGCTACCGGACCAACCCAGTGTCGGTGTTCAACTTCCTTGAAGGCACACGCTTCACCGAGGACAAGCACACTGAGCAGGCATCGCCCTACCGCTACCTGCTCAAACCCAGGGCCGGCGGCATTGCCTTCGTGATCGATGCGATGGGCGAGCAATTGACCTCGCTAGTCAACGTGACCATCCACTACCCGGACGGTAATCCCAGCTTCTGGGACCTGCTCTGCGGTCGGATAGGTCAGGTCGTCATGCGCATAGACTCGCAGCCGATCCCTGCCGAGTTCCTGCATCGCAGCTACGATCAGGACGAAGCCTACCGGCTGAGTTTTCAGGAGTGGGTCAATGAGCTCTGGAGCGACAAGGATGCTGAACTCGAAAAGCTACACCGGCAATACCCGCCTCGCCATGGCGCTTCAGACTAATCCGACAGGCCGACACTAGTCGGCCTGCTGGTGTTCCAGCTTTAGCCAGTCGATTGTTCGCGGAAATTCCAACGCGTCCTCTACGGCCAGCCCCGGCGCGACCAGAAAACCCTGCATCACCTGGCAGTCATGGGCGATCAGCCACTCGCGCTGGGCCAAGGTTTCAACGCCTTCGGCAATCACCTCCAGGCCCAGATTTCGGCCGAGATCGATAATGGTGCTGACCACCGCGGCATCACGTGGCGAATCAAGCATATTGGCGATGAACAGGCGGTCGATCTTCAGCGTATCCAGATCGAAATGGCGCAGGTAGGCAAGCGACGAGTAACCGGTGCCGAAGTCATCCACCGCCACCCTCACCCCCAGCTCGCGCAACTGCCGAAGCTTGTCGCAGCTCTGCTCCAGATCCTGCATCAGTGCGCCTTCGGTGACCTCCAGCTCCAACTGGCGAGGATCTAGCTGATACTCATCGAGCAGGCGGCGCAACTCGTCGATCAATCCGGCACGGCCGAACTGCACCGGACTGACGTTGAAGCTCAGCACCAGCTTGTCGCCAAAACGCTCACGCCAGTCGCGGCACTGAGCCAGCCCCTCACGCAGCGCCCACTCGCCGACCCGATCAATCAGCCGGGTCTCTTCCAGCAAGGGGATGAACACACTCGGCTCGACCGCACCGCGCCCCGCGTAATTCCAGCGCAGCAAGGCCTCGAAGCCTCGCAACTCGCCGGTCTCGAGCACGACCTGCGGCTGGTAAGCCAAGGCGAAACCATTGCGCTCAATGGTGCTGCGCAAATTCTCTTCCATCATCAGGCGCGCATGGGCCCGCCCATTCATTTCACCGGAGAAGAAGCGATATTGCTGCCGACCGTTGCGTTTGGCCTCGTACATGGCCATATCTGCCGAGCGAAGCAGCTCCTCGACGCTCTGACCGCAATCCGGGAAATGCGCGATGCCGATACTGGCGCCGAGCGTGACGTCGGTCCCTTCGATGGTATGTCGGACCGAAATCAGCTCGATGAGCTTCTCGGCGACCTTGGCGGCGTCCTCCGGGTGATCCAGAGAGTCCAGCAGCGCGGTGAACTCGTCTCCGCCCATCCGTGCAATGATGTCGTAGGGCCGCATGCAAGCCTCTAGCACGCGCGCCACGCGACAGAGGATCTCGTCACCGGCATCGTGACCCAGCGAATCGTTGATGCGCTTGAAGCCATCGAGGTCGATATAGAGGACGGCCATGCGTTTGCCGTTCCGGTCGACCCTCGCCAGAGCCGAATCCAGCGCCTGGTGAAAGCCACGTCTGTTGAGCAACCCGGTCAGCGAGTCGGTTACCGCCTGGGTCTCCAGCTGCACGTGCAGACTGCGCACCACCGACATATCCAGGGCGATGACGACCATAGAACGCTGCTGACGAGGCAGTGGCGATGACGACAGCGCCACGGGCAGCGTGTCACCGTTGGCGGTGAACAGCTGCGCTTCATGAAGACGATAGGTACTACCGCTACGCCAATGCCGGTAGAAATCCGTGTCGCGCCAGGACTGGGGCATCTGCGGCGAGGCCAGGTGCTTAGTCAGCGCGGTACCTTGCAGATCATCGACGCCGGTGTGCATCATTTTGGCGATCGCTGGGTTGGCGAAGCTGATGAAACCGTCCTCACCCACCACCAGAATTCCTTCGGCAGCATTGCTCAGCACCGACGCGTTGAACGCGCGGGCACTGTCGAGCTGCTGACTGAGGACCTGCAAATCACGTCGATTGTGCTCGTGACTCAGCAGCGTATTGATCTTGTGCTTGAGCACCTGCGGATCGAACGGCTTGAGAATGAAATCAACCGCACCGGTGGCGTAACCTCGCAACACCGACTCGCGGGTGTGCGCAATGGCCGAGACAAAGATGATCGGCGTGTAGCGCGAGTGAGGACTGCCGCGCATCAAGCGCGCCACTTCGAACCCATCCATGCCCGGCATCTGCACATCCAGCAGCACCAGCTCGACATCCAGATCAAGTAGGGCCTGAAGTGCGGCTTCGCCAGAATTAACCGTATGGACCTGCCAGTCACCGTCGCCGAGCAAGGCCTCCATGGCCACCAGGTTCGCTTCGCGATCATCGACGACCAACAATGTACGGGTCCGAGGCTGAGATTGGGGTTGCGACCACGCCATCAGCCATGCTCCCGGCACAACGTAATGCGGCTTCCGCTACCAACGTCGGCAGGGACGCCAGTTCGGCTTGAACGATGCGTCACACATTTCTCCTTACGGACTTGCATGAGGGCCATCAGTACGCTCCAGACGCCGCAGCAGTTCAACCAGCCGGGCGCTGTCGACGGGCTTAAACAGGATGTCATCGGCACCGGCCGGAAGCCTCTGCTCTGTCACAGCGGTATCAGAACCGACTGCCATTGCCACAATAGGCACCTGACAACCATAGTCGTTTCTGAGCTGATGGATCAGTGCTGGTCCGCCGTTATCCGGCATCGCCAGATCCACCAACGCCAGATCGAACGCATCCTGATCGAAGCGTTCCAGCGCCTCGGCACAGCTCGTGACTGGCACCACCTGCAGTCCTTGCTCGTCGAGCAACGCACTGACGGCATAGATCGCCCGCACGTCCGAATCCACCAAAAGTACCCGCTGCCCAAGCAGGGGATGTTCCAGTTCGCCTATTCCCCACGCAGCAGCCTCAACCCCGCCGGGCTTAAGTGCATCTTCCATATGCTCTATTCCTTCTGTTTTTGACAACGCAACCGCTGAATAACGCTTAAGCCGCTGCAGATTCTTTTCCGATAACGCATCTCGGCTGGTCAGGATAACTCTGACGTCTTTGAGCGAGCGCAGGCGGTCAAGCGCATCGAGGAGCTCCAACCCGCTTTCGCCAGGGAGATCGAAGTCGATAATCAGCGCTGCATATCGGTGCTCTGCATAGGCCAGCCGGGCCTCTTCGCTGCGCTGGCATTCGCTGACCCGGTAACCGAGCCGCTCGAAATATTCACGCAGTTGACGGCGCCGCTCCGGATCGGTTTCCAGCAGCAGCAGACGAGTCGAATTACCTTCCTGCCGCGACAGATCGACAAACAGGCGCTCCAGCTCTGACTGAGCCACGGGCTTGAGCAAGTAGCGTGAGCCGTCATCCGACCAGCCCTGCGGCTGCGGCACGCAAGAAATGATGCACACCGGCGTGTCCTGATGCTTGTGGTCGGCTCGCAACGCCCGGTGGACCTGCCAGCCGCTAATATCGGGCAGCAGAACATCCAGGATCACCGCCGCGAAGCTGTCCTGAGCGAGTGCATCCAGCCCCTCTTGCCCAGTACCGCATATGACACTGGAAAAACCGTGGGACTGTGCTACTTCGGCCACTACCGAGGCGAAATCGGCGTCATCCTCGACAATCAGCAGACCAGCACCCTGACCACGGCGCTGCATGGGCCGCAGCGTCCGGATCTCGGCTGCTGCAGACGCTCTCAATGGCAGCTCAACGGTGAAACTGGAGCCCTGTCCCGGCGAGCTTGTAAGACTGATCCCGCCACCCAGGACCTCTGCGAGTTGTCGTGCAATTGCAAGGCCAAGCCCTGTGCCGCCGTATTGCCGGCTGATCGAGCCATCGATCTGCTGGAACGCTTGGAAGATTCGCTCTTGCTGATCTTCGGCAATACCGATACCGGTGTCGGTCACGCAGATCTGCAGCATGGCCTCATCGACAGGACTCTCGGCCGGGCGACTGGTGACATGGATATCGACGGAGCCCTGCTCGGTGAACTTCAGTGCATTGGTCACCAGGTTGCGCAAGATTTGCTGGAGCCGCGCTCGGTCACTGACGATCGACGGCGGGACGTCCGGATCAATCCGACTGGTAAGAGACAGTCCGTTCTGGTCGGCCATCGGTTGCAGTCCAGCCATAAGCTCGCCGAGCAGTTCGCCGAGGTCGAGCGGCTCCGACTTGAACTGCAGGTGACCGGCTTCGATCTTTGCCAGATCAAGCACGTCATTGATCAGCTGGAGCAGATCATGACCGGCCCGATGCATGATGTCGGCGTGGCGAACCTGCTTCTCGGTCAGGTTGCTCGCCGCGTTCTGTCTCAATTGATCGCTCAGGATCAGAATACTGTTGAGCGGCGTGCGCAGCTCGTGCGACATGTTGGCGAGGAACTCGGACTTGTACCGGTTGGCGGTCATCAATTCATTAGCTTGATCCCGTAGACGCCGCTCCGCTGCTTTGCGGTGAGCAATATCAATCACCACTGCCTGCACCAGTTGCTCGTCGCCGCTGCGCAGCGGCGACAGGCCGACCTCCACAGGCAGTAAATGGCCATCCCGGTGGCGGCCGAACAATTCGCGATTCTCACCCAGGCGTCGTGATTCGAGCGTCTGGCCAAAACGGTGACGCACTTCGGTATAGATCTTGCGCATCGACTCGGGGATCAGCATTTCAACCGGCTGACCCAAGAGCTCTTGTCGGCTGTAGCCGAATAAGAGCTCGGTCTGACGGTTGACCATTACGATCCGCCCTTCTTGATCGAACAGCAGAAAAGCGTTCGGCGAGGCTTCGACCACATTGCGGAAACGCTCTTCGTCACGCTTGCGCTGCTGCAAGTCCACGAGATTGAGCAAGTGGTGCACGGTCTTGTCGCGCTTGAAACTGGTCAGACTGAGCGAAACAGGTATGGGTGTGCCATCTTCCCGCAGGGCTTGGCTCTCCTGCTGATTGGCGTCCAGCAGACTCCCGTCTGCAGCCTTCTGGAAAGCTGTAGGAATGTAGTGACTGAGCCGCTCCCCGGCGAGCAGTCCCGCACTGCTGCCCAGCAGCGCAGCGGCGCTCTGGTTGGCCAGCTCTATGCGACCTTCATCGCTACACAGCACAGTGGCCACTGGCAGCTGCTCGATCAGCTGACGGAACCACGCCTCCCGCTCCTGAAGCTGCTCGCCGAGCGCCTGGCTGCTGCGCAGGGTCCGCTCGCGCAAATACAGGTAGCCGCCAATCAAGAGAGAGAACAAAGCGGCGGCGGTCAGTGCCGCCGCGAGATTGAACGCCCGCCCAACCCGATTGAGGATGGCTTCGTATTCCGGTGTGCTGGCGACTTCCAACTGCCAGCTGCGGCCGTACATGTAGATATTGCGGACGCGGTGAAAACTTGCATCGCTACTCACCGGAGCGCGTCCTACCAGCAGCGGCTCGTCTGGGGCAGCGGCGTCGAAGAGCTGCAACTGAAACAGCTTGCTGCGCGAGCCCAATACCCCTTCCATCAGATCGGTCAGCCGAAAAGCGCCGTGAAGCGTTCCGGCAAATGATTCCTGCCGTTCCTCCAAGGTCGTGATTGGCGCCCGGGCGCGATAAAGCGGCAGATACAGCAAGATCCCCACTTGGGCATTCTGCTCTGTCTCTTGCTTGAGTCGCACCGGCCCGCTGAGCATAGGGGTGCCGATATTGCGTGCAGCCATAACGGCTTCCCTGCGCGTCTCTTCACTCAGCATGTCGAAACCCAACACCCGCCGGTTACGCCAATCGAGCGGATGAATGAAATCGACGATCAGGTAATCGCTGCGCTCACCTCTGGGATACATGCGGAAATCACCGCGGCCGCTCTCGCGTATTTCAGCAAGGGTCGAATCGAGGTTGTCAGCGCGCGCATAGCGAGCGAGGGCAATAGCCTGAATGCCGGGATAGAAATCCTGGAGCTGAAGCTGATCGGAAGCTCGATTCCAGTCCTGCAGACTGACCTCGTCACTGCCGACAAAAAGCCCTGCCAGCCCCCGCAGGACCATCTCGTACGCGCGCATGCGCTCGCGCAGATTGCTTTCGACGTCATTGACCGCCAGGTTGAATCGCTGGGCCTGCTCAGCGCGCACGCGCGTTTCCTGAACATGCCATTGCCAGCCGACCCATCCTCCGAGCCCCGCCATCAGGACCAGCGTCACTACCAATGGCAGCCAAGGCTTACGAGAATGGAGAGCGGAACGATCATCCATTCGACCTCCTCAGTGCCACTACATGGCTCGCTGTCACGAGCTTCAGAGTAGTGGATCGCTCAGAGGTTCAATTGAAACGAGAAAAAGCTATAAAGCTGACGCCACCAAAATGGCACAAGCAAAGCCCGAGAGGACCTCGCCTGTGCCTGGCCGCTTAGAGCGGTCGCAGATTGATCTCCACACGGCGGTTCTGCGCGCGACCCGCAGCGGTGTCGTTGCTGGCAATCGGCTGGCTCGAACCCGCACCGTAGGAGGAGATTCGCGACGCTGGTACTCCGTTGCCTTCAAGATAGGCGGCAACGCTACGGGCACGACGATTCGAAAGGTCCTGGTTGAGTTGCTGTGAGCCGGTGCTGTCGGTATGTCCGGTAATGTCGATACCGTTCTTGTTGAACTCTTTGAATACCTGAACCAGCGAATTGAGCGTTGAGTAGAAGCTGCTGGAAATATCAGCTGAGTTACTTGCGAAGGTGATGTTGCCCGGCATGATTAGCGTCAGGTTATCGCCCTGCCGCTGGACCTGTACGCCAGAGCCCTGCAGCGTCTGGCGCAGCTTGGCTTCCTGGGTATCGACGTAATAACCATAGCCGCCGCCCGCGGCTCCGCCGACCGTGGCTCCGATCAATGCGCCTTTGGCACGATCCTTTTTGCTGGAGGTGGCCGCGCCGATCACTGCGCCGCTGACCGCACCAATACCGCCATAAATACCAGCCTTGCCAGCTTCTCGCTCACCGGTATAGGGATTGTTGGTACAGCCGACCAGCAGCGCAAGGGTGGCGGCGGGTGCGGTCAGGTTACTGATCTTCTTCATATCTACTTCCTTCATCTGCGGGACGCCAGCCCGTTACAACACGGACTGGAATGCGCCGTTAGGGTAACACCCGCCCGGCAGCGGAACCGGAACGTCCCGACGAACCCGAAACGATTCGATCTCCAAGCAGCAGCTGAAAACCCTGCTGTCTCTGTTGGTCTTGATGGGAAGCCGCCGCCCCAATAAGGGACTACAGATAGCGCCTGTGCGGATGTACTGACCAAGCCACGACCTCGATGAAAGGCCGCAGCAAGATCAAACCCAGGCAGGCAAGGCCCGGTGCTACACCGAGGAAATAACGCTGCTGCCCTCCTCAACCCAGCGCGCGATGTCGACGCGGATACGCTTCTTGTCGAGCTTGCCCACACTGGTCTTGGGAATATCCTCAACCACTGCGATCTGCTGCGGAATGGCCCATTTGTTGATCTGGCCCTGCTCCACGGCGGGCTCGAGGAATGCTTGCAGCGCTCGCGCATCCACCTGCTTGCCTTCGCACAGCACCAGCAGGGCAAAGGGTCGCTCGCCCCAGCGCTCATCCGGCACACCCACCACCGCGACGTCGCGCACTGCCTCGTGCCGACTGATGAGCCCTTCCAGGGCCAGGGAAGATACCCACTCGCCACCCGTCTTGATCACATCCTTGATGCGGTCACGAATATCGATATTGCCCATTTCATCAAGGGTGGCGACGTCACCGGTATGCAACCAACCACCGACCCACAGCTCTTCACTTTTCTCGGGATTGCCGGCGTAGCCCTGCGTCAGCCAGGGAGCCCGAAGCACCAATTCGCCCTGGGACATGCCATCGGCAGGTAGAAAGCTGCCGTCAGGCGCCTGGATTGCCGCATCGACCAAAACCACCGGAATCCCGGCTTTGAGGCGGTACGTAATCTGCTCATCCTCGCTGGCGTTACGCAACTCGTCGTTGATGTGAGCCCCGGAAATCAATGGGCAGGTTTCCGACATGCCGTAGGCAGCCACCAACTGCATGCCACACGCCCGTGCCGATTCATATAGGCCCCGCGTGAGTGCACTGCCGCCAATGGTGATCTTCCAGCCGTTGAAGTCCGTACCCTGCGCCGCCTTGGCTTTGAGCAGCATCTGCACGATGGTCGGCACGCAGTGGGAAAAGGTGACTTGTTCCCGGCGCCACAGCTCGATCAGCAGCTCAGGATCATAGCGGCCCGGATAGACTTGCTTGAGGCCCAGCATCGTCGCCACATAAGGCAAGCCCCAGGCGTGTACGTGGAACATCGGCGTAATCGGCATGTAGACGTCGCCCGCTGCCATCAACTGGGGATTTTCGCGGCAGCCAACCGTTACCGCGCTGGCCAAGGTATGCAACACCAGTTGGCGATGCGTGAAGTAGACACCCTTGGGGTCGCCGGTGGTGCCGGTGGTATAGAAGGTGGTCGCCACCGAGTTTTCATCGAAATCTGGAAAGTCGTACGTCGCCTTTGCGGCCGCCAGCAAGCTCTCGTACTCACCGATGCAGTTCGGCAACTCGCACTGTTTGTCATCGGCATCAGTGATCAGCAGAGTCTTGTCGACCGTGGTCAGCTGCCCGGCAATGGCGTGGTAGAGCGGCGCGAACTCGTTGTTGACGAGGACGACGCGGTCCTCGGCATGATTCATGGTGTAAAGAATCTGCTCGGGCGATAGCCGCACATTGATGGTATGCACCACCGCACCGATCATCGGAATCGCAAACATGCATTCCAGGTAGCGATGGCTATCCCAGTCCATCACCGCCACGGTATCGCCCGCCTTCACCCCGGCTTCTGTCAGCACATTGGCAAGCCGAGCAATGCGCTCACCGAGGGTGCGGTAGTCGAAACGCAGCTGATCGCGATAGACGATTTCGCGGGTGCGCTCGTAGCGCTGTCCCGACAACAGCAAGCTCTTGATCAACAGGGGGTACTGGTAGGCATTCGCGGCGGGTTTGATCACTCGTGTCTGCAGCATAGGGCTTCCTGTTATTGATGTTATGAGACGCACGCTAGACGATTTGCGGCCGTTGGTGCGGCGTTCAGCCGTGCCGCCTGCCTTCGGACAATCGGTGGCAAATGTTCAATCTGTCGAGACATGACAATGCAGCGACAGAAGGTTTGGCGGTCACAATCAGGCAATCTCGCTCACCGCCAACCGAACACCGAGACCAATCAGCACCGCACCCGTGACGCGATCAAACCAATGTCCCATGCGGGCGAATCCGGCCCGCACACGCTCGCGGCTGAACAACCAGGCCACCAGGCAGAACCACACTCCGGTCGCGCCTGCCAGATATAACCCATAGCCCCCCTGAACGGCGAGCGGGGTATGGGGGTCGATAACAACGGTGAATAGGGACAGAAAAAACAAGGTCGCCTTGGGATTCAAGCCATTGGTGACGAAACCAACGGTAAAAGCGCGTCGTGGGCTAATCGCAACACTGGACGCGGATGATGCAAGGTTGTCCACCGCAACGGGCTTGGCGCGCAGAGCCTGAAACCCCAGATAGAACAAGTAACCTGCCGCTAACCATTTGAAAAGGTTGAATAACATGATCGACTGCGAGACGATCAGACCAATGCCTAGCAGTGAATACCCCACGTGCAGCAAGATACCGCTGCCGACACCGATGGCCGTCCAGCTGCCGCTGCGCTGACCGCGGGCGACGCTTTCCCGCACGACCACTGCAAAGTCAGGCCCGGGGCTGGCGACAGCGAGTAAGTGAACCAGCGCCACAGTGAGAAACTCCATCCAGTACATCTAGCGACTCCGTTATTTCCGGGGCGGGACGTCCGCCCGCTGATTCATACGAGTAAAGTCCATGAGCAAGTACCGCGCTGTATTCCTTGATCTATCACCGCTCGACCAGGGCGATCTGGACCTGGCCCCGTTGCAGTCCGCCTTTGCTGAGTTGACCTGCCATAAGGAGACCAGCGAAACGCAAATCGTCGACCGACTGCAAGGCGCAGAAGTTGCCATCGTCAACAAGGTCACCTTGAGCGACGCCACGCTGGCCGCCTGCCCGGATCTGAAATTGATTCTGGTCGCCGCCACCGGCGTCAATAACATCGACCTGGCCGCAGCCAAACAACGCGGTATTGCGGTATGCAACTGCCAGGCTTACGGCACGGCTACCGTGGCCCAACATACGCTGATGCTACTGCTCGCACTGGCCACGCGGCTACCCGATTATCAAGCCGCCGTGGCTCGTGGCCGCTGGCAGGAAAGCGGACAGTTCTGCCTGCTGGATTTCCCCATCGTAGAGTTAGCGGGCAAGACGCTCGGCGTGCTCGGCCACGGTGAGCTGGGCGGCGCCGTAGCCAAGCTCGCCGAGGCGCTAGGAATGCGTGTGCTGACCGGCAATCTGCCCGGGCGCCCGCCTCGTCCAGACCGACTGGAACTGGACGAGTTGCTGCCGCAGATTGATGCCCTGACCCTGCACTGCCCCCTCACCGAGCAAACACGCAACCTGATCGGTGCGCGCGAACTGCAGCTGATGAGACCCGCCGCGTTCGTCATCAATACCGCTCGCGGCGGCCTGATCGACGAGCAGGCGCTGGCCGACACCCTGCGAAGCGGCCACCTGGGCGGCGCAGCCACCGATGTGCTGATCAGCGAACCACCCAGCAACGACAACCCGCTGCTGGCTGCGGACGTGCCGCGCCTGATCGTGACACCCCACAGCGCCTGGGGCAGCCGCGAAGCCAGACAACGCATCGTCGGCCAACTGTGTGAGAACGCGGAGGCGTTCTTCGCCGGCAGCCCCAAGCGCCAGGTAGGCTGACGCTTCTGCAGCCGGGGACAAGGCTGGTAAGCTCGCCAGCTTTTGTCCGGAGGCAAGATGGATCCGCGAAGCGAAGTACTGCTGCGTCAGACCGAACTGTTCAGCGGTGACCTGCTGCTTGCCGGGCTGCCCGCAGACGACCTGCTCGGCCAACTGCCTGGAGCCATCGGCTGGAGCTGGCACGCTGGGACGCAGCAACGACTGCAGGCGCGTTTCACCGAGCGTTGCGCATTTGGTGTCGAGCCGCCCATAGCCTCGTTCGATAGCGCCGTTCTGTTCCTACCCAAGTCTCGGGAACTGACTGATTACCTGCTGAGCGCGCTGGCCGCCAGATTGCCGGGCCGTCTGCTGTATCTGGTGGGTGAGAAGCGTGCCGGCGTGGAGCGAGCCGCGAAACAACTGGCTCCCTTCGGCGAAACGAAAAAACTCGACAGCGCCCGGCATTGCCAGCTCTGGCAGGTCAGGGTCACAAATAGCCCACCGGCTCCAGAATTACAGACCCTGGCTCAGCGCTTCGAGCTCCCACTCGCGGACGGTCCACTGCAGATCGTCAGCCTGCCTGGCGTGTTCAGCCATGGCCGCCTCGATCGCGGTACCGCACTGCTGCTGGAACAGCTCGATGGGCTGCCAGCTGGCCGGCTGCTGGATTTCGGCTGCGGCGCGGGCATCATTGGGGCGTCGCTGAAAAGACGGTATCCGGACAGTGAAGTGGTGCTGCTGGATGTCGACGCTTTTGCAGTCGAAAGCAGCCGCATGACCCTCGCTGCTAATTGTCTACAGGCTAAGGTGATTGCCGGCGACGGCATCGATGCCGCCCCGCAAGACTGCTCCGCCATCATCAGCAACCCACCGTTTCATCAGGGCGTCCACACGCACTACGAGGCCAGCGAAACGTTACTGCAACGCGCGGCCGATCACCTCCGGCCGGGTGGCGAACTACGACTGGTAGCCAATGCGTTTCTCAAGTATCCGCCCCTGATCGAAACCCATCTGGGTCGCTGCGAAACGCTGATCAGTGCGGACGGCTTCCGCATCCACCGTGCACAACGCCCCTGATCCGGTAGCGTCCCGACTTGCGCAACGCGCCACGCTTGGGCAAACTCGCGCCCGTCCTGGGGGAGTAGTCTCCGGCAAGCGCCCTGCTTGCCTGGCATGCGTCAACATACTTGGTCCACAGACCATGGTGCATGCGACCCGCGCGGCCTGTCTCGGCAGCCAGCGCTCGGTTTGACAAGACCCATGACACGTACACCTGACCCGGGGCGGGCAGGCGGTGCGTGTCATGGTGAATAGTCGACCCGCCCCCGCAAGGAAGTCCGTTGGAATCGTTCTACATCCCCACCCTGATCGTCGCACTCGCCGAGATTGGCGACAAAACGCAATTGCTCGCCCTCTTGCTGGCCGCCCGCTACCGACGTCCAATGCCCATCATCTGGGGCATTGTGGTGGCCACGCTGGCCAACCATGCCGCCGCTGGGGCTATCGGCAATTGGGTTTCGTCGCTGGTCTCGCCTGCCATTCTCAGCTGGATTCTGGCCGCCTCTTTCGCCGCCGTTGCCCTATGGACGCTGGTACCAGACAAGCTCGAGGAAGAAGAAGCTTCGCGCGGTCGCCGCTTCGGCCCCTTCATGGCGACACTGATCGCGTTCTTCCTTGCCGAAATGGGCGACAAAACGCAGGTGGCTACCGTCATGCTTGCCGCTCAGTATCCTGACTTCATCCTGGTGATCATTGGCACGACCCTTGGCATGCTGATCGCCAATGTGCCGGTGGTGCTGGCCGGCAATTTTGCCGCCGACCGCATGCCACTCACGCTGATTCGACGAATCGCCGCCGTCGGCTTTGCCGGCTTGGCGCTGTACGCCGTCTATCAGGCACTGAGCTTGAGCGGCATGCTTCCAGTCTGATACCCAGCGCAAATTGCCTCGCCACGGGTGCTGTTAGAGTGCGCGTTCACCGCATTTTGGCGGCACTTGAGGGGAGCAGGCGGCATGTCACCGGAGGAACGAAAACGGCGGGTTCGGCAGCATATCGACCTGAGCTGGATCAAGGGTCGACTGGCATTGGCTGAACAGCTGCAGAGCCGTTACTTCAGCTACAAAAGCTCGTTCATCTCCCAGCCGGTCAACAGTGCCGGTTTCGGCCTGATCGTAAAGGAAATCCGTCAGGCCATTCCGGATCTGGAAGTTGCGGTAGATGAATGCCTCAGCGAAGGCAACCGCGTGGTGACCTCCAGCACCCTGTTCGGCACCCTGGAGAAACCCGTGTTCGGCGTCGCACCGAGCGGCAAGATTCTCACGGTCGCCGCGATGTCGATCTGGACGCTCAATCCGAGCGGCGACATCGAGGAAATCAGCACCCTCTTTGACCTGGAAAGCGCCCGTAGCCAGCTAGGCATGGAAAGTCCACTCCCCATCAAGCTGCCGCTGACCTGAAAGAGCCAGCGGCATCTGCATCAGCGGCCCTGTTTATACAGTGGCATCACCTTTGGAATATTTTCTTGCAGCGCTTGCGTACGGCTGCCTGAAGAGGGATGTGTGCTGAGAAATTCCGGCGGAGCGGAACCGCCAGCCGCTGCCATCTTCTGCCACAAGCTTACCGCTGCGTTCGGGTTGTACCCTGCCCGCGCGGCCAGCTCCAGACCGATCAGGTCAGCCTCGTTTTCATTGCTGCGGCTGTTGGGCAGCGTCATCAGATACTGCACACCCATGTTGGCCAGCTGCAGGCTGCCATCACCAATCCCGACCGCCGAGCCGATTTGAGTGGCCATCTGCACACCGTAAGCCTTGGACATGGCCTCGCGACCGTGCTCACGCAACGCATGGGCAATCTCGTGCCCCATGACTGCGGCAATCTCGTCATCGGTCAGGTTGAGCTTCTCGATCAGACCGGTGTAGAAGATGATCTTGCCGCCTGGGCCGGCATTGGCGTTTAACTCTGGGCTGTCGATGACGTTCACATCCCAGTCCCACTGCGCCGCATCAGGCCGGAAAGTCTTGACCTCGGCGATCAGCCTGCTGGCGATCCGGTTGACCCGCTGAGCGACCGGTGAGTTGTTTTCGAGCACACCTTTGCTCTTCGCTTGAGACACCGTCTGTTGATAAGACTGCGCATACATCTGATTGACCTGCTCGGTCGACAGCATGCTGAACATGTATTGCTTGCGGTCGACGCCAACGGCACCGCTGCTGGTGGTGTTGACGGCCTGACAACCGGCAAGCGCGGCGGCCGCCAGAAAAAGGCTGAGTGAATGCAGCTTGAACATGTCGCGTCTCCCGTGAATTCTGCGCCGTATGCTAGAGGGTGCAAGCGAACCGGGCAACCGACCCGCTACCCACCGCTTCAGCGCCGGCCTGATAGCGCCTTGACTCCGCTTTCGAGGGTTAGTGCCAATGCCTAGTTCACTGGCGTCAAGCACTCCGGCGCGTCCAACTTGGGATCATTGACGAAGGTTGCCAAGGGTCGCTCGCGCAACTCCGGCTGTGGTGCAGCCAGCAGCAGCTGCAGCGTTTCCAGCGGAGTCTGGGGATCGAGCCAGGCGGTCATGCCAGCCTGATCCAGCAACAGTGGTCGCCGTTGGTTTGAGGCTGGTCGCGTCACGACGGCCGCACTGAGGTAACTGTGTCCTTCTACCGGATAGGCCTCCCAGACCGCGGCGAAATACATCAGCGAGTCTTCCGCCGTCATCCAGTAGGGACGCTTGCGCGCCGTGCCTCGCCACTCATAGAAACCATTCGCAGGCAGGACGCCTCGACGCAGACGAAAGGCGTCGCGAAACATTGGCTGTTCAGCCAGCGTTTCCGCCCGAGCCTGCGCCGGCGTGCGGGTGAAGTCGCTCAACCATGCCGGAGTCAACCCCCAGCGCACGCGACTCAATTGCAGCGCTTCGTCCACCTGCCGCAGCAGAAGCACCGAAGCGCCAGGCGCCAGGCTCCAGTGCGGCTGCTGATCAGACGGGAAGCCGGGCAGCGCAGCAAAAGCGGCATTCCAGCGAAACAGGGCATAGCGGCCACACATGTACAAAAACTCGAAGGGAAAAGAGGCCAGCGGCCAGGGGCAATGCCTTCACTCTGAGGCATCAGCAGATGAGCTCACCCGGATAGCTTTCCGGTTCGTCGCCGGGCAGCAGTTCGGCGACATTGTACTCAGCGATCAACTGCCGCGCGCGCTCGGCCTCATCATCGGCGACCATCAAGCCGAGCAGACCGGCAACAGGCAGCTCGCCTACAGCTCCGATCAGATGCCGGCCATTCAGGTAAACCTCGATACCTTCGGCGTCCAACATGCCCCGCAACATCTCCGCTTCGAGCAGATCGCGCGGCTCGTATACCCGCTGCATCTATTCATCCTCCCGCCGTACGTCGAGCTGCCAATCGCTACCATCGGTTCGCAGATCGAACACAATCGGCCTGCAGCAGACTGAGCAGTCTTCGATGTACTGCTGATCGCCGCCACTCAGATCGAGCAGCGCCTCCACCACTTCGCCACAATATGGGCATTGATAGTCCTGTGATTCCAGCATCAGCGTCTCCTGCGAGACTTGCCGCTATAATCGCCGTCCTGAGTCTGTTGAGATGCCTCGGTGCGCACTTGTGGCGGACCCGACCGGTGCCACGCGGCATTGTCCGAGCCCGCAGTCATCGCGTCCAAGCAACCACAGACCTAACTTTGACCCTTGAGCGACTGGGTTATTCAGTAGTTACCCTTACAGAGATCATGATGGACGAATTCGAAGCCATCCGACCCTACGCCGATGCTGAAGTCCCCGCCGTCATGGCACGGCTGTTCGCCGACCGGGAATTTCTCGACATACTGGCGCATTTCCGCTTTCCGCGGCTGGCCGGCCCCATGGGCTGGATGCTCAAACCACTTATAGCGCAACGACTGCGGCGTGAGTTCGCCGCTATTCATTCGATCGACACGCTGCAGGCGCGGATCGAGATGTACCTCGACCGCACCATCGAGCGCGCCACCGATGGCATTACCTATTCCGGCTTGGAAAAGTTGCGGCCGGGCTGCGCCTATCTGTTCATTGCCAATCACCGCGACATCGTGATGGACCCCGCTTTCGTCAACTATGCGGTGTTCCAGGCCAAGATGCGCACGCCGCGCATCGCCATTGGCGACAATCTGCTGCAACGGCCCTTTGTCAGCGATCTGATGCGACTCAACAAAAGCTTCATCGTGCGCCGCTCGGTCACCGGGCGCCGCGAAAAACTCGCGGCTTATCAGTTGCTTTCCGCCTACATCAACCACTCGATCCGCAACGACGGTGAGTCGATCTGGATAGCCCAGGCCGAAGGGCGGGCAAAGGACGGTGACGACCGTACCGATTCGGCCATTTTGAAAATGCTGCACATGAGCCGCAAGGACGAGCCCTTTGCCGAAGCATTGTCGACCCTGCGGCCGACGCCGGTGTCGATCAGCTATGAGTACGACCCCTGCGATCAGGCCAAGGCGCGAGAGCTCTATATCCGTGCCAGCACCGGCAGTTACACCAAGGTCCCGGGCGAGGATGACACCAGCATCGCCCTCGGCATCACCGGCTACAAAGGTCGGGTGCATGTCAGCTTCGGCACGCCCATCAGCGAAGTCCCGGAGGATGCCAAGCAGCTGGCGGCCGAAATCGACCAGCAGATCCTGGGTGATTACCGTCTGTTTCCGGTGAATTTCCTGGCGCACCGGATGTGGGAGGATCGCGACCCGGCGCTGGCGGTACCCGCGCTCCGGGAGCTGTTCAGCCAGGCGGAAATCGAACGTGCCGAGGCCGAATGGGGCAAGCGCCTCGCAGCCTGCCCAAGCGTGCAGCAGCCCTTCCTCATCCAGCAATACGCCATGCCGGTGCGTAATCAGTACCGCTTGAAAGCTGGCTTGAGCCTCTAGGGCTCCACGCTTACGCGACTGGCCGTCAGGTCAGTCGCGTAAGCGAAGAGAGCAGGCAGGCCAGTCCCAGACTGCTGAAACCAAAGCCATAGAAAAACCGGTCGAGACGCCGGGTTGCCGCCACGGCACCTTGATCAACAGCCGAGAGGCGAGTATCCGCAAGCGACGTCGCGGTGCTCGACAACTGCCGACGCCAGCGTGTCGCCAGCAACAGCCAGGCACCGCCGAGCGCGATCAGCAAAGCCAGTGAGTTGACCAGAGGTGCGACCCGCGCCAGCGTCGAATAATCGAAATCGAGCAACAACCGTCATCTCCGTTGAGCCTTGAACATACAGGCCTGAGCGGCCCGGACTGGGGCAGCGGAGTCTACCGAAACGGCGTTGCCGGCTCAGCCAGTTTCCGACAGAACGGAACACAACCAAGCGATGGCAATTTGCCGGGTATTTGCGCCATTTATGCAGATAGGTGCCGTCTCGATTGTTGACTTATAGTCCCTACCAGCTTCACCCTCATCTCGCCTCGAACACCGAAATAGAGCGTGCGCCTGGCTTGAGCAACCAGACGGGACTGCCGCGGGATCGGGCAAATGGCAACTTTGTGATCGCTGCGTCTCTGAGGTCAGTACCAAGCGTTCATCCCGCCACCGCCTTTGTGGAAGTCGCCATCTGCAAGCGCCGCGCTTACGGCATCGCTTGCAGCGAATCAGTTACCGAGAATCAACAGGACCAAACAATGAACAAGAACAGGTTTAAGACGGGGGCCCTTACACTCTCCTTGCTAGCAAGCGCTGTGCTGGCAAGCGGAGCCATGGCTGCAGTATCCGAATCCGAAGCGGCCAAGCTGGGTAACAGCCTGACGCCGATGGGTGCCGAGAAAGCCGGCAACGCGGCCGGCACCATTCCCGCCTGGACCGGCGGCTTGGCAACCGACGCAGCGGCAGTCGGCGAGGATGGCTTCGTCAGCGATCCTTACCCGAACGACAAGCCGAAGTTCACCATCACTGCGCAGAACTTCGAGCAGTACAAGGACAACCTGAGCCCTGGCCAGATCGCCATGCTCAAGCGCTACCCAGACACCTATCGCCTGCCGGTTTTCGAAACCCATCGCAGCGCAGCCGTGCCTCAGCGGATCTATGACGCTGCGCAGAAGAACGCGACCCAGACCAAGCTGGTCCGCGGCGGCAACGGGCTGGAAGACTTCGACACTGCAGTTGCCTTTCCGATTCCTCAGGACGGCCTGGAAGTGATCTGGAACCACATCACTCGCTATCGCGGTGGCTCGGCCCGCCGCACCGTGGCGCAGGCCACTCCCCAGGTGAACGGTAGCTACAGCCTGGTCAAGTTCGTCGACGAAGTCGTCTACACCGATACCCTGACCGACTACAACGCCGAGAAACACAGCAACGTACTGTTCTACTTCAAACAGCAGGTGACCGAGCCCTCGCGCCTGGCCGGCAACGTGCTGCTGGTGCACGAAACCCTGGACCAGGTCAAAGAGCCGCGCATGGCGTGGATCTATAACGCCGGTCAGCGCCGCGTGCGCCGCGCCCCTCAGGTCGCCTACGACGGCCCGGGCACTGCTGCCGACGGCCTGCGCACCTCCGACAACCTCGACATGTTCAACGGCGCACCGGACCGCTACGACTGGAAGCTGGTGGGCAAGAAGGAGATGTACATCCCCTACAACGCCTACCGCCTGGACTCACCGCAGCTCAAGTACGACGACATCATCAAGGCTGGCCACATCAATCAGGATCTGACCCGCTACGAGCTGCACCGTGTATGGGAAGTCGAGGCAACGCTGAAGCCCGGCGAGCGTCACATCTATGCCAAGCGCACCTTCTTCATCGACGAAGACACCTGGCAGGCCGCAGTGATCGATCATTACGACGGCCGCGATACCCTTTGGCGCGTTGCCGAGGCGCATGCCGAGTACATCTACAACGATCAGGTTCCGCTGTACGCCATGGAGACACTGTATGACCTGGTCTCCGGTCGTTACCTGGTGATGGGCATGAAGAACGAGGAAAAGAACCCCTACGTCTACAACTACAAGGCCAACTCCAACCAGTACACCCCGGCCGCGCTGCGCAACTCCGGCGTACGCTAAGCCACACCGCTATAGAGAAACGCCCCGACATGTTCGTAATGCTGTTCACTTAAGCATTTGAGTCCAAGCTGGGGCTTCTAGAAAATCCGATACCAGTCCTCTGGTATCGGATTTTTTATGCCCATTCAGCAGCAATTGCGCGAACTCGGTGACCTCTTCAATTTCTCTGATCTGAGCACCTTCACGCAGAACATACCCATTGAGTGGGTTGCCAGCGCGCTGAACCTCTCGGCGCAAGCCACCATAAGGCGTCGTCGCCTGCCGAGCGATCAGGTGCTCTGGTTGGTGCTGGGCATGGCCCTGTTCCGAGACGAGCCTGTGCATGAGGTGCCCAGGCGTTTGAATATCTGTGCTCAGGGCCTGGCCTCCGATCAGTTGCTGGCGCGAAGCGGCGTGACTGAAGCACGTAAGCGGCTGGGGGCTGATCCGGTCGAATCGTTGTTCCGTCAGACGGGCAAACACTAGGGCTGCGAGCGATACGAAGGCGATAGCTGGAAGGGTTTGCAGGTGTTCGCAGTCGATGGTGCATTGCTGCGAACCCGCCTGCCCGTTCATCGCGGTGCAATTGATCGTTATGGCGGCGGCCAACCCGGTTTCGGCAACAGGAAGGAGGATGGCTGAATTGCGGGGAGGTGTCGCAGGGCTGTTTCTGGATCACCGTCCAAGGCCAGGGAGGCCAAGAACGGTGAAGATTTCCAAGACCCGGTATCCGGTGGACCGTAAGGCTGCTCCGCTTAAGTGAACAGCATTACGCCAGTGGGCGGGGTTCGTCAGCCTCAACGCCCTGCTTCTGTAGGGCGCCTCGTCGCGACAGATAGCTCGCTTAGATGGTTCCGCGCTTGCGCAGCAGATCGATAACCTGCTTGGCACTCTCCTCGACCGTAAGCGACTCGGTGTTGATCACCAGATCAGCGTTCACCGGCACATCGTAGGGGAAGGACTCGCCCGGGATGTTGTCGCCGCCAGCCGCGTATAACCCCTGTGGATCGCGCTGCTGGCAGGCCTGCGGGGACGCCTGCACATAGACGGTGATGGCTCGATCCGCACCGATTAGCGCCTTAGCCTGTTCGCGTCCTTCGGCATCCGGAGCGACAAACGCAGCCAGGGTCAGCAGACCGGCTTCGTTGAACTGACGGGCCACGTGGGCGGCACGGCGCCAGTTTTCGGTACGACCTGCACGGTCCTGCGGGAGGCCTTTGTTCAGGTCGTGGCGCAGGTTCTGGCCATCCAGCACATACACTGAGCGGCCCATGTCGAACAGCTTGCGCTCGACCGCATAGGCCAGCGTGCTCTTGCCGGCACCGGACAAGCCGGTGAACAGCACGGTTGCCGGCTGCTGACCGAAACGGCTTGCACGCTCTTCGGTGGAGACATGAGCCAGCGCACCGTGGTGCCCGAATGAGCCATGCGCGACCGGGTCGGCGATGATCATCCCCGCGCCGACGGTACCGTTGCTGAGGCGGTCGATGATGATGAACGAGCCGGTAGCCGGATTCCTCGCATAGCCGTCCAGCGCAATCGGCGCATCGAGGCTAACCTTGACCCGGCCGATCTCGTTGAGCGCCAGGCTGCTCGCCGAACCATGCTCCAGCGTGTTCACATCCACTCGATGAGTGATGCTGGCAATCGAACCTGGCACGTAGCTGGTGGCACGCTTGATGTCGTATTTCTTGCCGGGCAGCATCGGCTCTTCGGCCATCCACACCAGCATGGCGTCGAAGCTGTCCGTGATGCGCGGTTGGTTGTCGGCGTGCACGAGCATATCGCCGCGCGACACATCGATCTCGTCCTCAAGCGTCAGCGTGATGGCTTCGCCCGGGGTCGCCTGCTCCAGCTCGCCATCAAACGTGACGATGGACTTGACGGTGCTGCGCTTGCCGGAGGGCAATACCACCACCTCGTCGCCCTTGCGCACAATGCCGCTGGCCAGTGTGCCAGCGAAACCACGGAAGTTGAGGTTGGGACGGTTGACGTACTGCACCGGGAAGCGCAGGTCCTCGAAGTTGCGGTCGCCGGCGATCTCGACGCTCTCGAGAATCTCCATCAGGGACTGCCCTTCATACCAAGGCGCGCATTCGGAACGGTTGACTACGTTATCGCCCTTGAGCGCCGACATCGGCACGAAGTGCAGCGAGGAAGGCTTGAGCTCAATACGTTCGGCAAAGGCCAGGTAGTCGGCCTTGATGCGCTCGAATACCGACTGGTCGAAGTCCATCAGGTCCATCTTGTTGATGGCCACAACGATATGCTTGATGCCCAGCAGCGAGGTAATGAAGCTGTGGCGCTTGGTCTGGGTCTGCACGCCGTAGCGGGCGTCGACCAGGATGATCGCCAGGTCGCAGGTCGAGGCGCCCGTCGCCATGTTGCGCGTGTACTGCTCATGGCCAGGAGTGTCGGCGATGATGAACTTGCGCTTGGCGGTGGAGAAGTAGCGGTAGGCGACATCGATGGTGATGCCCTGCTCGCGCTCGGCCTGCAGGCCGTCGACAAGCAGCGCCAGGTCAACGTCGTCGCCCGTGGTGCCGGACTTTTTCGAGTCGCGGGTGATCGCTTCGAGGTGATCTTCATAGATCATCTTCGAGTCGTGCAGCAGGCGCCCGATCAGGGTGCTTTTGCCGTCGTCGACGTTGCCGCAGGTGAGAAAGCGCAGCAGCTCTTTGCGTTCGTGCTGGGCCAGGTACGCGAGGATGTCCTCGCTGATCAAATCAGACTGATGAGACATGGTGCGAAATCCTTAGAAGTAGCCCTGACGTTTCTTTTCTTCCATCGAACCTGCGCCATCGTGATCGATGACGCGGCCCTGACGTTCGGAAGTACGCGTCAGGAGCATTTCCTGGATGATCTCCGGAAGGCTCGAAGCCGTTGATTCCACCGCGCCAGTCAGCGGGTAACAACCAAGCGTGCGGAAGCGAACCATGCGCTTCTCGATGCGCGCCTTTTCCTCATCGGTGAGGTGCTCGAGGATGCGCTCGTCGTCGATCATGATCAGGGTGCCGTTCTTCTCGATGACTTCGCGCTCGGCGGCGAAGTACAGCGGCACGATCGGGATCTGTTCCAGATAGATGTATTGCCAGATGTCCAGCTCGGTCCAGTTCGACAAGGGGAAGACGCGGATGGACTCGCCCTTCTTCACGTTACCGTTGTAGACATTCCACAGCTCGGGGCGCTGATTCTTTGGGTCCCAACGATGCTTGCTGTCGCGGAAGGAGTAGACACGCTCCTTTGCACGGGACTTCTCTTCGTCGCGGCGGGCGCCGCCGAAAGCGGCATCGAAACCATGCTTGTCCAGTGCCTGCTTGAGGCCTTCGGTCTTCATGATGTCGGTGTGCTTGGCGCTGCCGTGAGTGAACGGATTGATGTCCTGCGCCACGCCATCAGGGTTGATGTGCGTGATCAGGTCCAGATCCATCTCATTGACCATCTGCTCGCGGAAGCGGTACATCTCCTGGAATTTCCAGCGCGTATCGACGTGCATCACCGGGAACGGCAGGCGCCCGGGGAAGAAGGCCTTACGCGCGAGATGCAGCATCACGGCCGAATCCTTGCCGATGGAATAGAGCATCACCGGATTGTCGAACTCGGCGGCCACCTCACGGATGATGTGGATGCTTTCCGCCTCCAGCTGTTTCAGATGCGTCAGTTTGTCGACCATGGCTACTCACGAATTTTGCAGGTGGGACGGCCGGCACGGCCGGAACGAGGGCGCAACTTTAACACGGCATTAGATTCTAATCAGGACGCCACTTAGATCTAAATGCTCTAGCTTTATGCCGGGCAAAACCTGCCTCAGCGGCACCTCAACCAGCTCCTCAATCTTCCAGATCGCCGATCATGCGGGGTTTGGGCAATCAATGAACAGATGCTCGATGGCGAACCGTTTTGCCAGATATTCACCCAACGCCTGCACGCCGTAACGCTCAGTGGCGTGATGACCGGCGGCAAAAAAGCTCAGCTCATTTTCGCGCGCGATGTGCGCCGTTGGCTCTGAAATTTCTCCCGTCAGATAGGCATCGACGCCAGCGGTTACCGCTTGATCGATGTAACCCTGTGCGCCACCGGTGCACCAGGCGACCCGCCTGATCAAGCCAGGGCCTTCAACCATCACCGGCTCACGTCCGAGCGCGATTTGAACCCGCTGCATGAACTCGGCAGGCGTGAGCGGCGTATCAAGGGAACCGACAAGCCCGACCGAGCGAGGATTATCCGGTTCCAGCGCACCCTCGACAGTCAACCCAAGCAGGCGAGCCAGCTGTACGTTATTGCCCACCTCCGGATGGACGTCGAGCGGCAGATGGTAGGCCAGCAAGCTGATGTCATTACTGAGCAGCGTTTTCACCCGGCGTTGCTTCATACCCACTACACGTGGGTCTTCGTTCTTCCAGAAATAGCCATGGTGCACCAGCACAACATCGGCTTGCGCCTCGACCGCGGCATCAAGCAGCGCCTGGCTAGCGGTCACGCCACTGACAATGCGCCGCACCTGGGGGCGTCCTTCGACCTGCAGGCCGTTAGGGCAATAGTCGGGAATCTTTGCGGCGTTCAGGAAGCGATCGGTTTCATCGACCAGGGTGGTCAGCGCCACAGCCATGCAAGCATTCTCCTACGGGATCAGTGAATCGAAGGTGGTTCATTGGCGAATAACAGACGGGACAAACAGCAGAAATGTTGCGGATTAAGCATTCCACAGGTCGCGTTGCAGTTTTGCCGCCAGCAAGGCTGCATTTCACGGCCAGCTTCGTATAATGCCGCCACCTTAAGAGGCGCTCTCGCCTTCCGCAACCTGTCCGGACTCCCATCGCGATGATCAATGCCCTGCGTTTTTTTGGCTGGCCGTTGCTGGTAGGCCTGCTAGTGGCCCTGCTGATCATTCAGCGCTACCCACATCTGGTTGGGCTTGGTACTGAGCCGGAGTACAGCCTGCAGCAAGCGCCGCTGATCGGCATACCCCAGCAAGGCCCCTACTCTTACGCCAATGCGGTCAGCAGCGCCGCGCCCGCGGTGGCCAACCTCTACACCACCAAGGTGATCGATAGCGCTAGCCAGCCGCCGATGCTCAAGGACGATCCGCTGTTCCGGCGCTTCTACGGGGACAACCTGCCGCGTCAACGTCGCATGGAATCAAGCCTGGGTTCGGCAGTGATCATGAGCCCGGAGGGCTACCTGCTCACCAACAACCACGTGACCGCGAATGCCGAGCAGATCGTCGTAGCCCTGCGTGATGGTCGGGAGACGCTTGCCCGAGTGATCGGCAGCGACCCCGAAACCGATCTTGCGGTGCTCAAGATCGACCTGGCAAAGCTGCCTGCGATCACCATTGGTCACTCAGACGGCATCCGTATCGGGGACGTGACGCTGGCAATCGGTAACCCGTTCGGCGTTGGGCAAACCGTGACGATGGGCATCATCAGCGCGACCGGCCGCAACCAGCTTGGCCTCAACACCTACGAGGATTTCATCCAGACGGACGCAGCGATCAACCGCGGTAACTCGGGTGGTGCACTGGTAGACACCGCAGGCCAACTGATTGGTATCAACACTGCGATCATTTCCGAGTCCGGCGGCTCGCAAGGCATAGGCTTCGCCATCCCGGTGAAGCTCGCCATGGACGTGATGAAATCCATCATCGAGCACGGTCAGGTCATTCGCGGCTGGCTCGGCGTGGAGGTGCAATCGCTCACACCGGAGCTGGCTGAATCATTTGGTCAGGCCGGCCGGCCCGGGATCGTGGTGGCCGGCGTCTACCGGGACGGGCCGGCTGAACGCGCCGGCCTGCTGCCGGGCGACCTGATCCTCAGCATCGACGGGCACCAAGCCAGTGACGGTCGCAATTCGATGAACCAGGTTGCCCGCGTGCGGCCTGGAGACAAGATCGATATCGACATCCTGCGCAATGGCAAGCCGCTGACGCTGACGGCCGAAGTGGGCATGCGGCCATTGGTGGAGAAAACTCCGCAGTAGCCCGCCCGTTCGGCCAAGCGATCGCTGTCGCTAATCGCATTCGACGCTCAAGCAGGCCTGTTCGAGCTTGCCTCAAAGCAAAACCCTTAGCGCTGGTCCAGCAAACCAGAGAGGCCACCGCAGGAGCTCGACACGCCACTGCAATCGGCCTCTTGCCCGGTTTTGGCGTCTAGCACAATGCTCGGAGACAGCGAACTGCGCCGCCCTCGCCACCGACAAGAGGCAGGTCCTGCAAGCAACTGGAGGCTTGCAGCGCAGGCCGGATTAGCCGATGCGCTTTAGCGCATCGAGTAAGGCCTGATTTTGCTCCGGCGCCCCGACACTGATCCGCAGAAACTGGTCGATTCGCCCCATCTTGAAATGCCGCACGATGACGCCGTGCTCGCGCAGTCCGGCCGCCAGCGCAGCAGCATCGTGCTGCCGATGGCGCGCGAAGATGAAGTTCGCCGCCGAGGGCAGTACCTCGAAGCCCAACGCCTGCATCGCAAGCGTTACAGCGTCACGACTGGCAATCACCTGCTGACAGGTTTGCTCGAAATAGCCGCGATCTTCGAATGCAGCCGCAGCGCCAGCAATGGCGATACGGTCCAACGGGTAAGAATTGAAACTGTTCTTGATGCGCTCCAGCGCCTCGATCAGATCCGGATGCCCTACTGCCAGACCGACTCGCAACCCTGCCAGCGAGCGCGATTTGGACAACGTCTGGGTGACCAGCAGGTTCGGGTAGCGGTCCACTAGCGCGATTGCTGATTCGCCGCCAAAGTCGATGTAGGCCTCGTCGACCACAACCACCGAATCGCGGTTTGCCTGCAGCAGCTGCTCAATCGCCTCAAGCGCCAGCAGGCAACCCGTCGGCGCGTTGGGATTGGGGAAAATGATGCCCCCGTTGGGCCGAGCGTAATCGGCTATGTCGATCTGAAAATGGTCGTCCAGCGCGATGGTCTCGTAGTCGATGCCATACAGGCCGCAATAGACTGGGTAGAAGCTGTAGGTCACATCGGGGAACAGCAACGGCTTGCCATGCTGGAACAGCCCGTGGAAAACGTGGGCGAGCACCTCGTCCGAGCCATTGCCGACGAAAACCTGCTCAGGTCGAACGTGGTAGTAATCAGCAACGGCGCGCTTGAGGCGCTCGCCGTTCGGATCGGGATACAACCGCAGGTTGTCATTCAGCTCGGCCTGCATCGCTGCAAGCGCCTTGGGCGACGGGCCGTAGGGGTTCTCATTAGTGTTGAGCTTGACCAGATTGGTCAGCTTTGGCTGCTCACCCGGCACATAGGGAACCAGCGCCTTGACGAAGGGGCTCCAGAATTTGCTCATCGGCCTTTGTCCTTGATTCAAATGGTTTGATCGCTAGCGGCTGGAGGCTGAACGAAAGAGCGCGCGAGCAGGAACCAGCCTTGGCTGCGCCTCCCAACCGTAGGAGCCAGCTTGTTGGCGAAGCTTTTGACGGCGGTTCGCGAGCAAGCTCGCTCCTACCCGTCCAGCCCGCAAGCCCGCAGCGCTTTGTTCGTCTCTACCGTTTTATCCGATATTCGGCGCTGCGGGCATGCGCCGTCAGCGACTCGCCGCGCGCCAGGACCGAAGCGACCTTGCCCAATTCTGACGCGCCTTCGGCCGAACAGTTGATGATCGAAGAGCGCTTCTGGAAATCGTACACGCCCAAGGGTGACGAGAATCGCGCTGTGCCCGATGTGGGCAGGACGTGATTCGGCCCAGCGCAATAGTCGCCCAACGCCTCAGCCGTGTAACGCCCCATGAAGATCGCCCCTGCGTGTCGAATCTGCGGCAGCCACGCATCGGGATCAGCCACTGACAGCTCAAGGTGTTCGGGCGCAATGCGGTTAGCGACATCGATCGCCTGCTGCATGTCGGCAACCTGAATCAATGCCCCGCGCCCCTGCAGCGAGGCGCGAGCGATCTCGCTACGCTCAAGGCTGGGCAGCAAACGGGAAATGCTTTCAGCGACACGATCAAGAAAGGCTGCATCCGGGCTGACCAGTATCGACTGCGCATCCTCGTCGTGCTCGGCCTGGGAAAACAGATCCATGGCGATCCAGTCGGGATCGGTCTGACCGTCGCACACCACCAGGATCTCGGAAGGGCCAGCGATCATATCGATGCCAACCTTGCCGAATACGTGACGCTTGGCTGTCGCGACGTAGATGTTGCCAGGCCCGACGATCTTGTCGACTGGCGGCACGCTTTCGGTCCCGTAGGCCAGCGCCGCGACGGCCTGAGCGCCACCGATGGTAAATACCCGGTCGACCCCAGCAATGCACGCCGCTGCCAAGACCAGTTCGTTGATTTCACCGCGAGGCGTGGGGACCACCATCACGACTTCCGGCACCCCGGCAACCTTTGCCGGAATGGCGTTCATCAAAACTGATGAAGGATACGATGCTTTGCCACCCGGCACGTAAAGCCCCGCGCGATCGAGCGGCGTCACCTTCTGTCCAAGCACGGTGCCGTCAGCTTCGGTGTAGGTCCAGGAGTCCTGCTTTTGTCTTTCATGATAGAGGCGGACACGTTCAGCGGCCGCTTCCAACGCCTGACGCTGAGCCGGGCTGATCCGCGTCAGCGCCAGTTCAAGCCGCTCGCGCGGCAGAATCAGGTCAGCCATGGAGGCGACTTCAAGGCCGTCGAAGCGCTGGGTCAGCTCCACCAACGCGTCATCACCACGCTCGCGTACTGCCTTGATGATTTCCAACACGCGCTGATTGACGCCATCATCAGACACGCTTTCCCAGCTCAGCAGATGATCCAGGTGTCGCGCGAAATCGGGATCAGCAGCATTGAGTCGGCGGATGTCGATGGAAGCAGTCATAACGGGCCTCATGAAGGGATGAGTAGAGCAATGGTCAGGCGCCCTAGACTAACAAGCCGACCGCGCGGGCACCTGAAAATTTAGGCTATAACGCGGATCGGCTGGCCGGCCATGAACCGTCCGGCCTTTGATCAATCGTGGTGTGCAATGGCGCTCTGGAGCGCATCGATCAGGGCCTGGATGCGCGCATGCTGCATTTTCATCGAGGCCTTGTTGACCACCAGGCGCGAGCTGATCATTGCGATCAGCTCCTGAGGCTCCAATCCATTGGCGCGCAGCGTATTGCCGGTGTCGACCACATCAATGATCTTGTCTGCCAATCCCACCAGCGGCGCGAGTTCCATAGAGCCGTAAAGCTTGATGATGTCGACCTGCCGCCCTTGCTCGGCGTAATAGCGCTTGGCAACGTTAACGAATTTAGTCGCGACTCGCAGTCGTCCCTTGGGCTCTGCTGCCCCGACCTTTCCGGCCGTCATCAGCTTGCAGTTGGCGATTCGCAGGTCGAGCGGTTCGTACAGCCCTTGCCCGCCGTATTCCATCAGCACGTCTTTGCCCGCCACGCCAAGATCCGCCGCGCCGTGCTCGACATAGGTCGGCACGTCCGTGGCACGCACGATCAACAGACGCACATCGTCTTGTGTGGTCGGAATGATCAGCTTGCGGCTTTTTTCTGGATTTTCGGTGGGGACGATACCGGCTGCCGCGAGCAGCGGCAGGGTATCGTCGAGAATGCGGCCTTTGGACAGGGCGATGGTGAGCATTAACGGTTTATTCCTTGAAGCCTATTGATGGCGACCTTGGCATCAGCCCGGGCAGGTGCAGGTCTCGGCGCTGGCCGCCTGCAGCAAGCCGGCGGCCTGTTCCGATGTTAGCCCGGGACGCGGCGAATCTTGGCGCCCAGCAATTGCAGCTTTTCCTCAATGCACTCGTAACCGCGGTCGATGTGGTAGATGCGATCGATCAAGGTATCGCCTTCAGCCACCAGGCCTGCGATGACAAGGCTCGCTGACGCGCGCAGGTCGGTCGCCATGACCGGAGCACCTTTAAGCTTGGGTACACCGGTCACGATAGCGGTGTTGCCTTCGACGAGAATCTGCGAACCCATGCGATTCATTTCGTACACGTGCATGAAGCGGTTTTCGAACACGGTCTCGATAACTGTTCCTGTGCCTTCAGCCACCGCGTTCATGGCAATGAACTGCGCCTGCATGTCGGTCGGAAAAGCCGGGTACGGCGCTGTGCGGAGATTTACCGCTTTGGGCCGATTACCCTTCATGTCTAGCTCGATCCAGTTACTGCCGGTATCGATGTGGGCACCGGCCTCTTCGAGCTTGTGCAACACCGCTTCGAGCAAGGTTGCATCGGTGTCTTTGAGCTTTACACGGCCGCCGGTGGCAGCAGCAGCGACTAGATAAGTGCCCGTCTCGATGCGGTCGGGCATCACGCTGTACCGGCCGCCACCCAGACGTTTCACGCCGTCGATGGTAATGGTGTCGGTGCCGGCGCCGGAGATCTGTGCACCCATGGCGTTTAGGAAGTTGGCCAGGTCGACCACCTCCGGCTCGCGCGCGGCGTTTTCCAGCACCGAACGGCCATTGGCCAATGCCGCAGCCATCATGATGTTCTCGGTGCCGGTCACACTGACGATGTCGAAGAAGAAGTGCGCACCGCGCAGGCCACCGGCTGGCGCCTTGGCTTTGATGTAGCCGCCCTCGACGTCGATCTGCGCGCCCATCGCCTCCAGGCCGCGGATGTGCAGATCCACCGGACGCGAGCCGATGGCACAACCGCCAGGCAGGGCTACTTCGGCTTCACCGAACCGAGCCACCATTGGCCCAAGGACGAGGATCGAAGCACGCATGGTCTTGACCAACTCGTACGGCGCGACCAGCGTCTGGATGCTGCTGGCATCGACTTCGACGCTGAGTTTCTCGTCGATAACCGGTTGCACGCCCATGCGACCGAACAGCTCGATCATGGTAGTGATGTCGTGCAGGTGTGGCAGGTTGCAGACGGTCACCGGCGTGTCGGCCAGCAAGGTAGCGGCCAGAATCGGAAGAGCCGAGTTCTTAGCGCCGGAGATGCGAATCTCGCCATTGAGGCGGGCACCGCCGGTGATGATCAATTTATCCATGAATGTTCCCGTAACCCGCAGGCTCGAAGCACTGGCGAAGAAGAGCCGTGCGCGATATCAGCAATCGCGCGCGGACGGAGAGATGCCTGTAGTGACCGGCAATCAGCTGCGCGCAAGCCAGTCGGCACGACTGAAGAATTTCATCGTAACGGCGTGGATGCTGCCATCCGCAATCCACGGATTCAGATGTGCATAAATCTGCTGCTGACGCTTGACCGGGCTCAGGCCTGCCAATTCGTCGCTGATCACATTCAACTGGAAGTTGCAGCCCTCGCCTTCGACTTCCACCTGAGCGCCTGAAAGTCTTTCTTCCAGGAAATTCTTAACTTCTACGGCCTGCATGTTCAACCTCGATCGGCGCCGGACGCGCACGGCCGGCCATCATACAAAAAAGCCCGGAGACTGCGAACCCCGCAGCCACGCTGGCTGACGAAGCCGCATTTCAGTCGAGCGTTTCGGCATCGGCGTCACGACGCTGCGGATGCCGGCTGGCGGGCGTTACCGCCGGGAAACGGGATGACGCGAAGCGCACCACCAGGATAGCCATCGCCAGCAGCAGTATCGCGCCGGAAATATAGACGACCCCCATGTCCGGACGGTGATGGTGCGAGACGTCAGAGATCAACAGCCGGGTCAACGCAGTGATGGCCACATAGATCAAGAACCGCACCGGCATGTGGTTGGTCTTGAAATAAATACCCACCATCGCACCGAGCTCGAGATAGATAAACAGCAGCAGAATGTCATCAACGCTGATGCTGCCCTTTTCCACCATCCCCAGAAACGCGACCAACCCAGCCCAGGCGGTCACAGCTCCAATCGCGAACAGCGACAAGTAGTGGAAGGTCTCGACCAGAAGATTACCCAACGACTCAGCGGCCGAGTGCACCTTGGCCCGCGTCGATTCCGCCCAGCGCAGCAACATCAGACAGCTCCCTCTGTTTCGCTCGCAAACGAAAGAACATCAAGCAAACCGGACACTCGGGCGAGCTCCCGCATATCCCCAGGCAGCCCGGCAACGACGAGCTCATCGCCCTGTTTTTGCGCGTCGCGCGTAAAAGCCAGAAGCAATGACAAGCCGACACTACTTGATCTTTCAACCGCACTGCAATCAACCGAGATACGCGTGCCCTTGGCCTGACGAATCAGTGCCTGACCTTGCCGTCGCAGAGCCGGGCCGGACTGGTAGTCAAGCATGCCCGCCAGGCGAAGCTCACCGCCAGCGCCTCGCTCAACCCGTCCGTCACTCATCGCCCGCCGCCCGCTGGCCCGCCTCGGTGTCCTTGGCACGCGCCACCACCTCGGACCAGCCATCGATGGTCTTGTCCAGGTCGCCGTTGTTTTTCTGCATGGCGTCGGCAAATTGGTCACGGAACAGTTTACCGATGTTGATGCCGTTGATGATCACGTTGCGAACCATCCAATTCCCGCCATGATTGACCATGGTGTAGGAGACCGGATAGATCTCGCCCTGGCGACCGGTCACCTCCATGCCGACACTGGTGCGCTCGGGGTCCTGCCTGCCGCTGGCGGGCAGAACCTTGATCTGCTGATTGTTGTATTCCAGCAACGCGTTTCCATAGAACTGCATCAGGCTGCGCTTGAAGTTTTCCTGGAAGCGCGTCATCTGCGCCGGAGTGGCATTGCGCGAGTACTTCACAGTCATGATGCTCCGTGAAATTCCTTCGGCATCCACCACCGGCCCGAGAATGTCGTTGAGCGAATCGTAGAACGCACTAGGGTCCTGTCGATACTGCTCCTTGTTTGCCTTGAGATCGGCAAGCAGTTCGTCGGTGGTCCGCTGGATCACCTCATGGGCGCTAGGCGCCGCCTGGACCAGCAGTGGAAAGGCCGCCAGGAGTACCAGCAAAACGCGACGCAGGGCAGTCATCATGGGGTTGCACCTCACTCTTTATTGACCGAATTGAGTAGAAACTTGCCGATCAGCTCTTCCAGCACCAAGGACGACTGGGTATCGCGGATCGTATCGCCATCACCAAGCGTTTCTTCTTCACCACCGACGCTGATGCCGACGTATTTCTCGCCGAGCAACCCGGCCGTCAGGATCGAAGCGGTTGAGTCGGTCGGCAGGATATCGACGTCTTTCTGAACCTCCAGCGTGACACGTCCCGTATAGCTTTCGCGGTCCAGATCGATGGCGGTCACCTTACCGATGGTCACGCCGGCCATGGTGACCTTGGATCGGACACTCAGACCGGCAATATTGTCGAAATAGGCATAAAGCTTGTAGGTGTCGGTACTGTCGACGTTCAGGCCACTGACCCGCAGCGAAAGCAACAGCAAGGCCAGAACGCCCGCCAGCAGGAAAAGACCAACACCTATTTCCAGGGTGCGGATACGCATCAAAAATCTCCAAACATCAAGGCGGTCAGAATAAAGTCGAGGCCGAGCACGGCCAGCGAGGCATAGACGACGGTTCGTGTGGTGGCGCGACTGATGCCTTCGGAAGTGGGCTCGCAGTCATAGCCTTGAAACACCGCGATCCAGGTCACCACAACGGCGAATACCAGGCTCTTGACGACGCCGTTGAGCACGTCAGTGGCAAAGACAACACTGTTCTGCATGTTGGCCCAGAACGAGCCTTCATAAACTCCGAGCCAGTCCACCGCAACCATTGCCCCGCCCCAGATGCCGACCACGTTGAAAATCAGGGTGAGCAATGGCAGGGATATGAAACCGGCCCATAGCCGGGGTGCGACGATGTACTTCAACGGATCAACACCGATCATTTCCAGGCTGGACAACTGCTCGGTGGACTTCATGTTGCCGATTTCGGCTGCCAACGCGGACCCCGCGCGGCCGGCGAACAACAGCGCCGTGACCACCGGCCCCAGTTCGCGCAGCAGTGTAAGCGCCACCATCTGGCCAACGGCCTGCTCAGAGCCATAGCTGCTGAGAATGCTGTAGCCCTGGAGGGACAGCACCATGCCGATGAACACGCCGGAGACTACGACAATCGCAAGCGAGAGCACACCAACGGAGTAGAGCTGCCGCATCAACAGCGAAAATCGATTATCCAGGCCACTGGGACCGAACAAGGCGTGAAAAAGAAACAGCGTCGCGCGGCCCAGCGCTGCGACCACATTCATTCCAGCCTCACCAACCAGGCGAATCCGCTCGATCAAGGAACGCTTACGCATCGGAGCCTCGCAACAGATCATCGGCGTACGCCGGTGCCGGGAAGTGGAAAGGCACCGGACCGTCCGCAGCCCCCTTCATGAACTGCCGAATCCGCGGATTGGTCGACTCGTGAAGCTCTGCTGGCGTGCCCTGCCCCAGTACCTGGGCGTCTCCCACCACATAGATGTAGTCCGCGATGCTCGCCGTTTCGGCCAGGTCGTGGGAGACGACGATACTGGTGATCCCCAGCGCGTCGGTAAGCAATCGAATCAGCTGCACCAAAACGCCCATGGCGATGGGGTCCTGGCCCGCGAACGGCTCGTCGTACATCAGAATCTGAGGATCCAGCGCAATCGCGCGCGCCAACGCTACCCGCCGCTTCATCCCTCCCGACAGCTCTTCCGGCATCAGCTCGACCGCGCCGCGCAAGCCAACCGCCTGAAGCTTCATCAGAACGATGTCCCGGATCATCTCTTCAGGCAGCTTGGTGTGAACGCGCAGCGGAAAGGCGACGTTTTCGAACACATCCAGGTCCGTGAACAAGGCGCCGCTCTGGAACAGCACGCCCATCTGCTTGCGCATGTCGAACAGCTCGCGGCGCGACAGCGTCGGCAAATTGGTGCCCGCCACCCAGACCTCGCCATGGGTCGGTTTGAGTTGGGCGGCGATCAGGCGCAGCAACGTAGTCTTGCCGCAGCCGGAAGGACCCATGATGGCCGTCACCTTGCCGCGGGGAATGACTATGTCGACGTTATTGAAAATGCTCCGCTCACCGCGCTTGAAGGTGACACCCTTCAGCTCGACGGCGTTAGCGTTGGCGGCGCTCATTGGATCTCCTCGGATACAGCCTGCGAATCAGACGCCCTCCGGTCTTTCGGAGGTACTTCGCAGAGCCGTTTTTAGCGGCGCGAACTATAGCACCGCACTATGGGCCTCCCAAGCCGGTCTCTGTATCGATGCATGAGCGAGCGCACATTTGTTCAGCCTGGGTTCAGTTTAGGCGCGACGATCAGCACGACGCTTTTCAGTGGGCAGTGCCAGGTTTGCCGCTATAATCGCGCGTTTTCATTCAGGCGATTCACAGACATGAGCCAGAGCAGCCAGCTGATCGAGACTGCCCAGCGCACCATTCGCATGGAAATTGAGGCGGTGGAGCAGCTCAGCACCCGCATCGACGAACATTTTGTCAGAGCCTGCGAACTGATCCTTCAGTGCAAGGGCCGCGTCGTCGTTGTCGGCATGGGCAAGTCCGGGCACGTCGGCAATAAGATCGCCGCCACGCTCGCCAGCACCGGCACCACGGCCTTCTTCGTCCACCCGGCCGAGGCGAGCCATGGCGACATGGGCATGATCACGCATGACGACGTGGTGCTGGCGCTGTCCAACTCGGGGACTACCAGCGAAATCGTCACCTTGCTGCCACTGATCAAGCGCCTCGGCATCACGCTGATCAGCATGACGGGCAACCCGGAGTCAGTGCTCGCCAAGGCGGCTGCGGTCAACATTGACGCGAGCGTCGCCATCGAGGCCTGCCCCCTGAATCTGGCGCCGACTTCATCGACCACCGTCAGCCTGGTACTGGGTGACGCGCTGGCAATCGCGCTACTGGAAGCACGCGGCTTCACCGCCGAGGACTTCGCTTTTTCACATCCGGGCGGCGCATTGGGCAGACGCCTTCTGCTGAAAGTCGAGCACGTGATGCACGCTGGTGATCGCCTACCACTGATCAGCCGCGGCACATCGCTGCGTGAGGCCTTGCTGGAAATGACTCAAAAAGGCCTCGGCATGACGGCGGTGGTAGAGGCAGACGGCCGCCTGGCAGGAATCTTCACCGATGGCGATCTGCGCCGCACACTGGACAAAGGCATCGACGTTCGCCAGGCAAGCATCGATCAGGTCATGACGCTTCACGGCAAGACAGCGCACGCCGACATGCTCGCCGCCGAAGCGTTGAAAATCATGGAAGACAACAAGATCAACGCGCTGGTGGTGGTTGACGAAAACGATCAGCCAATCGGTGCGCTGAACATGCATGATCTTTTGCGCGCAGGGGTGATGTAAGTGAACGATCTGCTACGACGTGCCCGCGACATTCGCCTGGCCATATTCGATGTGGACGGCGTGCTAACGGACGGCAAGCTGTACTTTCTTGTCGACGGCAGCGAATTCAAGACCTTCAATACCCTGGACGGTCACGGCATCAAGATGCTGATCAACTCCGGCGTACGCACCGCCATCATCAGCGGTCGCAAGACGCCTGTGGTTGAGCGTCGGGCGCAAAACCTGGGCATTCAGCACCTGTATCAGGGACGTGAAGACAAGCTTGTAGTGCTCGACGAATTGCTTGGCGAACTCGGTCTCGACTACGCTGAAGTCGCTTACCTGGGCGATGACCTGCCGGACCTCCCAGTAATTCGCCGGGTAGGCCTGGGCATGGCGGTCGCCAGTGCTGACGCGTTCGTTCGCCAGCATGCCCACGGAGTGACATCCGCCCGTGGTGGCGAGGGCGCGGCGCGAGAGTTCTGCGAACTGATCATGCGCGCCCAGGGCAGTCTCGACGCGGCTCAGGCCGCTTACCTCTAGAGGCAACCATGCTAAGCAGGCTCCGCTTCCCCGCCATTCTGCTGCTGATCGCACTGCTTTTAGTCGCGATCGGCTACTGGAACATTCGCCCTGAAAGCTTTATGCAGGAGGCGCCGATCACCCAGGGCGTAGAGTCGCCCATTGACTTCTACGTCACCAATTCACGCACAGTGCAATACCAGCCGGACGGCAAGCGTAACTATGAGCTGACCGCGGAAAAGGTGGAGCATATCAAGACCAGCGATGTCAGCTTGCTGACCCGCCCGGACCTGCGCTCCTTTCGCGGCTCCGAGCTGCCGTGGCATATCACCAGTGAACGCGGCGAGGTCGGCCCGCAAGGCAAGGAAGTCGAGCTGATCGATAACGTCAAGGTCGAACGCAACGATGCCAAGGGGCGCCCGACCATCATCACTACCAGCCGGATGACCGTCCTTCCCGAGAAGGATTATGCCGAGACCCGCCAACCCGTTAGAATCGTCGCCGCAAACGGTGTGACGACCGCTACGGGCATGAAAGCGTATCTAGACGAAGGCAGGATGCTCCTGCTATCCAACGTAAGAGGCCAGCATGAGCTGCGTTAAGACCCTCCCCCTCCTGATCGGTTTAGGCATTTTTCTACTTGGCGCGAACGCCCACGCACTTCCCGAGGATCGCAACCAGCCTATCCGTGTCCAAGCCGATACCGCCGAACTGGACGACCGGCAAGGTGTAGCCGTGTATCGCGGCGATGTGGTCATTACCCAGGGAACAATGAAGATCACAGGCGACACTGTGACCATCACTCAGAACCAGAATGGCGATGTCGAGGTGTTCACCTCCATCGGCAAACCGGCTTACTACGAACAGAAACCGGCTGCAGACAAGGAGATCGTCAAAGCTTACGGCCTGACGATTCAGTATTTTGCCGCGAACGAACGCATCGTCCTGATCGACCAGGCCAAGGTCGTCCAGGAAGGCAACACCTTCGAAGGCGAGAAAATCGTCTATGACACCCAGCGACAGATCGTCAATGCTGGCCGCGCCACCAATACCGATGTCACCACACCGCGCCCACGCGTGGACATGGTCATCCAGCCACGCAAGAAAGAACCGGCAACGGAGCAGCCCGAGTAATGGCGATTCTCAAGGCCCAGCATTTAGCGAAGAGCTACAAGAGCCGTCAGGTCGTACGTGATGTCAGCCTGTCCATCGAAAGCGGGCAGATCGTCGGATTGCTGGGGCCTAACGGCGCCGGCAAAACCACTTGCTTCTACATGATCGTTGGATTGGTCAAAGCCGATCAGGGCCGTGTACTGATCGACGACCAAGATGTGACGCACCTCCCCATGCATGGCCGCGCGCGCGCGGGCATTGGTTACCTGCCGCAGGAAGCATCGATCTTTCGCAAGCTTTCGGTCTCTGACAACATCATGGCCATCCTGGAAACGCGCAAGGACCTTGACCGCAACGGCCGCCAACAGGCGCTGGAAGGTCTGCTGCAGGAATTTCACATCCACCACATCCGCGACAGTCTTGGCATGAGCCTATCGGGTGGCGAACGGCGTCGGGTTGAAATTGCCCGAGCCCTGGCCACTGCACCCAAGTTCATCCTGCTCGATGAACCCTTTGCCGGCGTTGACCCCATTTCGGTCGGCGACATCAAGCAAATCATCCATCATCTCAAGGCCAAGGGAATCGGCGTCCTGATCACCGATCACAACGTCCGCGAAACCCTGGATATCTGCGAAACCGCCTATATCGTCAATGACGGCCAATTGATCGCCGAGGGCGATGCAGAGACCATCCTGGCCAACCAGTTGGTAAAGGAAGTCTATCTGGGACACGAATTCCGACTTTGATAGCGGTTTTTTCTCCTCGACGCACCTACAAGGCTAGGCAAAGGCTTCGTTGCCAGGCATATAATTTGCTTACATCGGCGCGCGGCGCCAGCGAAATCGGAACAGGCGCGGTTGCGCCGGCAAACAAGGTTCGAAGTCCTCTGCCATGAAACCATCGCTAGTCCTGAAGATGGGCCAGCAGCTGACGATGACACCGCAGCTGCAACAAGCCATACGATTGCTCCAGCTATCCACACTCGATCTTCAGCAGGAGATTCAGGAGGCGCTGGATTCCAACCCAATGCTCGAGCGCGAAGAAGACGGAGAAGATTTCGATAACTCCGACCCGATGGCCGAGTCGATCGAAAAGAAAAGCGAAAGCCCGACAACCGACTCGCCCGAGCACAACGAGCCGGACAATCATTACGAGGAGCCCATCAACACGGTGGAGAACCTCGAGGACGGCGATTGGGGCGACCGCATCCCCAACGAGCTTCCAGTCGACACCGCCTGGGAGGACATCTACCAGACCAGCGCCAGCAGCCTGCCGAGCAACGACGATGACGAATGGGATTTCACCACTCGCACATCGTCAGGAGAAAGCCTGCAAAGCCACTTGCTCTGGCAGCTCAACCTCGCACCGATGAGCGACACCGACCGCCTTATCGCCGCGACCTTGATCGACTGCATCAATCCACAAGGCTACCTCGATGAAACGCTCGAGGAAGTACTCGAGTCGTTTGACCCCGAGCTTGAGATCGAACTCGATGAAATCGAAGTGGTGCTGCGCCGGATTCAGCAGTTCGAGCCCGCGGGTATCGGCGCCCGCGATCTGCGCGAATGCCTGCTGCTACAACTACGCCAGCTGCCTGAACGAACCCTCTGGTTGAGCGAGGCGATCAAGCTCGTCAGCGATCACCTGGACATTCTCGGCGGGCGGGATTACAGCCTGCTCATGCGACGCATGAAACTCAAAGAAGATGAGCTGCGCCAGGTCATCGACCTGATTCAATCGCTCAATCCCAGGCCAGGCTCGCAGATCGAAGCCGGCGAGCCTGAGTATGTCGTGCCTGACGTAATCGTACGCAAAGACAAAGGTCGCTGGTTGGTCGAACTGAATCAGGAGGCGATGCCGCGCTTGCGGGTGAACGCTCAGTATGCCGGGTTCGTCAAACGTGCCGACTCGAGTGCTGACAACACCTTCATGCGCAACCAGCTTCAAGAAGCTCGCTGGTTCATCAAAAGTCTGCTTAGTCGTAACGAAACGTTGATGAAAGTGGCCACCCAGATCGTCGAACACCAGCGCGGCTTCTTCGAGCATGGCGATGAAGCCATGAAGCCACTGGTGTTGCACGACATCGCCGAGGCGGTGGGCATGCATGAGTCGACGATCTCACGGGTCACCACGCAGAAGTTCATGCACACGCCTCGCGGCATCTACGAACTCAAATACTTCTTCTCGAGCCATGTAAGCACTGCTGAAGGCGGCGAGTGCTCGTCCACCGCCATTCGCGCAATCATCAAGAAACTGGTGGCCGCGGAAAACCAGAAAAAGCCATTGAGCGACAGCAAGATCGCTGGTCTACTGGAGGCACAAGGGATTCAAGTCGCGCGCCGCACCGTAGCCAAGTACCGCGAGTCACTCGGAATCGCTCCCTCAAGCGAGCGCAAGCGGTTGATGTAGCACCAGGCGACCTGGTGGATTTGTTCCGGCGACGGGTGTCCAGCCCGTCAATTCGCACGTGGCAATAGGAGATGCAGTATGCAAGTCAACATCACTGGCCTTCACCTTGAAATCACTGAAGCCCTGCGTGACTACGTCGAGGAGAAATTCGAGCGCATAGAACGCCATTTCGACCGCATCATTGCCGTACAAGTCATCCTTCAAGTCGAGAAGCTCAGGCAAAAGGCCGAGGCCACGCTGCACGTAGCGGGGCGAGAAGTGGTTGCCAACGCCGAGCATGAGGATATGTACGCAGCCATCGACTTGCTTGCCGACAAACTCGACCGGCAACTGATCAAGCATAAAGAAAAGCAGCTCGACCACCATCAGGGCGCCCTGGCTCGCTAACCCATCATGATCCGTATTGAAAATATCCTGACCCCCGGACGCGCCCTGGTTGGCGTTCCGGGCGGCAGCAAAAAGCGCGTCCTGGAACAGATTGCCAAGGTTCTGGGCGCGGACCTGCCCGATATCGATAGCCAAGCGATTTTCGAAAGTTTCATCGCCCGGGAAAAACTTGGCTCCACCGGCTTCGGCAACGGCATCGCAATACCGCATTGCCGTATGCCTGGCTGCACATCACCGCTCAGTGCAGTGCTGAAGCTCGATACACCGGTGGACTTCGACGCCATCGACGGTGCCCCCGTCGACCTCCTGTTTGTATTGTTGGTGCCGGAGGCAGCCACCGACGAACATCTCGAGCTGCTTCGTCAGATAGCAAGCATGCTGGACCGCGAGGAAGTTCGTGACCGACTGCGCCGTGCTACGTCGGGTCATGAGCTGTACCAGGCCGTGGTCGACATCCAGAACGGTCAATAGGGCGCAGCAACCCTCCATCGCCCAACGCTGAGTGAGGAAAAAAGACGTGCCCCCTATCTGCCTGCACACAACCTGCTGCCGCTGTGCGCAGCAAGCTCCTCGTGGCCGAGCCCGGCCCTTCGGCGCTGCTCGATGCGCCTGATCATCGTCAGTGGGCGCTCCGGGTCCGGCAAGAGCACTGCCTTGGACGTCCTTGAGGACAATGGTTTCTACTGCATCGACAACCTTCCCGCCGGGCTTCTTCCAGAGCTGGCGGAAAGGGCCTTGTTGCACACAGAGTTGCTGCAGCCCCAAGTCGCGGTATCGATCGATGCGCGCAACCTACCGAGTCAGCTGAAACGCTTCCCCGAGCTGCTCGAAGACGTCCGCGCCCGCTACATCCAATGCGATGTGCTTTATCTCGATGCAGCGGACGAGACACTGCTGAAACGGTTTTCGGAAACCCGTCGGCGGCATCCGCTGACCAACCAGAACCGCTCCCTGGCCGAAGCCATCCGTGACGAGGAGCTTCTTCTAGCGCCCATCATTGATCATGCCGACCTGAAGATCGACACCACACACCTGAATCTCTATCAGCTACGAGACACGCTAAAGCTGCGCCTGCTGAACAAGCCTGAACCGGGTACCGCTTTTCTCTTCGAGTCCTTCGGTTTCAAGCGAGGCATGCCAGTCGATGCCGACTTGGTGTTCGATGTGCGCTGCTTGCCAAACCCCTATTGGAAAGCTGATCTTCGTGACTTTTCTGGTGTGGACCAGCCCGTGATCGACTATCTCGCCGGGCAAGCGGATGTCGAGGAAATGTTTCAGGATATCCTGGCCTACCTGAGCAAATGGCTTCCGCGCTTCGCTGCCAGCAACCGCGCCTATGTCACCGTCGCCGTTGGCTGCACGGGTGGGCACCACCGCTCAGTGTATCTGGCCGAGCGGCTGGGCCAAGCGCTGCGCGACCCCCTGAAGAACGTCCAGGTCCGCCATCGCGACCTGGCTTAGGAATACACATGCCTTCGTGCGAAGTTACCATCATCAACAAGCTGGGCCTGCATGCCCGAGCGGCAGCGAAATTTGTCGGAGTCGCCAATCAGTTTCCCTGTGACATTCGTGTCGGTCGCAGCCCTGAAAGCAGGGTGGACGGCAAAAGCATCATGGCCGTGATGATGCTCGCCGCCAGCAAAGGCACCACGCTGCACCTGCATACCCAAGGCGACCAGGAACACGAAGCGCTTGCAGCGCTGATCGCCCTGATCGAAGACTATTTCGAGGAAGGC